>JBAXTE010000062.1:0-13102 GCA_037130365.1 Bacteroidota bacterium
CCATACTAAATTTCAAATAGTCCATTGGACTATTTTGAAATAAGTATTGGTATAACTGGCCTTTTGATCTATTTGTTCGCTTTCGCTTTAGTGTCGTGGTAGTATTTGATGTTATATGTAAAAGTAAGCATTGCATATTGTTGAAGCACGTTTGTGCGCACATCTTCATAATAAATTTCCGTGGTGTTTCGCGAAATGCTATTATTTTGTTTCATAATGTCAAAAATACTTAATCGAAGTTCCGCTTTGTTATCTTTTAGAAATTTACAGCCAATAGCAGCATTCCACAAAAAATAATTTTGATTATAATTTGTCGATAAACCACTATTATATTGATGGTTAACATCAGATTGAATTACCATCCATTTCCAAGGCATTACTTGAATTTTTAGTTTTGAATTTTGATTATAATAATCACTATTTAAGCTAGACTGTAAAGTGTTTGAGATGTTGTTGTAAGTGGTATTCGACGATAAAGTGAAATCAAAACTCTGACTGATATTACTACTCAGCGCAAAGCCAAGTCCTACATTATAGCTATTTGAATAGTTTATTTGGTTGTTTATCATACCAGGCGTTTTAGTGTAGGTACCTCCTAGGTTTAGACTTAAAATTGATTTTATAAATGCAATTGGAAAGCTAACGTTATTGAAAGAGCGTATGTTGAAGTAGCCATTTAAGTTTATTGGTCTCGAAAGTTGCGATCCTCTTGCTAAAGTTATTCCAGGTGCAATAATTGAATCTTGAGAAGCAATTGTTGTGTTATTTACAATATAATTTTGAGTAAACGCACTACTCAATAATGCCATAAATGATCTTGATTTTTCGGAGCTAGAAGAAGAATAACGAAGTGTGAAACTATTTTGCCAATCTTGCTTTAATTCAGGGTTTCCAGTAGTGAGTTGGAGTGGGTTATTGTTATTGATTACGTTTTGTAATTGGCTAATTGATGGAGCTTTATTTGAGCTTCGGTAATTAATTCTCAAATTTTTCTTATTCGTAAACTTGTACTGAAATTGAGCATTTGGAAGAATGCTATTGAAGGTTTTATTTAACGCAAATGCAATTGGAAACGTTTGGTCTCCATTTAGTTGTGCATATTGAAAAGATATTCCCGTGCTGAAGTTCCATTTTGTCTGCTGATAGCGAAAACTTGTTCCAAAGGTTTGCGATAGATATTGACTATTATAAGTGTTTGAAAGTATTGTGTCGAATATATTATACTGCAGATCTGTGTTTGAGTAATTGAATGTTTCTTTAATTGAATTGCTTTTGTTAAAGTTTGTACCATAGCTAAACATCAGTTGACTTTGTTTTGATAAGGGTTCTGAATATGCAATATTTGTAGAAAAAATAATACCTTGAACATCCCGATTTGCCAACTGATCGAGTGTAAGTGTGTCGGAATAATACGATAATGAATTTAAATTATTATTCCCATTATTCTTATTGTAGCCAGGATTTAGGCTGATTGAAAATGATCTGCCTTTTTTGCTAAATGAATGACGGTAATTAATTGGCAATGAGATGTTTAATCCTGAAAGACTAGAGCTGTAATTGCTTTGAGTAATATTTTGAATTATTGAAAGTAAGCTGTTCTGTCCATTTAATTTACTACTTGCATCATTTTGTTGTATAGAAATTTTTGGCTGAAGCATTAATGAATTCAATGAATCAATTTTCCAGTCAATCTTAAAATTTATTCGGTGGTTAATATTTTGACTGTTACTAGTTTGGTTTTCTTGATAAGAAAGGCCTTCGTTTTGGCTTGTAACATACTGTCTATATAAATTATTTTCGGAATTATTATCAGAATAATTAATGAAATAGCTACCAGAAAAATTTACTTTTTTCCATTGATTAGCATAATTTAGCCCAAATGAATTGGTTGCCGTTATACCACTTTTTTGATCTACTAAAAAATTTCCTGCATCATTAGAAAGGCCGCCACCGCTGGGTCGCCCACCACCTCGTCTTCCACTACTTCCACTTCCAGAACTCATAACACCGAGTAAATCTTCCGAAGAGAAATTTTGTTCATTAACATTGTTCGTATTTGCAAGAATCGAAATACGTCTTTTATCCTTGAAGAAATTCAAATTCATTCCACCTTTCCATTTGTCTTCATAGCCGTATCCACCAAGAACTTTCCCGAATATTCCATTCTTAAATTGAGTTTTTGTGACAATGTTTATTGTCTTAGTGGTGTTCCCATCATCAAAACCAGTGGCTTCACTTTGCTCACTTTTTTTATCAAATATTTGAATTTTATCTACAACTTCTGCGGGTAAATTTTTCAAAACAGCATTTGCATCATCGCCAAAGAATTCTTGTCCGTCTACCAATACTTTTTGAACCGATTCGCCTTGTGCTTGTACTTTACCATCTTGAAGAGTGATTCCAGGCATTTTAGTAATTAAATCTTCTGCATTTGCATCAGGATTTGTTTTAAAAGCACCAGCATTAATCTGCGTTGTGTCGCCTTTTTGCTGAACAGGAGTCATTTCGGCTACTACACTTACTGTAGTTAATTTTGTTACTTTATCTTTTAATATCAATTTACCTAGAGATAATGGTTGATTTGAAACCTTTTTGGTTATAAAAATATCTTCATAACCGATAAAAGAAATTTTAATTAAAAAGGTGCCTTGTTGAGCAATTTGAAGTTTGAAATTTCCATTCACATCTGTTGTTGTTCCTTTAATCATTACAGAATCGACGGGTTTTAAAAGTACAATATTTGCTCCAATGATAGATTGGTTTGATTGATCATATACTTGGCCACTGATAGTTGCGTTTTGAGCCTTAATCAATATAAATGGAAATGCTAATAAAAGTAAAAGTGTGTAGACTTTTTTCATAATTGATGTGCCTTTTTTAAAATAATTTTATTTTCGTCAAGTTGCCTTAATGTTGTTTTAATTCTTCAAAGTTAAGCTAAATATTGGTTGTAATTGGCTGAAAAATGGCCATTACTTCAATAACTTTAAATATTTGACAATTGTATGTTCAATTGGCAATACATGGGTGCAAAAAGGAGATGTTTAACGTGTTATTAGCCCCAAGTGGTAAATTGAATCTAATATTGGTGAGCGTTATTCTTTTTGTTGATTTGTATTCTGGGGTTTAATTATTTATTTTGAAGAAGAATTTTTATGATTTCCAAATAAACTTGAATTTCATACATCGACAAAGTTCATAAATTTTCCGCTATTATTTGTGTTAAGCCGATAAATGCATTAAACATACTTCACAAGCCGTGTGCGAATATTGAGAAAAACTTGTCTTTTTCGGCGTTTATTAAGAGCTGTTCTATTGATTTAAGTACATAAATAAGTTCTCAAAAATGCACATCTTGGCTCTTTAAACATATATTGATATGGAGCAACAGTGTAATTACTTAGATGCCTAATTCAATAAGATTAATTTCTTCATCAGCAATTTTGCGCTCGGTAATATTTCAAGCAGTTCCACCAAATCCAACAATAATTCCATTTTTGCCTTTATATGGTAAAGCGCTAGAAATTTTTTAAATGTGCTGAATATGTCATGTTATTATTGAGATCAATATATGTCCAATATTATTTTGTTGGAATTGTAAAGCTAAATTTACTTCCTTTTTTTACTTCACTCTGAACTGAAAGTTTTCCTCCATGCATTTCGATAAATTCCTTGCATAGAATTAATCCTAAACCAGTACTTGGTTCGTTGTTGGTGCCAACTCTATCGGTCTTTACGTCAATTCGAAATAGGTCATTTACCATGGTGCTACTCATTCCTATACCAGTATCTTTTATAGAAATTTCAACAAAATGGTTCTTGTTTATTTCTGATGATAACCAAATTTTTCCTCCTTGTGGAGTAAATTTTATTGCATTAGAAACAAGATTTCGGATTATAGTCTGAAGCATATTTGAGTCTGCAATAATATCGATTTCAGAGGAAATACTGTTAATTATTTGGATTTCTTTATTTTTAGCAGATTCTAAGATTACTAACAAGCTTTCATCAATAATTGAACGAAGTGATGCTTCTTCGGGTTTGAAGGTTATTAATCCTTGTTGGATTTTTGACCAATGTAATAAATTTTCAAGTAAACGAAAAAGATTAGCGGCTGAATCTCTAATGCTCAGTGTAAACGACTGTACTTCCGTAGGTGACATGTCTTGTAATTCTTCAGCCATAATTTCTGTTAACCCCATTAATCCTCCCATTGGACCACGTAAATCATGAGCAATTATTGAAAAGAATTTGTCTTTTGTAGCTATTAATTCTTGGAGTTCTTTACTCTGTTTTAATAATTCGTCGCTTTGTTGATGAAGTTTGATGTGTGTTTTTACTCTAGCTCTTACTTCTTCGGTTTTAAAAGGTTTTGAAATATAGTCAACGCCACCTACCTCTAAGGCTTTTACAATATCTTTGGTATCGTTTAATGCACTAATGAAAATTACCGGAACATCTTTTAAATATTCATTCATTTTCAATCGATTACAAATTTCAAAACCATCAATATCTGGCATCATAATGTCAAGCAAAATAAGATCTGGCTTCTCTTTTTCAGCCACTTGTAATGCTAATAACCCATTAAGAACAGGTCTAACTTTATATCCATCACGCTCTAGAATATCACCCAATATTTTCAGGTTAGCGGGTACGTCGTCAACGATTAGAATGTTGGGAATATTATGTTTTGACTTATTATCCATTAATTTTTTTGTCGATTTTTTGTTGAATAGTAAAATAACATTCTTGAGTATTGAAATATTGTATTAAAAATTATTTTTCCGCCAATTGAAAAGATGGTTGTTTTGTATAGATTTTAAATATTCTCCAAAGTTAAGAATATTATTTCAATAAAATACTCAATTGTACTCTTGCTACCCATTTTTAACAAGTAAAAAAGGGTTTTATTTTTTTCATTATCAAATTGTGTTAAATGAAATTAATACCTTAGACTAATAAAATTTCAAGTATTTTTTTGTTTGATAAAATTCACTCATTCGTGCATATTTGAAATAAGTATCAGTATAATTTCTAATACTATTCCGAGTATTATATACATTCTTTATAAACATTTATCATCACTTGGATGCACTTGATAAGTAGATTTTTTGAGAAAATTATTCAAGCTTATCTCAACAAATCAGGCTTTTATGGCCCATCGCAACTTGGCAGAACGCGCACGGGGATTTGTATTGCTTTCCTCTGTCGTAGGTCGAATAGGGTCAGGGGCTACTTCGCAATATACGCCCAAACGAGCCAAACTTTGGAATGACTTTTTCACCCGCCGATCTTCGCCTGAGTGAAATGAGAGGATAGCCACTCGTCCACCTTCAGCAAGAGCATCGGGAAGTTTTTCTAGAAATTTATCCAATACTCCAAATTCATCATTTACTTCAATTCGCAATGCCTGGAAACATCGCTGGCAGGACTTTTTGATATCTTCTTTACGGTTATTTTGTGGCAGAAATTGAAGCGCTTCCTTTATCACTTCTTTCAATTGAGTGGTGGTTTCGATCGGTATTCCTCTGGCGATTTTAGATATAATTGCTTTTGCAATCGGTTGGTAATGTGGTTCGTCTGAATTTTCAACCAATATTTCTTCCAATTGATATTGGGAAACCGTTTTTAAAAATGCAGCAGCAGATTTTCCACTTTTCGGATTAAGTCGTAAGTCTAGTGGTCCTTCAATTTTAAATGAAAATCCGCGTTCTGGATTATCAATTTGCATAGATGAAACCCCCAAATCTGCTAATACAAAGTCTAATGGGCCTGCTTCGGATGCAATTTGATCGATTTCCGAAAAATTCATTTTCTTAACTACCAAGACATCCGGTCCGAAACCAAATGAAGCCAAACGATCTCTGGTTCTGGGCAATTCAAACGGATCCACATCGGTAGCATAAAGTCGTCCACCAGGCACTAGGCATTTAAGCATCTCTAAACTATGACCACCATAACCAAGAGTGGCATCCATTCCAACTTGACCAGGAACAATTTGGAGAAATTCCAGAATTTCGTTCACACAAATAGGACGATGCATCCCAGCCGGAGTGCGCCCTTGCTGCATCACCTTTTCAATATCGGCTGCATATTGCTCGGGCTGCAACTCTTTGTATTTTTCCTTAAAAGCTTTGGGATGTGTGCCCGAATATCTTACTCGACGTGGCGGTTTTGGTGTTTGATCATCCATAACTTATGCTTTTAATATTTTTGTTCCCATGCTGACTCTGTTGCTAAAACTACGATTCTGAATATTTTTCAACAAAAGTAGTGTTTCTCTTTTTACCGCTTATAGAAATTGCGAGATTCTAGCTGAATTTCGCAATTTCTATATTTCAATATTGGATGATGATTTTATTAAAGTCGTTTTATCAAAAACAGAAGATAACAGAGATTGCTCCCACTCCATTGTCAAGATTAAAGCCTTTGTTTGTGGTCGTTGAATTAGAATAGTAATAATTTGGATATTGGGTTTTTGTTTCTCTTAAAAAAAAATTCGGACTTAATTGAGTAGATAGAGAGACATTATCATTCAGCTTAAACTGTAATCCAAATGTGTAAGAAACATTCCCACTATTCTGATTCGAAACATAATTTGATGATGGTTCAGTTGTTTTATTCTTTTTGTATTGATAAGTATATCCGATGTTGGGTCCATGAAAAAGAATCAGTTTGGAAGCAAGATTATGTCTGAACTCAAAGCCAACCGATAGACTACCCGTAATGTTAAGGCTTGAATAATCTCCTGAAGTTTCCTGATAGTTTAAATTTGGAATATTTATTTTTAAAAATTTGTTTTTCGAAACAGCTCTTTTATAGCCAATTCCAAAAGATAATGAGGTGAAATCAACGGGAGTGTTTAAAGAAAAAATAAATTCGTTTTTCTTTTGCTTAATAGTGTCCTGTCCATACGACATGGAATAAATACATAGAATTATTACGCTGAGAATGGTTGCTTTAAGCATAGTTGTTTTGTTATTTAGGTGAGTATTAATTTAAATTTCAAGGATAAGATTATTCATGGTTGAAAGCCCCTAGGTTACTGCTACAAACTTATGATTTAATTCTAGAAATACCAAATTATCATGTATAATTTATTTAAAAAAAAACAGAGCCATTCAAGCTATCAAATTTTACTGATTACGAAACATCAACTCAGTAATTTAGTAAGTAATCTGATGATGCACAATCAATTTTCACATCTGTAATCGAAAGTTAATGCCAATCAAAGCAATCATTCTTTTTTCATCAAATATCTAATGCATAAAATGAGTTTAACACCTAGGACTGCTTAGTTTTTTACCAACTCTGCCGCTATCAATCACTTTTTGAATATACTCTTTTGCTAATGGAACCTTACATGCGGTTCCAGCTAAAATTACATCTACTTTGCCAATTTTTTCAGCGACAAGAATTGCTTTTGGATTTAATTCAGAAATAAATGTTCCTACTGCAATTACAAATCCATTCATGTTGTATTTTACTCGATTCAAAGCCTTCTCGATATCTCTTTCTACAGAATCTAAAAGATGGCTATATGTCTTAATATCCAAGTTCTCATCGTGGTTAATTCTGGCATAAAATATCAATGTTGACCAACCTGCCGAAGCAATTCGCTCTTGGTCGGATTGAATCCATTTTAACGCCAAATCAAAGCCAAAACTAGTCTCTGCCGCGACCATAGGCACCGTAAAATCGCTTAAATAATACCAATAGGCTTTGTTTACCCAATCATTTAATTGCGTTTCGGTAATTTTAGCTGCATCGGCCATAAGTCCAGCAAGATACATGGCATCGGAATTTCCTGTTTGGTAAAGTTCCAAAGATAATTCGTGATTCTTTTTGGTCTTTTTCAAAATCTTTTTCAAATCTGCTACTTTAACTCCAAAAAAAGGCTCTTTAGCACCATGCTTCATCAGCGTTTTCTTGGTTTGCAAATCTCCCATTTTTTCGAGTTCACTTAAAATTTCAGTTGATGTCATATATGATTGATTTTAAGATTATTTGTCTACAATTTTCGATTAATTGGGGCTGAAGTATATTTAGAGAAACCCTTTATATTTATTCAGCCCTTAAAGTTCCATCTATATTTTTCTTTATAGTTATTAATTTTTCCAGATAAGGTTTTTTGGCAAATTTGTTTTCAAATAATTGAAACCTAAAAACCAAATTAGGATAAGAAATATGCTCGGTAGAAATACCATCTACGAAGTTGTCTGCAATTGATCTTGGAAAAAAACGGTCATAATTAGAATATCGAGCTTTTGCCAGATGAATAAGCGTGTCAGGAAATATTTTCAATACATTTGAAGCTAAATCGAGTTGCTGTGTCATTGGTTGGCCATTAAAATTATCATCATTAGGCCCTTCTTCCGTTCGCGTAAATATCTCATTCTTTGCCTTTTGAGTAATCAATGACTTTCTATTGACTGATTTCTCCTTCGTTGGCTGTTTATCTGAAGAAGTATCTGATGGAATAACATCAGTTTTTGTTTTTGACTCGTTTTGACTCAAAGTTGCTTCAACAGCCTTCTCTGGAGCCTTTGTGCACGCGCAAATTAATAATATAGTTATGATTGATATAATTCTCATAAATTTTGAAATTCTAATAAATGTACAGACAATAATAATGGAAATTCCAAAATTATTTCAATTTCAAACTAGCTACTATAGTTTCATAATCAAACAACTTATATACTATCAATTTTGATTGCAATATTTCAGCAGAGTTTGTATTTTAAATATTCTCCTACAAATATATTGATTATTTCTCAGAACCATCAAATTGTTTACAAATAATCATTGCCTTTTTGGGTGGTTTTTTCAATATAACTCATCTTTTATATTGACCATAAACATTCAATTTGGGTATCGTTTTGTTGACGTCAACAAAATAATCAGAAACCGCTTCACCAATCGTTTTACAGCTTTTTTTTGCTTTATCATTTGCAGTCGTGAAATTGCGCCATTCTGCACGCCCATTACTCCTTCACATCGGGCTCAAAAAAGCACCACTGCACTTCGGAAAATGCTTTTCTCAGCTCAACTTCACAGATGTTGATATTGCTAATTAGTTGAGGTATAGAATCAGTTTTACCCATTTTTACTTTTACAGCAACCATAATCTGATGACCCAATTGCAGCGTGATTAAATTGTAAATCTGTTCAATTTCTGGTCTAGCTAAAATGAAGTTATGAATAGCTATTTGAGTCTCAGCGTCAGCACTTTGTCCAATAAGCAAACTCTTTACTTTGATGGCAATAAAAATGGAGACCAAAATGAGCAAAATTCCAATTCCGATGCTCCCAATGGCATCAAAAACAGGGTTTCTGGTCACCATTGCCAGCACGATGAAAACTAGTGCCAAGAACAACCCCAATAATGCGGCAATATCTTCGCCTAAGACCACAATCAGTTCACTTTTACGGCTATGCTTAACCCAATTCCAGAGAGATTGGTTTTGCTTCAATTTCTTAATTTGGGCTATACAACCGAACAACGAAGCACCTTCCAATAACATACTTACTGATAAAACTACAATGGCAATCATAGGACTTTTCAACCCTTCGTTAGATCCAAGCTTGTGAATGCCCTCGTATATGGAAAATAGGCCACCCATACTAAATAGAATCAGCGCCACAATAAACGACCAAAAGAAGATTTCCTTGCCATATCCCAGTGGATGTTCGGAATCGGGTCTCTTTTTTGTAGCCCGTAATCCCAAAAATAGTAGTCCTTGGTTGCCACAATCTGCAAAGGAGTGTATTGATTCTGCCAGCATAGCGCCAGAGCCCGTAATTACTGCAGCAACAGTCTTAGTGACAGCAATTCCAAAGTTTGCCAACAGCGCAAACGAAATTGATTTTACAGAAGCATCTTGATTAGACATTGAAGTTTTGTTTTTTTAATTTCAATTAATTAGTTTGAGTTTTTTGTCAGATAAAAAATGCAATGATGGAATCTTCATTTTTCATTCCTTTTGTATTAATCTTTTTTTTCTCACAAATATATTGTTTTTTTAAGAATTATATTATGGTTTTAAAGATTGTAATGTTGTAAATGCATTCGAAGTCTGACATAAAGGTTCGTAAAAATTAATTTGATTATTATGATTTTGGAGAAATGTGTTTGACAAATTGACATAATCTTCAAAAAGAAATCTTTCTGTGAGGAAATAAAAAGAGGAGCTCTCTATGTTTTTAGAGAGCCCCTCATCTAGCTACAATGTTGATTTATTGGCTCTTATTACACAATGCTAATCAATTTAGCTATTATTCTGCCATTTGTATAAATGGATAAAAGTAATTGCCCAGAGCTAAATTAAAAACATTCAAACAAATTTAATGAGCACCAATGCTTTGATTACTTATGTTATTCTTAAGCAGTATCCTTTACTAACATCGATTATATCAATTACAATTGATGGAAAATTTTAAAGATTATTTATAATGTTTATTCAATGCAAAAGTAATTATTGTCTGTAATTATCACCATCGTAATACTGTAGATTATGTTCTGATATGTAAAACAGAACTTTAAAATTGCCTAAAAATCGAGCATATACACTTTTTAGTACTTTCAAACGCAGTTATAACGACATAAATAAATGAAGTAATTTAAAGCCTATCTTCAGCCTTTCGGTAATATGGAGGTAAACTTATAGAATTATCTTTAGAAAATGTTTGTTATTTTATTGGTAATCATAACTGAGATTGGCTAAGTTGTTATATCTTTGCTTGATTTATATTTACAAAATAATTCAAACAATTATGTTGAAAAAAATTGGTGCATTTTTAGGATTAATATTAATTAGTTTTACAGTCTCAAGTTGGGGATGGGTAGGTCATTACAATATTAGTTATCGTGCTTCACTTTCGTTTAATTCGGAAATGAGTTCGTTTAGTAGTTGGATTCAAACTTTGGCAGATAGTGCTTCTGTGGCTGATGATAGAAAATCAAGTGATCCAGCCGAATCGGCAAAGCATTATATTGATATTGATAATTATTCGGAGTTTCTTCAAAATGGGTATATTTCACAAAGTTTAGCTACCGTAATATCACTTCATGGCAATTCAAATGTTTATAGTTGGGGAATCTTGCCTTGGGCTACTATTACAACTTATGATTCATTAGTAAGTTGTTTTCAGCGTCATGATTTTAATAAAGCGTTGCTTTTTGCTAGCGATTTAGGCCATTATGTTGGAGATGGACATATGCCTCTACATATCACAAAAAATTTCAATGGAGATGATTCTGGAAATAGCGGCATTCATTCTCGTTACGAAAGCGCAATGATTAATGGCTACATATCACAAATAACATATTCTGGTTCTGCAATTTCTGCAATTTCAAATGTGCCAAATTATATTTTTAGTTACTTGTATGAAAACCATCAATATGTTGATTCTGTGCTGATTGCTGATAATGCTGCAAAAGCAGTAAATTCAACTTATACTTCAACAGCTTATAAGGCAGAGTTGTGGAATCGATCAAAAGGGTTTACGACAATGCTCTTGAAAAATGCTTCACACGCTTTAGCAGAACTTATTTATACTGCATGGTCGCAAGCTGGAAAACCTAGCGTAATTGAAACTTCTGTGCCTACATTGCAACCTGTTGATGGTATTTTATTAAACAAAATTTCACCGAATCCATTTGCTGGAGAAACAAAAATTTCATTTACTTTACCACGTCAATTCGATTCTGTTTCGTTAGTTATCACTGATTTAAAGGGAAATGTGGTAAAAACTCTTTGCAATGAGCCCAAATCAGCTGGAACGTACGATATCATTTTAACGGCAGAAGAATTGTCTCAAGGTGTTTATTTAATGATTTTAAAAGCTGATTCGACTAAGATTTCTCGTAAAATAATTTTGTTGAGATAGTCATGCTAATAATTGATTTGTAGATTGCAAACCGGGTCTGTGTTTTGTTTTTTTAATTTCTAAGAAACCATCCAACCCAAGTTTCCGTATTTCTTACTTCTTACTTCTTACTTCTGTATTCTGTATTCTCTTTTCACGGAATCCTTTTCACGGAATTTCCCTATCTTTGCAAGCATAAATAGACAGAGATGAGAATAGTTTTTATGGGGACTCCAGAATTTGCTGGGGAGATTTTAAAACAATTAGTCCACCAAGGAGTTGATGTTGCGGCAGTTGTTACAGTTGCTGATAAGCCAGCGGGTAGGGGACAGAAATTGCACGAATCAGCAGTTAAGCGAATAGCTTTGGAATTTCAATTACCTGTTTTGCAACCTGTAAAATTGAAAGATCCTGAGTTTCTTGAACAACTAAGCGAATATCAAGCAGATGTTTTTGTGGTAGTTGCATTTAGAATGCTGCCCGAAGTTGTTTGGAATATGCCTCCAAAAGGAACGTTTAACATACATGCATCATTATTGCCTCATTATAGAGGTGCAGCGCCTATTAATTGGGCTGTAATTAATGGTGAGTCAGAAACTGGAGTTACAACTTTCTTTCTAAACCATGATATTGATGCGGGTGATATTATTGCAAAACGAACTGTGAAAATAAATCCAGATGAAACAGCAGGTTCACTTCATGATCGATTGTGTGAAGAGGGTAAAATAATAGCATTAGAAACCTTAAAAATGATTGATGAAATTTCAATTAAACCTATAACTCAAGCAAATATTGATGTTGGTAAACTTAAAATTGCCCCAAAACTTTTTAAACCTGATTGTAAGATTGACTTTTCTAAAGATGGATTTTTAATTAATCAGCTTATTAGAGGACTCTCTCCATATCCAGCTTCATTTTTTGAAATGAAAAACAAATCTGATGAGTTATTATCTATGAAAGTTTTTAGTGCAGAAGTGGAAATTTCTGATTCTGAAAGTCCCGTGGGTGCTATTTCGTCAGATTATAAACATTTTTTCAAAGTTCGTTGTAATGATAGTTGGATTTCACTTAAAGATGTTCAATTAATGGGAAAAAAGAGAATGGGTGTTGAAGAATTTTTAAGAGGATTTAGGTTTAATTGTGAAGATTTGAAATTGCATAGTTAATTTGAAAATGATGTAATACCGTATGCTAATATAAATTAGTCCAATAATAACAAATGCAATTCAAGATT
>JBAXTE010000063.1:0-12466 GCA_037130365.1 Bacteroidota bacterium
AATAGGTAAAGCAAGTGAAACAAGTGTGACAAGTTAAACAAGAAAGTCCTTAAAGCTACAGAGCAGCGCAATCTATGTAAAAAAAACAATCCAGATAAAAAAGGTGCAGCGCACCGAAACAGAACGTAAAAAATTAAACGCAAAGCAAGAAAGATGCATTATGGTGCAAAACTGAAACCTATTTACTCCGTGTTTCTCAGTGCTCTAAGTGTCTTAGTGGTAGAAAGGGATAAAGTACAAAGTAAAAACAACAAATTTCACCAATGAAACGCTTTTTTTTTTAACTTTGACAACAAAAACAAATCAGATGCAACCAATAATTGATCTTCAGAATATTGATATTTTTCAAAAAAACAATCTTGTGTTAGGACAAGTAAGTTTAAAGATTTATAAAGGCGAATTTGTTTACCTCACGGGGAAAACTGGAACAGGAAAATCGAGTTTACTAAAAATCCTTTATGCCGATATTCCACCACAAGGGATAAAAGCTGAAGTCACAGGTATGAATTTGCTTAAACTGAAATCCAAATATATTCCTACTTTACGCAGAAAATTGGGAATTGTATTCCAAGATTTCCAACTCCTATCCGACCGCTCGGTAAATGAAAATCTTATCTTTGTGATGAAAGCTACTGGTTGGGTAAACAAAGTAAAAATTCAAGAACGAATTGACAAAGTGCTAAATGATGTTGGTTTAGGCACTAAAGGTTTTAAAATGCCACACCAACTTTCCGGTGGAGAACAACAAAGGGTTTGTATTGCTAGAGCATTAATCAATAATCCAGAAATAATCCTTGCCGATGAGCCCACTGGAAACTTAGATCCAGAGACCTCTGCCGAAATTATGGTGCTCTTGCACGAAATTTCAAAACAGCACAATTGCACCGTGCTTATGGCAACTCACGATTTTATTATGATAGATAAATTCCCAGCTCGCACACTTAGATGTAGTGATGGAAAAGTATCTGGTCCAGAGTGTGATATTAAATCGATTAAAGTAGAAATAGAAAAATCAACTACTGAAGAGCCAATTACTCCTAATGATACTAAAAAAGGAGCCGAAGAAGCAAACCACTAATTCTAATAATCACTATGATACGATTGAAAAATATCAAAAAGTCTTATAGAGACTTAAGTGTGCTTAACGATATTAACTTAGAAATAAACAACGGGAAAGTGACCGTAATTGTCGGTCCATCTGGTGCTGGGAAATCGACATTATTGCATATCATTGGCACATTAGATAGAGCAGATAGCGGTGAAGTTTGGTTTTCTGATATTGACATCAATAGCTTAAGTGAAAAGCAAGTTGCTGATTTCAGAAATAAACATATCGGATTTGTTTTTCAATTTCATCACTTATTACCAGAGTTCACAGCTATCGAAAATGTATCTATGCCAGCTCTGATTGCAGGCAAATCGAAAAAGGAAGCTGAGATAAAAGCGCTCGAATTACTCGAAATATTGGGCGTTGCTGGACGTAAAGATCATAAACCGTCAGAACTTTCTGGTGGCGAACAACAACGAGTTGCGGTTGCAAGAGCGCTAATTAACAACCCTTTAGTGGTACTAGCCGACGAGCCATCTGGAAATTTAGATTCTGATAATGCTCGTGAATTACATCAACTTTTCTTTAAGCTCCGCGACCAACTTCAGCAAACCTTCATTATTGTAACACACAATCAAGAACTTGCCGATATGTCGGATTTTAAGATTTTGATGCGTGATGGAAAAACAATTTAATATCATCATTAGAAACTCAATTTAATCAGGCTCCAACTATAAAAACTAGAATCATATAATTAATAAAGCCTTATTAGGGATAAGGCTTTATCGGATGAGGAAATTTAAAAATTAGGGTAATTAAAAGAACGGTTTTAGGGTAAAAGGATTTTTTTATTTGTTACATTGTTTCCTTCTAATAATTTTAAAATAATCACACTTGGATTATTCAATGTCAAAGGAATATTTATTTTATGTGTATTTAAATATGGTGCAAGCTCTTCTTTATAAAGCAATTGGCCTATTGACGAATATAAACAAATTGTAGATTTCTCCATTGTTGAGTTTTTAAAGTTCAGAGACAACGCGTTTTCATCTCTAGAATAATCTACAATAAAAGAAGTTTCTTGATTTCCGGGAACCCATTCAGGACAGATATTACTAACTGGGATTTTATAAAGGCTTAATGATGGGGTGCAAGAATATCTAAGTCTAAAGCTATAATTTGTATCGCTATTGCGCATCATCTGGACTGAGTATAGGTGGCTACCTGTAGTATATGCAGTACCTGAAACTTCTTGAAAAACGGTCCAATTTATTTGATCCTTACTATATTCAATAGCATATAAACAATTTTCAATTTCACCTAGAGAGAACCATCTAATATCCCATAATTTTTCAATACAATTCGTTGTAAAATTATCAATAACAGTTATGTTATCTTTTGGAATGTTTGTATTTTCTGAGTTTCCATTCTGAGCTTTTAAGTTAGAATAAAAACTTAAAAAAAATAATAAGATTATTATTGTTCTCATTATTAGATTTTATATTTCTCAAATCTACATCAAAAAAACAGAAAATGCAAATAAATATTGATTAAAATCACATAAAATATATTTTTTAACTTATTTTTAGTATTTAAATTATAATAAATATATTTATTATATTGTATTTCATGCTTTTACGTATTAAATATAATTGCATTAAATTTATTGTTATTTATATGATTTAAAATTTAATAAGTACCATTTTTCTTTAATTTTGGGAATTTAGTTTAAAACAATCATTCTTTCGATGAGGTTTTTGTTTAGATTAATCAACAATAAACCGAATCAAAATGGTATTAAAAAAAAGAAATTTTCATAAAAGAAAAAAAATATTTGTAATTTTAAAAAAAATCGTTTCTTTGTACTAGAAATTTAAAACAAAAAAAAAAGCATGAGAAACTTATTATTATTAAGCAATTCCACCAACTACGGTGAGGCATACTTAGGATGGGCAATGGCAGAAATTGAGCTTTTTTTACAAAATAAAAACATTTCAGAAGCTTTGTTTGTCCCTTATGCTGGGGTGAGTGTTGAATTTGATGCATATGAAGCAAAAGTTGCTTCATCGTTTAAACCAATAGGAGTAAAAATCACCTCGATTCATCGCGTAGAAGATCCAATTAAAGCAGTTAAAGAAGCAGAGTGTATTATTGTTGGAGGGGGAAACACTTTTCATTTAGTTCACCACATGCATCAATATAAAATCATGAGTGCAATTAGGAACAGAGCGCTTGAAGGAATGCCATTTATTGGATGGAGTGCTGGCTCAAACATTGCATCTCCCACACTTCGAACAACCAACGACATGCCCATAATTATGCCTGAAAGTTTTGATTGCTTGAATCTTGTTCCATTTCAAATTAACCCACATTACCTTGATCAAAACGAAGTAATTGATAATATGATAAAACATGGCGGAGAAACTCGCGAAGACAGAATTAATGAGTTTTTAGCTATCAACCAATATGATACTGTAGTTGGATTACGCGAAGCATGTGCTCTAAGAATTGACGCAAATATGATAACTTTGCGTGGAGGAAAATCCCTTAGAGTATTCAAATTCAATCAGGAGCCTAAAGAGTTCAAAAACTCTGACGACATTCAATTTCTTTTAAAATAAACGTTAAGCAAATCAATATGAATATCTTAAAAACAAAATATCTAGGACTAGAGTTAAAAAGTCCAATTATTGCTGGAAGTTGCGGAATGACAAATTCTATTGAGCATTTAGTTGAACTCGAAAAAGCAGGCGCTGGAGCAATAGTTTTAAAATCAATATTTGAAGAGCAAATCATCAATGAGATTAGTCAAAACATTATGGAGCAGAATCTTGATTTTATGTATCCAGAAGCCATTGATTACATAGCCAATTATACCGAAATGTATAAATTGGAAGAGTACATTGCTTTTATTCGTGAAGCTAAAAAAAGTGTTGCTATACCAATAATTGCGAGTATTAATTGCTCGTCGGCTGGTGAATGGACAAAATATGCAAAAAAAATTCAGGATGCTGGAGCTGACGCAATTGAGTTAAACATTTTTGTTCTCCCAGCAAATGTAAAAATCACCTCTGATCAATATGAAAATCAATACTTTGCAATAGTTGACAGCATTAAAAAACATGTTAGTATTCCAATTGCCGTAAAAACTAGTGTATATTTTTCAGCTTTTGCAAAGATGATAGAAAAGCTCTCTTGGTCGGGAGTAAATGGATTTGTTATGTTTAATCGTTTTTATTCTCCTGATATTGATATTGAAAATTTCAAAATCACCTCAGCAAATGTTTTTAGCAAAGGCGATGAATACACATTACCACTACGTTGGACTGCAATTTTACACGATGTAATAAAATCGGATATCTGTGCTTCAACAGGCATTCATGATGGTGAAACTGCAATAAAAATGATACTCGCTGGAGCTAATGCTGTTCAAGTTGCTTCTGCTTTATACAAACCTGGATTTCAAGTGATAACAGACATGAACAATACTATTGAAAACTGGATGGAAAGACATAATTATAAGTCGGTAGAGGAATTTAGAGGAAAAATGAGTTATAAAAACATCGAAAATCCATCTGCCTATCAACGCATTCAGTTTATGAAATATTTTTCTGGTATTGAATAATCTATGCTAGTTCAAAACGCAGACTATACAATCAAATAGCAAAAGAGCTTCCTTTCTAGGAAGCTCTTTTGCTATTCAGTATTATTTTATTTGCACTCCGAAATCCAATTTTCAAAGGCTGTTTGCAACTTTGATTCAAAGACAGTATCTTGTAATAATGCTAAGATGATTTTTTTAAAATCTGGGTGTATAAAAAGGGGAATTGAATTTATCCAGTTATCAATTCGAGTAAAACTTTGCCAAAACTCTTCGAAGTCGTTATATTCGAAAGACCCGTGCGCATATTCTCCCCAGTCGTCTTTGTTTAGATAGAGTGTAGCGTAGTTTTGAACAAAATTTATATCGTCAGAAGGATTAATCTTCTTATACACAGCCATAGTATTTCCCTGCATTCCGCACTCTAAAATCAATTCTAGTTTTTTTTCAATTTTTCGAATCATACAAATCTTGTTTTTCCAAAGTTAATCTCAATTCATTTAATGCAGCTATTGCAGCTCTTCGGATGTTTCTAATTCTGTGTTCACCAAAGTTAAAAACCTTTGCTTGAACACTTTCTGTAGAGGCAATGGCAATCCAGACAGTTCCAACTGGTTTATCAACACTCCCACCATCAGGACCAGCAACTCCAGAGATGGCTATGGCATAATCGGTTTTCATAAACTGCCGCACATTCTGCGACATAGCAATTACTACTTCCTGACTTACTGCACCAAATTTTTCTATCAACTGGGGATCGACTTTCAATAATTCTGCTTTTACTTGATTTGAATACGAAACCACTCCCCCATTAAAATAAATAGAACTTCCTGGCACTGATGTAATTAAATGAGCTAAAAAGCCACCAGTACAACTTTCGGCAACAGAAAGTGTCTTTTTTTTCTCCACCAACAATTGACCAATTACACTTTCTAGAGTATCGCTATTTGTTCCAAATATTTCGTCTTGCAGAATATCTCGAAGCTGGGATTCGTAGACATCGAATTGTTGAGAAACACGGTCAAGATTATTACCCGACACACTTAGTCTTAACTTAACAATACCAGGCTCGGGCAAGTATGCCAACTGAGTATTTTCGCTTAAAGTTAATTCCCAATCTCTTAATCGATCTTGCAAATAAGACTCTGGAATTCCTGTAGTTAAATAAAGTTTTCGAAGAATAGTCAAGTGTTGCACTTTTTCTTTTAGCCTTGGAATGACTTCGACTTCCATTAAATAGTTCATTTCGAATGGAACTCCAGGAAGAGAAATCACAATTTTTGAATCCACTTCAAACCACATCCCCGGCGCAGTTCCCTGAGTATTTATAAGCGCGATACAGCCATCGGGTAGCATTGCTTGCTGACGATTTGTCTCAGAAATCTCAAGTCCACGGTTCTTAAACATATTTATGATGTTATCGAAACTAGGTTGATGAAATTGCAATTTCATTCCAAACCTCTCAGTCAAAGTATGTTTTGTAATATCATCGTTTGTTGGACCTAATCCGCCGGTGATAATAATTAGATCACTTTGTTGTAAATGGTGGTTGAGTACAAAAATTATATCATCTCCAGAATCAGACACTGTATCAATTCTGTGAACAGAAACACCAATTCCATCAAGGCATTGCGCAATAAATGAAGCATTTGTATTAACCACTAATCCACTTAGCAATTCATTTCCAATATTTAAAATAGAAGCTTTCATTATAAAATTAATTTGAGTGCAAACTTACTTGATTTATATAAGCAAACAGAAATAAATCGACAATTCGAAGAAGTTTATATTATTTAAAGTTATTAAAAAACCATTAAAATCAACATTAATTTTTTGATATAAATTTATACCTTTGCACTACAATTACGAGAAATCAAAACAAACAATAATATGAAAAAACTCATTGAATGTGTTCCAAACTTCAGCGAAGGAAGAGATATGTCAATTATTCAACAAATTACTGCAGAAATTGAAGCAGTTGAAGGTGTAAAATTATTAGATGTAGATCCAGGTCAAGCAACAAATAGAACTGTAGTAACGATGGTTGGCTCGCCCGATGAAGTAATTGAAGCTGCATTTAGAGCTATTAAAAAAGCATCCGAATTAATTGATATGCGCAATCATCATGGTGCTCACCCACGTTTTGGAGCTACCGATGTTTGTCCATTAGTACCTGTGGCAAACATCACCATGGAAGAAGTTGCAGAATATGCGCATAAATTAGCAAAACGAATTGGGGAAGAGCTAAATATTCCAATTTATTGTTATGAGGAAGCTGCTTATATTAAAGAACGTAGAAATTTAGCATTCTGTCGTTCAGGCGAATATGAAGGTCTTAAAGATAAGATAACCAAACCAGAATGGAAACCTGATTTTGGTCCAGCAATTTTTAACGCTACCGCTGGTGCAACGGCAGTTGGAGCTCGAGATTTTTTAATAGCAGTAAATTACAACCTGAATACAACATCCACTCGCAGGGCAAATGCAATTGCATTCGATGTGCGCGAAAAAGGTCGTCCAGCACGCGAAGGAAATCAGGTAACGGGAAAAATAAAAAAAGATGAAAAGGGAAATCAGCTGATGATTCCTGGAACATTAAAATCAACAAAAGCAATTGGATGGTTTATTGATGAATATGCAATTGCTCAAGTTTCTATGAATATTACAAATGTTTCGGTAACGCCTTTACATGTAGCATTTGACGAAGTTTCAGACAAAGCACGGGCTCGAGGAATTAGAGTAACTGGAACAGAAATAGTAGGATTAGTTCCAAAAAGCACGCTGACTAATGCCGGAAAATATTTTCTAAAAAAACAGCAGCGATCTGTTGGTGTTTCCGAAGAAGAATTAATTAAAATTGCTGTAAAATCAATGGGTTTAGATGATTTAAAACCATTTAATCCAGCAGAAAAAATAATTGAATATATGCTTGCTGCTGAGGATAACCAGAACAAACTCATCGATATGACTTGTATTGGTTTTGCAAACGAAACAGCTTCAGAATCTCCTGCTCCAGGTGGTGGTTCAATCAGTGCTTATGCAGCAGCCTTAGGCGTTTCTCTAGGAACAATGGTTGCCAATTTATCATCTCACAAACCGGGCTGGGATGAACGTTGGGAAGAATTTTCAATTTGGGCTGAAAAAGGTCAACAGCTAAAAGATGAATTATTACATTTAGTAGATGAAGACACTGCAGCTTTCAACAAAATAATGGATGCATTAGGACTTCCAAAAGGAACCGATACAGAAAAAACAGCTCGCAAACAAGCAATTCAAGATGCAACTCTTTATGCTACTTTAGTTCCTTATCGGACAATGGAAAAAGCTTTTCAGGGATTTGATATTTGCAAAGCAATGGTAGAAATTGGCAATCCAAATTCAGTAACCGATGCTGGTGTTGGCGCTTTATGTTGCAGAACAGCTGTTATGGGAGCATTTTTAAATGTTAAAATAAACGCTGTTGGATTAGAAGACAAGGCAAAAGCACAAGAACTCATGCGCAAAGGAGCAGAAATTGAAGCTAATGCACAAGCTATGGAAGCAGAAATATTAGTGATGGTAAATACTAAAATCAACGGATAATCATAATTCAAATAATTTATAAACAGCTATTCAGTTATTTCTGAGTAGCTGTTTTTGTTGGTAATGGATCCAACTTTTGCACAAATTTCAACACTTTTTTGTTTCTCGTTTGATTTTTTTTAACAGAGTCAAGCCATTAAATATGCTCTTTTTGAAAAGCATACGATTTACTATCGAACACAGTTTTGAGATAAATAGAATCGTTAAAACAATTGCAAAACCTGCAGGAACTTCAACTTTTAACGATTCTGAATCTCTTTCATTTTCAACGTTAAAGCTGGTCAAGCCAATCTAAAAAATGAAATATCTTTGGGCTATTTTATTCCAAGTACAAAATTTTACAGAAAATACTTTTTTTTTAAAAGCACATCATTTATATTTGAATAACTTTCTTACAGCAGTAAAGATTTGAAATTATTTATTAATTAATTGGCGAGAAAAATTTAAAACCTGTGCAAAACAATATGCATTTTTTGTTGTTATTATCAATAATGATTCTAAATAATAGTTTTTTAAAGCAGTAAATTAATGAACGAGTTAGATATTTATAAGCAAGCACTTGATTTAGCAGCATTTGTGATTATAACAGATCATAAAGGGAACATCACCTACGTGAACGACAAATACTGTCAGGCTGTTGGTTATGAGTCTTCTGAAATAATAGGACAAAACCCAAGAATTTTTAATTCTGGATATCATCCTAAAGCATTTTTCGAAGAGATGTCATCAACACTTTCTAAAGGAAAAATCTGGAATGGAAATATCAGAAATTCAACAAAAACAGGTTCTCATGTATGGATGGAAACTACGATTTTCCCATTTCATCATGACGGTGATAAAAATATGAGTTTTTTAGTTGTTCGTCATGATGTTGCACAGCAGTTGGAAGATTTGAAGGCTCGCGAACAATTTCTAACTAATATTAGTCATGAAATAAGAACTCCTTTGCATGGAATTATGAGCCTTGTTGACATTCTTACTGAAACAAAATTAGATAATGAGCAAACAGAATTTTTAAAAACAATACAGGGTGCATCTCAAAATTTATTTTCATTATTAAATGATGTATTAGATTTTTACAAGATTGGAATTGGGAAAATGACATTAGAGAATACTACATTTAATATTGTAAATCTAATAAATTCTATCATCTCCCTTTATATTCCAAAAGCAAATTCGAAAAGAATTGAAATGTTTGCCAACTTTGATCGAAAAATCCCAATGTTATTACAAGGAGATTCTAACAGACTGAGACAGGTTTTATCGAACTTAACTGATAATGCTTTAAAATATACAAATGAAGGAAAAATTGAAGTAAAAACTGAATTTATTGAACAAATTAATGAAGTAGTCGCCATAAGAATTCACATTAAAGATACAGGTATTGGAATTGAGGAGAGTAAAAAAGAAATAATTTTCAATAAATTCAGTCAGGCGAACAATAGCGATTCCAGAATCTATGGTGGAGCAGGAATAGGCTTACATATTGTAAAAGAGTTAGTAACCTTAATGGGAGGATCTGTTTCAGTTCAATCAAAAATCAATAAAGGTTCTGACTTCTCTATAGATTTAAGTTTTAATATTCCTAAAACTGAAATCAAATCAAATAACAAAAGCTCAAAAGAGTTTTTCATTGAAAAAGCAAATATTCTTATCGCCGACGATTCAGAGATTAATCGCATGGTATTTAAAAAGCAAATGGAAAGCATGGGTTTTGATTATTCGTTTGCAGAAAATGGCTTAGAGGCGTTAAAATTAGTTAGCTTTTTTAAATTTGATTTGATTCTCCTTGATATTCAAATGCCAATTTTGGATGGGATAGGTTTTCTTGATGAGTTTAATAACAACTTAAAATATGCTCATGTGAAATCAACCCCAATAATAATAGTTTCTGCTGGCAACCAAGAATATTTAAGGCACAAATATCCTAAACTAAACATCCAAGGATACTTACACAAGCCATTCACTATCAACGATGTTAAAACAAAAATCACACAATCTTTAAATACATATCACACTAATTCAATTACAGATATTTATCCATATAATAGCGAACAAAATAACCAAAATATTGTTAATTTGACTTATCTAACAGAGCTCGCAGATGGAGATATTGAATTTATGAAAGATTTAATTTCAAAATTCATAATTCAATCACCAGATTATGTGAATAGGATAAAGCAGAATTATGAATTAAAACAGTATGAAGAGGTGAAAAATATTGCACATAAATTTGCTCCACAACTCACCTTTGTAGGATTAGACAAATTCATTAATGTTGTTAGCAGCATTGAAAATAATGCGGGGGATAACAGCAAACATAGCATGGTAAAAGAACAAATTGAACTTATAAATTTAATTATTGAAAAAGCTGTATCAGAGCTCAATCAACAGATAATAAACTTAAAAAATTAATAATATGAAAGCATTAATTTGTGAAGACGACGAAATTATGATGAAAGCAATATCTCATAAACTTTCACGAGACGGAATTGAAATTATCGAAGCAATTGATGGAAAAATGGCCATAGAGAAAATTAACGAGTTTGAATTTGACATTATCATTACTGACTTAATGATGCCGTTTTTAAATGGAATGGAGATTATCAATCATGTAAGACAAGTAAAGGAACTTAAAACGCCGATTGTTGTTTTATCAAAAGTAGGACTTGAGAATACTGTTTTGGACGCTTTTCGTTTAGGTGCAGATGATTACATAACAAAACCATTTAGCCCTTCAGAACTAAGTATTCGTATTAAACGACTACTGATGAAATTATAATTAATTGGGTCGACAAAAATGGCATTAAAATCATTAAACATTGTAACATCTGGAGGTTCTGTGAATTTCAAAAGCCTTCAATTTAATTATTACAATTATGAACAAATCACTTATAACCATCATTTTATGTAGTTTAAATTTATTTGGATTTGCTCAATCAAATGAAGCAGATAGCTTATATCATCAAGCTAAAGCCCAGATAACAAGTAAACAATACGATGAAGCGAAAACAAATTTACATCAGGCAATTGCTCTAAACCAAAAAAACATTGATTTTCCATTGCTTTTAGGAAACATATATTCATGGCAACAACAATGGGACAGTGCTAGAATTTGGTTAAACAAGGCTCAAGAGCTATCCCCAAAATATCGAGAAATTTGGTTGGCACAAATTAACGTTGAAAAATGGTCTAAACAATCAAATTCAGCCTTAGAAAAATCGAATTCAGCGTTAAATCTATTTCCTAACGATCGGGATTTTCTCTTTGAAAAAGCGCTTGCACAAGTTGCTTTAGCACAAGAAAAGGAAGCAATAAATACATTAATGCAACTTTTAAGTTTGTATCCAACAGATTCTAAAGCATCTGAATTATTATTATCAAGTTGCAAATCTGGAATGTTAAATAAACTCACGTTAGAATATGATTTTGATTTTTTCGAAAACCCATATATAAGTCGGTGGCATTATTTTTCACTTATTTACGAGCGTCGGACCAAAATTGGATCGGTGATAGCAAAAATAAATTCAGCAGATTATCTTACTACAAACGACAAGCTATTTGCCACAAATACAGGAATTCAGTATGAATTAGAAGCCTATCCACGAATAACAAAAACCGATTATTTATATTTGGAATATGGTTATTCACCAAGTAGGATTTTTCCAAAAAACAGAGTTGGATTGGAGTTATTTCACGCCTTTCCCTATAAATTTGAAGCATCTGCCGGCTTTCGGTACTTGAACTATCCAAATACTCAAGGCAATCCTGACATTTGGGTTTACACAGGATCTATAAGCAAATACTATAAAAACTACCTTTTTATATTGCGGGGATATTTTGCGCCAAAAGACAATATTCGTTACAGTGAATCATACAATTTTACTACACGTCGATATTTCAAAAACCCTCTCAATTATGTTTTTGCAACCGTTTCTCATGGAATTTCTCCCGATAATCAATATCAATCATCCTTAGTTTTAACATCTAACAAACTATATTCAAATATGATAAAAATTGGAGGGCAAAAGATGCTCAATTCAAGATGGTATCTCTCCTCTGAAATTGGATATCAATATCAGGAATATCTTCAATCAAATTATCGTGACATCCTTAATTTCCAAATTAAAATTGGAGTATTTTTTTAATTATCCTAATATTAAAGAAAAATGAATCAATTATATAGGGGACTTCTAAAATTTAAAGCTTTGAATATCTGATAATTATGTGTATAT
>JBAXTE010000064.1:0-12018 GCA_037130365.1 Bacteroidota bacterium
TCGCCCCAGCAATCCAATAAAATAAACTGGGGGTCACTGGTCCCGAAAATTAGAACCGTTTGCGGTTCTTCAATTTTCGAGGATCCTCGCCATTGCAAGAAATGCAAGAGTTTAAATTGAGCTTTAGGATTGTGAATTATTGCGTTTTGGCAATGTCGGGATTCGAGCCCAGTAATGCCCACAAAAAAAAGCTTCGCATTTGCGAGGCTTTTTTTATGTTTTTTTTTATTGAAATTTAAGGGGGTCACTGGTCCCGAAAATTAGAATCGTTTGCGATTCTTCAATTTTCGAGGATCCTCGCCATTGCAAGAAACGCAAGATTTTAAATTGAGCTTTAGGATTGTGAATTATTGCGTTTTTGCAATGTCGGGATTCGAGCCCAGTAATGCCCACAAAAAAAGCTTCGCATTTGCGAGGCTTTTTTTTATGTCTTTTTGTCAAAAAATTCTACCAAACCGTTTATTCATAATTTTGGGTAGAGTGAGTTCATAAATTAATCAAAAAAAAGGCAATTAACTTCTCATATTCCTTCAGAATATTCTTTAAAGAAGTCGTATAATTTTCAATTAATTCGGTTTGATTTCTAAAACTATTATTTGAGATTTATTTTTAATTTAATGTAAGATTTAATCTTCCCATCCACTTCATCAAATGAATGAATTAAAATAACTAAAACCTGTGGTGTTTCCCATGAATAGGTGTCAATTATGGTTGATTTGTCAAATTCTGTATTTTCTTTTTGAGGTAAAATATTCAATGTTTTGTCAATTTCGTTTTTCATACTTCGTCCAAATTCAGTATCAAAAGATAGCCATTCATATACATCATAAAATTTTGATTCTTTCATTGTTTTAATAGGTTCACCAAATTTTTTAGTTAAATTTTTGATTAATAAAGTTTTAATATCAACTTTTTCTTCTTTAATGTTTTTGTATTCAGTATTTTGATTGCAACTAATGAAGGTTATAATCATAATAAATCCAATAAATTTTTTCATAAATTATAGTTTTTAAATTTGCTCAAATTTATAATTTAAATCATTGCATGGGTGTTAAATACAAAAAGAGTAGATAATCTTGCTTTTAATATGAAATGTAGCGTTTTGCGACTTCAGGATTCGAGCCCAGTAATGCCCACAAAAAAAGCTTCGCATTTGCGAGGCTTTTTTTTATGTCTTTTTTTTGTGAAAATTTAAGGGGGTCACTGGTCCCGAAAATTAGAACCGATTGCGGTTCTTTAATTTTCGAGGATCCTCGCCATTGCAGAAAACGCAAGAGTTTAAATAGAGCTTTAGGATTGTGAATTATTGCGTTGTGGCAATGTCGGGATTCGAACCCAGTTGAATTTTTGGTGAAATTCCGGACAAAAAACCGTTGAAATTCAGCCAATGAATTGCTACGGATTTTTATTCGGAATAATGCCCACAGATTATCAAAGAGTTACAGTTGAAAAATTGTAACTCTTTTTTGTTTTCATACAATTTGCAAAACTTACACAACTCATCGAAATCTTGTTCTTTTGCAAGTATATCATTGCTTATGATATTCTAGCCTTGCTAAATTTATATTTATTTAATATAAATATGATTTTTGTACTAAAAATATTTATATCTTTGTACCAATTACTTGAATAACAAATATTAGTTTAAACAAAATAAAAATGAACATGAAAAAAATGAGACTCTTTAGCCTAATTTTAGGCGTAATGTTCTGCGGTATTGCAGCATTACAAGCACAAGTTTCCTTAACTGGAACATCTTACACAGAAACTTTTGACGGAATTGGAACTGGCTACCCAACAGGTTGGTCACTTAAAGTACATGCAACTGCAACAGCATTAGGAACAGATACAGTATTAACAACTCCTAATGTAAAATGGACATTAACAACCAAAGGTGTTAAGAATTTTGCTTCAGCGGATGGACTTACAATTACTTCAGATTCAGCTGCACAAACTAATTCTACAGATAGAGCATTAGGTTTAAGACAAACTGGTTCATGGGCAGATGCTGGTGCAGCATATACTGTTCAAATTGCCAATACTACAGATATGAATACATTTGGACTTGCTTTCAAATTACAATCTTTAGATTCTTCATCACACAGAACTGCAGTTTGGAAAGTTCAATTTGCTACTGGAGCAGCACCAACTGTATTTACTGATTTAGTTACTACACCAGCTACATTAACTACTGGTGGTGGTGTATGGTCAAACACAAGTGTTACAGCTAGTTTTGGAGCATTACTTGACAATCAAGCTGGTCCAGTTTGGATTAGAATCGTTGAATTAGCAGCAACTACAGGCTCAGGAAATAGACCATCAACTGGTGTTGATGATTTTAACTTAACATGGACAAATGGTGCAGCTACCACTGTTGCAGCTCCTGTGTTTACACCTCAAGCTGGTACTTATTACAATTCTGTAAATGTTACTATTGCAACTTCAACTCCTGGTGCTGAAGTACGTTACACTTTAGACGGAACAACTCCAACTGCAGCATCAACATTATATACTGCACCTATTGCTGTTACCTCAACAAAAACAATTAATGCAATTGGTATTAAAACAGGTTTAACCAATAGTACAGTTTCAAGTGCAATTTATACTATTGCTACTCCAACTGCTTGTGCAAATATCGCTGAATTGAAAACTAAAGTTGCTGATAATTCAACAGTATATTCAATTTCTGGTGAAGCTGTGATGACTTTTAAACAAACAAACCGTAACCAAAAATTTGTTCAAGATGCAACTGGTGCAATCTTAATTGATGATGTAAATGGTGCAATTACAACCGCTTACAATGTTGGTGATGGTATTACTGGAATCACTGGGAAATTAACTTCATATTTTGGAATGTTTCAATTTGTTCCTATTCAAGATGCTGGCGTAGCAACTACAACTGCAAATGTAATAACTCCTTTAGATGTTACAATTACCGAAATGTTAGATTCAGTTGCTTTTAAAGTAAATCAATCTAAGGTTATCAGAATTGTTGGAGCTAGCTTTACAGATGCTAATGGAACAGTAGCTTTTGCAACTAACAAAAAATATCGTGTAACAGCAGCTGGAACAACTGATTCAACTTTTAAAACTTCATTTTATACTGTAGATTATATGACAACAGTTCTTCCTCAAGGATCTGGTTCAATTACAGGTATTGCTCAATTCTTATATGGTCGTTACCATATTACTGCTAGAAATGCTGCTGATATTAGTATTTCTCAAGGCATAAATGAAGCAAATAGCAATTCAATAAATGTTTATCCAAACCCAACTAAAAATAATTTATATGTTAGTTTAGATGGAACTTATGATATTACTGTTATTTCATTACTTGGTCAACGTGTTTATAACCAAAATGATGCTTCTGGTACAGTTCGTATTGATTGCAGCTCTTTAGGTAAAGGCGTTTTCTTTGTTCAAGCTCGTAATGCTAAAAACCAAACTATCACAAAACGTATTGTTGTTGAATAATTCAATATACGATTAAATATTTTTAATAAGAAAAGCCACTCCAAAGAGTGGCTTTTCTTATTAAATCTCTTCAGCTTTTATACTTAATAGTTTATATGAAGCCACAATCCATAAAAATTCAATCATTGCAATCATAAAATTATTAATTTTGTAAAAAACAATATAATGTACACAGACAAGATTAAAATAATAGAATTGGCTTGGGAAAACAGATCGTTATTAAGTGAGCTCCAAACCATTGAGACAATAAATAGTGTAGTAGAATTGCTAGATAAGGGTTTGATTAGAGTTGCTGAACCCACGAATGATGGATGGAAAGTAAACGATTGGGTAAAAAAGGCAGTTATTCTTTATTTCCCAACTCGAAAAATGGAAACAATGGAAGCTGGACCCATGGAGTTTCACGATAAAATTCCATTAAAAAAAGGATATGCCGCTCAAGGAATTAGAGTTGTGCCTCATGCAATTGCTCGTTATGGTGCCTATTTGGCGCCAGGTGTTATAATGATGCCTTCGTATGTGAACATAGGCGCTCATGTTGAAAGCGGTACAATGATAGATACTTGGGCTACAGTAGGTTCTTGTGCTCAAATTGGTAAAAATGTTCATTTAAGCGGTGGTGTTGGAATTGGTGGAGTATTAGAACCAGTTCAAGCTGCACCAGTTATCATTGAAGATGATTGTTTTATTGGTTCACGTTGCATTATTGTGGAAGGTGCACAAGTATGCAAAGAAGCAGTTTTGGGAGCTAATGTTGTAATTACTGCTTCTACAAAAATTATTGATATCTCGAATGCTCAACCAATTGAGTACAAAGGATATGTTCCTGAAAGATCAGTTGTAATTCCTGGAACAATTCCTAAAGAATTTCCAGCCGGTATTTATCAAGTTCCTTGTGCTTTTATTATTGGCAAAAGGAAGCATTCTACGGATTTAAAAACATCCTTAAATGATGCTCTAAGAGATTTTAATATTTCAATATAGCTTTATTTTATTGAATAATGTAAAGTTACACACTCTTTAATTTTTTTTCTGGCTGTTCTCTTATCTGTGATTTTTTTTAATAGGTTGTGAAGGATTCCACTAAAAATGATTTTTATAATACAACGATTTAGTAAACAGGTGATTATCTTGTAATTTATTGATTTTATTTAGAATTATAATAAATTGCATTTTGATTTTTGAATACAAAAATCAAAATGACACATTGCATATTAATTAAGAGCGAGAACCCATGTGCTAAACATGTTAATTTTTAATTACTTTCAAATACAAATCTCATTATTAGAAAATTAATTAAAATGCGATAACTTGACATTTGTTGCAAATGTTGTTATATTTGCTGATAGTTATTAAACGTCTTTATTAATATGAAAAATTCCAGAGTATTTAAGATGCCAGATGATGCTGTACAAAAACATTCAATTGTACTAACGTGGATTGCTGTTAGTTCAAACAAGTCTGGAAATTTAATAAACGGACTCTCATCAATTCAAAATGTTAAAAAAGACAATCAAGTTCCACCCAAAAAAACGTCTAGTCAAAAATTTAATATTTCTCAGAATGGAGTATTAATCAACTTTGCCGAAACGGAGGATTCTTTAACATCTAAAGAAATTAATAAAAAATGGAACAAACTGCTTAAATTTCTTAATTTATAAGTTGTCCGTATTTTATTAGAATTTATTTTAAAACTAATGACAGGATATATTCATCAATGTATTTGATCAATTGATTTTAGCAAATGGTACATCGAATATATTATGATATCTGCATTGCTAAAGTCGCCCTTAACCATTTTCTCATTAAAGAAAACAGTTTTTAAACCTGCTGCCTTTGCACTAATAATATCTTTGTTATAATCGTTTCCTATCATTACTGTTTCAGTAGGGATAATGTTTGATGAACTACAAACTTTAATAAAAAACTCAGGATTTGGCTTGCTTACTCCCAAATCTTTTGAAGAATAAAAGAGACTGAAAAATCCATTTACATCTACTCGTTCTAGTGCCTTTATCATAGCCGCAGTATCTGATTCCCCAGCATTTGTAGCAATAATGAGATTATATTTGGATTTAAGTTCAATTAACGCTTCATGGATAAATGGGATTAATTCCACGTGTGGCCAAGAAAACATAGGCCCAGACAATTCTGGATAATCACGCATAACTGTATCACCCCAATCAAATATAATATTTTTTATCATTGGTTTTAAGGCGCCTATTTATTATTTGGATAAAATAATTTTATGAACTTTTACTCCTGAATTTGTTTTTACTTTAGCCCAATAAATTCCATTTGAAAATGAAGACAGGTTAATGTTGACGATCGCAAGATTCTGATAATGATTTAAAAGAAGCGTTTTTCCTGCAATGTCTATCAATTCAAACGTAATCTGAGATGGAGAATCAACACGAATAGAAATTGTTCCTAGAGAAGGATTTGGATAGATTTTGATTTCATCGAATGAATCAATATTGCTAATAGATACATCACATGGTGCCAATTTGATATCATTACGAATTGATTGTTTATCTGTAATAACTAAATTTGAAATTATTTTTGGGCAATAACCAGGAGCTTCAAATTTCAGCGACCAAGTCCCTGCTTTTATTGGTCGATGATAATTGCCAATTGGCAAAGCAGAATATACTTCAGTACTATCCATATCGTGGCCGACTACAGTTACTTTTGCTCTTAAAGGTAAGTTGGTAATTGAATCAGTAATAATTCCTCTAAAACCATATAACGATTGTTGCATGTAGTTGAGCAGACTTAAATAATTATAATTCCAGAAATTTGGTAATTCACCAGCAGAGACAAGTTTTGTAGAAGAAATTTCTAACGTAACCTCTCGGCAATGGTGCCAATAATTCATATAATCTTGACGACCACCGTTTACTAAGTACCATCCAGCTCCATTGGTAACGCCAGGATAAATTCCATCGCCGGTTGCTGTAAAATAACCATTAAATGAAGACGATTTTTTGCATGAATCTGCATATTCTTTAGAAACATAATTCCACCAATTATCATCCGCATTCAAATCATATTTTGAATCCCAAACATAATTTGCTAACTCAGTACCCCCATGAAAATTAGCTGACATATTAAAATGATGTGCAGTGGCGAAATCCATGAATGCTTGAGTTTCGGGTTGCCAACTTTTCCCATCAGGATGATTGCCAGAAATAGGATCGGGATAATTTCTATTTAAATCTACCCAATTTGAATTGAATCGTGTAGCAAAAGAAACCGATGAATTTCCGCCAAAATAGGTGCCGTCTGGATTTGCTAAAGGATTAATCCAAATTTCAATATTATCCACTAGGTTCGTCACTCTGGGGTTAGTTCCATAATTTGTAAGCAAATAATCTATTAATCGCAACATCAAAACATAACCAGTAATTTCATCTCCATGCATTGAAGAAGTATATAAAAATTGTGGTTTATCAGCAGGAGTATTTACGTTTTTTGATATTTTTGCGACTAAAATTTTTCTACCACCGGGTGTTGATGCTAAAATAGTATCAATTTTACATAAGTTTGGAAAATTTGTTTGAAATTGTGACATCATCGTTAAATATCCTGCATAGGTAGGATAGGTGTCCCATGCATTAATGTCTTTAGATGATGAATAATCAGACATTACAATTCCAGTAGCCAAATCTGTAGAGTGAGGTTGAATTTGCCATGGAATATTCAGTGCTAAAAATTCATCAAATCCTTTTCTGTTTGCATAAGCTGTAACTTTATTTCCACTGACTTTATCAATAGAAATAATCTTACTAATCATATTGATTTGTTGTACATTAGAGCTTGAAAACGAAAAACAAATTTCTCCTCTATTTTTAAACCCGTTTTCTGCAATCGCTATAGATTGTGCGTAACTATTTGCTATAGTTGTAATTAATAGAATGCCAAAAGCAATAATAAACCGTTTTCTCAATATTTTCATAACATATTCGCATTTATATAATATGCAAAGATATATTATTGAGATGAAAATTTTACCAGATAACATTTTAATTTAATTTTTTCTTACCTAAGTATATAAGTTTATTCTACAAAGTGCAATAGAGTATATCTACATATAGCGTACATTTGCACTTTAATAATAGAAGATATATTATTTATTTAAAAACATTGTTATGCCATTTTCTTCACTTGGTTTGTCAGAAATTTTAGTCAATGCATTGATCCACCAAAAATATATTGAACCTTATCCAATTCAAGAACAAGCTATTCCTGCTATTTTGGAAGGTAAAGATGTTCTCGGGATTGCGCAAACGGGATCTGGCAAAACGATAAGTTATGTATTGCCAATCCTGCAATTATTACAACAACGACCAGCAGCAAAAAATAGGCATATTCAAGTTTTGGTTTTAGTTCCAACGAGGGAATTATCAGTTCAAGTTTGTGAAGTGTTTCAGTTATATAGCCAAGTATTAACTCAGCGGATTAAAACGATGGCTGTCTTTGGAGGTGTTTCTATCAATCCTCAAATGATTAATATGCAGGGAGTTGATGTTTTAGTTGCTACACCAGGGAGATTGCTAGATTTAATATCCGCTAAAGCTGTCTATTTATCTAATGTAGAAATCATAGTTCTAGATGAAGCGGATAAAATGTTAAATCTTGGTTTTGAAGAAGAGATGGCGCAGGTATTTAAGCTATTACCATCAAAACGTCAGAATTTATTATTTTCTGCCACCCTCGAGAATGATGTAAATGCCATTACAGAGCTTTTATTGCATAATCCAATCAAGATTAAAATTGAGGCAGAAAAACAGAATCTAGATTTAATTAATCAAATTGCCTATTCTGTTGAAGATGAGCGAAAAGGTCCATTTTTGCGCTATTTGATAAAGCAACAAGATATGCAACAAGTATTGGTTTTCGTATCCTCAATTCATAAAGCAGATGCTGTAGTTAGCAAACTTAAGATAAATGGCATACAAGCGGAGGCTATGCATAGCCAAAAAAGTCAAGGTGCAAGAACTGAGGCCTTAAGAAAATTCAAAACGGGCAAATTAAGAGTTTTAGTAGCTACCGATATTATGTCGAGAGGCATTGATATTCCATTTTTGCCGTTTGTGATTAATTACGAATTGCCCCGTTCCCCTAAAGATTACATTCACAGAATAGGCAGAACTGGTCGTGCAGAAAATCCGGGCGAAGCAATTTCACTGATTAATTATGATGAACAGCATCACTTTGTTGTTATTCAAAGAAAAATACACAAGCGGGTTAGCTTAATTCATACCGACGAAATAGTTTTGAGAGGTTTTTAAGTCATTAGTTTTCAACGATTTTTCTCCATTAAAATTCCCTGACTAACCTAAAATATCTTCTTTCTCGTATGGCAATAAGGCATTCCACCTTTCTTTTGGTAATAATTTTGGTGATAGCTTTCGGCTTTCCAAAATGCGGGTGCTTTTGTTATTTTGGTTGCCGGTTTATACCCTTTTAGTTTTAACTCTAGCAAGATATCTTCGGCCACCTTCTTTTGTTCGGCGGTGGTGTAGAAAATTTCGGTGCGGTATTGATCACCTACATCTGGACCTTGGCGGTTGATTTGAGTGAAGTCGTGAATTTCGAAAAAGAGTTTTGCAAGCACATCAAAGGTGGTTTTATGGGTGTCGTAAATTACCCGAACTACTTCCGCATGCCCGCTGGTGTGACTGCAAACATCTTCGTACGATGGATTTGAGGTGGTGCCACCCATATAGCCAACATCGGTGCTTATTACACCATTCGCTTTAGACAAATAGTGTTGAACTCCCCAAAAACAACCGGCTGCAAAGTAAGCGGTGTCATTGTTCTCGGGTAATATTTTTGGTGTAAACTCCAGCGAAATTGAGTTAACACAATGGCGACGGTTCTTAGGTGTAAATCCTTCCCCATCGAAAACATGACCGAGATGAGCCCCACAATTGGCACAGACAATTTCGGTGCGACTTCCGTCGGCATCAGGAACTTCTTTAACGGCACCTTTTATGGCATCGTCGAAACTTGGCCATCCACAGTGCGAATCAAACTTGCTCTCGGATGCAAATAGAATCGCTCCACAGCGTTTACATGTATATGAACCATCCTCTTTTGTGTTGACAAATTCCCCAGTAAATGGACGTTCAGTTCCTTTTTTAACGATAACTTGTTCTTCTTCGGGGGTTAATTTTTTATATTCCATAGTTTTGTTGTTTTGACAAGAGCTTCCACTAGCAATAATAGCCAATAGGAAAGCAAAAAATATAGATTTCATTTTGTAGTTAAATTAGATAGATTCTAAACAGACGTAGGGAGAATTTGTTTATAAATCCGAAAGAAAAATATGGCTTAAAAAATTGAATTAATCTGCTAGTAACGAATTTATTTTTTATTATACCAAATCTTGGTATAAAATAGCCCAAAGATATTTTATACATTTAGATTGGTTTAATGCCGCTCGTAGATATAAATAGTTCAATGATCTTTTAAGAATTGGACTATATTATATCTAGAAGCGGTATTATTTGATAAAAACATCATTAAAGGGAAGAAGAAGCCCAATTTAATTCTATGTAGTTTAACTTATTAATTAAACTAAAATTTATTTATAAACTAAATATTGTTTTTTTGGAAAATTTATTTTAATTTTGGAAAATATGGTTTTTGAATGATAAAATTATTTATGCTTAATAGTTGTAATAAATATTAATACGGGCGACAAATGAAACAAAAAAAAGGAAAAGGACGAAAGTCCAAAGCTATTGGAATAGCAGCGCTTTTTAATATTGCGTTATTCCTTTCAACTGCATCAGCTCAAAATACGATACCTACAACAGGTGGTAATGCTACAGGGAGTGGAGGCTCTGTGAGCTATTCGGTTGGTCAAGTGGTTTATACTACGAATGTCGGTACAACTGGTTCTGTAGCACAAGGAGTTCAACAACCGTATGAGATTTCAATCGTAATTGGACTTGAGGAAGCTAAAGAAATTAACCTTTTGGTTTCTGCATATCCGAATCCCACTAAAGAATTCTTAAATTTAAAAGTAGAAAACTATACCGTTGAAAATTTAAGTTATCAGCTTTTCGATATTCAAGGTAAACTTTTAGAGTCAAAAAAAATTGAAAGCAAAGAAACAAGCATTGTAACGAGCAATCTTGTCCCAGCTACTTATTTTCTAAGGGTTATAGAAAGTAATAGGGAGATTAAAACTTTTAAAATCATAAAAAACTAATTGATTTTATAATTTGAAAATGAAGATATCAATTTTAAAATTATTTGAATTTTCAATATTTCTCCCTTGAGGGTTGGGGCAAAAAATATAGAAAATTCCTTTAGAGAATAAATAAAGCTAGCAAAGCATTGCTTTGTCATTCCGACCCCAAGGAGGAATCTTTACTGACAATGCAATTTGAAAAGAGAGATGCTTCTCCGTCAGCTGACGGATCAGCATGACACAAAAAATTGCTTTGTCATTCCGAACCCCGCTTTACGGGGTAAACTCCAAGAGGAATCTATATTGACAAAGCAACATCCTAACGAAGAAATTAAAATTAAAGAAATAACAACTAAAACAAAATAATATGAAACTAAAAAGGTACAAGTTAACAAATCAACTCATTCGCAAAGTAGTTCCTTTGCTTGTTATGATGTTGATTAGCTCAACCATTTGGGCACAAAGTCCCCAGAAGTTGAGTTATCAGGCGGTTATCCGCAACAGTAGTAACCAGTTGGTTACCAACACTCAAATTGGAATGCAAATATCCATTTTGCAAGGTTCTGCCACTGGAACTGTTGTTTATACCGAAGTGAAAACACCAACAACCAATGGCAATGGGCTGGTAACCATAGAAATTGGAGGTGGTGTAGGTTTCGACACCATAAACTGGGCAAACGGTCAATATTTTATTGAAACAAAAACTGCAGTAACACCCCCATTAACCACTTATACCATTACAGGAAGTAGCCAATTGTTAAGTGTTCCATACGCATTATATGCCAAAACATCAGGAAGTAGCATTCCCGGACCACAAGGTGCTACAGGTGCAATAGGACCACAAGGAAATGCTGGCGCACAAGGGATTCAAGGAATACCAGGTGCCACTGGTGCCCAAGGCGAAACAGGGACTATTGGAGCTGTGGGTTTAACCGGTGCCCAAGGTTCAACTGGTGAGCAAGGTTTACAAGGAATTCCAGGCGTTACTGGTGCTCAGGGCATTCCTGGAGAAACAGGAGCCGTAGGACCAACTGGCGCTCAAGGTGACCAAGGAATACCAGGAGTTACTGGCGCAATTGGCGCCACTGGTATACAAGGAAATACAGGTTCTGTTGGCGCAACAGGACCACAAGGCGAACAAGGCATTCCAGGAGTAGCAGGTTCAACTGGTGCTCAAGGTTTAGTTGGCACTACTGGCGCACAAGGCATTCAAGGAAACACAGGCGCTGTTGGTGCCACTGGTTTGCAGGGAAATACAGGTTCAACTGGAGCTGTCGGAGCTACTGGTTCGCAAGGACTTCAAGGAAATATCGGAGCAACTGGTGCTCAAGGTATTC
>JBAXTE010000065.1:0-11881 GCA_037130365.1 Bacteroidota bacterium
GCGGTGAAAGTTTTGGTGGAATTTAGTCCGCTACTGCGCAAAGCCGCCTCCGTTAGCAGTAAGACTTAAAAATACAAATACAAAATGAAAAGCCCCCCGAAAGCAACGCACATTGCAGCACATGCCACTTTTACATCGCTTGAAATCATCTCACAAGGGCATAAGCTACAATTTTGGCATCCCACAATTCACTTGTTAACAATTTTAAAAGGAATGCAATTTAAATTAACAAAAAACGTATTAATATTTAAAAAAAACACTTGCCCAATATGAACATGAAAATAGACTTTAATAATCAGAAAAACACTAAATTACAATTAACAGAAAAAAACAAATCGATATTTGTAGAAATTGAAGCAATTACATATCTTCAATGTGATGGGTACATAACCTCTATACATCTTATAAATGAAGAAACAGTTGTAGTTTCAAAATTACTTAAACATTTTGAAAAGGAACTTTCAGTGGTCGATTTTAAAAGAGTAAATCACTCAACTTTAGTTAATCTAAAACATGTGACCAGTATACATACAGAAAATGGACAAAAACTAATAAATATAAAAGATGCTACAATAAAGGTGTCAAGACGTAAATCATTTTTGTTTAACCTAAACAAGAACTAAAGAAATTCAAAATACCATTTATTTGTTAATTAACGCCACTTATTTGTTAATTCATACCACTTATTAGATAAAATGACCATAGTGGGTTTCTTATTTGTTTCTTGTTTAATATTGCATTTTGTTATTGTAGGCAATTACAATCAAATAATGATTTAGCACGATAATATAATTCAAAATGGAAATTAATAAAATGCAGGTCGATATATCAAATGGCGCCATAAGTATAGATTCTTGCATATAATGGAAAGCTGATGCCATAGTAAGCACAAACAACTAATAAATTAAATTATAATGAAGAAGAATAAATTAAACCTTAAATTAGAATTTAAAAAAGAAACAATTGCAAATCTAAACCAAATACATGGTGGTGGTGATGAAAAAGCTACTTTTTCTTTATGGAGTTGCGAACATTCTACAAAGCCAAAATCTTGTTGTCAAACTGGTTGCCAAGATACATGCCCTTCTTGGACATGTTTAGAAATGGATTCATGTATTAGATGTATTAACTAATAATCTTTTTTAATGGTAATAAAAATGAGTCAATATTAATCATATATTGACTCATTTCTAATAGTTAAATGAATGTTCTTTGTATTTATAAAAACAATAAAAAAATGAAATTTACTTCCACTCTTTTTGCAATAATTGTTTGTTTTCAAATTAGTTTTGCACAAAAAGTCAGCAAGATTTATAAAAATGAAATATATAAATATACTCATGAAATTAAAAGTCTTGATAGTGATGATTTCTCAGATTTAAATTTTTTGGTTGAATTATTTAAAGATAAGAAATATATATTTATTGGTGAATCAAGTCATGAAACAGCTGAACAATATCTTTTGAAAACCAGATTGGTGAAATTTTTACATCAAAAATTGGGTTTTAAAGTATTAGCTTTTGAACATCAACTTGGAACCACTACTTATTTCAATGAGATAAAAAATTATAATATTCCAGATTCTGCACTAGTGAAATACATATATCATTTTTACCCTAAAGAGTTTTTGCCATTAATTAACTACCTGAAGAATACAGATTTAAATACAACTGGATTTGATTTTTTTATGGAAAGCCCAAAACGTTGGTATCCTGCTCTTAAAAATAACTTTACGATATCAGATTCATTATTAATATCAGATTCCATATTTTTTAATTTTATTTCAAAACCAATTTCACTAATAGATACAATAATTTTTAATAAATTAAAAAAAGAATTACCCCTTTTATGGAAAAAAACTGCTTTTAGTGTTGAAAAAAGCATAAAAGGCAATCCTGTGAAAAAATGTCTACAAAAGAGTATGCTAATCAGAGCTGAAAATATTATAAAAATGGGAGACTGGAATATAACGTTAAGGGATTTTTACATGGCCGAATATCTACAATGGCTAATGACAGAAGTTTATCCCAACGATAAAATGATTATTTGGGCTCAAAATGGTCATATTGCAAAATACAACCCCGATTTAAAACCAAGTGGTTCGTCAAGAAACGTGAAATTGGCATTAATCGGAAATATGGGACAACGAATTCCCCAAAAAATTAAAGATCAATCATATTTTTTGGGAATTTATAATTATAGAGGTTATGATTTTACATTTAACAATAAACCGATTAAAGTATTAAAGAGTGGAAAAGATTCATTTATATCAATAATGATGAGTTCGAATTATAATATTGCTTTTAGTGATTTTTCGAGATGTAAACATGACAAATCAAATAATTGGATGTTTATAAAAAACAAAATAAATACCAACGAGAAATTTATACCATTTGAAAGGTTTGATGGAGTAATTGTGATTAGAAATGCAAATTTAATATCTTTATTTAAAAATGACAAATAGAAAACTTATTACAAATAAAATCAATGAAATTGAAAGAATATTGATTAATAGAAAAACACCTGAATCAATATCACTTTATGCAGGATTAGCAGGTGACTGTTTGTTTTTTTCAGAATTGTATAAATTTTCAGGTAATGAAAAATATAGAGTTTATGCGGAAAAACATATCGAAGAAATATTAAATAATGATAATGAGTATCCTTTTCTCAGTTTTTGCAATGGATTTAGCGGTATTGGTTGGCTTTTAACCTATTTGAAAAGCCAAAAAGTTATTAATAGCATCGATTTTGACTCAGAGGTTAATAAAGTGATTTGTGAATATTCTATACACTCAATAAAGGACTTAAAATTATATGATTTTATGCACTCAGGATTGGGTCCAATTTTGCATTTTGTAAAATTGCGAAAAAACAAGCAAACAAAAACTTACATTAATAGAATTATAAATGAACTTTTTGAAATTTCACATAAAGATGAAAATGGTAATATTTATTGGATTGATTCTATGACTAAGGAAAGTAATCCTGATGCAAATTACCCAGATAATTTTGTTTCTTTTGGATTAGCTCATGGTATGCCTAGTATATTAATACTTTTAGCAAAAGCAAATTTATGGTTAAAGGAAGAAAAAATATCAAAAACTATCGAAAATTGTGTTGAATTTATTTTAAGTCATGAGTTAATAAACTCAAAATCAATTTTTCCTTCTAATAATTTTGATAAATTAAATTCAAGACTAGCATGGTGTTATGGTGACTTAGGTATTGGGAATATGCTCTATCAATTAGGTGCTCAATTTTCAAACATAAAATGGACAGAAAAAGCAATTGAAATATATACACATGCAGCTCAAAGACGAATTCCTAGAGATAATTCAATTATAGATGCAGGTATTTGTCATGGAACAGCTGGTGTGTCTCTTTTATTTCGCAGAATGTATAAAAACACAAAAATTGAATTATTTAAAGATACGGCTGATTTTTGGCTTGAAGAAACATTAAAATTGGGAGTTCTTGATAATAGATTGGCTGGTTTTAAAACATATAAAGGTCGTGATGAAGGGTGGGTTATAGATTATGGCCTTTTGGAAGGAGTTTCAGGTATAGGATTAGTCCTTTTATCTGCTTTAACGAATGGTGATATTAATTGGGATGAATGTTTATTGTTAAGTTAAGAATATGGGTTTAGAAGTATTAAATAGGTATGTATTACGATCAACATTAAAACCATTTAAGGGTATTACAAAAAGGTTTGAAATTGAAGATGTTGAATTGAAATTATTTTTAAAAGAATTAACTAACTCGGCAGTTTTAGATGCTATTTATATTGCATCACCATCTTTATATAAAGAATTACAGAGTTGGCTTGGGGGTGGAATAAAAGACAGAAAAGACCAGAATAAATTATATTATAGCTTATTAAAATATTTTTCACGTATGGAAACCAGATGCACTCCATTTGGTCTATTTGCAGGTTGTGGCGTTGGAAATATAAATAATAAAACTCATATTGTTCTCTCAAATATTGAAACGCACAAACGACACACAAGACTTGATATGAATTTTTTATGTGCATTAAGTCAAGATTTGTCAAATCAAGTTGAATTTAGGCAAAATCTAACATATTTTCCGAATACAAGTCTTTATATTAGTGCAGATAAATATAGATATGTTGAATATCATTATGAAAACTCAAGACGCTTACATCGCATAGTGAGTTTTGACAAATCAATATATATTGATTCAATAATGAATAAGGCAAAAGAAGGTTCAACCTTAAATGATTTAATTGCTTGTTTGGTGAGTGATGATATTTCAGAAACTGTAGCATCAGAATTTGTTAACGAACTAATTAAAAATCAAGTAATTGTTAGTGATTTAGAACCTTCGGCAACTGGTCCAGAACATTTAGATTATATATTATGGTATTTAAAAAATAAAAATATTTTACCTGAATTAAGATTAAAGTTAGAGCAAATTTCAGAAAAACTTTTAGATGTAGATAATAATGGTACATTTAATTCAGTTGAGAGTTACGAAGAAATAATTTCTCTTATTGAGCAGACTGGTACTTCGTATGATATAAAATATTTATTTCAAACAGATTTATTTTTATCAACAGAAAATAATACTATATCAAATAAATTACCTGAAATGGTAATGGAAGGAGTAAAACTACTTCTTAAATTTAATAGACGATTAAATGAGAATAATTTACAGAAGTTTAAAAAAGTTTTTTTTGATCGTTATGAAGAACAAGAGGTATCATTATCTTCAGTTCTAGACCCTGAAATTGGTTTGGGCTATCCATTAAACGACTTGAGTTTGGGTGACTTGAATCCTTTAGTTGATGGAATCAAAACATATGGGAAAAAGGGGATAACTCAATATGACATAAAGTGGAATTCCTTTCAATCTTATTTGTTTAAGAAATATAACGAAGCAATTAAAAAGGATTTATTTGAAGTTAATATAGAAGATAATGAAATTGATGAATTGACTAAAGATTATCCACCAACAGAAGCATTAGGCGATACCTTTTCCGTCATGATAAAGGTGCTAGAAGCTGATATAGTAAATGATGTTTACAAAATTGAAATGAATAATATTGGGGGCTCAACAGGAGCTTATTTATTAGGGCGCTTTTGTTATGGTGATTCTGAAATTTTAGACTTAACAAATCAAATTACTAAAATTGAAAATGAATATGTAGGTGATGCAATAATTGCTGAGATAATTCATTTGCCAGAAAGCAGAACAGGCAATGTAATTCTAAGACCGTCAATTCGTGATTTTGAGATTCCTTATTTAGCTCGTTCAAGTGTAGATAAAAATTTTCAATTATCAATAGATGATTTGTTTTTATCGGTTTGGAATAATAAAATAATTTTACGATCAAAGAGTTTGAACAAAATTATTATTCCTCGTCTTACAAATGCACACAACTATTCTTATAATGCTTTGCCTATTTATCACTTCTTATGCGATTTGCAAAGTCAAGATTTTTTAAATGGTATTGATTTAACTTGGGGAGTTCATTCTAATGAGTATCCATTTTTACCAAGAATTGTATATAAAAATATTGTTTTTTCACTAGCAACATGGAATATTATTGTTGCAGAAGTTAAAAATATTTTTGAAGAAAAAGAAATTGATAAATTATTGGAGAATATAAATAATTGGAGACAAATAAATCATTTACCTCAATGGATCATGTTATCGGAAGGTGATAATGAATTGTTTATTGATTTAAATATACCTATATATATTCAAATGTTATGGGATGCGATTAAAAATAAGCTTGTTGTACAATTTAAGGAATTTCTTTTTAATCCTGAAAAGCCCTTGGTTAAAGGGATGGAAGGTTGGCATACAAATGAAATTATATTAATTTTCAAGAACGGAGAGCAAGTATGAAAAGAAAATTTATAGTTGGCTCTGAATGGTTATATTACAAGATATATTGTGGTGCAAAAACATCGGATAGAATTTTATGTGAACTAATAAAACCAGTAGTTGAAGATTTATTATCTGAAAAAATCATTGATTCATGGTTTTTTATTAGATATGCAGATCCAAAATTACACATCAGAGTTAGATTCCATCATTTATCGCCTTTCAAAATTGAAATTACAATGAAGAAATTATGTGATAAATTGGAATCCTATATTGATTCAGGTTTAATTTGGGATCTGTCTATAGGAGTATATAATAGAGAACTTGAAAGGTATGGTCAATCACTTATAGAAAAAACAGAGCAATCAATTTTCTATTATGATAGTATGATGATTGTAAACATATTGGACTTAATTGAAGGTGATGAAGGTGAAGTTATTCGATGGAAAATTGGTCTTCGAGCTATAAACGATTTACTTGATTTGTTTGAATATGACGAAGAAAATAAATTAAAATACATTAAAAAAATACGAGATGGTTTTGGTTTAGAATTCGGTATGGATAAAAATTTAAAATCACAATTATCTGAAAAGTATAGAAGTGAAAAGAAAGAAATAGAGTTTGTCATGGATTCAATGAATGATACAGATAGTGATATTGCACCATTGTTTGACATATTATTGGAAAGAAAAAAGAATCTTTTTTTGTTTGCTAAAGAAATGAAAGTCCTTGAAAAAAAGAATCAAATAGAAATACCGATTGACCAACTTTTAAGTAGCTATCTTCACATGATGTGTAATAGATTGTTTAAATCTAATCAAAGGTTGCATGAATTGGTTTTATATGATTTTCTTTGTCAGTATTATACTTCTCTTTTCGCAAGAAAAAGAAAAAGTGCGAAATAAAATTGTTTATTAGAATAAAAAAAGTATATTTACCTCATTATAAAAATTGAATTATTTATAATTATATGGCTTAATGACTACGATTTAATTATGAAATAAATTACAGGATTTAGATGTCTGCTTTTACAACAAAATATTTACATGATTAAAAACTTCCCATTTTTCCAACAGCCTGATTCAAAGGATTGCGGTCCTACTTGCTTGCAAATGATTGCCAAGTATTACGGGAAGAGTTATACTTTACATGATTTGCGAGGTAAAAGTTTTATCACTCGCGAAGGAGTCTCTTTATTGGGAATCAGTGATGCAGCTGAAAATATTGGGTTTAAAACTATAGGTGTACGAATATCCATTGAAAAACTTATAAATGATGCTCCGTTACCTTGTATTGCACATTGGAAACAAAACCATTTTGTGGTGATTTATAAAATTACTAAAAAAGATGTTTTTTATGTTGCAGATCCTGCACATGGTAAAGTAAAATACACCAAAGAGGAGTTTTTGGCAGGGTGGCTTAGTACAAAAAAAAATGGAGAAGACAATGGGATAGCACTTCTAATTGAACCCACTAACGATTTTTATGAACACGATGGAGACAAAGCTGACAAAAAGAAAATTTCTTATTTCTTCAAATATTTGCGACCATACAAGAGCTTGATGGTGCAGCTGATACTGGCAATGGTTGCTGGAAGTTTGCTTCAACTTATTTTTCCATTTCTTACCCAAGCGGTGGTTGATGTTGGAATTGGTACAAGTAACCTTAGCTTTATTACTTTAGCATTAATTGCTCAATTGGTTTTGTTTATTAGCCAGATGTCGGTGGGTTTTATCCGAAGTTGGATATTATTACATATCAGCACTCGAATCAATATTTCGCTTATCTCAGACTTCTTAATAAAACTGATGAAGTTGCCAATCGGCTTTTTTGACACAAAGATGATTGGTGACATTATGCAACGTATTGGTGACCATGCTCGTATTGAATCTTTTCTTACAGGTTCATCCATTAAAACACTATTCTCGTTTGTAAACTTTATTATATTTGGTGCAGTATTAGCATATTACAGTTTATGGGTTTTAACTGTTTTCTTAATCGGGAATACATTGTATGTTTTGTGGGTGCTTTTTTTTATGCGTTATCGTCGAGATCTTGACTTCAAAAGATTTGCCGCAGCTTCGCAAGAACAATCTACGGTTATTCAGTTAATTACTGGAATGCAAGAGATAAAACTCAATAATTGTGAAAAGCAAAAACGGTGGACATGGGAACGTATTCAGGCAAAATTATTTAAAATCAACATCAAAGGTCTTGCATTAGGTCAATATCAGGAACTGGGTTCCATGTTCTTTAGTCAAACCACCAGCATTTTTATCACCTTTTTGGCTGCTCAATCAGTTATTGAAGGTAAAATGACAATGGGGATGATGATGTCTTTAACATACATAATCGGACAACTCAGCGCCCCAATTTCTGAATTTATTGGTTTTGCTCGTGCATTGCAAGATGCAAAAATTAGCTTGGAACGTTTGGCGGAAATTCATCAAAAAGAGGACGAAGAACAGGCTAGTGATATGCAAGTTAGCACATTGCCAGAGGACAAGACATTAGAAATTTCCAATTTGAGTTTCAGTTACGATGGTGCTGATCGTAATTATGTACTCGAAGATATTAATCTAACTATTCCAGAACATAAAGTTACAGCAATTGTCGGAGCAAGCGGTTCTGGAAAAACCACATTAGTAAAGTTGCTTTTGGGATTTTATCCATTAAATAAGGGTGATATTAAAATAGGTGAAACTTCGCTTAAGAATATAAATCCGCACGTTTGGCGTTCCAAAACTGGTGCTGTAATGCAAGATGGATTTATATTTTCAGATTCTATAGCTGACAACATCACTGTTAGCGATGAATCTCCTGATAAAGGAAGATTGCTCCATGCAGTTAAAGCCGCCAATATACAAGAGTTTGTGGAAAGTTTGCCATTGGGTTACAATACAAAAATTGGGCAAGAAGGAAATGGCGTAAGTCAGGGACAAAAGCAACGAATATTGATTGCTCGTGTTATTTACAAAAATCCCGAGTTTATCTTTTTTGATGAAGCAACAAACGCATTAGACGCAAATAACGAAAAAATAATCATGCAAAATTTGGATGAGTTTTTCAAAGGCAAAACCGTTGTTGTAGTTGCTCACAGATTGAGTACTGTGAAAAATGCAGACAAAATAATTGTCATGGAAAAAGGTAAAATAATCGAAGAAGGAACACATTCTGAGCTAACCAAAAAACAGGGTGCATATTACGAATTAGTTAAAAATCAATTAGAACTTGGAAACTAACATATAGCAATTTAGGTATGCCACAAATAGAAGATTTATCAAAAATTGAGATTCGCAGCGAAGAGGTGCAAGAAATTATGGGTAATCCCCCACGTTGGATTATTCGTTGGGGTGTAAGTATATTGTTAGTCACAATGGTAGTTCTACTTATAGGTAGTTACTTTTATAAATATCCTGAGATAATACAATCCACAGTGGTTATTAATACCGAAAATATGCCAGCAGTTGTTATGGCAAAAACCAATGGTAAAATAGAAGAAATATTTGTTATAGATAAGCAATATGTTAAAAAAAACACTCCTTTAGCAGTCATAGAAAATGGTGCAGTATTTAATGATGTAATGCTGTTAAATCAAAAAATTGACACCATTAAACGGCAATTAATAACGGACGAAAAACTGAATTATTTACTCCCCAATAATTTAGTATTGGGAGATATTCAACTTGTTTATATGTCTTTCACCAAGGCATTAAAGGATTATGAAATTTATAAAGAGACCGATTTCCTAGCAAAAAAAGCAGATGGGTTGAAAAATCAAATTGGGCAATATCGGAAACTCTATAAAAAGTTAGCTTCTCAAACCTTAATTTATAACGAACAGTTGGATATTGCAAATAATCAATTAAAGCGTGATTCTATGCTTTCACACTCAAATACTATCTCTAAAAGTGATTGGGAGCGGTCTAAAAGTTCATTTTTACAGTCAAAACTATCTTATGAAAATTCAAAAGTTACCCTCGACAATACTCAAATTACAATTGCTCAAATAGAACAAAATCTTTTGGAAATCAATCAACAAAGTTATGAACAAAAAAAACAACTTTTGTTGTCGCTACAGACAGCAATAGATAATTTACAAAATCAAATTAGTTTGTGGTCAAAAATGTATGTTCTTTCCACTCCAATTAGTGGCAAAGTAACTTTTGTGAAGTTTTGGAGTAAAAATCAAAACGTACAGTCGGGAAATGAGGTTTTTTCAATTGTTCCTTCAAGTGAAAGCAAAATTATTGGTAAAATTAAATTACCAATCAAGGGTTCAGGTAAGGTAAAAGAGGGTCAACAAGTGAACATTAAACTGGATAATTATCCATATTTGGAGTATGGAATAATCATCGGAAAAATTAACTCTGTCTCGTTAATGCCTTCCGAAGACAATTATTCTGTTGAGGTTGAATTTCCTAATGGTTTGACTACAAATTATCACAAAAAACTTGCGTTCGGTCAAAACATGCAAGGTTCAGCAGAAATCATCACCGAAGATATTCGTTTAATTGAACGATTTATACAACCGTTAAAATATATTTTGAAAAAACAATAAAATAATGTGTGGTAACTAAAAAGTATAACTAAAAGAATTTAACTAAAAATTTTGCTTTAAATAATAATAAGTTTTAATTTAGCTGTAATTAATTAAAATATTAACCACTAAAAAAACAAACATTATGGCAAGTACATCAGAAACAGGTCATTCAAAGAACGTGTCAAACTTCGATGAGTTAGTATCTTTTGTAGTAGGTTATGGTACATCCTACAATCCATCAAAAGCATCTCTTAAATTAACAGCTTTACAAACCCTTTCAACAAATGCAAAAAGCGAACTTCTAGCAGCTAAAGTTGCTGAAACTGCACGCAACAATGCCGCAAACTCACGTGAAATAGCATTTAAGTCTCTCAAAAAATTAAGTACACGCATTATAAATGCTTTAGATTCTACAGATGCAACAAAACAAACGGTTGCAGATGCAATAACAGTTAATCACAAGATTCAAGGCAGCCGTGCAAATACTAAAAAAACGGTTGTAGACACTCAAATCGAATCAGAGCCAAATGTAACACCAACAATTGAACACAAGCAAATTTCAGTTTCACAACAAAGTTTCGACAGTTTAATAGATAATTTTTCAAAGTTAATTCAAATTGTTTCCACTGAAACGCTTTACGCCCCAAACGAAGCTGACTTAAAAGCAACTGCACTAAACACCTTGCTGTCAAATTTAAAAACAGCTAATGCATTAGTAGTCAGTACAACTACAACGTATAGTAATGCTATATTAACAAGAAATAATACGTTTTATCAAACATCTACTGGTCTTATTGACATAGCTTTAGATGTAAAAAAATACGTTAAATCGGTTTTTGGTGCAACAAGCCCTCAATACAAACAAATTAGCAACATACAATTTAGAAAAAGTAAAATCTAAAAATTCCTATTGCAAAGCAAGAAGTATTAATCATTCAGGATTAAACTTCTTGCCTTGTTCCTAATTCTTATGTTGTCGTTAAAAATTTTAGTGTTGTAATTTAATATTCTTGTACCGTCGCTGAATATTCTTGTATGGTAATTAAATATTCATGCATGGTATCTCAATATTCTTGCATAGTAAACTAATATTCTTGCATAGTAATTTTATATTCTTACGTTGTAATTAAAAGTTTTAACATTGTTGTTGTGTATTTTAATATTGTAATTTGATACTTATGCATGGTAACTGAGTATTTTAACATTGTTGTTGGGTGTTTTTGCATGGTATCTGTATATTCTTATACTGTTACCAATAATTCTTCTATGGTGTCTGACAAATATTCCATCGTGGTTGACAATTCATAGTATACAAAACATCCCACAAGGTCAAGCACATTTGCAATTAAATCCCAAAATACAAAAATTGCAAAAGAGCTTGCCCTTCTCCAACCGCACAAAGCAACAATCGCGTATATGGAAACGAAAATCGAGTAGGTAAGGGGGATTTTCACCCCCAAACCTCTCACGGAACCGTAC
>JBAXTE010000066.1:0-10557 GCA_037130365.1 Bacteroidota bacterium
AATAAATGAATTTGCAGGAAGCGAAGCACTACTATAGCTTATTTTTGCATAAGACCAAACATTTGAAGTCCCGTTTACAGGACTAAAAGCAGTGCTTGGTATTAATGAAGCATTATTATTAAGTGTAAAGTTGTTAATACCAACTGATTTTACAATTAGCATTAAACTAAAATTCTCATCCGTGGTTCTGCTAAGTACAATTTCCTTTGAGCCCGTACAAGCAAGAGGAGGTATAATTGCTCCACCAACCTCACAGCCATAACCAGTTATATGAAGAATACAAACCGGAGAGGAAGTAATAATATAAGCTGTATTTCCAGAAAAAGAGCCAGAGTACATTTGCCCTTCATTAATTGTGGAAACTAAAACATTATCAACCGAGATGGTAGTGTTTGGTTGTGTTGCACATACATAAAAACGATCATTTACATTTAAATCACCTTTTACAAGAATAAAATCTGAACCTAATTTTTCCACTGGAATCATTTGATCCCCAATTAAGTCTTGACAAAACCCATCTGCAAAATTATTGGTTAAATCATCCTTTATTGTAATTGCAATAGGTTTGTTTGACGTCACTTTCGAACCACCTAAATGGTCGATGGCTAATCTTCCAGATGCTTTTGCTGAATATACCTGCCCTTTGTTTAAAATTACAGAAAATTCAATATTTGCATTATGGCCATCAATGTTGTTTTTAGGATTAATATAAACAACGGTATTATCTTCTGTAGCAATAATGTCAAAAGATGATCCTTCACAACCATAATCTGTATCGCAATTTCGAGAATAATTCTGAAAAGGAATGTAGAATGTTTTTCCTAAAGAATTTTTTCCTTTTAATGTAAAAATATCTGGATTTGCATATGAATATCCTTCAGCTTCATAATATGCTGTAATAATTGAAGATGATTTTATCAATAGTCCTAAATTCAATACTGCATTTGATGGTTTGGACTCAATTTGATCGATATAGGGTGTCATATTAATACTGTTGTGAGAATTTGCAGGAATATTGATACTTATTGGATTAAAAGTGGCGTTTGCAGGCATCGATATGGTTATCGTAGCAGCTTGATTAAAAGTTGAAAACTTTAAAAATGTTGGTCTGTCAAATTGTGTTGAACTTACTGTAGAAAGACTAGGAGTTGCAAACCAAAAAATTGTATCTTTTTGTGAAAGAAGGTTTAAGCTTAAAAAACAAAGAAAAATTATTAAAGTTGATTTCTTCATATGGTAAAGAGGGCAGTATGATTAAGACAAAATTATGTTTTTTTTCCCAATAAATTCATTTTAAACAATATTATTCGTGATTAGTATGTAAATTTGTCAAAAAAAATCAATGAGACTTTCTACTTTAAATACGTTACTTACCCATCCTCTTGCATCGAAACATAAATGTAAAACATTAACTCGTTTTTTTAAATGGGGATTTGTGAATAAATTTGGATGTAAAAGCTTTGATTATGAGTTTATTGGTAATACAAAAATCAGAGTAAAAAAGAGCTTTTCTACAGCTGAGTTACAGTATTATTGTGGCTTATCGGAATTTAATGATATGGGATTTCTTCTTCATTTTTTACAAAAAGGAGATTTATTTGTAGATATTGGGGCAAATATTGGGTCATATACACTATTGGCTTCTGGGCATATTGGAACCAAAACTATTGCTTTTGAGCCTGTTCCAAGTACTTTTGAATACTTAAATGAGAACATTCAATTAAACAAAATCGAATCTTTAACCGATTTGCGCAACCTAGGTTTATCCGATTCAAAAGGAGTGTTGAAATTCACAGCTGGCCTTGATGCGATCAACCATGTGGTTTATCCAGAAAACCAAACCAAAAACATAATTGAAGTTCCTGTGGATACTCTAGATAATTCATTAATTGGAAAAAATCCAATTATGTTAAAAATCGATGTAGAAGGTTTTGAAACGATGGTGATTAAAGGAGCTTCGGAAACACTTAAAAATCAAAATTTAAAAGCGATTATTATTGAACTAAACGGATTGGCAAACGAGTTTGGATTTGATGAATTAAAAATTCACGAACGTCTTATAACCGAAGGATTTACGCCATATTTCTATAATCCATTTTCTCGTGAGTTAAAATCAATGAAAGGAATTGGAACTCACAATACTGTATATTTGCGTGATATTGAGACGATTAAAAAAAGAATTTTGGAAGCACCAATGGTTTCTGTTTTTGGCTCAAAATTTTAATTTTGTTTATAACTTTTCCGTGCTTGATAAATACTCACATTCAATTCAAATCCAATAAGGAGCACCATCGAGTTGAAATATAAGAAAACCATCATTGCAATTAATGTCCCAATCGAACCATAAAGAACATTATAGTGCGTAAAGTTGCTAATATAAACGTCAAATCCAGCCATTAACAAAAGTGCCATTAACGTTGACAATGTTGATCCAGCAGAAATAAACTTGTAATACTTCTGGTTTGCAGGTGCTAAGTAATAAATAAAAGAGATAGTCATAAACATCAACCCCATTACTATTATCCACCTTCCAGCAAAGAGCATCCAAAGGCCAATTCCACTTTGAACCATTTCTTGTTCCATTAAATAACCAATTAATATTTTTCCGCCAATAATAAGTCCAATAGCTGTTACAATGAGCACGGAAATAATAGCAATTAACAAAAGAGATATCAGACGTTGTTTTAATGGTGGACGACTGTCAATTGCGTGATAAGAGTTGTTAAAAGCTTTGGTAATTCCCATAATTCCATTAGACGCTAACAAAAGAGCCATAATAAAAGATATTGACAACAAACTACCACGCTGACGGCTTATAATATCGGTGATTATTGGACCAATAACATCCCATGTCGTTTGTGGAATAATATCGGAAAGTGTGTTGAGTAAAGTTGCTTGAAAATTATCGATGGGAACGTATGGAATTAGTGTAAAAAACCCAATTATGGCAGGAAACAATGCTAAAAAGAATGTAAAAGAAAGCGCTGCGGATCGCTGGGTAAGATCGCCCTTAAACAGTCCTTTTATAAAAAAAGACAATACATAATAAATAGGAATATGACTAAAGCCTGGAATTGATAATTCTTTTGATACATCAAGAATAAATTTTACAAATGGGATTTTCAGCACCCACGCAATAATTTTGTCTTTCAACATCAGCTTTTTATCCATAATTTTATAGCTAGATGACGCTTTTTAAGCTTAAATCTAAGCTTTTTATTTGATGTGTAAGAGATCCAGACGAAATAAAATCAACTCCTGTTGAGGCATATTCTTTAATGTTGCTAAGGTTAATCATGCCCGAAGCCTCTGTTTCAAATTTTCCTTGAATCAGATCTACCGCTTCTTTCATCAATTGAGGTGTAAAATTATCTAGCATAATACGATCAACACCTCTAACACGAAGAACTTCTTCAACGTCTTCTAACGTTCGAACTTCAACTTCAATTTTCAACGTTTTGTTGGTTGTTTTTAAATATTCATGTGTTCGAGTAATTGCTTTTTCAATTCCACCAGCAAAATCAATATGGTTATCTTTAAGCATAATCATATCAAACAATCCCATTCGATGATTTAATCCACCACCAATTCTGACAGCCCATTTTTCGATAATTCTAATTCCTGGTGTAGTTTTACGCGTATCGAGTAATTTGCATTTTGCGCTGTTCATTGCAGTTACCATTGCATCGGTGGATGTTGCAATACCGCTCATTCGTTGCATAAAATTAAGAGCTGTTCGTTCGGCTGCTAATATTGAACGAGTGGGTCCAGAGACATAAAACGCAATATCTCCGGGCTTTACGTGAGCGCCATCTGAAATAAAAACCTCAACTTTAAGTTTTGGATCTATGAGATTAAAAACCCATTTAGCAAGTTCTACACCAGCCAAAACTCCTTTTTCTTTTACTTTTAATTGAGCTTTTCCCATGGCTTCGATAGGAATACAAGATAATGAGGAGTGATCTCCATCCCCTAAATCTTCGGCAATTGCTCGTTTAATTATTTCCTCAATTTGTGTTCTCATCTTTTCTTGTCAAAAAATCTTTTACTTTAACTCAAACTCTAAATGCTGGATTAAATCTTTGTTCCCAACTTTTTTTGTAACATAATATACTCGATACATTTTGTTCGAAAGTGTAGTGTATGAACCAATTACAAAATTTGTGTTGTTAGGAGAACTTCCCTCTTGTCTTACAGTAAATGATTTTGAAGGGTTTTTCTCAAAAAAAATAGCAAGAATCATTTGTGCTTGAACCTTGCTATAAGTTCCTTCATCATCGGGCAGTACAATTTCTATTGCAGAGTTAAAATAACCAGATAATTCAATTGCATCACCATTTTTAATTGCCTTGTTTATTTCTTGATTGTCCACAACAATTGGTTCTGTGTTAATTGAATTGTTGATGTTGCCGTTAATTGAAAAAGAAATTAATTGTTGAATAATCTCAAAATCTGTTTGTGGAACTTTTGTGTAATTTAATTTCTTAGGATCAGATGTATTTCCCAAACTAGATTTTATAGATAAGGACAAAACGATTACGAATAAAATCGTTTTTATAAATGCAAATGTCTTGTTAATCATGATATTAATTTTTTGAACTGTCAAATTTTATCAAATATCGCACCAGTTTTTATCTTACAAATGTATAATAATGTTTTGAAACCAAGTGTTTGAAGTCTATTTTATTTATTGAATAATACAATGTGTTAATAGAATAATCATGTGATAAACGATTTTGGATTATTCAATATTTATTTCCCCCAGTTTTCTCTATCCAAACTTCGGTAATGGATCGCTTCTGCCAAATGTTCGGTGAGTATTTCTGTTGAATAATCCAAATCAGCAATTGTACGTGCTACCTTTAAAATTCTATCGTAAGCACGAGCGGAGAGCTTAAGTCGTTCCATTGCGGTTTTAAGTAAAGTGTTGCCAACTTCATCGATGGTGCAATATGTGCGAATCATTTTACTAGACATTTGCGCATTGCAGTGAACGTCTTTTGAATCCAAAAATCGTTTTTTCTGAATTTCACGAGCCTTTATTACTCTGTTTCGGATGTCACTACTTTTTTCGCTGATTTCCTTGTTTATTAATTCTTTAAATGGAACGGGTGTAACTTCAATATGAATATCAATACGATCGAGAAGAGGTCCAGAAATTTTATTTAAATATCGTTGGATAGAGCCAGGAGGACAAGAACAATCTACCTCTGGATGATTGTAATAACCACATTGACAAGGATTCATAGCCGCCACAAACATAAAAGAAGCAGGATATTCTACAGCCATTTTAGAACGAGCAATAGACACCATCCGATCTTCGAGTGGTTGACGCATTACTTCGAGAACCGTGCGTTTAAATTCTGGCAACTCATCTAAAAATAACACTCCATTGTGTGCAAGCGAAATTTCGCCAGGTTGTGGATTTGAGCCACCACCAACTAAAGCTACATCAGAAATGGTGTGATGCGGTGAGCGAAAAGGGCGAACAGAAACTAAAGAAGATTCACGGCCCATTTTACCTGCAACCGAATGAATTTTTGTGGTTTCAAGTGCTTCATGTAGCGAAAGAGGTGGAAGTATAGATGGAAGTCGTTTGGCTAGCATTGTTTTTCCAGATCCCGGAGGACCAATAAGAATCACATTATGACCACCTGCAGCAGCTATTTCTAAAGCTCGTTTAATATTTTCTTGTCCCTTAACATCAGAAAAGTCAAACTCATATTGACTTAAATTATGGTTGAATTCTGCTTCAATATCAACAATTGTGGGCGATAAAGAAGTGCAATTACTTTTAAAAAACTCAATTACTTCGGTAAGATTTTTTACTCCAAAAACTTCAATATTATCTACAATAGCAGCTTCCTTGGCATTCTGCTCAGGTAAAATAAATCCTTTAAAACCCTGATTACGAGCTTCAATAGCAATTGGTAAGGCCCCTTTAATTGGCTGAAGACTTCCATCGAGAGAGAGTTCGCCCATAATAATGTACTTATCCAGATTATCGCTACCTATTTGTTCTGTTGCTGCTAATATTCCCATTGCAATCGTTAAATCATAAGCCGATCCTTCTTTGCGAATATCGGCAGGAGCCATATTTACGATAATTTTTTTCCCTGGAATTCGGTAGTCTATATATTTTAATGCAGAATCAATTCGTTGGTGACTTTCTTTTACTGCGTTATCGGGCAATCCAACCAATAGAAAGTTAACCCCTTGTTCAACATTTACTTCTACGGTAATTGTAATTGCATTAATCCCATAAATTGCGCTACCAAAGGTCTTTACTAACATTTTTTGTTTTTTAGAGTTTTCGAATTTAAAATGATGAGGAATTTTATTCGTTAAAACTTTTTAGGTTTGTATTTAGAAAGATTTAATATTTTTTGTCCACTTGGCTCTTTTAGCATATCTACCAAGTTTGCATTTTTATTATTGTTCATATAGGCTCTTACAATTTGCCATCCAATCCAAACACCAGCTCTTCCAGGGGAATCGTTCGAGAAAAAAGAAGTAAAGGGAGCATCGTTAATGAATTTCATTATTATTTTTGAATCTGGTGAATAAAGTAGGTTCTTATCTATAATATAACCCCACATATTCGCTTCATTTTGTTGAGCCCAATTTAACTTTGCATTTGTATAACCAATTAATATTGAGTCGCTTTCGTTTGGAAGCATAGATTCAGCAAAGTAAAGTCGCTTCCCCTCCATAATCATTTCGTCGAGCAACGTTGTACGAGCATTATCATATTTAATATGCGAAAAAGCAATTTCTTTAAAACAATCTACAACGATATATTCTTTGGAACAACGAATGGTTTTATACAGTGGCATTCCAATTTGTGGATAATATTTACAGGATTTGCCTAAGTACATATCTAACGCAATAATTAGCACAGAATCAGTATATTTTATAGGTAATTCATAATCTAGGCTCGACACATAAGTATATACAGTAGGAATTTTGTCTTGTGGAAAATAATAGTTGTAATAGGAAAAACCATCGTCTAAACCTCTCTTCAAATCATCAATATTCGGAAATTGCTTTAAGGTTTCATCGTAAATTTCTTTAGTGATAGGATCAGTAATAAAAGCGTAAAGTTGTTGTTGGTTTTTGGGATCTCGTATATCCCCATTTAAAAAAAATGGATATTTCGGCTGAAGTCTAGCCAATTCATTAGGGAAATCCTTTAAATTCAATGAGAAAAGATCTTTTTCGTAGCGAAAAATTGGGGTATTTATTTTTGCTCTAATTTCTTTGATTTTTTCGGCCTTTACAGCATGCTTTTTTTCTTTGTTTCTATTACAAGAATCACAGGAATAAAAAACCAAAGAGCAGACACAAACGAAAAGTATTAAAATGAAAAATCGTTTCATAACTTATAGATTATTATTTAAATCAAAAAAACAAAAGTAACCTTTTTTTTGTTTAAATATCCGAGAATGCAATGTCGCTTGGTATAATCACGGCTTATTTTTGATAAAAAAAACAAAAAACAAAAAAAATCAATTAACTTTGTAACAAATTAAATGAATTTTAAACCTTTAAAATCTAATGATATGAGAAATAAATCAATAAGCTTTTTTCTAGCTTTTTTCTTCTTAATGAATTTAATATCAGCTCAAGAATCTCAAAAAACATTTGTTCTTGGATTAAGTTTTTCACCAAGTATTGATTGGTTGTCGCCTAGTACTCCAAATTATTCGTCTGATGGTGTTTTAGTAGGATATGCTTATGGAATTGATATGGATTTTAGCTTGGCCCATTCTCCTAACTATTTTATTCACACAGGTTTACAATTAAAACTTACAGGTGGTAGATTAAATTTTACAGATAGTTCTAAAATCCAAACATCTAACACAACGGATATCTCTCGTAAATATAAGATTAATTACATTCGAATTCCTGCTGCGTTTAAACTAAAAACAAATCAATTTGGTCGTTTCACCTTTTATGGGTTATTTGGGTTAGATTTCGACATCCGAGCAGGGGCAACTGCAGATGATGAATATCGAAAGTTAAATCCAGTTTCTAGCGTTAATAACATAAATATCAACGATGAGGTTTCCCTTTTTAGAGCTGGATTATTAGTTGGAGCAGGTGCCGAATATACAATTAGTGGCAATACAAAAGCATTTGCAGGAATTCATTATAGTAATGGATTTACCGATGCATTTACGGGTACTAATCTAAGCACTGGATTAAAAGAAAATGCTGCTGCAAAATATGTTGAATTAACGATTGGAATATTATTTTAATTTTTTTGATGAGAATATAATATATAAAGAAGCCGTATAGATTTATTTCTATGCGGCTTTTTGTTGTAATTTTGTAAAAACACAGAACTAAAATCTATTATAATGAAAATTGCCCTTGTTCAAGCTTCGTTTATCGAAGGCGCATTTGGAAAGAATCTAACCACTATTATTACCCATATTCGTAAAGCAAAAGATTTAGGAGTAGACATTGTCGTATTTCCTGAATTAGCAATTTCGGGGGGAAACGTTGGAGATATTGCTGATTACGATGACTTTGGAGAATCAAACTTAAATGCGATAAATGCAATTGCCTCTGAGTGTAGAGATATTGCAGTAGTTGTAGGGTGTTATATTCCAACTGAAAACACCGTTTTGCGTCCATTTTTCAATGCAGCTTGTTTTATTGCCGAAGGTAAAATGCAGCAAATTGTTGCCAAAACAGTGCTTAATGATTCTGATATTTCTGAAGAATCGAGATATTTTGAACCAAACACAGATTTCTTAACCTGTACGTATAAAAATGAAACGTTTGCAATTGTAATTTCCGATGACATTTCGGTACCAGTAGTTTCTATGGAATTTTCTGTTAATCCAATGGATCAGATTTCAAAACAATCTCCAACTTTTGCAATTTGTATTGGCGCTGTTCCGTTCGATTACAATCAACGCGAAATACGTCACACGGTAATATCTACAAATGCTGCCCGATATGAAATCCCATTTTTATTTGTAAACATGGTGGGTGGACATAATAATATTGTCTACGATGGCGGTTCACTTGTAGCAAATGCACAGGGTGAAATTACTTATGAAATGAATTATTTTAAAGAGGATGTTTATGTAGTTAATCTTAATAATAAACAAGAAAATATCTCTGAATTTGAAATTCCAAATTTGCCAAAAATTGCTAGAATATACGATGCAATTACCTGTGGTTTACGCGATTATTTTGCTCGTTCTGGTTTTAAGAAAGCAGTAATTGGCCTTTCTGGAGGAATAGATTCGGCTGTTACAGCTGCACTAATGGTTGATGTTTTAGGAAAAGAGAATGTAATGGGAGTTTTGCTTCCATCTGAATTTTCCACATCACACTCCATTAAAGATGCTGAAGATTTAGCCAAAAACTTAGGAATAGAATATGACATTGTCCCAATTAAAACAGCATATAATACTTTTATGCAAATGTTCGAACCTCGTTGGCAAGATCTTCCATTTGATGTTACCGAGGAAAATTTGCAAGCTCGTATTAGGGCGGTGGTTCTAATGTCATACTCGAATAAGTTTAAAGCAATGCTTGTAAATACTTCAAATAAAAGTGAAGCAGCAGTTGGTTATGGCACTTTGTACGGAGATCTTTGTGGCGGCATATCTGCGCTGGGTGATTTATATAAAACCCAAGTATATGAATTGACGCATTATTTGAACAGAAACGGTATTAGAATTCCCGAAAACACAATCACAAAAGCCCCTTCTGCCGAATTACGTCCAGGTCAAAAAGATGCTGATTCATTACCTGATTACGACATACTCGACAAATTATTATATGCGCATCTCGAAGGAAAAAATAATGCTGAACAACTTTTAGCAATGGGTTTTGATCAGGCTTTGGTAAATAAAGTGCTTAAACTTATTCGTTTGAACGAATATAAACGTTGTCAAGCACCACCAATTATTAGAGTTTCTACGTGTGCTTTTGGTCATGGAAGACGTTTTCCAGTGGTTTGGTAAGTGGATAGAAAGAATAACCAGAGAGATAATCTAAATCTTGTTTTTTAGAGATTATTCTTATTTTGTTAACACTAATTGGGACATACCAAAAAGAGCTAAATGAATATTAATCAGAAACTGTTAGAAGACGAGGAATTCCAAATTTGTTAAAAAAACTTTTTGGTTTTTCTAAATTATAATAAAATAGTATCTTTGATTAAAATTATTTAAGATGAAAATAAAAATCATTTTTTTATTTGCGATTGTATCGACTTTTTGCATTACTATTATATCAGCAAATAATACAGCCCCAATAGTCCCACCACCACCACCACCAACCAACGATTTATGCGCAAATGCTATTCCTTTAGCAGTTGGAGCAAGTTGTGTATATACTACATTCAGCAATGTTGGAGTTACTGCAACAGCAGGTCCTCCTTCTCCAAACTGTGCAGGAAGTACGTATAATGACGTTTGGTTTTCAATTCAAGTTCCAGCAGGTGGAGCATTAATTATTGATTCTCAAACAGGATCATTAACCGATTGTGGCATGGCTCTTTATTCTGGCACTTGCAGTGGATTAACTTTA
>JBAXTE010000067.1:0-10227 GCA_037130365.1 Bacteroidota bacterium
ATTTAATAATTAAAAATTAATGTTTAACCTGTAGCCATATTTTAGGACAAGACATACTATGTCGACAGAGCTAACCAACAACGAGCGACAATAAAATGGGACTATTAGACTGGCTATTTGGAACTGAAGAAAAGAAGAAAGAAACACGAAAAAGAGTGTTTATTAGTTTTGCGATTGAAGATGAAACGTACAGAAATCATTTAGTAAATCAAGCTCGTAGCGAAAAGTCGCCATTTGATTTTGTTGACATGTCAGTAAAACAACCATGGGATGAATTAGAATGGAAAAAACGATGCAGAACAAAGATAAAACGATGTGATGGAATGATAGTTCTTTTAAGCAAAAAAACTTGGCATTCAAGCGGTGTCAGATGGGAAATTAAGTGTGCAAAGGAAGAAGGTATTCCAGTTATTGGAATGCATATCAAAAAGAATGATAAAGGTGCTATACCTCCTGAATTAAGAGAAAATAAAACAATCATATGGTCTTGGGATAACCTTAATGTATCAATAAAGAAATTTTAAAATGAGTAAGAAAATATTTTTGAGTTATGCCTTATCAGATAAGGAACTTGTTGAGATGTTCAAAGAACAACTGTGCAAAGAGGAAAAAGAATTTGAATTCCTTGAACACGCTGTAATTGAAAATACAGAGAAAGAATGGAAACAAAATGTGATAACAAAAATAAAAACCTCTGATGTTTTCTTATGTCTTTTCGGATTTTCAACATGGGAAAGTGAGGCTGTTAAATGGGAAGTTGAAAAAGCAATAGAAAACAAGAAGAAAGTTTTTCTAGTTAAACTAAAGGCAACAGTGTTTATGATTCCCAACTATATTGAAGAAAACAATATCAAGATTTTTGAAGAAGATATTCAAGAAATTGCAAACCAAATCAAATTTAGCTAATGGACGAGCAAGAATATTACAAACTACTTTTGGAACAATACAAAATAATGGTTGGCTCTAGTGAGAAAGTTACTGAACAAAGACAAAAGGCAAATGCTTTTTTTCTTACAATAGTAACCACTCTTATTTCAATTTCTATTTTAATTGGGAAAGCATTTGAATTTACTTTCATTGCTATGATATTTTTTATTTTACTGACTATTCTTAATTTGGTAATCATTAATTTTTGGGGTACTATGATTGAGTCTTATCGAAAGTTAAACAAAGGTAAGTTTGTGTTGATTTTTGAATTGGAACAAAAATTAAAAGCAAATTTATTTGAAAGAGAATGGGAAATCTTAACCAATAAAAACAACATCAATTATGTACCAAATACAGAAACAGAAATTAAAGTGGTCCGGTTATTTAAATACTTTACTTACTTGATGCTAATAGGTGAAGTACTCTATGTTTTTTTCTTAATATACAAATATTTCTTTTGTTGTTGTTGCTGTTATTATTTTTTATAATTATTTTATGATAGCAGGAATAACAGGGCATAGAGAACTAAAAAACATTGGTTGGATTAAAACCATGATTAGTGAAGTATTAAGCGAAATGAAAATAACATATGGGTATTCTTGCTTAGCAATTGGTGCAGATGAATTATTTGCGGAATTATTAATTCAAAATAATATAAATTACACCGTGGTCATTCCTTGCACAGATTACGAAACAACATTTGAAAAAACTACATTAGGAAATTTCCTTCTGTTAAAAGGAAAAGCATCAGAACTAATTGAACTGAAAAATAATCAACCTTCTGAAAAAGCTTTCAATGAAGCAGGAAAAATTATAGTTGACAACTCTGACATTTTAATAGCAGTATGGGACGGTGAAGAAGCAAAAGGATTAGGTGGCACTGGTGATATTGTAGAGTATGCTAAATCAAAAAATAAAAAAATCATTCACCTAAATCCAATAAATAAAACAAAAAAACTTATTAATTATGGCTAATAAAGTAGTATTTGTTGCATTTGCAATAGAAGATGTAAGACAAAGAGATTTTCTTAAAGGGCAATCTCTTCACACCAAATCGCCTTTTGAATACATTGATATGTCAGTAAAAGAGGCGTATGATAAAGATTGGAAAGAACGTGTGCAAACAAGAATAAGACGGTCTGATGGTGTAATTGTTCTTGTTAGTGAAAATTCTCTAACATCTAGTGGTCAAAAATGGGAAATAGAATGTGCTAAAGAGGAAAAGAAAAAAATTCTTGGAATTTGGGCATATACCAATGACCGAACAAACATTGTTGGAGTCAACACCAAAGTATGGACATGGGACAATATTAAAGACTTTATAGATTCATTGTAAATTTGTCCTTCCCTCGCAGTCATACACATTGGCAAGTCGCACAAAAGTCGACACACAAACCAAAACTTGCCAAAGAGTATGCCTGCCCCTACGCACGGCAGACAGACACAATGTAGCAAATTGAAAAGAAAAATGACAGGTTACAAAGAACACGAAACGCTAACAAAAGCTATACACAATAAGGGCTTTAGTGTTTATTCAAGCATTCTGACCCGCTCAAACTTCTGTGTTGGTGGACAGGAAATCAGCCCGCTATCTCATACGGCATATAGTCTCGATCGTTAGCAACTAATTTTAACATTAAATCAATGAAAAAACTTTTATTATCGGTCTTGTTTTATTTGCCATTAGTAATCTGGGCTCAATCGTTTTATGGTTTTAACTTAGATTCTACAGGAGTTACTTACGGAAAAATATATCCAGAAAAAGGTACATTTACTCGTTTATCCAAACCAATTTGCGATAAAATAAGTCTAGTTACCTATAACCCAATAAATTCAACTTTTTTACTGAAAGGGAAGAGGAGTTCGACGGAACTAAACTCCAATCTTATCACTATTAAAGCTTCTTCTGGACAAGAACTTAGCTCTATTAATTTAAATGAAACACGCTCTGAGTTTTTAGCTTTTGAATTCAACGCTGTTGATACCTCGTTATATGCGTTAAATAAAGATGAATTTGGTGTAAAATTAGGAAAGATAAATCTTACGGATGGGCGTTTTGTTCCAGTTTCAAATACTATTTGTTATCAATCCTTTTGTACAGCAATTAATCCGGTTAAGGGCTATTTTATTTTCAAAGGTCAAGTGTTGCCAAATTCAACAAATTTCAAATTGTACGCCGTTGATATCCACACTGGAAATGTAATAAATAGTGTAGATGTTTTAGGTGGCGATGAAGGCATTAAACAAATAGAATTTAATCCCTGCGATTCGCTAATTTATGGATTGTCAAAAAGTGTTGAAGGTGTAAAATTGGGTGAAATAAATATTCAAACAGGCCTTTTTACCCCAAAATCTTCACTGATTTGTACTGATTCATATTGGTCCACGATTGATCCAATAAAAGGTGAATTTGTGTTTTTAGGTCACCAAAAAGATTCTACGTTTAATTCGCTTTTTTTGATAAATTTAAAAACTGGATTAGTAAAAAGTAGTATTCAGTTAAACTCGCAAAATGCTAAACTTTCGAATATAAAATCAATATTTCAAAAATGTGCTATAGCAAAACCTCCTACAACTCCTCCTTTTGTATTAAGTCCTAACAACGATGGGGTGAATGATATTTTCTATCCTTCGGAATTTGTGGATGTACCTAATGCGATTTTGAAAGTATATAATCGCTGGGGATCAATTTTATATGAACAAAAAAAAGGAGAGAAAGGTTGGGATGGAAAATCAAAAGGAGAACTTTGTCCAGAAGGTTCCTATTTTTGGACGATAACCTATAAAGATAGTAACGGAAAAGATGTTTCAAAAACTGGTTATTTGACCTTGGTTCGTTAAGATTTTAAGCCTTACAAGAATTACTCTATATATATGAGGATTTTTATTTCATTGTCATCCTAAGGCAGTAATTTTGTATGCAAAAAATCAATATAATTGAGTCACGGACAAAAGTTGGTGAGTAACCCTTAAAATGGGTCACATTAAAAAATAGGGGGAGAAGTGTAAAAATTGATATTTCTAAATTGATTTTTTATTGATTAAAATTTCAAATATTCTTAATATTTTAATTCGATTCATACTTTTTCTTGACAAAAAGTATGCAAAAGTCAAGACGGAGCGAATGTGTTTGTTTTTATAAAGATTTCAAAATAAAAGCAATACAAAGCAGCGTAGGCAAATTTAAAGCCTAATACTTTATTCTTTAAACTGCATTTAAAAAGGCTTTAAATTTGGACGTAAACGCCCCTGCTGTATTGCTAATATTTTGTAATCCTTATTATTTATTCAAACTACGCTCCATCAGTCAAAAACAATCAAGCTCCGAAAAAAACGTTTTTTTTGCTAATTTAGGAAAAGTTGCAGGTTTTTTAGTTGTTTTTATATAGTTTGAAGTTAACAATTTGATTATCAACCGCATTTAGCAAAATAGCGTTAAGAACCGAGACCCGCTTATGCGGGACGAGCTCTATACGACTTTAAAATAAAATAAATATTCCCGTATAAAAAATATACTTTTTTACGTTAAGAAATCTATGGTGTTTGACGACGTTAGACAAAATGAGCAATCCTGTTTTACATTATTAAATGCTTATTTTGGCTAAAAGGAGGAGTTCATAGATTTTAGTAAAACAGTATATTTTTTAGCTATTTTGCGACAGCGGCGGCATTTTTTGCCACGCTTTTAGCGTGATGCCCGGGAGTATATCCCGCAAGGCGGGAGCATAAGGACAAGTAAAAGGATTTTTTTTATTCTTATTCCACTCAAAATTGAAAATATCCTTTCTTCCATAAGAAAGAAAACAGAACTTCTTTTAATATGCTTTTCCCCCTAGTTTTTTGGATCAATCCTGAGGTTATCGAATTGTGTATATATTGGCCCTTACTATAATACTTCCCTTCGATTACTCAGGGCAGGTTTTAGGCTCAGTATGACAGTTTAATAAAATACATCATTGGTAGTTAGCCTGAGACGAATCCCAAAGCAGAAGAAAAGGCATTAATAAGCACTTGAAATAATACTTCAATAATTTGAAAAAAATATTTATAGAATTTTCAATACTATAGTATGAATCTAATATAGTCATATTAATAAATGAGTTTAAAACAAACCATTCCTTTTGATGTTTATTCTAAAGGTAAACCCTCGTCGGAATCATTTATAGATAATACGAATTAAATATTGTAAAAAAATATGGCCTATAATAAGCCATATTCTAAGTAAATTGATGGAATCAACTAAAATATATATCCATTTATTTTACTAAATATTTCGAATGTGATTTCCAAAATCAATGATTTTAAGTTAGTAATCTTATATATTTTGGTAACGAATTTTTAAGATTACTTCTCAATAGGTTGTTTATACTTGATATAAATAAACAAGTTTAAAGGTAATTTATATTCTAGTTCACTAAATTTTAATAATATCAAAAATCCCCAAAATGGAATTTTATAAAGAAATGATTGATGCTGTTTTAAAGGAATTAAATAGTAATACCGAAAAAGGGCTAAATGATAGTCAAGTTAATTCAGCTCGACAGAAATATGGTGAAAATGTCTTAAAATCAACAAATTCAATTGGTTTTTTAAAAATTCTATTTCGTCAGTTTGTCAGTCCGTTAGTATTAATTTTGATTGTTGCTTCTGGGGTTTCCTTTTATTTAGGCCAGTTTCGTGATGGTTCTATCCTTATCCTTATCGTGTTTGTAAATGCTATGATTGGCTTTTACGAAGAGTGGAAATCAGAAAATATTCTAGCTTCGCTAAAAAGTTTAATTGTAGATAAATGTAATGTAATCAGAAATGGAAAAATTATCGAAATTCGTGTTGAAGACCTAGATCCAGGCGATATTGTAAAGTTATCCGAAGGAGAAGGAATTCCAGCAGATATTCGACTAATCACCGCTAATAATTTTTCGACCAACGAATTTATTTTAACCGGAGAATCGTTGCCGGCAAATAAAGATTTTCAATTTACAACAAACAAATCGTTATCCTTTGCTGAAATTAAAAGTTGTGTGTATATGGGCACCACCGTTGCCAGAGGAGAGGCAATAGGCGTAGTATATGCAACTGGAGTCGAGACAGAAATTGGTAAAATAAATTCTACCTCTCAAAAAATAAAATCCGGAAAAGCACCAGTTCAAGTAGAAATTGCAGATGTTGCTAAAAAACTGACATACATTACCTTATTTATTGCAGCAGTTCTTTTTGCTTCGCGCTTGCTTATGAGTGATACGCTTGCAGTCGCTCTGGTTTTTTCGGTAAGTGTGGCTGCAGCAATGGTTCCCGAAGGTTTGCCAGCACAAATTTCAATGGCGCTTTCGTTGGCTGTTGCACGTTTGGCAAAAAGAAATGCGATTGTAAAAATGATTACTTCGGCACAAACCTTAGGTTCAGCAACTGTAATTGCTTCGGATAAAACTGGAACCATTACCAAAAACGAAATGACCATTACCACATGCTTTTTTAATGGAAAATTATACAATGTAGGTGGAATTGGTTACCAACCTGTAGGTAATATTACAAGTGAAAGTGGCGAAGTTTTGAAGAAAAAATCATTAGGTGATTTAAAAGTGTTTTTTCTTTCGGGGTTCCTCTCATCAACAGGTAAAATAAGTCCTCCCGATAAATATCACAAATCATGGTATTCAATTGGTGATCCAACCGAAACTTCGTTTTCCACACTTGCCTTAAAGGCTGGATTTACGCTTGAAGAGATTGAAAAAGCGTATCCCTCGGTTAAAGTGTTTGCTTTTGATTCATTTCGGAAAAGAGCTACCATTATCCGAACACATCACGATAAAGTAATTTCGTTTGTAAAGGGTTCAATTGAATCAATTCTTGCAGCTTCCACTAAAATAATTTCCGATGGGACTGTAAAACCATTCACAGAGGCTAACAAAAAAGAGATTTTATCGATGTCGGCAGCGTACTCCGAACAAGCATTGCGGGTAATTGCTATTGCATACAAAGATTTAGAAAAAAGCAAGGAATATGTTCTCGATGAAGTAGAAAAAGAGTTAACATTTGCAGGATTTGTAACCATGTTCGACCCGCCTCATAAAGAGATGAAAAAAGCGCTCGAAGATGTCTTTAAAGCCCATATTAAGGTGTTTATTATTACTGGAGATAATGAAGTTACTGCAAAAGCAATTTCAAAAAGCATCGGATTAATGAACGAGAATAATGCATTTCCAATAATAATTAAGGGTGCAGATTTAGAATCCACAACAGATGCTCAGTTGAAAACAATTTTTAAAAATAGGGCGGTCATATTTTCACGAGTTTCTCCCGATGATAAATTCAGAATTGTTGATTTATTGATGAAAATGGGAGAAATTGTTGCCGTTACTGGCGATGGAGTCAATGACACGTTAAGTTTAAAGAGAGCTGATATCGGCATTGCCATGGGAAAGAATGGCTCTAAAGTGGCTCAAGAAGCAGCAAATATGATTTTACTTGATGATAATTTCTCTACCATTGTTGTTGCAATTAAAGAGGGAAGAACCATCTTCAGAAATTTAGAAAAAACAATTTTGACAAATTTAAGTTCCAATATGGCTGAACTTACGTGTGTTTTAATCGGATTTGTAGGTGTTTTCTTTGGTTTACCTATTCCAATTTTAGCGGTTCAAATTTTATTAATTGATATAGTGGGAGAGATGTTTCCGCTGATTATGCTTACATACGACCCTGCTGAAAAAAGCATCATGGAAAAACCACCTCGGAATCCAAAAGATAAAATACTTACCCTAGAATCTATGAAAGGAATTGCTTTTGCGGGTTTAATAATGGGACTCATTGCCTATGGAGCTTTTTTGATCTCCTATTTTCACAATCAAGGTTTGCCACAACAATACGAAAAAGCGATTACTATTACCTTTATTTCAATTATTTTCAGTCAGTATGCAAATTTACTTTCCCGTCGGACTGTTGGCAATGTGATTAGCAAGTACCTTTTTTCTAACATAAAACTTATTTTCGCATTTCTATTTTCAATAAGTTGCGTGATTTTAATTGTGTATGTGCCATTATTTAATCTCTATTTTCATACCGCAGCACTAAGAATATTTGATTGGATTTTGCCCATTTCAGCAGGTATTATCAGTTTAACTATTTATGAAATTAGAAAGAAAATACTCCACCGATTAAATTTATCCAAAGTGTAATCATTAATATTCAAATGATTTATATATAACAATCTACTAAAAATTAGATGATTAAAATTTTATTCTGACTTTCATTTTGTCTAAAGCAAAACCCTAAGAAATAGATTTATTATATGATTTTCAACACTTTAGCCCTGCACCCTAAAGGGAAGTGTTGAAAATATTGATATTTATTATAAGTTGATTCTCAATGCTCCCTTGAGAGTTGGGGCAAAGCATTGAAAATTCAAACTAAAAGTGAATAATCAATTAAAATCAGATGGAAATTAGTAATTCATTGCATCTATTTGTTATTACTGAAATTACATAATTGATGTTATTTAATACTTCTTCATTAGTAAAGCGGATTACTGTTATTCCACATTTTTCAAATTCAAAAGTTCGACTCTCATCATATTCTTTATTGAATCGGCTTAAATGTATTTCTCCATCCACTTCAACTACAAGTTTAATTTTATGACAATAAAAATCGACGATAAAATGATTAATTGGATGTTGTTGTTTAAAACGCAGATTTAAAATTTGATTACTTTTTAAATATTGCCATAAGTGTTTTTCAGCTTCTGTTGTATTTTCTCTTAGCTCACAGGCTCTTCTGAAAATCAGGGGTGAAGCTCCAAAAAACATTGCTCTTTCAATAGTTTTAAACTTATTCTTTCCCATATTTAAGTATATTGGAATTCAAAGATAATTAATAATTGAAAACATAATAAATAAAATCAATTTGCACCCTCTTTAGGGTTGGGGCAAACAAATTGATTTTATTTAAATACTAGAATCAGGGTTCTTATGTTTAATGAAGTGAGTTTTGATACTTAATTAACTGATTTTTTGTATTTCAGCAAGCTATTTTGAATGGTCTAAAATTATATTAATTAAAGCAAACTCTTTTTTAATTTATATACAGCAAATGTAACGACGACATTTGACTTAAAAAGTATGGTGTTTCCGTAATTTCATTATTCCGCAGATCCAAGACTTTTAAGTTTGTAAGATTAGAAAGGCAATAGGAGATGGTTTTCAAACGGTTATTACGCATACTTAAGGTCTCAAGATTGGTGAGTGATGCAACAGCATATGCAATATCGGTTATTTGGTTTCCATCTAAAAATAATTCTTTCAGATACTTGAGGTTAGAAATTGAGTACGAAATTGCTGATAAGTTATTGTTTCGAATGCTCAGAATTCTCAAGTTTGTTAGTGAAGCAATAGAATATGGAATCTCTGTCAATAGATTTCCATCTAAAATTAATACTTCTAAATTAACCAAATAGGTTATTTTATATGGTAATTGTGAATAATTTTGATTGCTTAAATCAAGTACTTTAACCTCTTGAGCACGGTTAAAAGCGATATCAATATTATTAAAATATCCATCAAAATCCTGATATCTTCTGTTATGATTCTGAGCTAAAGTTGTTTGGCTGACGATGTAAAACATCAAAATTAGTATTGAATTTTTCATAAAAATGTTTTTTTAAAAATTTGCAAAAATTATTCCACAAAAATAAAAAATTGTAAGACATCTGTCAAAATATGATGACTCCATTAAAATTTTTACGAATTGATTCACACTCGGCTTTATTTTGCTAATTTTACTTTTTGAAAGTTTAGGATATTTGACTTTGCAATTATGTTGATTTATCAAATAGAATAATATGAGAAAAAATGTATTTTTACTTGCTTTTATAATTATTGGCTTTCTTTCGTGTGAAGGACCGAAATATTTTTCAATTACGGTCGTAGATAAATTGACAAAAAGCCCTATTGATAGCGTCTTTGTTGAAGTTACTGTAAAGGCTGGTAACACAATAAAAAATGCATACAGATTATCGGGATTTACTGATACTACAGGAAAGTTTATAGTATCTGAAATGATTGGTTATGGATTGAGTATTAGACGTTGGGATTTTTATATGAGTTACAAAAAGAATGGGTATATTCTTAAAACTGAAAAAAATCATACCGAAGGTGAAGTTGAGCTCGAACGAATAAAGTGATATTTAAAATCACTATTGTTCGATAAATTTTCAATATTTTCAGCCCCATTTCACGATAACTATCGTGACTCCTAGAGGGGAAATATTGAAAATTTAATATTAATCTATTGATTTTCAATGCTCCC
>JBAXTE010000068.1:0-10063 GCA_037130365.1 Bacteroidota bacterium
ATCAAGGTGTTAACAAAATAAGAAAAATGGAGGTTTTTAGACAGTCTGACGGAGGCGGCTTTGCGCAGTAGCGGACTAAATCCCGCCAAACTTTCACCGCACACCAAAATTAATTATTTTTGTTGAACTTTCAATTAACTTCAAACCCGCTATTGTGCCACCCCGCGGTTATAAATAGATTTATTTTATTCTATGGTCTCTTCTAATCCTTTTTTTGAACCAATTATAAATTTGTCACTATTGATTAATTGCAACTTATTCATCTTTTTAACCTGCTCATTACTCATTGAAATCCTAATAATTTTATTGTTTAATGGTAAACCTTCTCTTGGAAAAATTGATAATAAATACTTATTACTAATTGGTAAATAATAGGCATTGTCTAAATCAAAAGGAATGGTTTTTTTGTTATTAATATTGATTGCAAAAACTGGATTGTCAGACGTTATAAATTCACAATTGTCTATTATTTTGTATACATTAATGTTATCATTTTGTTTTAATTCTATCAATTTTAGTGCGGTTTCAAGTTGAATTAAGACGAATGGGATTCGAGTATCTTTCCTTTTATTTTGTTTTAGTTCTTGAATATTTTTTCCAATTATACTTACTTTATCCCCATAGGTATCAATGTAATAGTCAAGTTTAAACTGCTTGCAAAATAGAAATATCTTATTTAATGTCTCATCATTAAAGTTGTTTATCTCATTTAGCCATTTCTTCGTTCTATAAAACATCGTAATAATTGCTGAGATAATAGCCTTTCTCTTTCGTTTTGAAATCTCATTGATGTTATCATTAGTCAAAATGTTAAATAAATCAGGGTATTCATTCTCGAAAACATTTGAATAGATATTCTCTAATAATTGCCTTGACTCTATGTCTCCATTTAATGTATATAAATGATTTTCAGCACATATATTTTTAGTATTACTTTCAAAAATATCTTCAATCAATTGGTTTTTGGGTAAGACATTTACATAAAAATCATCATTCTTTTTATAACCAAAATTTTTCAAATAAGTCCTTGGAACAAAATGCTGTTTAATTGTTTCTGATTCATTTCTCTTTTCCATGATATATTTTTCAAATTGGTGTAGGCTACTGGTGTTTAATATTTAGTATCAAGTTTTTTAGTTAATAATATAACAAATATTCCTAGAATGTAATAACCTAATATTATTTCTGTCATTATTGCAAATTGCATCAAGTTGGTTTTTGGAATAATATCACCAAAACCAAATGATGAAAAAGTAGTCACACTATAATAAAGGGAAGTGAAAAAGTTTTTCTTTATTGCCGTATTAATTAATAGATTATCTATGTTATAATGGAAAATTGAAGAATAAAACAATATTATTAAACATGCATTTAAAGTAAGAACTTTAAATGAAGTCCAATATTTCGTAAAGAAAACATTAAAAATAAAGATAACTCTATCAATAAATCCTAATTCACTCAAATTATTGATACATTTATTAACATACATATACCATTCGACATATCTCTTTAAATCTTTATTTTCAAAATTGTTGAAATTTGAGGTATTAATATATTGAAAATCTGTATACTTTAATTTTAAATTATGTTTGCCACTATTCATAAAATTAAAATGAAACGACTTTGATACGAGTAATAAAATTAGATTAAAATATGATATTCTTTTATAAATAACATCTCTGAAATTCTTATCATTGAAACTCACTGCATTTATAAATGCATTGGTCATGATTGCTCCACCAAATGTAGAATATTCATCCATTCTTACAGATGAGAACCTTGCATTAACAAATGAGGCACGAACAAAATTACAATTCACTAATTCTAATTGAAAAATTGATGATTTATCAAAACATGAAAGAGCAAAATTGCAGTTAATAATTTTACAATTATCTAATGAAATACCAGATAAGTCTATCCCTTGTATATCAGTTGGACCTTGTAGTGTATGAGTAGTATTGAGCTTAAAAGTGAATTCTTGAATTGAATAATCTTGACCCTTATAAATAAATTGAAACTTAGAAAAATCCAACTCAGGTCTTTGAGGAAATGCGAGAGGACCTAGTGAATTATATAGATAATCCTGCCTATATTTCTCCGAAACATATTCAATCTCATTACGAATCGCTTGTTGACAAACTTGACCTATTTCTGATTTCCAACGGACTTGTAAATCAAATATTTGTGATATTGTTGGATGGTATTCTTTAAGAATTCTTATAAACTTATCTTTGTTCTCAAACCAATAATCAGAAATGTTAATATTATCTTTATAACCATTTTTCTTTAATATATTAACTACATCATTATAAATCATTAAATTAAGTTTATAGGTTAATTTTTTACACTTGTTGTTAGCTAGTTCAAATATCCGATATATTTTTGTACTTATTAATAACTATAATTTATGGGAGTGTTGTTTTTATTAGTTTATGTTTCGCAAATATAGTGTTTAAATTATCAAATGTAAAAAATTAAGATAATTATTTTGTAATATTTAGTACAATAGTGACTAAGCATATTGACAAATGGTGTAAAGAAGTCGAAAAAGATAATTTTATGGGTACTTATAATTTATATGACTATCCGTTTTTTGCACGAACATTGATTTTAGCATAAAAATAGTTTTGCTTCGCAACAATTTTTCCGCCAAAATCTTTATTTTCATATATTTAGACCCCGTGCATCGCACGGGGTTACTAATATTTGGCACTTTCAGCGCCATAAAGTAGCATCAATAGTATAGAAAACGGACAGTCAAATTAATTGATTTTTTTCTGAATTTCAATCATGATATCTCTAATTTTAGCTGCTTCCATAAAATCTAACTCTTTTACGGCCAAATCCATGGCTTTACGAAGTTTATTAATATCTTTTTTGAGATGTTCCTTCGATTTGTATTTCACTTTAGATTCTTCTGCTGCAATTAAATCAACATCAGATGGAAAATCATATTGAGAGCGCGTGGAATGTTTGTCATGTGAAAAGTTCGTGTCAATACTCTTTACAATGGTGGTAGGAGTGATGTTATGTTTAATATTGTATGCAATCTGCTTTTCTCTACGTCTATTGGTCTCATCCATTGTGATTTGCATAGATCTTGTGATTTTGTCAGCATAGAAAATTACTCTGCCTTCTACATTTCTAGCAGCTCTTCCTGCAGTTTGAGTCAACGAACGGGTGGAACGTAAAAAACCCTCTTTATCAGCATCTAAAATGGCCACTAGAGATACTTCTGGAAGATCTAATCCCTCACGAAGTAAGTTTACACCCACAATTACATCTACCACACCAGCGCGTAAATCATTCAAAATCTCCACACGTTCTAAGGTGTCAACATCGGAGTGAATATATTTGGTTTTAACATTCAAATTGTACAAATATTTGGTCAGCTCTTCAGCCATTCGCTTGGTGAGAGTGGTTACCAGAACGCGTTCCTTTTTATAAACAGTTTTTTCAATTTCGTCCAATAAATCATCCACTTGATTTGTACAAGGTCGAATTTCAATAACCGGATCGAGCAAACCAGTAGGTCTAACCACTTGCTCAACGACCACACCATTGCAACGCTCCAGCTCATAATCCGCAGGAGTGGCGCTTACATATATGGTGGTGGGAGTGAGGCTCTCAAATTCATCAAATGTCAATGGACGATTATCTAAGGCAGCGGGAAGTCGGAAACCATAATCTACCAAATTGATTTTCCGTGACTTATCTCCTCCATACATAGCCCTAACTTGCGATAAGGTAACGTGACTTTCATCCACAACGGTAATAAAATCATCGGGAAAAAAATCAATAAGGCAAAATGGTCTAGTGCCAGGATTTCTGCCATCGAAATATCGAGAATAATTTTCAATTCCAGAGCAATAACCAAGTTCTTTAATCATCTCAACATCATATATTACTCGGTCCTCCAGTCGTTTAGCTTCGAGATGTTTTCCAATTTCTTTTAAATAGGTAACTTGGATTTGTAAATCTAATTGGATATTTTGAATTGCTTGATTAACTGTATCCTTCGACGTGACAAAAATACTTGCTGGGTATATATTTAGAGATTCCTCATTTTGAATAACTTGGCCACTAACGGCATCTATGGCTTGAATGGTTTCAATTTCATCATCCCAATAGATAACTCGATAGGCAATATCAGCATAGGCAGGAAATATATCAACGGTATCTCCTTTAACTCGGAAATTTCCACGTTTAAAATCGCCTTCCGTTCTAGAATAAAGAGAATCAACAAGATCTAACAAGAATTTATTTCGTGCATAACGTTGTCCCACAGCTATTTGGATAACATTATTTCTAAAATCCTCGGGATTTCCAATTCCATAAATACAAGAAACAGAAGAGACAATAATCACATCACGACGTCCTGATAATAAGGCCGTTGTGGCACTTAATCGAAGTTTTTCAATCTCTTCGTTGATGTTTAAATCCTTTTCAATATATGTATTTGTGGAGGGAATAAAGGCTTCAGGCTGATAGTAATCGTAGTATGAAACAAAATATTCCACTGAATTCTCAGGAAAAAACTGCTTAAATTCGCTATATAGTTGAGCGGCGAGCGTTTTATTGTGACTTAAGATGAGTGCCGGTCTGTTCACATTTGCCAGCACATTTGCAATGGTAAACGTCTTTCCCGAGCCTGTAACCCCGAGTAAAGTTTGGGCAAACTCATTTCGTTCTAATCCATCACATAACTGCCGAATAGCCTCAGGTTGATCTCCAGATGGAAGAAAATTTGAAACAAGTTTATAATTCATTGGGTCCTATTTTATTTCTTTTAATAACACTGTAATTGGGTGATGGTCAGATGATTTAATGTCTTGATGTGTTTCAAATTCATACCCTTTAAAATGAGAATCGTGAAAGATATAATCAATTCTAAATGAAGGCATTTTTCCAGAGTATGTTCTGCCAAAACCCTTACCACTTTCAATAAAGCAATCGGTAAGTTTTTCTGAAAGAGTATGATATGCAAAGGATGTAGGAGTGTCGTTAAAATCTCCACAAAGAATGACAGGATAAGGTGATTTTTTAATGTGCTTTTCTAAGTCTATGGCTTGTCCTGCTCGTAGCAAGTATGCTTGTTTTAATTTGGCGATTATTTTTTGAGAATATTTGTTGATTAATGGAGCTTTTACATTATTCTGTTGAAGTTCTTCGGAGAAAAATGAATCCTCCTTACTAAATCTAATTGATTGTAAATGAGCATTGTAAACTCTATAAATTTTATCTCCTTTTTTGATGTCAATAAAAATTGCAGTATTACTTGTTTTTGACTCAAATGCAATTACGCCAGAATTAATAATTGGAAAACGACTATAAATGGCAATACCATAGAAATCAATTTTTCTAACTACTTGAGGATAATAGGTGTAAAAGTAATCTGTTTTTAAAATGGATTTCAGTGAATCAGTAGTGCAAAATTCATTTGTAGAGTTGTGAAAATACTCTTGAAAACATACAATATCTGGGTTTTCTTCGCGTAAATAGTTGAAAATCTCGTTTCTACCTTCAAAATTGTAAGACCAATCTTTATTGTAATTGTACAAATCGAAGAGGCGAACATTGTAAGACATCACTTTTATTAGATCAGTACTATCTTTTGGTTTTGATTTGCCAAAAAATTGATACATCGCACCAATATGATTAAAGCCAATGAGAATAAAAAAGGCAGAATATAAGGCGTACTTTGGTTTAAAAATCAGCCAAAAGACAATAATAATTAAATTTCCTAAGAATATAAAAGGGTATGCAATTCCACAAAAAGCAAAAATCCATAGAGTGTTAGGATTCACATACATAGCGAGATAGGAGGAACAAAGTAATAAAATAAAAAATACATTCAATCCTAAAACCAGCTTTGTAAAGAGCGAATTTGATTGAGTGTTTTCTTTGATTTTTTCCATTTAGTTAAAAGTATATATGTTCAATTAAGATGATACGAATTAGTATATGAATAATTTACATGAAGCTTTCAATAGCTCTAAAAATCAATTATTTGCGTTTATATTTAAATAAAAATTCCTTTTCTTCATCAGACAAATAATCGTAACCAGATTTTGATATTTTCTCTAAAATACCATTTATTTTATTTTCATCCTCAACACGTTTTGTGTTAAAGGCTTCATCAGAAACAGGTCTTTTAGGCGCCGTTCCATACCCAAAACTCATTTTCTGCTTATTAATAAGGGGAAACCATTTTTTTAAAATTGCATACCCGAAGCAAAATCCTGCAAATGCGCCTCCAAAATGTGATGATATTGAAAGGAAGTTCATTTTATTCATCATCAATAGATTAAAGCCTAGAAAAATTAATGCAACAGTTTTAAGTGAAACTTGGTATTTAAAAATTGGAAGTATAAAGTTTGATTTAGCTGTTGCAACAGTAAAAAAGAGACCATAAGCTGCAGCAATAACTCCTAGATCAATGGCTTCCACCATTGAAACATCTAATTTTGGCAATAATAAAACTGGTAAGAAATAAAAGAAAAATCCCACAATATGACTTGCAATAATACATTCCCATAAGTAGCGAGATGAGAAAAATCGTAAGAAAATTGAAGAAGTCGCAATAATTAAAATCGAATCAAAAATGAGTTGAATAAATGATTTATACACAAAAAAGGAGGTAACCATTGACCAAGGTTTTTCTAGAAAAGATGCTGCTGTGATAGGTGCAGAGAAGAGAGATACATAACCATAAATGATATTTGTGAACGACTCGATAGAGTCATCAAAATCATAATTGATAAATGCGATCGTCCAAAAAGTAAGTGAAACAACAAAAACCGACAAAATAAGTCTAAGAACCATCTTATGACGTCGAATAAAATGGTTAAACATGTGTTTTGTAATATGTGTTTGCATATCGATTGTTTTAGTGATTCGGCTTAAAATTGATTCAAAAACTTGTCCTTATCTTTTTGTTTCCAATACAAAATTAGGAAAAGACCAAACAACATTCCTCCTAAATGTGCAAAGTGGGCAATTCCATCTGTAGATCCATTAAATCCCATATAAAGTTCAATTGCTCCATAGCCAATTACAAACCATTTTGCTTTGATTGGAAATAAAAAGTACATGTATATTAATGAATTGGGAAATAACATTCCAAAAGCTAGTAAAAGTCCAAATACAGCACCAGAAGCGCCTACAGTGGTGCTATTCATTAACGAATTTAAATGAGCCATGGATGAATCAATAAAGTTTTTGTGTTCTAGAATTGCACTTTGACCTTCGTTTAATATCAAATTTATTTGTTCTGCTGACATTGAGGCTTTTAGCTGCGAAATTTCAAAATAGTTAACTCCCATTTGCATTAATCCAGCACCAATTCCGGTGACAAAATAGAAAATCAAAAACCGTTTTGGTCCCCAATAATTTTCAATCACCGAACCAAACATCCAGAGCGCAAACATATTGAAAAAAATATGATTAATATTTCCATGCATAAACATATAAGTAATAAGCTGATATGGCTTGAAAAAAGTGGATTCAAAATATCTTAACCCTAGGTAATCATTTAAATCTATTCCCATGCTGTTCCCTAATGCAAAGGTGGCCAAAAACATTAATCCATTTATGATTAATAGATTTTTTACTATCGGAGGTAAAACTTTAAATCCTGTAGGAGAGTATTGTTGCATAGCTATTTATGTTGTATTAATTAAATAAATTATTTAACTGATTATCAATAATTGTAACAGTTGTTTTTCGTCCTGAAGGAGATACTTCATTGACTTCACAAGCAAAAAGTTCGTCAATAATATTGTGCATTTCAATTTGCGATAATAATGTTCCATGTTTAATTGAGGCGCATTTAGCCATTGATAATGCTATATTTACCTCTTTATCTAACCGATGGCTAATTAAATTGTTTTTGAAGTTCTCTAATATTCCATCAATAATTTGTTTTACATCTCCATCTTCAATATCAGAAGGAGTTCCATTAACTATAAACGAATTCTGTCCAAACTCTTGAATATCAAATCCTAGCTGAAATAATTCTTTAGAAATCTCTCGAATCAATTCGGCTTCAGAAGCTGAGTAATTAATAGATTGAGGAAAAAGTGTTTGTTGGATTACAGCTCTAGAGTTTTGAATTCTTTGCAGGTATTTTTCAAATAGAATACGCTCATGCGCTGCTTGTTGGTCAATCAAAAGTATTCCTGATTTTATTTTAGAGACAATATATTTTCTATTGAATTGAAAAATTGCGGAATCATGCATCTCATCATCGATAGGAGCCAAATCCAAAGACGATTGTATCGAAGTAACAGTTGATATTTGATCAATATTTTGCTCAGGAAATTCATATAATTTATTCCAATTTTGAGCATTGTTTTCCTCTCGTTCTGAATTAAAAGCTGTTTGCGGAGAATATGAAGAGCCAACAGCTTTTCTATTTGATGGTGGATTAGGATTAGAAAAAGGATTGTAACTAGGATTCAAATTTAACGTCGGTTCCTTCGGAATATAATCCTTAGGCATGTTATCTACATTGAAGTATTGTTCGGTGTTAAAGTCAAGCGTAGGAGTTAAGCTATTTATTCCCAATGTCCGTTTTACACAAGCAGTTAAGAATCCGTACATTAACTTATCATCGGTGAATTTTATTTCAGTTTTTGTTGGGTGAATATTTACATCAATAGTTTGTGGGTCAACATCAATCGAAATAAAATATCCAGGGAAATAGCCTTGAGGGATTAATTCAGAATATGCTTTATCAATTGCGTGGTGCAAATAGGGGTGTTTAATAAATCGCTTATTGACAAAAAAGAATTGATCTCCACGAGTTCTGCGGGCTGCATCGGGAGTTGCAATAAAACCAGAGATGTGAATGTTTTGGGTATTCTGCTCTATAGGTACTAATTTAGATTGAAAGGAGTTACCCATCAGCGAAATAATACGTAATTTTAAATTAGTTGAAGGCAACGAAATGGTTTGTTTGCCATTATTGTAAACATGAAAAGCAACTTCAGGATGAATTAAAGCAATGCGGTTAAACTCATCCATGATATGGTTAAGTTCCACGTTATCGGATTTCAAAAAATTACGACGAGCGGGAATATTGAAAAATAGGTTTTTAACAGCGAGGGAAGTGCCTGGTTCACAAGCACAAGGACTTTGATCTTTTATGTCTGAGCCTTCGATAATTATTTGAGTTCCTAATTCAGCATCATGAGGTTTGGTTTTCAATTCAATATGAGCCACAGCAGCGATAGAAGCCAAAGCCTCACCTCTAAAACCCATGGTAGATAAAGCAAAAAGATCTTCAGCTTTTCGGAGTTTTGAAGTAGCATGACGTTCAAAGCTCATTCTAGCATCTGTGGCAGACATACCTGCGCCATTATCAATTACTTGAACAAGAGTTCTCCCAGCGTCTTTAATCAGAAGTTCAACCAGTGATGCGCCTGCGTCTATGGAGTTTTCTAACATCTCTTTAACTACAGATGCAGGACGTTGTACAACTTCGCCAGCAGCAATTTGGTTAGCAACATGATCTGGAAGTAATTGAATTATATCAGACATTTTTATGATGAGTTACTAAAATTACAAGAAAAAGATTATATAAATGAGAATGGCAATCACTGCAAATGCTTTTAGAATATTTTGCTGGGAAACTGCCTTATGCTTACGTTCTTCATCCCATCGTCTATCCATTCGTTCTCTTAAAGTTATTGAATCATCATTTTGAATGGACATTTTTTTCTTTAACGACGATTGATCATCTTCAGGAGTATAAAACACTGGTTTATAGCTAGATGTTTTTGGTTTTGCCCTGTAAAAATATGAGATTTTCATCAGTATTGTAGTTTGAAATTGTTCGATTAAATTCTTTTACAAATTTACGAAATTTCTTACAATTTATTGCTTTCTAAGTGAAAAGATTCTAAGATTCCGTATCTATGAAATCTGCGATTTTTTTTGTTTATTGGTTTAAGGTTTGTAAGCTTATAAGGAGAACCATTCAACAATCATTCGCATCGCGCCATCTTCATCCCGATACAGTTTTTGTTGATTTTTTAGTTCAAAAAACTTACAAAATCTA
>JBAXTE010000069.1:0-8875 GCA_037130365.1 Bacteroidota bacterium
AGGTGCAAGGTTTATTTAATAAACTTCAAAAAAACCTTGCACTTGATTCTGAATAGATGTCATATATGGTGTTGATAATAAGTAGTTTGAACGTTTTTCAGCAAGCCCTACTTATTAATTTGCTTCAATCTGATAGTATCATTTTTGGCACAACAGGATGGATATTTTTTTATTAGATCTTCATATCCACTTTTTCTTATTAATAAAACAACTTTTGGACAACCAAATAAACTTGTTGTTCTTGCAAAATATTGAAATCTACCATTTGAGTCTGAATATACAAATTCACTTGAATCTCTTACACAATTTTTATAATCTGTAATTCCTGAATTAACTATGGGTAATTTTGTCTTTGAATCTACTATTACGCTTTGAACACGTAGATAACAATCACAAGAGCATAAGGTAATCATTAAAGTAATCATTATTAATTTGATTTTCATATTGGCAGTTATTTATTTTTTTTATTGATGAATTTTCCTAAAATAAAGAAGTATTTATTATTATCCCTAAAAACATACAATGTATCAGAATTTTTAGGTTTATAAATTGAATCTCCATTAATTATAAATTCATCAATAAATTCGGGAGAATAATCATAATTTCGAGAATCAACAGTACTGAATTGTTTCAAATTATAGAGATTAAAATTCACAACACCAATATTTACCCACACTTTTTTTACCTTTCCAAACACGGATCCATTATAAGCAATACGTGGGTGTTTTTTTTCAATATTTTGTTGAAATAGTATCGTTAGATAAAAAAACAAAAAAGCTACAATAATTACTACTGCTACAATTAGCCCAATTTTAATGTTATTATTTTTAGTTACCATGATTTTTGATTTTTTTATGAATCACCTAATGAACCATTTTTTCGTTGGTTAATATTTCATTCATTGGAGTGATGTTTTTAAGATTATTCAAGATTCAAAATATTAATAATACTTTCATCAAATATTTTTTTAGAGTTTATCAATATTATATAAAACGAATTATTTTTTTTATACATTATGAACAAGGTTAATTGGTCAGTTTTCCCATAGTCAAAAAGTATTAAATCCTCGCCTACAAAATTACTAAACGACATTTTATTGATTTTTCCAAAAAACCCTCTGTAATTTTTCGATTCAATGGGCTTTTCAATAAAAGAATGTTCGTTTAAATTTACAATTAAGTGATTTTGAAATGGCAACTTAAATTTTACTTTTGTCATAGGAAAAGGGGGACAGTTTTTGTTAAGAATTTCTCCTAGATCGATCTCAAGATTATCTAAATTACAATTATTATTTATTGGGATTTTTGCAATATCGATGTTACCCAATCTATTAAATTCCCAAATTGTAAAAAAATAATCTCTATTTTTTAATATATATGTGTATTGTGAATCGTAATCGCCCTCTTCTCCTATTGCAAAGTTCGTATCAATTTCATTTTTAACATTATCGCTAAATAGCCACAAATATTTCTGATAATTATTAAAAACAACATGTCTTGCATTAAATATTGAAAAGGAGATGGTATATATGAAATAACCTATAATAATTGCAGTTATTCCTGATAATATTATCACATAAATCTTTTTCATATAGAATTTTTCATTAAAAAACAGTTTTTAAATAATTAAATGACAATATATTTGTTCTACTTCCATTGGCATTGTGCGCAATGGTGTAGTTATACGTTTGCCCCCATGTTATAGATTGGCATGAGAAAAATAATTGCTAGGGCTATTTGTTTTGTTTTTTTCATAATTATATTATTTTAATTATATAATATTCATTTTAAAATATATTTTTAAAAAAATACATCGCAGTAATATTTGAAGAAAATCTAATATTTGCAATACTTTTCTTAATATCCATTAAGGTACTTGATAATCATCGCACAAAGGACAACTAAAGAAAAAGATATTATTACATATAGCCAAATAAGTATTGTGTTTTTTCTTCTCCTTTCAAGTGATTCTTTCTTTAACTCCTTAGCTATTATCCTAAAATTACCCTTATGTATGAATAAAAAGTAATTTATGATAATGATGCATAACATAATAAATATTAGTTCCTTTTTGGGCAATTCATTACGTAAAAAAATATTTATGCCAAAAAATTGCAATATAAGTCCCAATAAATTTAAATTAAGAAACATCATAAAAGATACCCCATACAAAGCATTCCATTGAGGGAAATTACTCTCTCCCCATGTCTTAAGATTCCATGAATAAAATCTATAGTATAAATATTTAAAAAAATTAATCATCGCAAGAAATAAATTATTAGCTTTTTAATATCGGTTTTAACTTGTAAATTATTCTTTCTCATATTATCATTATTTCAAACATACTTAATATCGCAATTGCATTTGTTGCAGGAGTGTCGTTTGATTTTATCTTTCTAAGAATTTGATATATTTTGTAATATAAATATTTCATACTAATCATTTCATTCATTATTAAAATCACTCTTTTTTAAATTCAACGAAAATTTTATTTGAAAAAAGAGTGTCTTTTCTGCAAATATATGCCACTTGAATAGAATAAGTACCATAACTTGTATTTTTTTTACGAACTAAAAAGTCAGTATCTTTCTGCCTTACTAAACTATTAAATCTTACTACATTAGAAATTAAGAAAGGAAATCCTTTTATTAATATCTTTGTTTTAAGACTTGCACACTTCTCAGCGCAGTAATTAAGCATATATTTTTCTTCATCGTGAACAATATTTAAAACCACATTATGTTGGTCCCAATTGTAAAGGCTAAAACATAAAAATCGTATTATTTTTGGTAAAACGTTTACATTATTAATAGATACTTCAAAACCAATTTCATCATCTTTTTGTGTACAATAGATTTTATTGCTTTTTAAACAAATTGAAACACGTGAAATATCAACTTTAGCCAAGTTATTTATTTCCGCATTACACAAATTTATAGATGAACTAAAAATAATTAAACTAAAAACAATTAAATATAATTTCATAGACACAGATATTTAAAATAACCAACATTCTAACCATTGACCAAAAGTGAAATTTTTAACATGAATAAATTTATTAATTTTATTTCATCCTATTTTCATAATTAGTTTGTATTTCCTGAAATAATTCTTTTCATAACCAATAATATCTTTCAAGATTTCTTTATGGGATTTTGGACAAAAGTATTAAAAACATCACGTAAAATCAAGAGTATTAAAATTACACACAAATATTGTTCTCGAAAATCAATTTTTTATCAATTTAGTCAATAAAAAATTTGCCGAAGTTTTGTTTCGCAAATAATCGAAAAAATGTAATTGATGATTACATTTAACCCCATTTCGTAGCATTATAACGCTACGGTTTCTATAATAGTCCAATTCAATACTTCTCTTTTGGACTATATCAGAAACTCTATCGGCATAAACCAATACTAAAACCAAAATACTCTTTGGACTAATTTGATTTAAGTATTGGTATTATATCAAAAAAATATGCTAATATCAAAAAAATACGATATTTTTGCAAGCATTAAAAATGAGATTATAAATCAAATAAATACAAAAATGAAATCAACAACTTTAAGCATGAGTTTAATTCTACTATTTTGCGGTACAATTGGTTTTGCACAAGTAAAAAAAGCAGTTCAAACTCCAGGAAATCCGCTTCTTCAAGAGTGGAAAACTCCTTATGGACTTCCACCATTTGATAAAATTAAAATTGAACATTTTGTCCCTGCCTTCAAAGAGGCAATGGCTGTACAAATGAAAAATATCGATGCCATTATTGCGAATCCACAAAAACCCACGTTTAAAAACACCATTGAGGCAATGGAAAAAGCGGGTGCATTGATGACTAAAGTGGCGTTGGTTTTTTACAATGATTTGTCTGCAAACACCAGCGATGAACTTCAAAAAGTGGCCGAAGAAATTGCTCCAATGATGTCTAAACACAGTGATGACATCTCGTTGAATCCTAAACTTTTTGTCAAAATTAAAACGGTTTATGAAAACCGAGTTGCTGAAAAGTTAAATGGAGAACAACTTCGTTTACTCGAAAAATATTATAAAGACTTCGTTCGCAGTGGTGCAAACCTAAACAATGGTGACCAAAGTCGTCTTCGTGAAATAAATTCTGAAATGTCGTTGCTTACATTGCAATTTAGCAACAATGTAATGGCAGAAACAAACTCTTTTAAACTTATCATCGAAAACAAAAGTGATTTAGCAGGTCTTCCAGAGTCTGTTATCCAAATGGGAGCCGATGATGCCAAGAGCTTTAAAATGGAAGGCAAATGGGTTTATACCACAAAAAAACCTAGCATGTTGCCTTTCTTAACTTATGCAAAGAACCGTGCTTTAAGAGAAAAAATTTACAACGCTTACCTCAACAGAGGAAATAACAATAATGATAATGATAATAAAAAAATTATCACCAAAATTGTTTCCCTTCGACTAGAGCGATCTAAACTTCTTGGATATAAAACTTATGCTGATTACGGTTTGGAAACGACCATGGCAAAGAAAGCCGATAATGTAATGGACTTACTCAATAAACTTTGGAATCCAGCATTAAAAGTAGGGCAAATGGAAGAAAAAGCAATGCAAGAATTAGCCAGTAAAGAAGGCGAAAATATCAAAATCGAATCATGGGATTGGTGGTTTTATGCTGAAAAAGTTCGTAAAGCAAAGTATGATTTAGATGAAGAACAACTTCGTCCTTACTTTAAAATTGAAAATGTTCGTGATGGTGTTTTTGCTGTTACTGGCAAACTTTATGGCTTGAAATTTATTGCCAAAAAAGGAATTCCATTGTATCACCCAGATGCAGTTTTGTATGAAGTAAGAGAAGCAAATAATTCGTTATTGGGAGTGATTATGCTCGATTATTATCCTCGTGCCAGCAAGCAAAACGGAGCTTGGTGTACAGGTTATCGCACTGCTCATTACGAAAATGGGAAACGAATTATTCCAATCGTATCAATCAACCTGAATTCAAACAAACCTACTGGAAACGAGCCTGCATTATTAAGTTTAGATGATGTAGAAACATTTTTCCACGAATTTGGCCACGGAATTCATGCATTAGTATCAAATTGCCAATACGAAGGAAGTACTAGTTGTCCTAGTGATTTTGTTGAACTTCCATCACAAGTATTTGAAAATTGGGCAATGGAGCCTGAAGTGCTTAAAATGTATGCAAAACACTATAAAACTGGTGCAATTATTCCGTTAGAGTTAATCAAAAAACTTGAAGCAAGTAGCCATTTTAATCAAGGTTTTGCCACCGTAGAATACCTATCAGCAGCAATCTTAGATATGAAATATCACATGCTTACAAATACCGATAATGTCGATGTTGCAGAATTTGAGAAGAGCACGTTGGCTCAACTAAACATCATGTCGTCAATTGCACCTCGATATAGAAGCACATACTACTTACACATATTTTCTAGCGGTGAATATGCTGCCGGATATTACAGCTATATATGGTCGGAAGTTCTTGACTCTGATGCTTTTGCAGCTTTTAAAGAAAAAGGAAATATCTTCGATCAAGCTACTGCAAAATCATTCCGAAAAAACATCTTAGAAAAAGGAAATAGTGTTGATCCTCAAGTGATGTATAAAAACTTCCGCGGTCGTGATGCTGGCATTGATCCATTACTAAAAAAACGTGGTCTAAATTAACCATATCAATATCAAAAAAAAAGACCTGTTAGATAATTAGTATCTGCAGGTCTTTTTTTTTATCAGAAACCCGTTTATACCGATACGATTTCTACAATAGTCCAATACAATACTTATCTTTTGAATTATAATAAAAACTCTATCGGCATAAACCAATACTAAAACCAAAATACTCTTTGGACTAATTTGAAGTAATAATTGGTATAACATGCTTCAGCCAGTCACTACAAATACGATTCAAGAATTCAAGTCCGCAAGAAAACTCAGTGATTGAGGTGTAAACGACAATCCAATAGCTATCTTCTTGCAAGCATTAATTAATAAGCAAACACCGTTATATGTCCTGAATATTGATGTTTTTTTCCTGTATATCCGCAAACTTCAATTTTATATACAAATACTGACTTAAAGTTCACTAATTCTCCTTTTACAGTACCATCCCAACCTTCGTTAATATCGAGAGTATGGAAAACTAAATCACCCCATCGGCTATAAATATTTAGCTCATATCCAGTTAAACTATATCCAGCTCCTACTGGTTTAAACACATCGTTTAATCCATCACCATCTGGCGAGAATGTATTTGGGATAAATAAATATACTTCTTCTAATATAGTAATGGCATGAGAGACAGTATCTGTACAACCGTATTCATCAACAACCTGAAGAGTCACTATATAATCTTGGGAATTAACATAAGTATGTGAAGGATTTTCTTGGAGACTTTGCTCTCCATCGCCAAAAGTCCAACTATAAGAAGTTCCACCAATTGATTCGTTGATAAATCTAATTTTAGGATTTGATATAAATGCAGTATCTCTGTCTGAATCAAATTCAGCGGTAGGTCCTGGAATATTTCCTACAATAACCTCAACAGAATCTGTACAATTTCCATCATTAACCTTTGCCATATAAGCGCCAGATATTAAATGGGTTGTAGATGCACTTAATTGTTCGGGTTGTGTATTCCACGAATACGAATATGAACCTGTTCCTCCAGTTGCTATCACTGTTGCACCACCAATACCTTTAAAACAATGGTCATCAATAGTAGATACAATCGTTAATGTGGGAGATGGTGAATTTGATAACGGAATTGATTGAATAACAGTACAACCCGCTTCGTCTGTGACGGTTACTGTATAGATTGATGAAGATAGACTGTCTATCATTGAAACATCTCCGCCCCCATTATTCCAATTATAATGATATGGTTGTGTTCCATCTGTAACTGTTATCTGCAATGAGCCATTAACTGCTGAACAAGTTTCTATGATGGAATCAATCATGCTTATTACTGGATTTGTAACTCGTGAAACAAATACCGATGCGGTTTGGGTACATCCAAACTGACTTGTTACTGTTACAACATATGTGGTTGATACAATTGGTGACACATCATTTGTTGCCAATAATGAGCCATTACTCCAAACATAACTCACTCCTCCACTTGCTGTTAGCGTTGTGTTTTCTCCTGGACAAAGAACAGTATCTCCATTAATCGATGGTATTGGCAGCGAATTAACAGCAACAGTAGTTTGTGCGGTAGATGTGCAATTTCCTATACCTGTTACAGTTACAGTATAAGTGCCAACTGCGGTAATTGGGACAGTAGTAATGCTTGGATTTTGAGTTAAATTAGTAAACGAATTTGGGCCATTCCAGCTATAACTAGTACCTCCAGCAGATGTTAAGTTTAATGTTGCTCCTTCACAAATTGGACTATTACTTCCCGCCGTGGCCACTGGGTTTGCATTTACAGTAACTAATATTTGGGAAGTAGAAGTACAACCTCCAGTTCCGGTAACGGTTACAATATAATTGCCTCCTGCAGAAACTGTAACTGTAGGAAGTGTTGGATTTTGAAGATTATTACTAAATGCATTTGGCCCACTCCAACTATAGCCAGTTCCACCACCTGAAGTTAACAAAATGGAATTCCCTGCACAAACTGGTGAATTACTTCCTATTGTTACAACTGGACGTGGATTAACCAATACGTTTACTGATGCGGTTGAACTGCAACCTGCAACACTGGTTACGGTTACTACATAGACTCCTGACATTGCAATAGTTGCATTAGTCCGAATTGGATTTTGGAATGTTACAGCAAAACTATTTGGCCCCGACCATTCATAGGAATCACCTCCACTAGCAAATAAATTCAAAGTATTGCCACTGCAAATAGGAGAATTGCTTGATAAATTAGTTATAACTACTGATTCTACCGTTACGGTTCGTTGAACTGAAGTAGCACATTGACCTATATTGGGTGTAAATGTATAAATTCCCGTAGAAGTATTGCTAACAACTGATGGAAACCAAGTTCCCGAAATTCCATTATTCGAAATGTTCGGTAACACTGGTGCGATTGATCCCGAACAAAACGGATTTATAGCATTAAATATTGGAGTGATAACATTGGTAACAGATAGATTTAGCGTTGCAATTGAATCACAATCAAGAGATGATGGCAGTGTTACCGATTGAGAACCAGTTGCATTCATAATAATTCCATTCCACAAATATGGTAACTGATTATTACAAACTGTTACATTTGTGGTTGAACTAAGGTTCGGACTTACAGTTAAATTTAAGTTTGCCAACGAATCAGTTCCTAGATATGATGTAAAAGTTGTGGTGTGAGATCCAGGGCCATTAAAAGTAAAACCGTTCCAAATATAAGGCAATGCATTTTGACAAATAGTTAAATTTGTAGTTGAACTAACATTTGCATTGACCGTTAATTTTAAAGTTGCTATCGAATCACAACCTCGAGACGAGATCAATGTTACAGTTTGTGAACCAGCCATAGTCAAAATGAAGCCGTTCCAAGTGTATGGCAATGCATTTTGGTTAATGGCAATATTCGTTGTTGAACTTACATTTGGATTTACAGTTAAATTTAAGGTTGCCATCGAATCACACCCTAGTGATGAAGCCAATGTTGCTACTTGTGAACCAGCCATATTAAAGGTTAAACCGTTCCAAGTGTATGGTAATAAGTTTTGACAAATTGTAATATTCGTTGTTGAACTTACATTTGGATGTACCGTTAAATTTAAGGTTGCCAACGAATCACATCCTTGTGATCCAGCCAATGATACTACTTGTGAACCAGCTGTTGTAAAAGTTAAACCGTTCCAAGTAAATGGCAATGCATTTTGACAAATTGAAAGATTTGTCGTTGAACTAACACTTGTATT
>JBAXTE010000007.1:0-125726 GCA_037130365.1 Bacteroidota bacterium
CTAAGAATATTTGGAACTTTTGCTAAAACTGGTGCAATTGGTTGTGGAGTTATTAACCACGAAACACTCACTGTATCGCTAGCTAAACATCCACTTGTAAGATCACAATTACCTCTAAAAGCGCGAACTTCGATTTGATTAATTGTTGGTCCGTATACAATATTACTTGCAGAAGCGTAGGCTGCCCATGCACTCCATGTTGTTCCGTTAAATGTGCGATATTGTGAGTAATTAGTACATGCAGAACCTCCTATTCCAGGAGCAATCGTTGCCGAAATTGCAGTACCAAAACATAAACTATTTACATCTGGAACTCGAGTAATTACGGGTTCGGTTGGCTGAGGTGTTACTAGCCAGGAAATAGTATCTGCAACTGGAGGTGTACAACCACCCAAACTGCAATTTGCTCGTTGACCAATAACTTGAACTCGAGTCACACCAGTGGTTACTATTTGAGTTCCTGATACATAATTTGTCCAAGAAGTCCATATTGTTCCATTAAATGTGCGGTACTTAAGATCGTCCATACAGCCAATTCCTCCAGAACCTGGAGTTGTTATAGCCGCACTTACCATTACACCATCGCAAACTGTGGCTACGTTTGGTGTTTTTGATAAGATTGGATTTACTGGCATATTGCTTATAACCCAACGAACAATTGTAGTATCTGAATTTATACATCCTGATAATGCGGTACAACCACCTCGGAAGCCTCTAACTTCGACATTTGTAACGGTAGCACCATAAACGATGTTGGCTCCAGAAACATAAGCTGACCAAGCACTCCATGTTGAACCATTATAAATTCTACTTTGATAAGTGTCAGCACATCCAGAACCACCGGTCCCTGCTGTTATTGTTGCTGAAATTGCAGTTCCAAAACATAATGTGTCTGTATTTGGAGTTCTTGCAATTAAAGGAGCAATAGGTTGTGGAGTTACAGTCCATTTAATTGTATCTACTGCTGTTTGAGCACATAAACTTGTAACATCACAATTGCCACGATATGAAATTATTTGAACTGCGACCAATCCGGTTGTGCTTATTGCTGTTGGTGGAGTATAGTTTTGCCAGATGCCAAATCCACCACCATTGTCGGTGCGATATTGAATTACATCACTACATCCTGAACCACCACTGCCTGCAGTTGTGAGTGTAGCACTTAAATTGGTTCCTGCGCATACACTAAGAATATTTGGAACTTTTGCTAAAACTGGTGCAATTGGTTGTGGAGTTATTAGCCACGAAACACTCACTGTATCGCTAGCTAAACATAACGAATTTGCTAAGCAATTACCTCTAAAAGCACGAACTTCAACATTGGATAATCCAGATGTATTAATATTAGAACCAGAAATATATGATAGCCAACCTGTCCAAGTAGTTCCATTGTTCGTGCGGTATTGAACAATATCTGAACATGAAGAACCACCAGATCCTGGGGTTACCGTAGCAGAAAGAGCTGCACCTTGACAAAGAGAAGTAACATTAGGTGTTTTGGTTAATATAGGCTCAACAATAGGAGGAACAACAATCCATGACAATGTGCTTATTACGCTGTCACAAATATTTACAGTACATCCTCCACTGTATGATCTTATTTCAACTTGAGTTAATCCTGTTGTACTTATTAATGATGCAGGGGCATATGGTGCCCAAGCACTAAATACAATTCCATTATTAGTTCTATATTGAATAACGTCGCTACAACCAATACCTCCAGAACCTGGAGTTGTAAGTGTAGCTTGAGCATCTATTCCTTGACAAATCACAGTAACATTTGGAACTTTTGCCAACACTGGACCAATTGGTTGTGAAGAAATATCCCATCCAACTAAAACAGTATCACTAGCTAAACAGCCACTAGTTATATCACAATTTCCTCTAAAAGCTCTTACTTCTACGCGAGTAGTTGTTGGACCATAAACAATATTATTACCCGAAGTATAACTAGCCCAAGCAGTCCAAGTGGCTCCGTTATATGAGCGATATTGTGCATAATTTGTACAAGCAGTTCCACCAATTCCAGGTGTAACAGTAGCTGCAATTGCGGTGCCTCTACATATATTATCTAAATTTGGAATACGTGTTAAGGTCGGTTCTGTTGGCTGAGGCGTAATAAGCCAAGAAACAGTATCGGCAGCAGGTGGAGTACACGAGCTACTTAAGTTGCAATTAGCACGCTGACCAATAATTTGTACGCGAGTAATTCCTGTTGTTACTATTTGTGTACCAGGAGTATAATTTGTCCATGTTGACCATATTGTTCCATTATAAGTTCGGTATCCAAAAATATCGGAACAACCAGAACCACCTGATCCAGGTGTGGAAACAGTAGCGCTAACCATAGTACCATCACAAACGGTGGCAATATTTGGATTTTTTGCTAAAACTGGGTTTATTGGTTGATTACTAATTACCCAATTCACAATTGTTGTATCAGAATTCAAACATCCTGTAAGTGATGTACATCCACCACGGAATGCTCTAACTTGAACTTGTGTAATTGTAGCACCATACACAATATTTGAACCCGAAGTGTATAATGCCCATGCACTCCAAGTTGCTCCATTATAATTTCTGATTTGGTAAGTGTCTGTACAACCGTTGCCACCAGTTCCAGCAGTAATTGTTGCCGATATTGCAGTCCCTCTACAGATAGTGTCCGTATTTGGGATTCTAACAATTGATGGTGCAGTTGGTTGAGGAGTAACACTCCAAGAATAAATAGTTGTATCAACAGGTGGACATTCGCTACCAGAAGTGCAATTGCCTATAAAACCTCTCACTTGAACTCCGACAGAGCCAAATGTTGGAAGAGGATCACCTGGGTTATATGAGAACCATGCGCCAAATCCTAAACCATTATTAATTCTATATTGTAAGAGGTCGCTACAACCTACTCCTCCAGAACCTGGAGTTTGAATAGTTGCCGAAACATCTGTTCCTTGGCAAACCGTAGCAACATTAGGAATTTTTGTAAGAATAGGGTTGACTAGTGTATTTAAAATATTCCAATTAGCAATTGTTGTATCAGAGCTTGGGCAACCCGATAATGGATTACAGTTTCCTCTAAAAGCTCTCACCTCAACGGAGGTTGTTCCTGCTATAAGTGGAATACTACTTCCGGAAGTATAAGCCGTCCATGCACCCCAAATTGAACCATTGAATCTTCGGTACTGAGCTGTTTCAACACATCCCGTACCACCGCTTCCTGGAGTTATTATTGCAGAAATTGCATTACCAAAACAAACATTAGCCACATTAGGGACTTTTGTAATTATTGGAGCAACTGGTTCAGATTGAATTGTCCAAGAGTAGATAGTTGTATCGGCAGGAGGACACTCGCTTCCACTCGTACAATTTCCAATATACCCTCTTACTTGAATTTCGGTGTAACCAGTTGTTGGAATTGGATCCGAAGAAGTATAAGTTTGCCATGCTGACAAACCAGAACCAGAATTCGTTCTATATTGCAAGAAATCACTACAACCAGTACCACCAGAGCCAGGAATATTTATTGCTGCTGAAACTTCTGAAACATTGCAAACTGAAGCAATATTTGGAGTTTTCTCGAGAATTGGGTTGATAAGATAGTTTTGAATATTCCAACTTACTAGAGTTGTATCCGAAGTTGCACAACCAGAAGCTACATTACAATTACCTCTATATACTCTAATTTGAACACTTACATCTGAAGGATTATACAAAACAGGATTTCCAGAAGTATAAGTTCCCCATGCTGTCCATGTAGATCCATTAAACAATCGGTATTGATAATATTCCGAGCAACTATTTCCGCCAGAACCAGGAGTTATTATTGCAGATATTGCAGTACCTCTACAAACAGCATCTTGATTTGGATTTCGAACAATTATTGGTGCAATCAACCCTGGATTAACAACCCATGAATAGATTAATGTATCAATTGGTGGACATTGATTTCCTGATGTACAATTTCCAACAAAACCTCTAATTTGAACTTGAGTATATCCAGCAGTAGGAATTAAATCATTTTCACCATAAGCAAACCACGCACTAAATCCAGAGCCACTATTTACACGATATTCCAAAATATCTGAACAACCAGTTCCTCCACTACCAGGAGTTTGAACTGATGCAGAAACATTAATACCAGAACAAATGGAGTCAATATTTGGGTGTTTTAATAGCACTGGATTTGCTAAATTATCAGTAATGACCCAAGAAACCATGTTTGTGTCAGAACTAGTACAACCTGTACCTACATCACAATATGACCGATATGCTCTCAATTGCACTTGATCTGTATTTGCAAAATAAGAAATGTTTGTACTTGTAGCATAAGCAATCCAACTAGTCCAAGTGGTGCCATTATATAATCTGTATTCTGCAATATCAGAACAACCATCACCACCAGAACCAGGTACAACAGTTGCAGAAATTGCAGTATTTCTACAAACTTCATTTAAATTAGGAATTCTAGTCAATTGAGGAGCAATTGGCCCCGAAGTAATTGTCCATGAGACAATTGTATCTGTAGCAGGACATTCATCTCCACTTGTACAACTTTCGTGATTAGCACGAATTTGAACGCTTGTTAACCCGAGAGTACTTATTGGAGTTGCCCCTACATATGAAGACCAAGCACCAAAACCAGAACCATTATTCGTTCTATATTCCATAACATCAATACAACCAACACCGCCAGAACCAGGAGTTGTAACCAAAGCAGAAACATTTACTCCTTCGCAAATTGCTGCTAATTGAGGCGTTTTAGTAATTAATGGTCTTGTAAGACTTGGTAAAATATTCCAAGCAACAGTTGTAGTATCCGAAGAAATACAACCGGATGCTAAACTACAATTTCCTCTAAATGCCCGAACTTGAACCTTGGTTATCAATAAACCATAACCAATATTTGAACCAGAAGTATAGGCTGACCAAGCAGTCCAAGTAGTTCCATTATATTGACGAGATTGGTAGTATTCGGTACAACCACTACCACCACTACCTGGAGTAATTGTAGCAGAAAGAGCAGTTCCACGGCAAACATCATCTTGATTTGGATTTCTTACAACAACTGGAGCTATTGGCTCAACAGAAATATTCCACGCATAAATGTTCGTATCAGCAGGAGGACATAATGGACCAGATAAACATCCACCTCTAAATCCTCTAACTTGAATTGCTGTATAACCAGTGGTAGGTATTGGATCGCCAGCAATGTATGATTGCCAAGCATTAAAACCAGTACCATTATTTACTCGATATTCTAACAAGTCGCTACAACTTGATCCACCAGTACCAACAGTTTGAATTGTTGCAAAAACATCAATTCCTGCACATACTGCAATAACATTAGGATTTTTTAATAATATTGGATTAACCATTGTTGGAAATAGATTCCAACTCACCAAGGTCGTGTCTGAAGAAAGATCGCCAGATGCTGGATCACAATTACCTCTAAAAGCTCTAACTTGAACTTGAGTTGTGCCAGCAGGATATGAAATATTATTACCCGAAGTGTATGTTATCCATGTAGCCCAAGTGGTTCCATTATATGTTCTATATTGAGAATAATCTGCACATCCAACTCCACCACCATTTGGAGAAATTGAAGCTGAAATTAATGTGCCAAAACAAAGATCATCAACATTTGGAATTCTTGTAATATTTGGAGCTTGTGGTCCTTGAACAACAGACCATGTATATAAGGTAGTATCTGGAGGAGGGCATAAATCGCCTCCACTACATAAACCTCTAAAACCTCTTACTTGAATAGAAATTGAACCAGTAGTAGAGATTGGATTACCAGCAGTATATATATCCCAAGGGCCATAACCCGACCCATTATTAATTCTATATTGTAGAACATCCTGACATCCAATACCGTTTCCACCGGAAACTAAAACGGTTGCAGAAACAGTACTGTTTTCAATAACTGTGGTGGTGTTTGGACTTTTTGCTAATATTGGATTAATTAAACTTTGGATAATATTCCATGATGCAGATATCGTGTCTGATGATCCACAACCTCCAGTACAATTTCCTCTAAATGCACGCACTTGAACAATTTGCGCATTCGTTGGATAAACGATATTATTCCCAGAAGTATAATTATACCAAGTAGTCCAAGTTAAACCATTATTAATTCTATATTGTGAATAGTTAGCACATCCTGTTCCTCCAGTTCCAGAAATAATGGAAGCAGAAATTAAAGTGCCATAACAAACATCATTTTGATTCGGGTTTTTAGTAATAACTGGTTCTGTAGGTCCAGTAGAAACATTCCAAACAATACTATTCGTATCTGTGGGTATACATCCACCACTGGCACAATTTCCTCTATATGCACGTATTCTAACCGAAGTAAGACTTGCAGTGTTAATTAATACGCCAGGAACATAAGGCGACCAGGACACACCGCCATCTGTTGAAGATTCAAAAACATCTGAACATGATGAACCACCACTTCCTGCAGTTGCCAATGTAGCCCATACATCTGTGCCATCGCAAACCGATGCTAAATTGGGATGTTTTGTTAAGGTTGGATTTACAATTGTTGGATCCACATCCCAATGAACTAAAGACGTATCTGTATTTGTACATCCAGTTCCAGTGCATGTTCTGTAACCCATTATTTCTATTTGAGTTCTACTTGTGGTTGATATATTATAACCGATAGGATATGTAGCCCATGCAGACCAAGTAGTTCCATTATGATATCTATATTTATATATATCCGCACAACTAACTCCGCCAGAACCAACTGTTATATTTGCGCTCACTGAAGAGCCGAGACAAACCACATCTACATCAGGAATACGATTAACCACTGGAGCTATTGGTTGAACAGAAACTGTCCAAGAAACAGTTACAGTATCTGAACTAGGGCAAGGAACTGAAGGATTGCAATTGTCTCTAAAAGCACGAATTGATACTGTTGAAACACCAAAAGTATTTATTGTGCTTCCTGAAATATATGCAAACCAAGTAGCACCTCCATCAATGGTATATTCTGACATATTTAAACAATCTATTCCGCCTGAGCCACCAGAAAGAGTAGCGCTTACTGTTTGACCTTGACAAACAGATGTAACGTTTGGAGTTTTTGCAAGTGTGGGTGCAATAATTGGAGTACTTACGGTCCATGACACATAATTGGTGTCTGGAGTACATCCTGATGTTAAGTTGCAATTTCTGTTAAAACCTCTTACTTCTATTGTTTGATAACCACTAGAAGAAATATTATAACCATTTGGATAAAATGCCCATGCAGACCAAGTTATTCCATTATATCTTCGATATTGGAAATAATCACTACAGCTATATCCACTTCCTGGAGTTGTTGAAACACTAGCAGTTTGTCCAGAACACAAAAAGTCTGTATTTGGAATACGTGTAATTCCAGGTGCAATTGGTAAAGGAACTACAACCCAGGTGTAAGTATTACCAGTAGAACTACCACAAGTAATTCCTGAAGTACAATTTGTTCTGTTCGCACGAATTTGAACTCCTTGTGTTGACAGATCGGTATTAATAATCATACTAGGTGTGTAATTATTCCAACTACCCCATACGCCCGAAATATTGATTCTGTATTCATAAATATCCGAACAACCCACACCACCAGATCCTGCCGATGATAAAGATGCTAATACCGAAGTTCCTTGACAAATTGTATCCAAATTTGGATTTTTACTCAACACAGGTTGAATAATTCCTGAAACAACGGTCCATTGAACTAAAGCTGTATCTGTTGATAAACAACCCGTTGTGGGCTGACAGCCTCTAAAAGCTCTTACTTGAACTATAGTCCTACCTGTTGTAGAAATGGAGTTGCCAGAAGTGTAAGATATCCATGTTGACCATGACGTGCCATTAAAATAACGATATTGACGATAATCAAAACAGCTTATTCCACCAGTACCAGCAGTAATTGTTGCACTAACGGATGTTCCTGAACAAACTTCGTCTTGGTTTGGAATTCGTGTAATAACTGGTGGTGTTGCGGTAGGCACAACAGTCCAAGAAAGGACAAAAGGAGCTGGCGCATTACATGATGCACCTGCATCACAATTTCCTCTAAATCCTCTAATTTCAATTAACGAGACACCAATGCCTGAAACATTTGAGCCCAAAGTATACGATGCCCATGTACTCCAAGACCCATTATATTTACGATATTCAAAAACGTCAGAGCAATTTACACCGCCAGATCCAGCAGTAAATAAGGTTGCTGAAGCAAATTCTTCTTGGCAAATAGATGTTCTGTTGGGAAGTCTATTTAAGGTAGGGTTTACTAAGTTAGAGGAAACAATCCAAGATTCTCTAGCAGTATCTGAAGCTAAACAACCAGAAATTGCAGAGCAATTACCAATCCAGGCTTTAATTTCAACTTCGGTTCTACCACTAGCAAGAATGTTTTGACCAGAAGTATAAGCATACCAAGTAGACCATGTTGTTCCCGTTTTAATTCTATATTGTGCAAAATTAACACATCCACTTCCTCCAGAGCCCCAAGAAATTGTGCCTCTTACGGTATCACTATTACAAATAATGGCAGTAGTTGGATAGCGGGTAATTGTTGGCTGAATAGGTGCAGCAACTATCGACCATGAATAAGTGTTAATGGTTGAATCTCCACAAATGCCACCTGGTAAACAGTTAGCTCTCCAAGTTCTAATTTCAACTCCAGATAAACCAACTGTCGTAATTGAAGAACCTAATGTGTATGATGCCCAAGAGCCCCAAGTTCCATTATTTGTACGGTATTCGTAATAATTTGAACAACCATTTCCACCACTACCTGCTGTTAATAATGTAGCAGAAGCATTTGTGCCTTGACAAATAGTTGCAATATTTGGTGTTTTGGTTAATGTTGGTGAAACAACAGTATAATTATTAATTACCCATGAGTACAAGTTTGAAGCTGCGCAACCAGAAAGAGGATCACAACTACGAGTAGTACGAATTTGTATGCTATCTCTACCTGTTGTAGCTAAAGCATTCCCTGGAGTGTAAGAAATCCATGCGCTCCAAACTCCCGAAGAGCGGTATCTTGATTGAAAAACATCGCTACAACCTGTTCCTCCAGAACCACTAGTAACAACGGTTGCAGAGACAGTATTTCCAGAGCAAACCTCTCCACCAGTAGGAGTTAGAACAGCTGCAGTAACAGAAGCATGAACAGTCCAACGAGCAATTTCTATTATCGCACTATTGGCGCAACCACTACTCACATCACAATTACCTCTCCAGCCACGGATTATAACTTCTGTTGCAGTTGCTGTATTAATTATTTGACCAGATGTATAGGTGTTCCAAGTTGTCCCATTATTTATTGAGAATTCATAAGTATCAGAACAACCAACTCCTCCGCTTCCTGCAGTTATGGTTGCATTTACTGATGTGCCAGCACAAACGGCTGTAATATTTGGTGTTTTAATATTAAGTGAAGGTGGCACTAATCCAGCAGAAACAGTCCACTGAGCTGTAGTCCAATCACTAGTACAAACAGTCGTGCCTGAACCTAATTTTCTCGTACGAATTTGAAAGAAATTTGTGCCTACTAAAGTGGTAACAATTGCACTTCCTGGTGTATATGTAGTCCATGTAGCACCACCATCAATACTGTATTGATATTGGTCGGAACTTAAATAATCAACACCACCACTAAAAGTTGCTGAAATTGATGCTCCCAGACAAACAGTTGAGCCGGCAACAGGATTCCCCGTTATTGTTTTAGCAATAGGTAACGGATTTAAGGTAACTGTTCTCCATGGTCCATCGGCTCGATTACATCCCCTTGGATTAGCGCCTGCATTATATCGTTGACGATAATAATACACGTCTGCAACAGTTGGGACATCGGGACTTGTAACAATATTTCCTGTTGCTGTTGAGATGGTGTCTCTATACCAAATAATTGAAGCACCACTTAACCCACCAGTTAAACTCGCACTTAATACAATTTGTGCTCCCAAGCAATCGCTTGTGGGCGCAACTGTAACTCCAGTCCATGCAGGATCGCTTACAACTACTAATTTATGACTAACCCCAGAATCAAGATTACAGCCAGAATTTGATGGAATTGGCTCATATTTGGGATAGTAATAATAAGTTCCTGCAGTGTTTATTGTATTTGGGTTTGGAGGAGATGTCCATGTATATGTAGGAGTTGTTGTGTATCGAAACCAAAGAACTCTACCTCCAGAACCTCCGCTAAATGAGCCGTTAAGTGAAACAGAACCTCCAACGCATAAAGAATCTTCCGATAGAGATACTGATCCCCAAATTGGATCCGCAATTCCTTTCCAAGTTACTTCATTCGTATCCGATGGATTACAACCGGGTCCATCACACACTTTTAATCCTTGTATTTTTACAATTTGACCAGGTGTACTTACCGAAACACTTGGAATTATTGTAGACCATAACGACCAAGAAGTACCGTTATAATATCTAAATCTGTTTTCACAAGCTCCAGTTCCTCCTGTGTTTAATGATGGATTATCAATAGTAACAACAGCCCCAATACAAACCGAGTCTAAGTTGGGAGATTTTACTAAAATTGGAGCTTTGGGATCGGGAACAATTGTCCAAGATGTATTATAATCTCCAGACTCTCCGCAACCATACCCATCGCTATAGTAAATTGCTCTTACATAAAGTGTTGATACAGTATCTGCAGTATAAGTATTTGTTGTTGAATAAGCACCTTCAGCTCTTCCATAATGGAAAAATGAATATTTGTAATAAGAAGAACCTGTTCCGCCTGTACTCCCTGTTGCAATAGCAGTAGCAACAGCACCAATACAAAGTTCAGAGTCAGGAATTTTAGTGATTGCTGTTGGCATCGTTGGTTTGTTTACCACAACCCACGACTTCTCAACCCACAACGATGTATCACTTGGACCTCCAGTACAAGTTATTTTTGCACGGATTCTTGCTATACCGGGTACATTTGGAGATATTGATGCTCCGATTGCTAAAGATTGCCAAGTTGAAGCACCACCAGGGACAATATATTCCTGCAAATAGCTACAACCAGCAGTAGCCCCAGATAATGTGACGGTTAATATTGATCCTACGCAAACAGTATCGGTGTTTGGAACTCTTGTCACCACTGGCGGAGGAACTGCAGCATACATTAAAAATGAATTCAACGTTAAAAGAGACAGTAACAATGTCTTTTTTAGTGAATTAGCAAATTTATAATCTTTCCAAGAGAAAAAAAGGGATAAATTCTTCATATATTTAAAATTTCAGTATAATCACTTATTACTTACAACTAATCAAATTAACTTTCAAAAGTACAATATCATAATTAAACCACCAAACATTATTTAAAAATAGATTGTTAAATTCTTATATTAGTTGCCTGATGTTAAATAATTTGGAAAAGCCAATTGCCTAAAGACAAAAAAGTGTATTTTTGCTTTTTCAAAAAAAAATGAAACATGAGCGACAATATTAAACACGAATGTGGTATTGCCATGATTCGATTGCTTAAACCAATTGATTATTATATTCAAAAATATGGTTCTGCCTTCTGGGGGCTCAATAAGCTCTATTTGTTGATGGAAAAACAACACAACAGAGGTCAGGATGGTGCTGGTATTGCTTGCATTAAGTTTGATGTTCCACCAGGAACTAGGTTTATTAATCGTATTCGCTCTAACTCAAATACGCCAATTAAAGACTGTTTTGACCCGACTTTCGATAAAGTTGCAGAGGTTAATAAGAACAACAGCTCTCTTTTATTAAATTCTGATTGGTTAAAGAAAAAAATTGATTTTGTTGCCGAATTATATCTTGGGCATCTTCGTTATGGAACTTTTGGGAAAAACAACATCGATAATCTCCATCCATTTGTTCGCCACAATAATTGGCAATCGCGAAATTTAGTGGTAGCAGGCAACTTTAATATGACCAATGTTGATGAATTGTTTGCAAAATTAGTTTCTATTGGCCAACATCCTATCGAAACTGCTGACACCATCACAATTCTCGAAAAAATTGGAAGCATTCTTGACGACAATGTAGAAAAGAACTATCGGAAATTAAAGGAAATTGGGTTAGATAAACAGCAAATTTCTTCTGAAATGGTTAACCATATTGACATTCAATCAATACTAACCGATGCATCACAAAATTGGGATGGGGGATATGTAATTGGTGGAATGATTGGTCATGGTGATGCTTTTGTACTTCGTGATCCAAACGGAATACGTCCAGCCTTTTGGTTTCAAAATGATGAAGTTGTGGTGGTTGCATCCGAACGCCCAGCTATACAAACAGCATTTAACCTCACCGCTAATGAAGTAAAAGAGCTTGAACCTGGTCATGCGTTGGTGATTAAAAAAAATGGCTCAATTTCAAATGTTCAAATCAACAGCCGGGATTCAATTAAAAAGTGTTCGTTCGAACGTATTTATTTCTCTCGCGGTACAGATCAGGATATTTACCAAGAGCGTAAAAAATTAGGTGCTTTTTTGGTCCCATCAGTGCTAAAAGCAATTGATTACGATATTCAAAATACGCTTTTTTCTTATATTCCGAATACCGCTCAAGCTGCTTTTTTTGGGATGTTTGATGAACTCCGAAATTTCTGCAATCGATTTAAAAAAGAGGAACTTCTCCGTCACAACGGCAATATCACAAGTGAACTTCTGGATAAAATTCTAGCATTTATGCCGCGAATTGATATGGTGGCCGTAAAAGATGCCAAATTACGGACTTTTATCACTCAAGACAGCCAACGCGACGATCTTGTGGCTCACGTTTATGATGTAACATACGGCGTTGTTAAACAAAATACCGATACCTTGGTGGTTCTCGACGATTCTATTGTTAGAGGAACAACCCTCAAGCAAAGTATCATCAGAATGCTAGACCGATTGAGCCCTAAACGAATCATTATTGTTTCATCGGCTCCTCAAATTCGATATCCAGATTGTTATGGAATTGACATGGCTAAACTAAATGATTTTATTGCTTTTCAGGCAACTATCGAATTATTGAAAGACACCAAACAAACTCAAATTATTAGCGAAGTTTATCAATTGTGTAATGCTCAGCAAAATTTTCCCAAAGAAGAAATGGTTAATCACGTGAGAAGAATTTACGCTCCATTTACGGCAGAACAAATTTCAGCAAAAATTTCAACCCTTGTAACTCCAAAAGGATGTAATGCTGATGTTCAGGTAATTTATAACACCATCGAAGATTTACACAAAGCCTGTCCAGAGCATTTGGGCGATTGGTATTTTACAGGACATTATCCAACACCTGGTGGCATTAAAGTATTAAATCAAGCATTTATTAACTACATCGAAAACCGAAACGAAAGAGCATATTAATATAATAATCAAACCCTTAGAATATTTAGCAATGAACCACATAATCGATTTATCCTAAAACATTTTTAATAATAAAAATTTATTACAATGAAACAATTAACGCTATTATTTATCTTAAGCCTGATTTCTCTTTTAATTGCAGGTTGCTCTGATGATAAACCAGTTACAGATTTAACCAAAGATCAATCTATTGAAATTGCCTTTGACACACAAAATCTATCTGATACTGCAGTAATTTTAACAACAAAGAAAAACATCTATCTCAAAGGAGCACTTTTAAAAACAATTGTAGATTTTGACACATTGCCTTTCCCTGGTTTCAAATCTGAAGTAATTGAAGACGACAACGGAGACAGCAAAAGTGTAACGATGCCTAAGGAATATGAATTTTTTATTACTGTTAAATAGCAATTCGTTTCTAAATTTGTAATGATTGCATAAAATCTATTTTAATGTTTTATGTTTATAAAAAACAAAATGAAAAAGTCAAAAATTATTGAACTTATATTTGTAGCTGGTATGGTAGCCGCATGCAGTAACAACAAAGATCCACAAAGCAAAATGCATATCCGAGGCGATTCTACTAGTAGTTATACCACAAATCGTGGCTTTGGATATTACCATTTAATCCCTTTCGGCTTTATGTCGGGGATGAATAGATACTCCCATGGTGGCTACGAATCAAATCAATTTTCAAGTAAGGCAACGCCTCGGATTTCTCGTGGGGGATTTGGTGGAAGCACACGCGTTGGAGGTTAGACTGAAGGTCGAAGAAATGAAAAAGAGAGTTTGAAAAATTTAAAAATTTGGCAATATGTGTCTAAATATATTTCGTGATCACAAGTCATCTTTTCACCTCTTTTTTTATTATAAACAAAAATAATAAGAGTAGCGTGGACGCTAAAACTTGAAATAAAATTTGTTTTTTAATATTGTGCGCAGTTAGGAGACTTCGCACATAATTTTGAGATGGATTTATTTTTAACTTTATAACTTTACAAACTGATTTATATGCAACGATTTAATGCAATACCGCGATACGATTGGAAGAAACGAGTAGAAGAAATTGGATTCGGATTTCACACACTTGATGATACTTATTGGGATGAATCTGCGTATTACCAATTTAAATTATCTCAAATTGAAGAAATTGAAAAAGCTACAGCTGAGCTTTTCGATCGGTGTCTTGATGCTGTTCAATATGTGATAGACCATAAACTTTACGATAAATTCCATATCAATCCTGCATTTATTCCGATGATTGAGAAGTCGTGGAACGATGATTTTCCTTCAATTTATGGACGCTTTGATTTTGCCTACGATGGAATCAATCCGCCCAAAATGTTAGAATTTAATGCCGATACACCCACCTCTTTATACGAAGCCAGCGTGGTGCAATGGTATTGGCTTCAAGATGTCCACAAGGATGCTGACCAGTTTAATTCAATGCACGAAAAACTGGTAGATTATTGGAAAGAATTAAAACCATACCTCAACAATGGAAAAATTCATTTTGCGTGTGTTCAAGATTCATTAGAAGATCTAACTACCGTAGAATATCTCAGAGATTGTGCTATGCAAGCGGGATTAGACACAGAATTTGTATTTATTGAAGACCTTGGTTGGGACAATCAAAAAAGATTTTTTGTGGATATGGACGAAAATCCGGTGACCAATATTTTTAAACTTTATCCTTGGGAATGGCTTACCCATGAAGATTTTGCCCAAAACATTTTACAAGATTCAAACAACACTATTTGGATTGAACCAGCTTGGAAAATGATTCTCTCGAACAAAGCAATTTTGCCAATTTTATGGCAATTATTTCCTTATCATCCAAATTTATTGGCAGCACATTTTGACGCTTCTCCTTTGGGAAACGATTATGTGAAAAAACCAATTTTGTCGCGAGAAGGCGCCAATGTTACAATTGTAAAATATGGTGGTGTACTAGAAGAATCTTCAGGCGATTATGGCGACGAAGGCTTTATCTACCAAGAGTATTTTCAACTACCTCAATTCTTAGATAATTATCCTGTAATTGGCTCTTGGATAATTGGTTGCGAACCAGCAGGTATTGGAATTAGAGAAACTAAAACTAGAATTACAGATAATCTTAGCCGTTTTTTGCCACATATTATCAAAGATTAATTTAATAAAACACGTATCATTTCTTTTATAATCTATTTTCTTTTTAAAAATAAATGTATCTTTATTCCTGAAAATTGAAGCCTAAATTAAAAACCAAGGATATGATTACAGAAAAAGATTTAGAAACCATTTTTAAGGATCAAGTTAATATTAAGGGCTTGCCAGGAACAAAAATGGAAAATTTTGCGGAGGATTTTAAAGCCTTTGTGAATAAATTAAATGCCCACAAAGATGTATTAATCACGCATCTATTTGTTGGGAATCCTTCCCAGATAGGGAATAAATTGTGGCAGAGTTATGTAGTAAAACCATTAGGATTTGAAATGGAACAAGAAATGTGTTCCTTTTATTCCCAATTTTCTTGTATTGATTTAAGATGGATAAATATCAACCATCCAAAATATAAAGGAAAAAAGTTTAAAAAATTCAAATTATATGTTGTTCCTTCCAAGTTAGATGTGGATGATGATAGTGGTACTGCAAAAAATACGTTAATAACCAATGTACTTGGGTTGTTTGATAAAAAAAATCGTGTGGTTGCTCAGCCTGAAGGGTATAATTTGTACTACTTCAACTACTCCCATTTTTTTTCCGGTCAATTAGCTTTTAATGTAAACAAGGAGAAAAAGGAAATTGAACTTTATGTTGGCGATGATTATTTTGCAGATGTAAGACCACTCAACATGGACTTTCCAACTTATATGTATAAATTGATTGAGTTTAGTGAGGAAAGAATTAACGATGCAGCCATCGAATAACACTTTTGTTTTTTTATTCTACCGATTCTCTTAAATCCAAGATTCTTTACTGATGTTTTCATGTGATATTCTGTCCGAATTTTCTACTTTTGCAAAAACGAATGTTTAAAGTGTGAAAAGTAAAGAGAACAGAGCCTTTCTTAATCGTTGTGCCGAAGTAAGCGGACACGAGATTAAAACTCATGATTTTATTGTTGAGGTATTAAGTTCCCTTAATCCCACAAAACTTTATACATCAACTGGTGGGCATGGTGTTTTAGCTGAATTTAAATTTTCTAAGCAAGGAAAAACATATTTGTTTCGAGCCGATATGGATGCCGTTGGTTTGCATCCTGATAATGCTAAACATAGTTGTGGGCATGATGGTCATATTGCAATTTTACTAGATTTTGCAACTCAGCTAATTCAAAAACCTCTTACGGAGGGCACTATTTTGCTTTTATTTCAGCCTTCTGAAGAAAACGGAAATGGAGCCAAAGCAATTTTGAATTCAAAAGTTTTGCAAAATTACTCCATTGATTTTGCCTTCGCATTGCACAATATTCCTGGGTACCCACTCGGAAATGTGTTGAGTAAATCTGGTTGTTTTTCTAGTGCAGTATTATCTTGTGAAATGCATTTTTTTGGAAAAAGCTCACATGCATCAGAACCCGAAAAAGGTATTTCCCCTCAAAATACTATGTTTGAAATTGCTTCGAGTATTCAGAAATTACAAAACTCAAACTTTTCTTCAAATGATTATTTTTTAGCGACTTTAGTGGAGTTGCATCTTGGCGAAGAAACATACGGGGTAGCCCCTGGTAATGGCATATTGCGTTGGACTTTTCGTGCAAAATCAAATGCAGTTTTAAAATCCAATATTACAGCGATTGAATCTCTATCTCACGAAATTGCAATAAGAACAAAAGAGCTAAATTTTTCAATAAATTATTTAGAAGAGTTTTACGCCAACGAAAACAATCCTTTGGCTGTAGAAATAATTACCAAAGCAGCCAAAAACTGTAAATTAGACTACACTTCGTTGGAAGAAGGATTTCGTTGGGGAGAAGATTTTGGCATTTTAACACAACAAATTCCTGGTGCTATGTTCGGAATTGGTGCTGGAGAAAATTGTCCGCCATTACATTCCCCCGACTACAATTTTCCCAATGAGTTAATTGAAATTGGAAGTCGGTTGTTTTACGAAATTGCATCAAATAGAAAATAGTTTTCAGCTTCTTTTTTTAATATCAAGCCATTATAACATTATTTAATCAAAGCCATTCCTTCGGTCGCAGATTTATCGTTTGGACTAATTAATAGCACTTTTGAAAAGAGTATTTTTGCTTCACGAGTTTTGCCCATAAAATAACTAGTCCAAGCAAACATCAACATCGAATCGTAATCAAAAGGATAGAGATTAGCGCATTTTTCAAAATGTTTGTAAGCTACTGCATACTCTTTTTTATTGTAATAAATTAATCCAACATTATAATTTGCTTTGGTGTTTTGAGGGTCAATTTTTAAAATTTCTAGGTATTGCTCTTTCACCAATTCCCAATTTCCAACTAAAGAGGCTGGCATAATATATCCAAACTTAGCTTCGATAGAAAATTGATTTAACTTAATCGCTTTTTCGTAGTAGCTCATCGATGTAGTTTGTTGAGCAACTAAGTAATTCAGCCATCCTAAGCGGAGATTCATTTCGTATGAATTTTCATCATAAATTGCTTTTATCACATTAATTGCATCTACATATTTAGCCGCTTTTTCTAGCTTATAACTTGAACTAAAAGCAACCATTTGACTTTGAGAAACTTGTGCTGAAGCAAACTGCATCATGGCGGTAATTGCTAATAAAATCATTGATTTTTTTAAAAATTCCATAATAACCCTCCTGTAATTGTTTGTTTTTGAAATGAATAATTTGAATACTCTATAATATTTGGTGTTGTCATTTTTGCGGATTCTTTATCGCTCGTTAAACTAGAATATTGATATTTCAGTGAAACTTTAATCTTCTTTAGCACAAGCGTTAATGTGGCATTAGTCATCATGGTATATTTATTTGGAGTATTAAAAAACAAGAAACCATTTGCAATCTGACTATCTTGAATATTTCCTCCATAATATGCTACTTCGCCCCAAAGTTTGCCAGTTAACTTCCCTCCTGCTTTCAATAAATAAAAGGATTTACTTTTGTCATAATTGGTAGGAAACAGTCGTGCAGGTCCTTTTGCACTATTTGCACTATACATTGTACTAAAATATAAATTTAAATTAGACAAAGGAAACCAAGTGACCCCAATAGATGTTTGTAAATGGTTGGTGTTATTGAGATTATTGTTTGAAACCTCTCCAACAAAGACAAAATTGCGATAGTATTTTTCTAAACTTATTCCTAAAATCCCATCGTTAAACAAAAGTGTAGTATCTGTTGATGCCATTGATCCCTTCTGTAAAACACTTTTATTGTTTATCTTATGAAAATAAGTCGCTAAAACGAGCCCCTTTGCTAGTCTAATTCTTGGGTTAACGTAAAATTGGTTCTGAGTTACTATAATATCTGATTCGGTGGTGATTAGCTTTGGAATTAGTGGGGGTAATTGTTTTTCAAAAGTAGTTTTAGTTGCAGAAGTACCCAGGGATGTATAGCCATAAAAAACAGTTAACCAAGATGTTAATTGATTTGTTAGACCTATAAATCCATAATTCAAAGTGTTACTTTTAGTTGAAGTTTCATAAACGTTTTCACTGGTTCGAGGAAGCGGAGTCGGCGTATAATTGCTTGATGGCGAAACCCCAAATTCAAGATATGCCCCGCTAAAAAGTGGCGTTTTTTTAAACATGGGCTGTGTTTTGAGAGTATCACTTAGGATTTTTCCAATAGCTTCCGCATCAGCTGTTCGACCAGAATATTTGTATGACAAGTAAAGATAACTATTTGTAAAATCATCTTGTGAATTATACGACCGTGCCTTTTCTAACTGGGTAATGGCTTTAGTATATTTTTCCTGATAAAAATAAGCAACTCCCATACGCAAACGCAAGTAAAAATAATCGTGACCACTTTTTAGCCCAATATTTCCAACAATTATTAATGAATCCCATTGCGATGTATAATAGAGATCTATGGTTTTCTGCTCAACTTCCGTAAAGCTTAAACGGTCTTGTGATTTCCCAAAAAAAGGAATTATGATAATCAGAATTAAAAGTAATATGTGTTTTCTTGTCATAATTAATTTATGGTTCTATGAGTAATTTCTTGTTTAAAGCGATACCTTTTTTGTTTTACTGAAAATTCTATTTTTTCTATCCCATAATTAGTAAACTCTATTTCGAAGGAAATAGTTCGAAAATCTAGTCGATGAACACCAAAGGTGGCTTTTGACTCAATACGGACCAAGCTTTTGCTAAAATCTTCCGTTTTTTTAATATAACGAGCCTCATATTTTGATTTTAAGAAAATGAACATCGGTGCTACAAAATCTTGAATCCAAAGTATTGGTTTATAATTTAAAAGGGTCAAAGGCAATGAATCTTCAATAATTAACTGAGGATAATATCCCAACGAAATTCGATATAATGATAGATAAAAGTAAAAAAGCTCACTTTTTTTGCTACCATAAAACTTAGTAAACATAAATATTTTCCTATCGGTATAATAGTATGCAGAAGATTTAGTGTCAGGACAATACAGATAACTGTGGTTGTAATAATCGACCAGTACGTCCCATTGCACGGTTTTTTTTGTTCCTGAATTTAACTCTTCAACTTCAAAACTAAGTTTTTGTCCTGGTATAAACTTTAGCGCTGAACTTAAAGTTTGAGTAGGATTAATGTTTGATACCTGTTGATCTTTTTTGGGAAAATCGAAAAAATGAATCCGATAATCCGATTTATCGCGCTCAATATAATGCACAATTGGATATTCAATGGTTGGTGAGCCAATAAACGGCAGATGCTGTAGCTGAAAATGAACGTGAGGTTGTGGTGATCGACCAGAACTACCACAATTTCCAATCATCTCGCCTCGTTTTACTAAATCACCAATTGCGACTTTAAAACTATCCTTTTTTAAATGGCTAATATTGCTATAAAGTCCATCGGCGTGCTTAATTATAATCGTATTTCCCCAGTTATGCTCCAAATCAACTTTGCCAATTTGATTATCTTCAATATTGTCAATAATGTTTTCTACTACACCATCACCCGGTGCATAAACAGGTTTATTGTAGGCAAAATAATGATTAACATTAAAAACATTTCCACTGTAAAATTTATTTTGATCATTGGCAATTTCAAAATCAAAAGCATGCCTCCACTCTCCTCTATGGGTAATTTCACCATCGTATGCTTGTGTGATTTTCCATTCATCCATTATTGGCAATTCCAACGGAAAGTATAGTGATTTGCTAAATCGCGCAGAGTAATTCTGCTGATTGTATAGATTTAACTCTGGACTATAATTCTGTTCGGTAACCAGTTGAAGCCGCTTGTAATTATGCACTCTAAACTTTAACACATATAGGAATAATAGCACAATTATGTTAAAAGGTAAAGAATAAATTGCCAACTGATAAACATTAAAAATCGTAGTAAACGAAGCAATCATGACCGAAATTATTGGCACTAAAATCATTACCCAAAGATATGAATGTCGCGAAGCCACAATAAAAAAACCACCAATGGCAATAGCCGTAATAATAAAGTTAAATCCAACAAAACTATACGAAAGCTGGCTGATATCTGCTCCAATAAAGGTGTAAAAATAATAGGCAGTAAAAAAACTGATTAACGATAACGAAAATGCAATGCGCGAGTAAATAAGCAAACCAATTGCGATTAAAATTCCTGCAAGTAAAGAGCTTTGAAATAATATTGCTGCTAGAGAACGAAAGTAGACTCCCAACGATTCTGGTATTGGAAAATTATTGAGCCACTGGTAAGAATCAATTAACCTTTGTCCTCCTAGCGCATACATTTCATTATACAAAAACAAACCTCGTTGACTAATTTCCAGATGATTGAATTGTCGAGTGGCTAGAATTATCATCCATAATCCAACTAAAAATGGAAGGCTTAAGTATGGCAAATCGTATTTTCCAATTAACCCATCAAACAAAACGGTAAGAAAAAGTGTGAGTAATACCGCTATAAGTAATACAAAATAGAATTCGAAGCTCGGCACAAAATAAACGCCAATTCCCAACCCTACAAGTAAAGCATTAAAACCAAATTTTCCTTGTTTAATATTCGAATGATTAAACCCAATTATTAATGCAATAATATTCGTGGAAACAACCGCAATTAAGCCTGCAATTCCTCCCCAAAAATCAAAAAAGCTAACGCAAAGCAATATCCCCGCAAACCACAGATTGTTGGAAAAGAAAATCTGTGAATAGCTCAACAATACACTTTTAATCGCAGAATTAATAGTCGATAAAATGTGATTTTTTTTATTTGACATTGCTGTTATTAGAGTTTTATTATTCTATTTGTGAATACTGAGTTATCGGCAGATATTTGTATTAAATAAACACCTTTCGGAAGATCGTTTATACTAATTTGTGTTGATTTCAAATTGCTTATTACTGTTTCTTTTACCTTAGTACCTAGGGTGTTATATAAAACAATTTTCACGTTAGAATATGATTTATTAAAAGAGATTGTACAGTTATCAGAAGTTGGATTTGGAAACACATCAAACAAATTTAGCTCGTTCTGCTCATTAATTCGATTACTTCCAGAAATTGTTCTAACACAACGAGTGTAATTAAAAACATATCGAACATCACCTTGTGGCCCAAAATATTGAGGATAATCGGCTGCAGTTCCTGTTTTTGGATCGCTACGCTGAGCACCAGCACCATGAACATCTAACAAAGTTCCATTCATTTTACCTTGAGCTTTTCCAAAGGCAAAATAAACTCCAGCTGAATATGGATTTGCACCATCTAAATGACTGGTACTAGTCCAAAAATAAGGATATTGACCCATCACTCCATTGGGGTCGGAGATTGAAGTTACAATAAAAAGAGGATCAATGGCAGCAGAGTTTGTGTACGAAGGCGACCTAGAATAATCTACAATACTGTTTAATTCTTTTGCGTTTGGGAGCCTCCAATCAGTGTAATTTGCTAGCGTTAGATTTTCGGCATACGATAAAGCATTTTCCCAATCGCGTGCAATACCATCGTCTGCTTGTTGCCACATAAGCCCAGTAGCTGTGTCAGAAATGGTTCCATCGTTGTTGTTTACAAAATGATTAATTCCATAATTTGTATTTCCACGAACCATTCTAAAATACATGGAATTGGGATTTGTATTTCCACTTCCAGGTAAATATTTTGGATACCCTTTTATTCTACCATCAATAAAATTAACGCCAAAAACTGTGGAATCACCATTCATCGTTAGCCCTTTATATTGCGTTGACGACCAAGTTTGAGCATCTATCACACGTTCGCCAATTGTAGTATCACCAATCGGTTGATTAAAATATACTGTATCGATATATTTTTTTATAGAGGTAGTTCCACCCGATTGTCCAGTAAACTTTATTAAAGAATATAGCTCTTTAATCGTTGGCACTCTCCAATCGCTATAGCCTCCCAATGTCATAGTATCTGCTTTGATAAACGCTTTTGAAAATGTTATTTTCGTCCCCATATCTTTTTGCCAAATCAAACCCGTAACATTGTCGGTAATGGTGCCATTACCATTGCTGGTATAAGAAGGTTCGTTCCCCTGATAAGTGGCATCTTGACCATAGAATGCTGCTCCTACCGACTGTGTTGAAATTATAGCCGTGTTGCTATAAAAGGAATGAACTCCCGTTTCTACAATTGGATATGAATTTTGACCAAATGAGGTTAGCGTAAAAATCAAAATTACTACAAAGATTGCTATTGATCTTATTTTCATTTGTTGAATTTAAAACAATAAATATATTAACAAAATTAACCCATCAAATTTTGATGTTTTTTATCTAATCTGTGTTGATTTTTACAACTCAAATTTTTTCAGATATTCGGGTACAATTTCGTTGTTTATAAATGTATTTACACTTTCGCTCTTGCAAATTAAATGCACATTATCAGTCATATCTACCATTACTATATTTGGACGTAATGTTATAAATTGCATCCATTGGGTCATATCGTATGCACCTACATTTTGAATTACAATTTGATCTCCTTTGTTGAGCAATGGCAAATCAGCATTTTCACGAACAATGTCGATATTCATACATAATGGACCATAAACCACCGTTGGTTCGCTGTAATGTGTAAATGGTTGAGCTGGTGTAATTTTATGATCATACCAAAATGCAGTAAACATTAAATTTACTCCTGCGTCTATCACTGTGGTGCGTTTTCCCAAAGAGTTGCGTTTGTTGGCAATTACGGTAGATATTAAAAATCCTGCTTCATCTACCAAAGCTCTTCCTGTTTCAAGCACTAACGTTGGGAGTTCATTATCTTTGAAATTGAAATTTATCAATGTAGAAGTAATGGCTTCTGCAAAATCTTCGATTGTTGGATTTACATCATTTCCTGGCAAATACGAACCTTTTAAGGTGTTTCTGGAAGCAAATCCACCTCCTAAATCAATATATTTTAATCGATAATGGTATTTGATTTCAACTTCAGAAAGCAATGTGGAAAGCTTATAAGCAGCAACAGCATAAGCACTTGGAGCAAGCATAAATGTTCCTATATGACAATGCAAACCCATTAAATCCATTTTGTTTCCGGTCATTATTTTGTTAATCACATCCCAAGCTTGACCATTTTCGTAATTAAATCCAAAACGATCCCACATTGGATAAATTCCAGTATCCATATTTACTCGAATAGCCACTTTGGGGCGTTGTTTCATCTTATCGGCTAGGTCGATAATCATATACAACTCATCAAGATGATCGATGTGAATCAATGATTCGTTTTCTATTGCCCGTTTTAAATCATCTTCAGATTTGTCTGGTCCATTGAAAATAATTTTACTTCCTTCCACACCATTTGCGATGGCTTTATCGTATTCAAAACCAGAAACCACTTCTGCCCAAGAACCCTCTTGATGAAAAACATTACACACCGCACTGTGATAATTGGTTTTATACGACCAAGCAAATTGAACTTTAGGATAGCGGGTAGTAAATGCTCTTTTGGCCCTACGATATGTGTCACGAATAGTGCGTTCGGAAACCACAAACAAAGGAGAACCATACTCTTTGGTAAGTTCCTTTACCGAAGCACCATCAATGTGAGTCATTGGATAATATTCCGTTTTGGAACCAAATTTATTAGGCATACCAGCTTCAAGCTTTTGAATAACTGGTCGTTCGTATCTTAATTTACTCATATTCTATATTTTTAAAATCATTATTTTTCTCGAACTATTTTAACTCTAATTCACAAAATCTTCTGTATTCTCTTTTCTCTCCCGATAGCTATCGGGATCACGTTTTGTTCTTCCTTTCACGAAAAATCTTTTCACGTTCCACGTATTTAAAGTTCCCCAAACGTTGCAATCTTTTGATATTCTTCTACATCTACAATCATATCCCAGGCATATCGAACAAACATTTTTCCTACTTTGTATTCGGTATAAGGTTCCATTTTCTCGCCAAGAGCAAGTCTCACAACACCTTCAGGAATATTTTGTCCACATCCAACAGAGAGATAAATCCAAGCGGGCATACGAGGATTGATTTCGAGAAGATAATACTTTCCATCGCTACTTTTCATCAGTTCAAGTTCAAAACCACCCTTCCATTTAGTATTTTTTACAAATTTACGAGCCATTTCTATCATCTCTTGATCGTCGATGCTAATGCCACCCCAAGCTTTTCCTTTATCGGTGATGTATTGCTTACGCATTGGAACAGCGGCAATTAGATTCCCTTCGCCATCGCCCAAACCAGCTAGATTATACTCGTTACCACTAACATACTGCTGAATAATTATTGGAAGACCCCATTTAGAGCTAATTTTATTAAAATAATTTACCGCTTGATCCGCATTATTGGCAATACTGGCATCATAATATTTGCCTTTTACCACCAACGGATAGGTAAATTCGAGATGTAATCCATAAATTTCGGCAGAGGAATAAATAGTTTTACTATATGGAACATCAATTTTATATTTTACACCAAATTCGGGTAAATTATATTTATGACGCTCTTCAAATTGTTCCATTGTAGGTAAAAGCATTTTAATTCCAATGGCTTCTAAGTCTTTTTCAAGCCGCATAAATGAATATAATTCTGCATCAAAATTAGGAATGATTACATCTAAGTTTTCAATTCCGTTTATGTATGCAATTCGATCGTATAAAACTTGTGCTCCTGCCGATGGATATGGAATTTGATATGTTTTATCTACAATATCGTGCATATAAATTCCTGGTTCCAACGATTCATACGAAAACCCAATAATTGTGCAATCAAACTCCTCCGAATCTCGAAGACCTCTAATTACAGCAATTCCAGGACCTGGACTGTCAATGGCGTTTAGCCCAGTAACTCCAATTACTATTTTCTTCTTCATAATTTATTCGGCTTCAATCAAATGGTAATTATTTAGTAGGTTTTTAAAATCTGAAAAATCTTTTTCAAACGTATTAAAATCTACATCATATTTTTCTAAAAGAGTTTGAGCAATTGCCTCAAATGATAAATCTTGTTTAAGTAAATTGAGTATTTCCACACCAATCGGGTTGGTAGAGAATGATTCACCAGAAGCTGTATTTAATACAAATCCCGATTCGCTGATGGCTACGTTTTTTCCTGTTTTCATACGGTTAAAATTTAATAATTTCGAAAATACTAATCTGTTAAATGTTTCATGGGTCCAGGCTTGGTGTTAAGCAATCCATCTTGGATAATTTCATCAAATCGTTGTTGCTGCTTTGAAGTGCAAATATGTCTGATTTTATTAAAATGCCAAAATGTAGTTAAATCCACTTTGCGATGCAACTCTGTAATCAATTTCGACATTGAATCTACTTTTAAAGAGTCGATTTGCTCTTTTTTGAGTTCGGAAAAGAAAATTGATTTTTGATTTTTGATTTCTTCAGTTAATGGACAAACCGAACTATGATGTTCTTCCCGCAATCCGTCAAATTGCTTTTGTTGCTCTGGCGTAAACTTAAGTTCTTTAATTAAATAATTTCCAGGTCTACCTCTTTCTCCTTCATTTCCTAATCCACAAGGGCCATTAGGACGCATATATATCATAAACCCAATGGTGGTTAAATTTATCAAAATCAGTACAAATATAATGATGTACAGATAAAAAACGGTTTTGTTGTTTTTCATAAAAAAGAATTTATCTGTTAATATTATAATCGCTAATTAATTGCTCAGAAATATTTGGTTTTGAAAACCTAGAATCTTTATTGGAAAATTTGATCATCGATATGATATTTATTGTTGCTAATAAAAACACTGCTGCTGCAATATATTTTAAACGCGAGCTGTTTAACCATAACGAACTATTTTCTTCAGCTTGCTCAGTTTTAGCTTTGTCTAATATCTCAGAAAACAAAGAAATATCAACCGAAGTTTGTTTGACACCTTTCGTCGATTGAAGAATTTGATCAAAAGCAAATGTATCTTTTTTCATATTTTTAAAAATTAATATGTGGCTTAGATGCAATAAAAATAGAAATCTTGCAAAAAGAAATTTATTTCATAAAGTTGAAAGGAGAATGGTAAAAGTACAAGTTAACATGCGTTTTCAAGAACCGTTAACCATTTTTCGTGTCCCTAGCAACATGAATCCTACTTCATTGCTTGAAATGAATACTTAAAAATTTAAGAATACTCTAATTTCAAAATCTATGAGTTATGTTTGTATATCTTTAATATTAATATTTGATTATCATTTATTGATTGAGGTTTACTGCATAAAATTCTATTTATTTTCGCCCAAAAAAAACATGAAAACACAATACTTAATTCTCCTTATTACAATAATAGCTATTTCAAAAATTTCAGCACAAAATAATGATTCTACTAAAACATTCAACTTAAAAGAATTTATTGTTTATGAAAGTGCAAGCAAAACGGACTCTTCTTCTTACGGACTGTTCGGTAAAACAAATATAAAGGATATCCCGTTTTCGGTAAATGCAATCAATGCAAAAATCATTGAAAATACATCTTCTCATAATTTAATAGATGCACTTAAAACAATTCCATCCGTTGTTCCCACTTTAGCACCAAATAATGATGAAAGGGGATTAACAAACACAACAATAAGAGGTTTTGCCCCAAATTATATGCTTGATGGAATGGTTGTAAACTCATACCACATTCCATTGGTTGAGAATGTTGAAAAAATTGAAGTTTTAAATGGATTAAATAGTTTTTTTTACGGATTTTCATCATTTGGAGGAACTATAAATTTTATCACAAAAAAGCCAGTAGTTGCATCATTAGCAAGTGTTAGCATGGGCTTATACAGTAAAGGTGTGTTTTATAATAATATTGATTTGGGTGGTGCAATCACAAAAAACAAACGATTGACTTATCGTTTAAATAATTATGTTGAAAATGGCGAAACCTATATTAAAAATCAGAAGCAAAATAAACTTTCGTTAATTGGTTCATTAAATTATCAACTTTTATCGAATACAAATCTTCGTATTGATCTTAATCATCAAAACAGTATAATAGAAGGTCAACAGAATGTTTTTACCGTTAATCCATCAAACAACATTTTTCTTCCTTCCATTTCGGCTTTTGACGCCCAAACGCTTTATGGCCAACCATGGACTTATAGCAAACTTCGATTCACTCAAATTGGAATTAGTTTAGATTCTAAATTGTCGGAGGTTTTTAATGTTCGGATTGCTTATAGATATGGAGATGCGTGGTGGAAGTATAATTATGTTATAAGTTCGTTTACCGATAATTTAGGGAATTACAATGAATATGATAAAGATTTTGGCTCTAATCAACGATATTACAATTCGGGTTATGCTTTGGTTGATGCTTCTTTCAATACTTTTAAAATGCATCACGATATCACTTTTGGTTATTCCGGGAACAATACATTAATTCATTTTGGGGGTAATCCAAGTACTTCCATACTTTTAGGTAAGTTTAATTTGGCAAAACCCGTTTATGTTACAATGCCCGATACAATTCCTTCATTAACAGACAATAGAACTAGTTACAATCAATATTATTATCATACAGTTATGTTTAGCGATAAGATTACAATAAATAAATACATTTCAACAATTGTTGGATTAAGTAAAGCGATATACATAACAAAGCGTACCACAGGGAATATGACCCAAACTGGAACTGCCGATTATACTCAAAATACGATATTACCATGTGCCTCCTTTATAATAAAACCCACAAAAAATATTTCATTTTACAGTTCATATATGCAGGGTGTTGGCATTGGTGGAATTGCACCAGATATTGCAAAAAATGCTGGAGAAATGCTAAACCCAAGCATTAACGATCAAATAGAGATTGGAGCCAAAGCAATGTTTAAAAAGATAAATATGTCGCTTGCATTCTTTAAAATAAATGCCGTAAATGAATATATCGACCCAACTGACTCTATTTACAAACAAGATGGAAGAGAAGTGCATCAAGGGGTTGAACTAAATTTTTCTGGAACGATTTTTAAAAACCTATTCGTAATAGGTGGGATTTCTATTATGGATGTAAAAGTTACTCGTGCGCTTAATAATCCAAAAATTGAAGGCAAAATTCCTCAAAATGTACCATTAAACAATTTAAGTTTATTGTTAGAATATTCGATTCCGTTCGTTAAGGGAATTTCGGTTTCTGCTGGAGGAACATATTGTGATAAACGTCCGGTTGATGCTACAAATCTTGAATTTATTAACTCATATTATATTCTTGATGCTGGTGTTAGATTTAAAACGCTTTTAAGTAATCGAAAAACAACCTTTAATTTAAGTGTAAACAACCTCCTTAACACCAAATATTTTGCTTCATATACTTCAACTGGTGTACGTTTGGGTTTGCCTAGATTGGTTTCGATATCGGCAAAAATTGAATTGTAAGATTAATTATAGTTTTAAGGTAAATGAAAAAAATATAAAATAAAGATGAAGAAAATTAAAACGAACATTGTGTCATTTTTTGGAAGTTTGGCTGCTTTTATTCCATTTCTTGGGGCATGTCCTGGGGCTGCCTGTACTTCCTGTGGAGGAACTTGTATCACGCCCGTAATTTCAATATTTGGAATATCTTTAAGTGGTTTTTTTAGTTCCAATTTATGGAATATTATGCAACCAATATTAATTGCAATTAGTGGGGTGTTATTTACTATTGCATATTTTTCCATTTATAAAAATAAACCAACCAGTAATCATTGTAATTCGCCAGAATGTAAACTTAATCCATCAAAAACAAAAAAATCTGCAAATTACGCTAAAATTGTATTTTGGATTAGCTTGATCTTGAGCGTTTTCCTATTCACATACACCATTATTATAAACAATATAAATCAAGAGATTTCAATAAACAAATCAAAAAGCATTTCAAAACAAAATTCTGTTTATGGCTTTTTTGATGTTGATTGTCTTTATTGGGACGAAAATTCTAAATCACTTGCTTGCAAAAAAGGACGGGTAGAACCCATTTCCGAAAAAGTTTATACACTTCACAAATTTGCAAGTAAAAAGAATATTCCCATGCTTTTTACTACTTGTTGTTCGGCAAATATGCCCACTAAAACCGACATGAAGAGTGCTGGAATGCTCTTTATCCCGTTAGATTCCATAGATAATAGCTGGAAAAGCAATGTTGAAGAAACACAAACATTTTACATCGCAAAAAATGCTTATGGAAATCCTAAAATGAACTATGATAAAAGAGCAGTGGATATGTTTAAAGATAATAAAAACATCAACAGTTTACTTGATGTAATGGGGATTAAGAATTGGATTGTCTTTGGTGATGCATTTGAACTTTGTACCGTTTCTGCCATTAATGGTCTTTTAGATAGAGGTTATAAGGTTACCGTTTTAGAAGATGTTATTATTTCATCGCATTCTGGAGATGAAAATCAACGAAAACAAATACTTGAAGCATATAAAAAAAGAGGGATAATAGTCAAAAAGTTTGATGATATTATTAATTCCGAAAAATAGATGCTGTAAAATGTATTCCGTATTACGAGGATTAGTCTCTTACAAATATCGAATCTTAAAATAATTATCAATGAAAAAAAATCTAATGTTATTCGTGCTTTTAGCCTTATCCTTGGTTTTTATTCAATGTAATCCTACGCAAAAAGAGAAGTCGAATAAATTACCCAAAATAAAGATGGGAAAATTTACCGATACAAGAGATGGGAGAATTTATAGCGCTGTAAAAATTGAAAATCAAACTTGGATGGCCGAAAATTTAAACTTTTCGTCAGATAGTAGTTGGTATTATAACAACGACAGTTTGAATTATTCAAAATATGGGCGTTTATATACTTTTGATGCTGCAAAAATTGCATGTCCAAAGGGATGGCATCTGCCTTTTGAAAGTGATTGGAATTTGCTAATCAGTAATTTGGGTGGTAAAAATTTAGCGGGAGGTAAGCTAAAAACAAAGACAGATTGGAAAGCCCCGAATATTGGAGCTTCTAATTTTTCGAAATTTTCCGCACTTCCTAGTGGCTATTATGATGTTAGTTTGAATGAGTTTTTTCTTGAAAAAATAAATGCAAATTTTTGGATTGACAACAAAAGTGCAAAACCTCCAAAATATATAAGTATCTATTTTGATGCTTCAGAAGTAATAATAACAAAGCCATATAAAAATTATGGTCTTTGTATAAGGTGTGTTAAAGATTAAAAGCGACTTTTTCGTTGATTAAATATATTTGACAAAAACTTAACACATCACGTTTGTATAAATAACACGAACTTAAGGCTTTGTGTTGTAATTTAAAAATATATGCAAAATAAAGTTTACACTAAAATAATTTAGGGTTAACCCTAAAGATAAAGTAAATATTTTTCTTTGCTACAAAAAAACATGAAAAACACTTTATCTTTTTTAATGATTATGCTTTGTTTGAACGCATTTTCACAAGAATACAGATATCACAAAGCCCAACTTCATTGTCACTCTACCAATAGTGATGGAAATATGAGTCCGCAAACGGTGGCTCAGCAGTATTTGTCAAAAGGATATGAAATATTGTTTCTAACTGATCACAATCACATGACTCCTTCCTCCGATTATTTTCAGGAAGGGCTGTTAACATTCAACTCCGAAGAATATACTTTTGATAAACACATTAATGGGTTTTTTCTGGACCACACGGTTGATGCAACTGGCTTTACCGTTCAGCAGGCAATAGATTCAATTAAAGCACAAGGTGGTTTATGCCAATTTAATCATCCTGTAGTTGCCGCTACAAATGATTGGAGTTATACATATTCTCAATTTATGGAACTTCACAACGGTCCTGATTTAATTGAAATTCACAATGCTGGAACCGACATGATTCCATTGGGAACATTTAACAGAGCCATTTGGGATTCTATCTTGTCAAGCAATAAAATTATTTGGGGTACATCTACGGACGATATGCATAAATTGACGGAAGGATTAGTTATTCCTACCATTGATATTGGCTGGGTTATGATTCGATGCAATACTCTGAGCGAAGATTCAGTTTATGCAGCATTATTAAGAGGTGATTTTTATGGAACCAACGGTATTGAAATTTCTCATTACTCTGTAGAGGGTAATACAATAAATATCTCTTCGACAAACGCAACAAAAATTAAATTTTTTGGTGATAATGGACAATTGTATTTCGAAGTTAACGGTTCATCAGCCACATATAGGCGAACAAATCAAAAATATCTCCGAATCGAACTCGAAAACAACGGGACATACGGTGTTGGTGCAAAATATGCTTTTACTCAACCCGTATTTTTTAATTCAACTTCTGATGTTGAAAATAATATCGATTTTCAACATAATCTATCTATTTATCCAAACCCATGTACCGACAAATTAAATGTATGTTTTAATACCGAAAGGGAATCGAAAATTCTGTTTGAGATATATGATTTGACGGGCAAAATATTGATGTCGGAAAACAATAGCACGCCAAATGCAGGATTCAATGACCTACCTTATGATGTTTCAAAACTTAAGCCTGGAATTTATTTGAATAAAATTACGATTAATGGGGTTCGGTTTGTTAGAAAAATCACTAAAATTTAAATTAATAATCATAAACCATAAAAATCAAATCAAATGAAAAAATTACTATTACTTTTGTTTATAACAGTTTCGATTGCTGGATTCTCTCAACAATCTGTAGATGTTCGTGTAACCTCAGCAACGGATGATGCCGAAGAGTGCATCGAAGACAATGTTTTTGTGAATATCGGAGATGTAACAACCGATAATCCCGAACTAGAAATGATTTACGACGACAATGTAATTCGATTAACTCATCTTAAAATCGGATTGCTTTTTAGAAATATCAACATCCCTCAGGGAGCAATAATCACAAATGCGTTTTTAAAATTTACATGTAAGCAATCGTCTTCGGATATTGTGAATTTGTTTATTCAAGGACAAAACAGCGATAATCCTGAAACTTTTATGGATAATAGCTGGGATATTTCTTCACGCCCATTGACAACCTCAGGCATTAATTGGGCTCCACAAGGCTGGTATGTTGTTGATGAATCTGGTACAAGCCAACGCACACCTGATTTGAGCAGCATCATTCAAGAAATTGTAGATCGTAGTGCATGGGTTAATGGAAATTCGATAGCTTTTGTTGTTAGCGGTACAGGCAAATCCAGAACAGCATATTCATACGACGGAGAATCGACCAAAGCTCCTCTTTTACATATTGAGTATTCATTTGTTGGTGTTGATGATTTGAATAAGAGTTTTGAAACTTCATTCAGTCCAAATCCCGCAAGTTCATTTTTTAATTTAAAAATGAATCCAGAAAATAATAAAAATATTGTTTTTAAAATCTTTAATCAATTGGGTGAAGATGTAAAAGATTTCTCATACATTAATAACGGAGATGGGTCGTATAGGTTTGATATACAATCAATTAAAAATGGCATATACTATTTAAGTATTTGTACCAAAGAAAGCAAAAAAGCCATAAAAATAATTATTAGCAACAATTAAAATGTTTGAGATTAAGAAATCATTTTTAATAGAAATAAAATGAAAAAAATATATCTACATTTTTTTTTAATATTATTCTGTTATTCGATGCAAGCACAGGAAAATGCATTTCCCGACAGAATAGTTGTTGATCCTTTGTATAAGCCATTTTATCATGGAGTAGCTTCGGGAGATCCGTTGACCGACCGAGTAATTCTCTGGACAAGAGTTACTCCTGAATCAGGACAAAATGGAAATATTCCCGTTATTTGGAAAGTAGCTACCGACACTTTATTTCAAAACATCGTGGCTACTGGAACTTTTGTCACCGACCAATCACGTGATTATACGGTTAAGGTTGATGTTTCGGGATTGGAACCAAATAAATGGTATTATTATGTTTTTTACGCACTGAACAAATATTCTGTAATTGGACGTACACGAACTTTTCCCGATGGCTACACCGATAGTATAAGATTTGCTACCGTTTCGGGATCTAACTATAACGCAGGCTATTTTAATGCTTACCGCACATTAGCCAATCGAAACGATATTGATGCAATTTTTCATCTTGGCGATTATATTTATGAATATGCGAATAATGAGTATGGAACAAATCCTAACCGAACACTCGATCCATTAACGGAATGTATTAGTTTAGACAGTTATGAACTCCGATATTCTCATTACAGACTCGATGAAGATTTGAAATTTGCCCACCAACAATATCCTTGGTTTGTGATTTGGGATGATCACGAAACAGCTAATAATAGTTACAAAGACGGAGCAGAAAATCATCAGGCTGGAGAAGGCGATTGGCACGATAGAATGATGGCAGGAGTTCGGGCATACTTAAACTGGATGCCAATTAGGGAACAAGATCCTAATAATCCGTTGAAAATAAATAGAAAAGTAGCAATAGGTGATTTAACAGAAATAATTTTTCTGGAATCTAGATACACAGCACGAGATAATCAAAGTATAAACATTGATGACCCCGCTAAAACAATGCTTGGAGAAGAACAACGAAACTGGCTGTTAAATTCGCTCGACTCTTCAAATACTATCTGGAAAACGATTGCTCAACAAGTTATGTTTGCTCCACTCGAAATACCAATTTACGGACCAGCAAACAAGGATCAATGGGATGGATATCGTTTTGAACGACATTTAATTCAACAACATATTCATGATTATAATAACAATGTTGTTGTTTTAACTGGAGATATTCATACTTCATGGGCAAATGATTTACCTTTAAATAAAACATCTTATAATTCTACAACTGGCGCTGGTTCCATCGGTGTGGAGTTTGTAACTCCGAGTATTACATCAAAATCCTTTCCATTTAATGTAGGTGTGAGCGTAATAAAAACTGCTAATCCGTGGATAAAATATGCCGATTTGACAAACAAAGGATATAATATTATTGATATTAATCGCAATAGAATTCAGGCAGACTGGTACTTTGTAAACACCATTGACAATCGCGAACAAGTTGAAAGTTATGGTGACGGATGGATCGATAGCCTGAACCAAAATCATTTGGAACATGCAAGTAGTAGAGCTACTCGTACCCAAACTCCACCTGTATTTGCACCCGCATTTGCGTTTATTGATCATACTTCAATAGATAAAAACAACGACGAAGTTATCGTTTTTGGGATATATCCAAATCCTGTAATTAACACTTTTACCATTCAATATTATTTAACCGAAGCTCGTAAAATCAGTCTAAAAATTGTCGATATAAGTGGAGTTGAGGTTTTTAGCAAAGAACTTGGGGTTGTCAATTCGGGTATTCAGTATTCTAATATCGATATTTCGAACCTGAAAAGTGGGACATATATCGTGTCTATTTATTCTGGCAATACAAAGTTGCATTTCAATAAAATTATTAAAAAATAAAACTAATATAATAAACCAAATAATGATGAAAAAAAGTTTAATAGTGTTTATTTTAGTGATGGTAACGAACATTGTATTTTCACAAAAAAATACTCAAACAACCGATTCTGTTTACAATAAGAAAGACACTACTGTTGGTATGAAAATATCAGGGTATGTTCAAACGGAATATCAACATTTTTTCATACCAGAAGAAATCGGGGGTGCTACTCCATATTTTGCAACATTTGCAGGAGGTAATTTTGTAGGACGATGGTCGAATAATCGCTTTATGATTCGCCGAGGACGAATAAAAATTGCGCATAACTCCCAAAATACGGAAGCCGTTTTTTCTATGGATGCTACAGAAAGAGGAATTGGAGTTAAAGATTTATATGTAAAAGGCACTGAACCTTTTTGGGGTGCATTAAGTCTTACCGCAGGGATACAAAATCGTCCATTTGGTTATGAAGTTAGTTACTCTTCTTCTTTACGAGAAACACCCGAAAGATCCAGAGTTATTCAAACAATTTTTCCTTATGAGCGGGATTTGGGAGCTGTTTTGTCTTTTCAAATGCCTAAAAAATCAGCATTTCATTTTATAAAACTTGATTTTGGAATTTTAAATGGAAATGCCATTAATTACGAAACAGATGCTCACAAAGATATAGTGGCACGAATTAAAATCACCAATCCAATTAAATCATCGTTTATTGATTACAGTTTCGGATTCTCAATTTATTCTGGATCAATAAATCATATTAGTAATGTTGACGGTACAAATATTACAAAAAAGTGGCTTTTTAAAATGGGAACAGTCGCTGATACTTTAGCAGACGCATCAACCAAATGTTTTGTAATAGACACTCTTTTCGCAAGAGATAAAAGCGATTCAGTAAAAAATTATAGACTGCAAACCCTAGGAGCAATGGTTGATAGAAAATATTATGGGGTGGATGCACAAGTAAGTATAAAATTTCCATGGGGAAAAACCACATTAAGAGGCGAATATATTTGGGGATCGCAACCAGCACTTTTGTATAACACACTGACAGATAATTACATGTATAATGCAATGAATTCATTTAGTCCAACTGGACCTGTAAATGGTTTATCGTTTCCCAATTTCTCTCCCCCACAAGCTAACTACGCTGTAGCAGTAAAACCAACAGAAAACTATCATCACACATTTTTGCGGAATTTCAAAGGTTATTACTTCTACCTTATTCAAGATATATTAAACACAGGACATCAAATTGTTGTAAAATATGATTTTTATGACCCAAACACCGATATTAGCGGTAAACAAATAGACTTGTATTATTATAAAAAAGGGACAACTACACCATTGGGATTAACAGGTCTTTCTCCTGCCGATGTTGCCTTTTGGACCCTTGGAATAGGATACAATTATAACTTTGACAACCACTATTCGGTTATGATTTATTACGAAATGATTCATAATGAAATAACCTCGTTACCGAAGTATGAAGGAGATTTAATTCAAGGTAAAAATCCATCTGTTGGCTACGATAAAGACATTAAGGACAATAACTTAACGATTCGAATACAATATAAATTTTAAACAAAAATCACATAACAATTATTATTATGAAAATCAAAATCAACTATCTGTTCGCTGTAATTTTCGCTATGATTCTATTAAGTGAATCCAGTTTTGGAAATGTAAAATATCTTCGACTTTCATATCGAGATGATCCAGCTACAACAATCGTTGTTGGTTGGTCGAACGATGGAACTTCAACCAATGCAAAAGTCTATTACGGAACCACCGATTTTGGTGCGACCAATTGGGCTTCTTATCCTAATAATCATGGCATTGATGCAACAAATTCGTATAGAAGTTTGACAAATAATTATGCGAGAATAACTGGTTTAATACCAAATACTGTTTACTATTTTGTAATTAAAGATGATCAAGGTGTTAGCGCTAGATATTCATTTAAAACAATTACCGACAATGTTGACGATAGTTTAAAATTTATTTCGGGAGGTGATACTCGAACAGGTGCGCCATTAATAGAAGCTTCTGATTGCAGACAAAGAAGACAAAATGGGAATAAACTTGTGGCAAAAATTCGCCCCGATTTTGTTGCTTTTACTGGAGATTTTATTTTTAGTGAAAATATAATTCAAGTGAATCAATTTTGGGCTGATTGGTTACAAGACTGGTCTTTGACCTTTGGCCCAGATGGTAGAATTACACCATGTTGCGGAACTTTTGGAAATCACGAAGTAAATAATGATTTGATAAATCTGTTCGATATTTCAAATACGGATAATTATTACGCAATCAATTTTGGAGGAAAATTACTTCGTTTATATACCTTAAAATCTGACGAAAGTGTAGGTGCTTGCGATAATACAGCTCAATTGAATTGGTTTTTAAATGATTTACAAACACATACGGGTAATTCAAATGAACCATTCTGGAAGTTTATACAATATCATATTCCTATGGTTCCTCACGGACAATACAGTCCAAATCAGCCACAAATTGATTGTTGGGCAGATAAATTTCAACAATATAAAGTCCGTTTATCTATGGATGGCCATTCGCATGTAGTAAAAGTCACTTGGCCAGTTGTTCCGTCAAATTCAGGAAATTCCGAAAAAGGATTTATTAAAGATACCGCAAATGGAACTGTTTATATCGGCGAAGGTACATGGGGTGCACCATTAAGATCTCTTTATTCGCCAAATTCCTGGACAAGAGACCAAGGAGCTTTTGATGCATTTCAAGTCGTTTTAGTCTCTAAATACGAAACTCAGGTGAAAACTATTAAGTTTGAAAATATGACTACTGCCAGTCAATTAACAGATTCAGACCCAACATGGAGTTTGCCATCAGGAATTTCGATATGGACTCCAGTAAATGGTTCAACCGTGATTCTTAGAAATACAAATACTACAAAAATTGAGTCGCTGCACGATGTTAAATTAAATAGTAGTGTATATCCAAATCCTGCATCAACCTTTTTTAGTGTCGATTTTAACAACTCTGTTAAAGAAAAGAGAGCGAACGTTTTAATCTTTAATGGGATGGCAAAATTAATTAAGAGTTTAGAGATCAATGATGTATCATCAACTACAAAAGTTGATGTTTCAACTCTTCCAAATGGCACGTATTACGTTTATGTAAAATTTGGTGTAAGTATTGAATGCCATAAAATAATCATAACACATTAACCACCCTTTATTTTAAATATATGAAAATTAGAACATTTATTATCTTGTTTTTGCTGATTGCTCAAAGTGTGGCATGGTCACAAACATACAATTCCGGATGTATTCCGCAACCTCATGCCGATCCAGAAAATAATAGTGAAATGGAACCAGACAATATTGCTGCATCTACTTTCTCTTCCGTTTATTATCAAAAAATAGACATTCTTCCTCCTCCAAGTGCTTCGGGTTATGAGGTGCAATGGATTAAGTTAAGACAAATAAATAATTTACCCAGCGGATTATCGTGGGCTACAAATACCGAGCAATTGAATTCGGGAACATGGTATTGTTGTGAAGTAACTGGAACACCAAATGGACAAGTTGGTCTTTTTCATTGCGAAATTATTGTTGATGCTCGCGTAAAAGTACTATTTGTTTGGACTACACAAACGAACCAAAGTGGTGGTTTTATTATTGCCGAGGTTTTACCTGCAAAATTTGTAGTTTCAGGTGGTGGTTCACTTTGCGCCACTCCTGCTGGGTTTCCAATTCAAGTATCTGGGTCCAATTCGGGAGCAACTTATGAATTATTCAGAAATGGAACTCCCACAGGCACAACTATGAGTGGAACAGGATCGGCTTTGACATTTCCATCTCAAAATATTGCAGGGGCATATACTGTTATTGCTAAGGCAGACTACGATTTTGATGCTACCGATACAAACTATATTACGCCTCAGGCAATGACTGGCTCTGCAATAATTACAGCAAATTATCCAAATGTAAATTTAGGAAATAATCAAACCATTTATTTATCCGGAAGTCATACTTTTGATGCTGGAACTGGATTTGAATCGTATTTGTGGAACATAAATGCAGATACTACGCAGGATCTTACCCTTACTGGGGCAACATTAGGAGTCGGAAGTCACCAAATAATTGTAACTGTTTCGAACAACCAGCAATGTTTTAACTCCGACACAGCAATCTTGACCGTTAATCCAAATTTGTCAATTGATGCTGAAATTCTTAGTTTTGAGATTCCAAATCAAATTGGAAATTCAGTAATCAATTCTGCCAATGGGACAATCGAAATATTAATGCCGAATGCGGTTGCCTTGAATAATTTAATTCCACAAATTACAATTTCGGGAGGAGCTTTAATAAACTATACTCAAGGAACACCTCAATCGTTTGTAAATTCTGTAAATTATGTTGTTACAGCCGAAAATGGTCAAACAACTAAAACATGGATTGCTTCTGTAAGTACTGATGCATCCATAAAACTAAATTCAGATGATGTAAAATTGTTTTATGACAATGTTCAAAAACAAATCATTGTTAAATGCTCAAATATTCAGTTTAAAGCTCAGTTATTAAACATTAACGGCACTTTAATAGATGAGTTTATGATTGATTGTAATCAGGAAAAACACATCGATAATATCTCAAAAGGTGTTTATTTTGTGAAATTACAAAATGATAAAATTACCAAAACACTAAAATTTGTGCTCTAAATATTTTGTTTTATTGTTAAAAAGAGGCTAGATTAATAGCCTCTTTTTTTTATGAATGTTCCAAAAATCAATACTCCCTTTTATGCGATTTATCAATAGTTTTAAAACCAGACAATCATTTTCTTTTACATCTTTCACCTTTCGGTTGAAAATTGTACCTTTGCGCATTATAAAAGTATAACTATGGAATCTAAAGTACGCGTACGTTTTGCCCCTAGTCCAACCGGACCACTACACATTGGCGGTGTAAGAACTGCTTTGTATAACTATTTATTTGCCCGGAAGCTTGGTGGTGATTTTCTATTAAGGATTGAAGATACCGATCAAACCAGATTTGTAGAAGGTGCTGAGCAATATATTATTGAGTCACTCAACTGGCTTGGAATTACGTTCGACGAAGGTGTACACGTAGGTGGAAAACACGCTCCTTATCGACAATCAGAACGGAAACATCTCTACCGTCAATATGCGGATATGCTGATTGCTTCGGGTGATGCATATTATGCTTTCGATTCTTCAGAAAAACTTGACGAGCTTAGAAAAGAGGCAGAAGTCGCAAAAAAGAACTTTCAATACGATTCCCTTACTCGGAACAATTTAGTGAACTCTCTTACTTTGTCTGCTGATGAAACTCAAGCTAAACTTGATGCTGGGGAACCGTATGTTATACGATTTAAAATTCCTGAAAACATAGATGTTGAACTCGACGATTTAATCCGTGGACACGTTTGTGTGCATTCGACTTCGCTGGATGACAAAGTGTTATATAAATCTGACTGTATGCCAACGTACCATTTGGCAAATGTTGTTGACGATTACTTAATGGAAATTACCCATGTAATTCGCGGCGAAGAGTGGTTGCCATCAGCTCCGCTTCATGTTTTGCTTTACGAAAAATTTGGTTGGAAAAATCAAATGCCACAATTTGCACATCTTCCACTTTTGCTTAAACCAGATGGTAATGGCAAACTGAGTAAACGAGATGGAGATAGATTAGGGTTTCCCGTATTTCCACTACAATGGAAAGATCCAAAAACAAACGAAATCTCTTCTGGGTACAGAGAATCAGGCTATTTTCCAGATGCTGTAGTTAATATTTTAGCTCTTTTGGGCTGGAATCCTGGCAACAACCAAGAGTTGCTTTCTATGGATGATTTGATAAATCTTTTCAGCCTTGATAAAATTAGTAAAGCAGGAGCAAAATTTGATTTGGAAAAATCGAAATGGTTTAATCACCAATATTTGATTAATCGTGCGGATCAAGATTTAGCAGTACAACTTCTTCCTTTATTAGAAGCACAAGACATTCATCCTTCGATAGATAAGTTAGCAAAAATTATTGGATTAGTTAAAGAACGCGTTCAGTTTGTAAAAGAGTTGGTACCTCAAACAATTTATTTTTTTAAGGCTCCGGAATCTTACAACGATCAAGTGATTAAAAAAAGATGGAAAGAAGATACCCCAATGCATTTAACGCAAATTGCCACGATAATTTCTTCAGTTCAACCTTTCGATAAAAATTCAGCTCACGACAAAGTTGCTGAATACATTCAATCTGCTGGGTTAAATATGGGGCAGATTATGAATTGTCTTCGTTTATCGTTAGTTGGCGATGCAATGGGTCCAGATTTATTTGAAATTGTTGAATTATTGGGCACCGATGAGGTTTCTAGCCGAATAAATACATCAATAGAAAAAATAAGCATCTGATGATTGCTTCTCATATTGGAGAATTTTCCGCATTAATCACGGCAATTTTCTGGACATTTACAGCCATTGCTTTTACCTCTTCTGGAAAATTAATTGGCTCTTTGTCTGTTAATATTTGGAGATTGATTCTTGGCATTTTATTTCTTGGCATTTTTACAACCATTCGTTATGGCTCACCAATTCCAATTGGAATATCTGTTGAAAGTTGGTTTTGGTTAGGTCTTTCTGGATTTGTAGGCGTATTTTTGGGTGATTTGTTTTTATTTAAAGCGTTTACCATCACCGGACCCCGAATTGCCTTGCTGGTTATGTCGCTTGCACCACCATTGGCTGCACTGATAAGTTGGTTTGCGCTTGGAGAAACGCTTACGTTGATGGATTTTGTAGGTATGATTGTCACGCTTTCGGGTATTTCGATGGTGATTCTGATGCGAAAGAATGGGGAATCTACTCAAAATAAAAAAATCAAACTCCGACACGAGCCAATTGGAATTATGTATGCTCTAATTGGTGCTATTGGCCAAGCTTCGGGTTTGGTAATGAGTAAAATTGGTTTACAAAGCGATACCAACCCTTTTTACGGAAGTGAAATTAGATTATTTGCTGGAATTTTTGGTTTTATTATTCTTATTACCTATCTAAAGCGTTGGAAACCAGTATTATTATCGGTTAAAAACAAAACAGCGATGGGTTACCTTTCTATAGGCGCTTTCTTTGGCCCATTTTTAGGAATTTCACTCTCTTTATATGCTGTTCAACACGCAAATCCAGGAGTTGTACAAACAATTATTTCGATAAATCCAGTGTTGATTATTCCACTTTCAATGTGGCTTTACAAAGATAAAATCACCCTCCGCGAAGCCATAGGAGCTTTGGTTGCAGTGATTGGTGTGTCGCTGTTTTTTGTGACTTTAAGCTAGTTTTAATGACTCAATTTCATATTCTGGAGGGAAAAGACCTTAAGAATAAATGTTAGGACGATAAACGGATAGTCAAAAAAAGTTTAACTCAAACTACTGAATTATTGTAATTTTTCCGCGATATAATACATCCCCAACTTTCAGGTTATAAAGATACAATCCTTTTGTTGAATTGCCCATGCTAATTGCTGAAACATCGAATGTTAGCGTTTTTAATTCGGAGCCAAAATCTATACTTTGTTCATAATAAAATGCGGGTCTTCCCAATATATCAATAAGTTCTAAAGAAGCTGTTTTTGCATCGCTACTTATAAAATCAAATGAAATTTTATCTATTGCCGGGTTGGGATAAACACTAACAGTTCCAGCAGCTGGTGTATGATAATTGTCAATTACAGATAGAATTATTTTGACTGGAGAAAACAAAAATTCATCTTTAAAACGAACGTAAGAAGTGTATTCTCCACTTGGTAATCCAACGGTACTCACATTAAATGGCAACATGGTCGTTTGATTGGCTGTTAACGTGGTTGCTCCTTGCCTATTAAGCCAATTACAGGTTTTATTTTCAGGGGGAACAATGTCATAATAAAGATCGACAAACGGCCTTCCTGTAGTATTTACTTCAATGTCAAAATTAAGAAGAGTGTCGGGTCTGCATTTCAACTTAATTTCGTTGGGATAAACAGAATAGCTGATTTCGGGTGTGTAAGAATGTGGAATTGATAAATTGTCGATATAAACGGAATCGTTTAACAATATATAGTTAAAACGAAGTACAATAGAATGAGAACCTTCGGGAATTGAATACGAAACATGTTTCCACTCAGATGTTGTATCTAAGTTATGTTGCACGCCATCAATTAACCAGATTAATCGTTTGTTGTATAATGCTGTTTTTGCCAAACTAATATAATCGAATTCTATTAGGCTATTGGTGATTGTTTGAACGTTAAATCTTCTATATTTGATGCCTCCCAAACGTCTATAGAACATAGATTTACTGCTATTACAGCCTCTGTTGGCAACACGATACGGAAAAGTGTCGGAAAAAACAGAAGGGAAAATGTATAGATGATTTGTGTCTTCGTAGGTTTCAATTAAATTTGAATTTAACTGATATGTTTTTAAAAATGGAACCATCATTCCTCGAGAATCTGTTAATTCTCCAGAAAATGAAATTATTAAATTGGGTGCTGATACATCATCTGTCCGTACTCGAAATTGAATATACCCAGAAGAATATCCTGAAATTGAATCTGTTAAATCAACGGTATCAACTACAGAAACGACATTGGATAAGCACTTTAATGATGCAGATAAGTTTGTAATGGCATTTCTGTTTCTGTTAAAAACAGGGAAAGTTAATAGATGTGTTGCGTTGGAGATAAAAGCATCACCATTGGGAGAACTTAAAACTGGAGTTCCAATTTCTAGTGGGATGGATGGAGTAATATTCGCTTGAATTACACCGATTTGCTCTCCACTTCTCGAATTACGAATGATTAAATTCTCAAATCTTTCCACTTTTAAAGAGGCGTTTGGCTTGAATACAAAAGCGCTATTTAAGGTAATAATTGATGAACCTTGAATTTCGGGAATTGTATAAGTTGATTTTAATAAATCTATATCCGACGACGTTGAACACAGTTGTATAGGTATATTGTATTTTGCTGTATTTGAAATATTTACAATACCAATCGTAACTTTAACGGTGTCAAGCGGAGAATACCAATCTTGATTATTGGTGTTAAGCAGCGTAGAGGTGACGATTAACTCTGGTGGATTTCCTGTGGATAAATAGGTGAAATCGTGTGTTTCGATATCGTTATTATCGAGAATTGAAACATTTACTTTTTTGTTTGAAAACGCAACAGCTGGATTTGTTGATAAAACACCCTCCGAAGTTATTGTAATAGAGGTGTCGATGGAAAATAATTTGTAAGAAAATAAGGTGTGTGAATTTACAAAGAAATCGTTCCCAATTTTTGTCAATTCCACTCCATTTCCTTTACTAATTCCACGCATCCAAGGATCAAAAGAAGAATAATGGATAGAATCGTAATAAAAACGGACATCGCCAACCTTGGAAATGCTTACCGAAAAATCTAAATAGGAATTTACATCAGTAGCAAATCTTCCTATCCAGCGGATAAATAATGAATCTGGTGTTGATTTTTGCCATATTCCAAATGCTGGTTTATCGTAAACCAACTTTGTCATGAGTGGAGCAATGGCAGTATGTGCTTTTAATTGAGTGTAATCGTCGGATAAAAATGGCCACAAATATTCGTGTTCCCGTAAATGAATAAACCCATTTGGGTTGACATAGAGGTTGCCTTGATGAATAGAATCATAAATATAAATTGGAAATTCGGGACTTAATGAAATATAATCTGTTTGAACTGTTGGCAGTGTGAGCTGAGTTAGACCTTGATAATTTGGATGTAAAAATGGTGTTTCATTAGTCATATATCCATCGGTTTGGTGATATCGATAAGGCGGTGTCCCTTTTTGAGCCGAAAGTTGCGTTTGATAAGGATTAGCGACTACCGCATTGGGTAATTTGTTTGAGGTTAATTGCGGTTTCGAAAAATCTGGGGCAACATCAACAAACAGAGTTGTAAGTCCATTATTTACAATATTTACTGGATTTGAATTCGAAAAAACTTGCTTTGAACCGTGGGTGTAATCAATCACAGAGAAATTTTGAATATACCCGTCAAATGAATTTTGCGGATCTACTTCGAGAATTTGAAAAAAGAACCGTGCTTTTTGTCCTGGTTGAATGTGAGTTAGCAATGGTGTAACATCAAATCCAAATTCAACGGGAATACCAATACCAGTGGTGTCAGAAGATATTGAGCTATTCGTATTGATAAAGTTTAAAAACGGTATTTCGACTGAAAATTCTGGACTAGTGCTGTTTACATTTGTGCTGATTCCTGCAAATGCTTTAATCGCACTTTTGTTGCGATGTGCGACGCTGAATCTAAATGTGGTTTTTGGTAAGTTTGGTAGTTTTGGTTTTACTACATACATACTGCTATTCCAAGTACCCTGTTGAGGAGATTGCAGCGCTAATGTGCGATACATAACATATGCGAAACCGTCATTGCCCCAGTCGGTTCCATAAGAATTTGCAATAATTACTGCTCCTTTTTCCCAGTCTCGAACATCCACAATTCCGTCTCCGGTGATATCAATATTATTCGTAATTTGCCCATCTTGGTTAAAATCCCATTCAATCCGATCGTCATAACCCACAATGTTCATGCTGTGATTAACGTGTGTCTCAAAGAAGGTCATAACAATTTTACCAGCGTCGTATCCCGTAGGAATTGTTGTAATTGCTTGATAAGGAATTCCTAAATAAATGATCCCAATTCCTCCCACCAATTCTCCTGCTAAATGATTGTGTAACCAGTGCTTCATGGTAAGAATGCCTTCTTCCGAATTTAACGGAATTGAAAAATATTCATCCACTTTATTTTGCATGGCTTTATAATACCAATTATACCCACTAAGATATTTTGAATCACAATTATATGGAGTAGACGAAGGTCCAGAATATTGTAGAATATGGGAAAGCCCAATTTCTTGAGGAAAATCAGCCTCGGTTAAGCAACCGATAGACTTCATTGTTTCCCACGTTTTTAACGTGTGTTGGGCATATCCATGAACGGTAGAAACTATATTAAATAGCGTAGAAAAAAGATTTAAATCGGTAGGATTTCTGTTTAACAATCTATTCAACTCGTATGAGTATGCATTTCTGACACCAGAATATTGGCCACAATCCCAAGTTTTTTGAACTCTTAATGGCGGAAATATTGGCTGATTGGAATTGTTTACCCTAACTGGTAAAACGGTTTTCTCTTTTGCAGATTGAGTCAGTTTTAACTTTTTTACAGAACTCCAAGCAACCGAATCCTCTTTTGAAATTTGAATATTTACAGATTTATATGCATTACCCTGTTGACAGAAGATAAGGGTAGGGAAAAGTATAAAGAATAATGAGAAAAATAAATGTTTCATGGGCTGGTTTCTTTTGTTTAACGACTTATGTGATTTTCCATTTTTTATTAAAATGATTGGATATTAAGAGTGTTTTTTGTTTGATAAATTTTAGGGTGAATATCAAAAATTGCGAATTGGTTTGTGGATATTTGGATTTAATTAATAATCGTTGAGCTTCAATATCTCAACGATTATTAATCATCTTTTTTTACTTTTGAAATTATAGAATTAAATTTATTTTTCCGTTAAATGAATCTTTTCCAGAAGTTATTTTATAGAAATATAATCCTGCAGGAAGCGATTTTGGACGCCAATGATATACTTGTTGATTATTCACTTTTTGAGCGTGATTAAGAACATCGACAAGTTGACCTGATGTGTTGTAAATTGAAATTTGGGTTTGTGTGTCAAGCGCTCCAGATATCGCAATAGAAACTAGGTCTTTTGCTGGATTTGGATACGCAGAAACACTCATTTGGTTAGTGTTTTCTGTAATTCCAACATCCATTAAAACGGTTAGTTTCACTGGCATTTCGAGAATTGTACCATTGCTAAAAGTAATATTAATGACTGCCGGATAGACTCCAGCTAACATGTTATTGGTGTTGAATGTAAGGGAAATACCATCACTTTCGGAAGTGTTTAGCGATCCACTGAGGTATTGCGCTTGTAGCCAAGGAACATTGTATCCATCTAAATCTTTAATTAAAATTTGATACGTCGCAGTTCCTGTTCCTGTATTCATTAAGTGGATAGAGGTTTGTTCGGAAGCGTTTGAGTACATTACTTTTATAATTGAATCGGGAGCTGCAGTGCACGTTGGATTTGAAGATCCAAACGCAGGAAACTTTATTAAATCTACCCAAGCAGCATCATAACCAGAATTTACAGAAACATCTTTTCTATAAGTCCAACAAAAAGTGTGTGCACCAGCGGTTACTGGATATGCATTTAAATCCCATCCTACTTCACCATCCCATCGGCCTTTTTCTTGCCCATCGATAGCAAAAGATAAATAATCCCAATTATTGTTTGCGTCATCTTCACAAGAAACTTTTTTGTAGAAAGAAACCATACCAGGAACTAATAAATCTTCAGTAAGAGTTAGTGTAGAAGTTTGGTTGTGGGTAATCATTCCCGAACGAGCCACTTTATTTCCTTCAAAAGCTGAATCCGTTCTGATTGTCCAAGCCGTATCTGAGAGAACCCAAGGAAAATGTGTAAATGTTCCAGTTTCGAAATTTTCGATGTTTCCGCCTGCAAAAAGAGAAAAAGAAAGGGTTTTGCTTAAATTTTCAGCCGTTAATGCAATATGAAAATCATTCATTCTGCCCTCTACAAAACTTGGACTTGTTTGAATAATATAGCGCAACGAAGAGGTGCTAAATGGAGGTAAGTTGGTCACAGAATCAAGACTTTGAATAAAAGTAATATTTGATTCGGGCGTGGTTAACAAACCTCGAATATGCTCAACTGCCGACATTCCCGAATTACTAATTACAACTACAATTGTGTCTGTTTCGTTTGTATTCAATGAATTGTCATTACCATCAAAAACTGATGCTGAAGTTAACGTTACATCCGAAGAATAGGCAATTATAACAATATTTGTTGTCGAAGGAGAACCATCACAAGTGGTATGCAACGTAATGTTTATTGGATGTTCGTTTGGAATTGAATTGCTGACTTGAAATTTTATAGCATTTGAAAGTGTATATGTATTCCCTGCACCAATGTACCCAAAGTATTCTTGATTGTCGGTAAACGTAATATATGGATCTGTTGATGTTGCTGTAATTAGTGCATTGGTAACTGCTGTTGTATCTATGTTTTTAACTACCAAATCTACATTTACCAATTCTCCATTATTTACAATATTATCATTTCCAGCGTGTTCAACATGTGAAAGTACAACAATTCGATTACTAAAGGTTGTTGAAAAGGTTAATGTTTTTTCATTTACCAGTTCGTTATTATCAATTACTTGAAAATGTATTGGAACATTGTTATAATATTCTGAAGGAGTTCCGGTTAGCTGACCTTCGTCGCTAAGAAATAACTCTTTAGGGGCTTCATAGTTGTCAAATACAATTTTTCGCTCGGTAGGATTTGTTGTAAAAGAATTTGATATTGATGGAATTAAAAAATCTTTGGCATTTCCTCTACTAACACCTGCCTTCCAAACGGTTCCTGCAGAAATATTAATGGTGCCATAATAAAATTCAATATCACCAGATGGAAATAGTTTTACAGAAAAATTAACTTGTGATGTGCTTTGACCTTGTACAGACATTTTCCAACGCACTATGCAATAATTTTGAGAACTTTCCACCCAAACTCCATCGTTTGCATTCATAATTAAATTTGCTTTAAATGGAGCTATAATTTCTCTGCTTTTAAAAAGCAAATCTTCACTTACCAAAAATGGCCATTGATAAATATTGCTTCTAAACTCTATATATCCACTCGTGTTTATAACGATTTGGTTGTATTTTTTTCCATAAAAAGGAAAATCAAAAGGTAACGATTTGGTTGCAAATCCTTGGTAAGTGTTAGACATAGACAATTGTTGCTGCATAACCTGAGGAAATGGTGTTACTTGCTCTGATTCGTCATAACCCATTTTAAAACGCCAATGATATGGAGCCGTACCGCCAGTTGCCGTAAGCTGTTGATTGTAAATTTCGAACGCTTCGGCATTTGGTAAGCTATTATTGGTAATAGTTGGTTTTGTGAAATTTAGGGTGTTATTTAACGAAAGGGTGGTTGTAGAATTATTCGTAATTAAGGTGTTTGTTTGAGTACAAGCTGTTTCCACAACGCTACCAGACGTATAATCCATCAGAGAGAAACTATTAATCTGTCCAGTAAACAAATTTGAGGCATCGGTTTCTACCACTTGCAAGAAATATTTTACGGGCAATCCTGGAGTAACTTCGTTTAACAGTGCAGAAATATCTAGACCTAAATCTATCGTTTTGGCTGCTTGAGAGGTATCACCTTGCATAAAAAGTTCTCCTCCTTGGTTGTTAAAAACCGAAAACTCCATCGTTTTTTCTGGAATCGTGGCAGCAGTGTTTGTAGCAATTCCGGCCACCAGTTTTAAATGATTTCTGCCAGAGTGTGTCAAATTTACTTTATATGTAGCCAACGGCTGATAGTTCTCTTTTACTTTTATCACGAATGTTGTTGTGTTCCAAATGCCGCCATTAGCAGGAGTTTCAGCTAATACTTTATACATCATATAGCAAAACCCATTATTTGCAAAATCAATTCCAAATGAGTTGGTAAACTTTACACCACCAATTTCCCAATCGCGCATATCCACAACTCCATCACTGTTAATATCTATATTATTGGTGTATTGTCCATCCCCATTATAATCAAAACGAATTGAATCGTTAAATCCTACAATCGTTTGGCAGTGATTAACATACGAACTAAACTGAGTGATTACTTTCATTCCAGCTTCGGGAGTGCCAGCGGGTAAAGTAGGAAATGTTGACCCATTACTAACATAAGTGGAATAAAAGTTTGCAATTCCACCTTCTGCTGATCCATCTAAATGGTCATAAAGCCATTGTTTAAGTGTTGCTAATCCTTGAGGTGTGTTTACTGGAATGGAATATACTTCGTAAATTCTGTTTTTCATAGCTTCGTAGTATTTAGAATAACCAGTCATCCATTTTGATGCGCCACCAGAGCTGTTTGTTCCGCCCCATTGTGTGGTGTTTGGGGTGCCAGCCATACGTATGACATCCCAAGTTTCAAGGCAATTAACACCCGTGCTTGTGCCGCCGTTTTTAAAATTCCAGGCAAAATGAGTAGGATATTGATTTCCAGCAACATTTGATGGTAAATTGCGAAGTCGATTCATTTCGTAGGTAAATGTGTAAGCTATTCCAGCTGCCTGCCCACATTCTAATGCCACTTGATAAAAAATGGGTTGTAAATATTGTGAGCCAGAATGATCAACAATCGACGGAATATTTTTTGAACCATTTAAATAGCTTGTTGGCAAAGTTAATTGTGGAAGTTGAAAAAGATACGCACTGTCAATTTTTTTTAATCGACTAATTGGGCTTTCGTAATATTGTTCAATGGCCGCTTTTGTAGCCCCTTTATTTGTGTTTTGTGCATTAACAATATTTAGTGCAAGCAAAACAAATAATAATACGGTGATCTTTTTCATCTTTCAACTGTTTTAATCATTATTCTGTGATAATTTCTAATAATTATTTTTATCATCAGAGTTTATGTTTTTTATAATTTATTCAAACTTTACCCCGATTGTAATTGGTTTTTTATACCGTTTTACAGTACCATTCAAATTCCATATTTCGATATAAAAAAGATAGATTCCAGAAGATGCCTTTAGGTTATTTTCTGTCGTTCCATCCCAGCTATAAGTTCCATCTAATGATGCTAAATCATTATTAACCAATTGTTTTACTTTAAATCCAGCAGCATTATACACCCAAATTGAAATTCGATATCCTGGCTCAATAAATTTGTAACTAACATTAGCAACATCATTCATCCCATCGTTATCAGGGGTAAAAACTTCAGGAGAAATAGTAATTCCATCATCGGAAACATTTGGATCTGACCATTGAGAATTTTTATATCCTGGAGTAGCATATCCAACGGTTGAGGCAGCCGAATGCCAGTTTGTTTTATCTGTGGATAATCGCTCGGCAGATAATCTTTCTAACGAAACACCATCGGTAGATTTGAGCATAGCATAATGCATATCTAAGCTATAGGTAACTTTATCGATTTCGGCACTATTTAGGTCTGTTAAAATTACTACTCCGTCGTCGTTGTTGTAGGTTGGGAAAGAGCTCATTTGAACAAAATTATTTATAGCATAGGTTGTATATTGCTGATGAATTGGGGTTGAGTTTGACGAAAGAACTACATATTGACCAGGGAACAGCAAATATCCTTCGGTGGTAATCGTTTTCATACTTGGTGTACCCGAGGAAAGAGTTCCCAATAACAACTGTTTTAAATCAATTATTTTGGTAGAACGATTATAAAGCTCTACAAAATCTACCCCACCTTCGCGAGGATTTGAAAGAATTTCGTTTATAACTACATCTCCTGGTTGTGGTGGATAAGCAATTGCAAATTGAGCAGTACTGTTGAGTAAAATCATATTTCCAGAACAATCAGTAATCGTATCTGTAATTGAAATTGTATAGGTCTGACCCATCACAATGGTGTCGGCAAAATTGAGCAGTACGGACTTATTTGTTGGTACCGAAGCAATTGCTGTTAATGGATGTCCAAGATTTAAAGAGGCTTGGTAACGATTTGGATTTGACAAGAAAGTGCCATCCATACTTTCAGAAAAATAGAGTGATACCGAACGATTTCCTTCTACAACAGCTCGAAGAATGGTGGGATTTACAATGTCTGGGCTAGAAGAAAAGACTGAGTTTCTTCGCCCTGGAGTTCCCCCAGATAAATCATTAGAAGCAATCCAGTTTTCGCTTTCACCACAAAAATTCATTGGATCAATTTGCTCTAGCGACCAACCACCATCTTTTTTAAAGTTATCGACATACCAAGTGTCAGAAAAATTTATGTAATGCACCAAAAGTTGAGATGGTGTAAATAGCGAAATTTCTTGTCCAGAGTTTGTTACCGAAATACTCGAAACTCCTATTACTGCAACATTTGGATTAAAATTACCAGCAGAACCAGCAGCGGTAATGATTACAAAACTATCGGGAAGCAAAAAATAATCGGGTAAAATTTTTGAAGAAGTTCCTAACACAAGCGACCATCCATTTAGATTAATCGGTAAAGCGGTGTTGTTCTTAAGTTCTACATACTCCACGTTTGGCAATCCAACAGCAGGATCGGGATCAGCCATTATTTCGTTGATTACGATATCCCATTGTTGAGGAATATAATAAGCAAAAGGAACTGTTTGTGGAATTATAATATTTCCCACCAAATCGGTAACACCCGAAACGGTGAGTTGATAAGCTAAATTATGAACAAATGAGTTTGGAAAAGTTAATCGGACTATGGAAGGATTTACGCCATCAATTTCTGATAGCGATGGTGCTCCAAATCCATTATTTGCCGAATAATAAGCAGCAATTGTTGCCGTTAGTTGATTTACCGATTCCGAAAATTGCAACTCCAATTGCGTATCGCTAATAACCGTGGCTCTAGTTACTGTAGGAGCTAGAATATCTTTTACGATTGAACCGATAAAAAAATCATCAAAATAAAAATTTGTCTTATTCGATGAGGTAAACTTACAATAAACACCTGCGTATTGCGATGTTTTGTATGTAGTATCTGTTGCTTGCCCTTCGAGTTGATAATTGGTTCCACCAATAGTATCCGAATACAACTTCCATAATCCAGAATTGTCACGCAGTACCTTTATGCTCACATTTTTTGAAGTAGTAATTTTTCCAATTGTCCCATCAATAATTTGAGTAGCACCTAATCCCGTTTGGCGCCATAATGAAATATTATCTTTTGCTGAATTTGCATCATCTCCAAACATCACAAAATAGCCATTTAAAGAGCCAAGCAAATTTGCCGAATCGGAGGTAAGATAAACTCGTTCATTGTTGGTGGTTGATGTGCCACTGCTTAAACTTATACGAACCCAAAAGCGCCATTCGGTGCTATCGATATTTGCTATTGGATTAGGAAATCGAAGATGTGCAACGCCTGCTTGTGTAGCATTCAGCTGTAGGCGAGGTTGCAAACTCCAAGCAGAACTTGAGTATGTTGAAATTTTAAACAAAGAATCGTCTCCCGACCATGAAGGGGTGTTTGTAAAATCTCCATCCGAAAAATCTTCAATAATCTGAGCCTTAAGCTGATTTTGAAAAGGAAGTATTAAAACGGTTATTATTACTAGCTGAATGAAGAGGCGATTTAATTTCATCTTAAAAAAATTTAATTCTTACGTAAACAAGAGTGTAAATATACTATTTTTGCAAACAAAAAACCATTTAAGAGATACTTTTCTGGTGTTTTTTATAAAGAGAGATTCTTAATGTTCATTTTTTTGAAGCAGACAATAAATTTAATCCGATGTTATCAACAATCAGGATTCAACCTGAAAAGGGATATTCGAAGCTAAAAATGAATTTTTTGATGTTCAGTAAATTAATTAGATTATGAAAATTGTAGTAGTTGGAGCAACCGGTTTAGTAGGCTCAGTAATGCTTAAGGTTCTGGAAGAAGAGAATCTTCTTATTCACGAAATAATTCTTGTTGCATCCCAAAAATCTGTGGGTAAAAAAATTCAGATAGGAAGTAGAGAAATTGCAGTTATTTCTGTTGAAGACGCAGTTCTTCTAAATCCAGAAATCGCAATTTTTTCGGCCGGTTCTAGCTTGTCTAAAGAGTGGGCTCCAAAATTTGCTAAAAATGGAACATTTGTTATTGATAATTCATCCGCCTGGCGGATGTTTGATGAAGTGCCATTAGTTGTTCCAGAAATAAACGCTGATGCAATTACCGAGCAGACTAAAATTATTGCAAATCCAAATTGCTCTACCATTCAATTGGTGCTTGCATTGGCTCCCCTTCATCATAAATATGGAATTAAACGTTTAGTAATTTCAACCTATCAATCGGTAACAGGAACTGGGGTAAAAGCAGTGGCACAACTCGAAAATGAACGCCAAAACATTTCTGGAGGAATGGCTTATCTTTATCCAATAGACTTAAATGTGATTCCTCACGGCGGAGATTTTTTGGATGATGGATACACCACCGAAGAGGAAAAACTGGTGAATGAAACACGTAAAATTTTAAGTGATAATTCAATTCAAATAACTGCTACCGTAGTTCGAGTTCCAGTATATGGTGGGCACTCGGAATCAATAAATATTGAGTTTTTTAAAGAGTTCGACCTCAACGAAGTAAAATCTTTATTAGCATCAACACCTGGAATCGTAGTTCAAGATAATCCCAAAACAAATGAGTATCCGATGCCTCTTTTCTCCAAAAACAAAAACGAGGTATTTGTTGGTCGAATTAGAAGAGATTTTTCGCAACCAAATTCATTAAACATTTGGGTTGTGGCAGATAATCTTCGAAAAGGAGCAGCCACAAATGCTGTTCAAATTGCTCAATATCTAATTGCTTCGAAATTGGTTTAGCAATATTCGGGAAAGAATCAAATTTGATAATGTTAACAATAAAGAGATAAACAAAATTGAAACTCATTCGTTGTTTTTTGGGCCATTATTAGCGACCATATCTTTACAAAATTTATTATGAATATTCGTCTATGATGCTTATATTCTATTGTGTATCGAAACATTTAGGTGCTTCTTTTGTTATCGTATTGCACTTTTTTTCTTGCTCAAAGCTTTTTATCCCAAATATCTTTTTTGCCTCAAAAAATTAAATTCGATATCAATACCCTCTTTTTCGCATCATACTTTTAAGACAGTCAAATGGAGAACAAATCAAACAACAATAAAGAACAATATCTCCCTTTTAATAATACATACGACCAACTACCCGAACATTTTTACTCGCGATGTTTGCCAACACCAGTAAAAAATCCGCAATTAATAATGTTAAACGAACCCCTTGCAACGCAACTTGGACTAGATTTTAAAAAACTAAATTCGTCGGTTGGAGCTGCACTTTTTTCGGGAAATTCAATTTCGAAAGATTCAAACCCCATTGCGATGGTTTATGCAGGACATCAATTTGGATATTTTGTTCCACAATTGGGCGACGGAAGAGCTATTTTATTGGGAGAAATAGTAGACAAAAACAACCAACGATTTGATATTCAATTAAAGGGAAGCGGACAAACACCATACTCTCGTCGAGGTGATGGAAGAGCATCGCTTGGTCCTGTGATGCGCGAATACATCATCAGCGAAGCGATCCATAATTTGGGAATTCCTACTACACGGAGTTTGGCAATGGTTTCTACAGGCGAAATGGTGATGCGTGAAACGGCTTTACCGGGAGCAATTTTAACTCGTGTTGCATCGAGCCATATTCGTGTGGGAACTTTTGAATATTTTTCGGCTATGGGCGATGTAAAATCGGTTAAACAATTAGCAGATTACGCCATTAATCGCCATTATCCGGCTGTAAAAACAATGCAGAATCCGTATATTGGTTTTTTAATTGCAGTTTGCGACGCTCAAGCTTCGCTGGTGGCAAAATGGATGAATGTTGGCTTTATTCATGGCGTGATGAATACCGATAACATGACCATTTCGGGCGAAACTATCGATTATGGACCGTGTGCTTTTATGGACGAATATCATCCATCAACCGTTTTTAGCTCCATCGACAGCTCTGGTAGATATGCCTATAAAAATCAATCGAATATTGCACAATGGAACATTGCCCGTTTGGCAGAAACACTTTTACCGTTTCTCGATAAAATTGAGTCGGAAGCAGCTAAAATTGCCAACGAAATTGTTCATCAGTTTTCGCAGAACTACGAAAATTATTGGTGGAATGGCTTGCGTCGGAAGTTGGGTCTCTTTACAAATCAACCACAAGACATTGAGTTAATTAAAAAACTTTTTGTGGTGATGCATGTCAAGAGTGCTGATTTTACCAATACGTTTCGAATGTTAAGTAGGGTTCCCGAAGGAGGAGCTCTGGATTCAGCATTCGAAGATTGGTCGAAAGTATGGTTAAATCGACAAAAAGAAGAAGGGCGGACTTCAGAAGAAGTGGGAAAATTAATGCGAAGTCAGAATCCAGCTTTTATTCCTCGAAATCATTTGGTGCAAAAAGCCATTGATGATGCTGTGGAGCAGAATAATTTCGAAACCATGAATTTATTGATTTCGATACTTTCAAATCCTTATGAGGATCAACCTCAATACATTGATTTTCAAAAAACACCAACAGCCGCTGAACGAGTAACTCAAACTTTTTGTGGGACTTAACGATTATAAGATTTATGCAATAAAGAGTAATCCGCCAACATCCTGAAGAGTTTCTGCAGGAAGTTCCACGCATTCTAGTCCAGATTTGGCAATGAATTCATAAATCTCTTGTTGATTAGGAATTGATGAAAGCGAACCCATAAAAAAAACTTTTTGTTCGGAAAGTAAAACACCTCCACATCCTCCAAAAAGACCATGATTGTAGCCTTCAAGAGATACCGATTGTGGTGAAACCAAAAGACTTTTATGGTTTTTTTCCAACAATTTAAAATGTGTTTTTGCATCCGAAGTAATAAATGAATCATCTGAAAGCGCAAGCGTACTACAGCGACAGTAACTTTGTTTTACATCAATAATCTCATTATTTTTGCTCAAATCCAATATCCGCTGATCTACAGTTTGGACATTGCAAATGGTTACTTTATTCGTCACAACGGCATTGTATCTGGCGATTTCGGGGTGGCTAACCTCAACGGGGTTTTCTCCAAATATTATGGGAGAATTTAATTGATTAAGTTTTTCTAGAATTTTTAAATCAGTATTTGGTGCAACAATTAAACTGATTGGGGTTTGACAAATAAACAAATCGGGATGACCACATAACGGAGAATTTGCGAGTAACGAGCTGTTAAACAAAATAACTTCTCCAAATTGTTCTAGTGCTCGTATTGCTTCTTTCGATGCTCGATAATCACAGATAATCAATATGATAGAATTATGGTTGTTTTACATTTTGAAATTTAGCACGATGCTTTTTCTTCAACAGTTTATATACAATTGTTTGATTATAATCAGGAATATAAAGATTATTTGGTAGTAGCGGTTTATATTCAATCAAGCGGTCACAAATTGCTAAGTTTGTATCTAATAACAAAAGCGAAAAACCTGAAATTTCAGCACAAATGGAGCCATAATTGCAGTTTTTGCCCCCAACACGTGGAGAATAGTAAACATAATAGGTTTCGATAGAATCGCTTTGCATGGTTACGATTAATGTTGCTTTTTTGCAAAGAATTCCAGCAATGGCTAGAGTATCGTTATCGTTAAAAATCGTCTTTACTTTTTTGATTCTCTTTTTTAATGTTGCATTTTCTTCTTTTTCGGTAGTGATTGTGGTATCGTTATCTTTTTTAAAATAGTTCATCCTTTTTTTATAATCGGTTAATCCCCATTCCCACCGATAAATACCTGGAGCATACCAAATTGTATCATACGTGATAGGTTTGTTTTTTTGAAAATGTTCAAAAATAAGGCACCCCGAAGAGAGCGAATCTTGTGCAAATACCGCTCCCGAGCAAACAACAAATAAAATTAGGATGATTTTTTTCATAGTGTATTTATTAATCTAAAGAGTATCAATAATATAACTTCCTTTTTGAACATGAACATCTTGGATAAATTGAACTGATATAAAACTAATTTCTAATTCTTTTTTATTCTCCCCACCAAATCCAATGGCATGATTTATTTCTGATGGATTAACAGTGATTTTTAGTGTTGAATCTTTGTCTGCAGGAATTTTTTTGAATCTATTTTTCCAGATTCTGCTCAACACTAATTCTCTAAAATTTGGGTGATAAGGACCTGCTATCAACTCTTCTCCAGAATTAAATCCTTCGGAAGGATGTAAACCCACTTTAAGAATGGTGATTTTGTGTTTTTCGAAAAGTTCATAAATTGGCGCCGTTTGATTTATAGCTTCTTCTAACGACAATGGAATATATTTTCCTTGCAGAAATTGAGTTTCTAAATCGGTGTTTTTTATCACCAACAATGGATAAATTCGAGTTTCGTGAGCGCCTATTTCTATGATTTTTTGAGCCGTTTTTAATGCGGTTTCTGCATTGTCCGATGGAAGTCCGACCATCATTTGAAGTCCAAGTGTAAATCCATGTTTTAAAATCAACGATGAGGCTTGAATGACATCTTCAGCGGTATGACCACGTTGAGCTGCTTTGAGCACCTTGTTATTCAGAGATTGAGCTCCCAGTTCGATGCTTCTAACACCGTATTTTTTTAGTTGAAGCAAAATTTCTTCGGAAATCGCATCCGGACGAGTAGAAATACGTATAGATTGCACTCGATTGGATTCCAAAAATGGAGCCGCTGCAGTCAAATATGTTTGTTGAATTTCTGCTGGAATTCCTGTAAAATTACCTCCAAAAAATGCAATTTCTACCACACAATCAACCGTTGGAATGGTGGTTAACCACTGCTCAATTTGCGACTGAATGTCGGATGCAGAAGGGTGTGTATTTGTTGAGGTGATGGTTTTTTGGTTACAAAAGATGCACCGAAATGGACACCCAAAATCGGGGATAAAAATTGGAATATGAAAATGGCGTATTTTGGTTTTCATTGTAGGATTTCTAGAAAACGATAAAGGTTGAAATTGTAATTATTTTTCTAAGAAATCGATTACTTCGGCTTTCAATTTTGGTAAATGATTATCCATAAATGATTTGCTTCGTTGAATCAATTGAACTTCTTAAATATGGATTTTTCACCGCTTTTTCTTCTAATAAATCCACTTCATGCTTTAGCGTTTTTTCTAATGCTTTTTTTAATTCAAAGTAATTATTTGCATAGTTGTATAAGTCAACATCCAGAAAATCAACAATAAAATCAATATCACTATTTTTATTAAACTTCTCGGTTAAAACAGAACCAAAAACAAATAGAGTGCGAACTTTATGAGATTCACAAATTTTAGAAATACTGTTTGTGTTTTTGGTTATTATGTTCATAATACAAATATACTAAATTTTAAGCACTATAAATCCATCTCTTTCACCTTAAAATCTGCGGTAATAGGAAATCCAATATCCATTACTTCCACTTCGTTGTCGGGATGTTTTACATATATTTTTGTAATTACAAAATAGCCCCAAAGCGTGCCTTTATCAACGGATGGACTTTTTATCGCTTTATCGCAGCTATCGAGTTTGTTGAGGGTTTTCACATTTTCGTTATTAATCGATTCAAGAACCGTCGTGTCTCCTTCGTCTGTGGCAACGGCATATTGCTGACCCAACATTTCGGCTTTATTTTGCAACGATTGTTGATATAAAAACAAATATGTTGCAGGTGAAAGAGTGTCAATATCTTGAATTACAATACTATCCACAATATCTGCTTTTCCTTTATTCGCTTCCATATATTGGGTAATCGACTTTAGAAGCTTCTTTTCTAATTTTTCTTTAGGAGAAGAGCAGGCTACAAAACCTATTAATATCAACATAAAATAGATCAACTTTTTCATATTATTCCAAGATTTTAAAGAGTTCGTCAAGTTTTGGAGTGAGGATTATTTCTGTTCTACGATTTTTAGCTCGAGCTTCTTTTGTTTTAGCTTCGTCAACAGGTAAATATTGACCTCTTCCAGATGCCGTTAATCGTTTTGCATCAATTTTTCCACTTTTTAATAGGGTTTTCAACACCGTGGTAGCGCGCATGACACTTAAATCCCAATTGTCTTTTATTTGACCAGTGTTTCCATTGTATGCAACATCATCGGTATGACCTTCAATCATGATATTGATGTCCGGATCTTGTTCTAAAATTTTGGCAAGGTCTACAAGGGCTGCTTCTCCACGAGGGTCAATTTGAAAGCTCCCACTAGCAAAAAGAAGTTTTTCGTCCATAGAAATGTACACTTTTCCATTCTTTTGATACACGTTCAATCCGTTATTTTGATAACCCATTAATGCATTCGCGACCTTTGTTTTTAAAGCCTTAACTGCGGCATCTTTTTGGTCTAGAATAGCTTGAAGTTCTGTTAATTTAGCCTCTTTTTTCCCTAATTCATCATTTAAAATGGTGAATTCTGCCTTGCGTTTTGCTAAATCTGCCTCTAACGTTTTTTGTAAATCCTCACGTTTTTGAAGGTCTTCTTGTAGTTTTTGAATGTTTGTTAGAATCTTTTGAATCTCATCTTTATTGCCAGCAGAAAGTTTCTCGTTAGACAATAGCATATCGTCGTATGAAGTTTTCATTTGAGTATAACCTTCACTCATTGAGCGCACTAGGTTTCCCAACGTTAGCGTATCTTGTTTAAGAGACGATACTTGCTTCCGTAATTGCTCGATTTGCGAAGTGGTTTCCGTGATTTTATTTGTCAAATCAATGTTAGACGTTTTTATTTTGCTCATCTCTGTTTCGCAATCATTGCGTTTAACTTCTAATTCTTGATATTTCTGTTGCGATACACAACTGGCTAATGTCAAGATTACTATAGAAATTACATAGATTTTAAGGGTTCCTTTTGAATACAGGCTTTTCTTCATATTTCAAACGTTTAATAAAATGTTGAGTTGATATTTGAACCAAAAATAAATAAAAAAAACGAATAATTTGAGATTTATTCATAAAGAGTGTCTTGCTCTTTTAAAAACAGACCGTTTGTAGAAAAAAACAAGCTTTTAAACAAATCCTTGCTTTTTCTTTTTAAATGAATCACTACCACATAACTAGGTTCATTTTTAGATTCTAATAATGCTTTGAATATTTTGAATTTGGGGTAATTTTTTTTTAGATATTGCTTAAGTTCTTTTGGGAGTTCTTTTTTATCTATTGGATATTGTGTTACCACCCAGTAGCCTCCTTCGGTGATTTTTACGGATGCGGTGCTGTTTTCTGTTTTAAAAACTGCAATATAATAACTTGGTATTTTCAGCCATTGTTCTGTTTTTATTTCAGGATACAAATCAGAAAACGTTTTAGCTACAAAATGAGGAATTTGATTTTTCGAAATAGTATCTTGAGCATTTATTATATTTATCATTGCAATGGTTAAGCACCCTGCTATTATCAGACGTATTGTGATGTGGGCTTTTGAAAATATTGCCATTTACGATTCTTGTTTTTCTATTAACTAGTTAGCAAATATACTGATTTGATTCATTGTTGTCCGATAAGTTTTCAATTTTTTCAGCCCCGTTATCACTTAGAGGAAAAATATTGAACATTTAACATGGTTGTGTTTTAGAATATTGTCGACTCTTCTAGCCCATAGGGCTTAAATATCAATAAAAAAATCACTATCCAAAAAGACTGTTTGCCCTTAGGGCATTAACCCTTTTTGATAAATATGGTTAATTTCCTACGGGAAATTCAAAACAGAAGGATAGATTTTTTTATTGATATAAATGACAATTCGACAAGCTTAGTTCGGCAAGCTCACTACATCGCATCGCCATACGGGCAAGAAATACAGCAAACTATTTAAGTAAAAGTTTTTCCACATTGTTTTAAAACACAACCTTTAATGTTAATCAATAGATATTCAATGCTCCCCGAAATTTATCCCGCAACAGTTGGAGGGGATTTGGGGCAAATGCATTGAAAATCATATCTAAATTTCAAATTCATAAAGTAGAACTTTTCAAACTGATAATTTTATCTTTGCATGTTTCTATAATCTGCGGAAAAAACTGATTAAAATCATCTCTAAAATCTTGTTCAAATTGTTTTAAATCCAGAAATGCCTCATCAAATTTATTTTTGAACTTAGCTCGTTTTGATAACCCCAACAGCGATCGTTCAATTCCATAATCGGTTGCATAATGAGAGAGCCAATCGTGCGTTTTCATGTGCTCGAATCGGAGAAGTAGCTTTTCTGGGAACAAGTCTTTAAACAAATCTAATTGATTGTAAGTTTTAGTGGCAAAGGTCGATAAAGGCTCATTGCTGTATAAATTCCAATCGGTTGCTAATAGATAATCGTAAAAAACATCGATTACCACTGGGGTATATTTACCATGTTTTTTGGCAATTCGTGCTTTACTTTTTATTACAAATGGGTGATTATCTGTATAATCATCAATAAACCGATGCAATAACACCCCGTTTTGTATGGCTTTCGGATATTTTTCGTATCGTTTTCCCAACGAAAAATCGGCTAAATAGTTTCCAACAAGAAGATGTTCTTGTTCAAACGATAGATAAAAATGTCCTAAATGATTCATTCGTGATTTTTATAATAGAATATTTGCAGAAAAAAGTTAGTTTTTATAGTTTTAATGGACAGTTAGAATTAATTATTTTAGTATGATTAAACCCATTTTTATCAAGATATTTACGAATTGAATTAGACAAAAGTATTTGATTTTGTGTCGATTCAATCCAAAGCTCTGCAAGTGCCTCTTTCGAAAAATAAAATTTAAAATGAGGTGTTAATAAGTTATCATTTATTCTAAAACTTACTTGGGAATATGGATTTGATTCATTAAATATTTGTTCAAGTGTATTGTTCGGATTAATTATCATTCGAACTTCTTTTTCATAGTCAAAACATTTTGATTTTATCGCAAATCTCTGATTATATAGTTCAACTAAAATTTTTATTTGCTCATAATTCGGCTCATTACCTTCTTTTTTGAAATGTTAATTCAAAGATACAGCTTTCTTTCAAAAGAAGATTAAAAAATGCAGAAAAACTTCATTTGCCTACCGCTCACTAAGGTATGAAGGTTTTACGAATTATTTTAATGATGTAATTGACAAAAGTAACAAATCAACCATTCGCACTTATCAGTAGCAACAGTTTGCGATTAATAATTTCAATCTGTTTTGCGGTTACGGTGATAATTCCGTCTTTAGCAAACTCAGTGAGAACCCTACTTACGCTTTCTCTTGACGCATCCACCATATTACCAATTTCCTCTTGAGTTAACAGCAACGGAAACGAATCGGAGTTGTAAATATTATCGGAAAAGCTAAGTAACACATCGGCAATTTTTCCTCTTATTTGCTTTTGAGTTCTGTTTACACAGCGGTTATATGCTTCGAGTTCGCTTTGGCAAAGTTCTATCAGCACTTGATCGTTAAAATCGGGATTGGAACGTAAAAGCATCCGAAAAAGCGAAATATCGATAAAGCAAACCTCCGAATCGTCGATGGCCGTGACAGAATACTGATTTACTTTGTCGCCAAACGTGGTGGGAAGTCCCAGGTATTTAGCTGATTTTATAATTCTTACAATTTGCTCGTGGTAAGGACCAGTGATGTGTATTTTGGCTAATCCTTTTTTTAAAAAAGCGACATTGGTGGAAAACATTCCTTGTTTAATAATAGAATCTCCCTTTTTAAAATTCACCGAAAGACAACTTATCGATAATTTGGAAAGTTCCTCTTCGCTCAATTTTTGAGCTGCTAACGACTTATAAATGCACAAATTACAGTTGTTTTCCATTTTTCTGCTTGTTTTTAAAAATCAAGATTATAACCCTGCGTGGTATGAATTGTAAATACAAAGATAATTAAATAATGTGAGCCATATCACATTTATATTACTGTTATATCAAACCAGTAAATGGAGTATGCACTCTTTTTGTGTGTTCCTTTGTGAAATAAAAAACAACAAGAACATGGCAGAAGCATTAAATGAGCAAATCTCGCAGTTACAACTTCAGGTTGACGGACTAAAAAAGAAGATTTCTAAACTAGAAAACAACCGAAAAGATCAACTTTCGATGGCGGTGGTTTCTGGAGATTTTGATAAAATTTTGGCGGCAATGGTAATTTCAATTGCTGCAGCGGCAATGGATACTAAAGTAAAATTATTTTTCTCTTTCTGGTCACTATCGGCATTACGCGATAAAAATAAAACCCCAAAAGGAAAAGATTTTATATCCAAAATGTTTGGTATAATGTTGCCTAAGGGCAGAAACAAGTTGAAACTTTCCAACTTAAATATGGTGGGAATGGGACCCGTAATGATAAAATATTTGATGAAAAAGCAGAACGTACTTTCCATTGATGAAATGTTTAAAACAGCCGGTGAATTGGGCGTTGAAATCATTGTTTGTGAAATGTCGATGGGATTAATGGGTTTTAAAAAAGAGGAATTTATCGATTATCCTCATCTTTCGTTTGCTGGAGCCGCAACATTTGTAGCAGATGCAGGAGAGAGCGCAGCACAACTTTTTATTTAGTCGAAAGTCCATAAAGTCTGTAAAGTCCCGAAAAATAAAAATCTCTGATTTTTTAATTTTTCGTGGATCCTCGTAAAAAGACGAAATTGAAAATTTCTTTTTTTACGGGATCGAAAGTCTATATTAAAAACATAAAAATAAATCACATAAAACAAATATCATGACAACTGAAGAATTAAAAAACATTACAGTAAACAAATCGGTAGATGCAAGAGGCACTGCTTGTCCAGGTCCATTATTGGCTGCAAAAAAAGCAATTGGCGAAATTGAATCGGGAGAAATCATGGAGATTTTATCTGCCGACGAAGGTACAAAACACGATATTCCAAGATGGTGCAATAAAATGAATCATGAATTTTTAGGAACCATTGAAGAGGATAGTTTTACACGTCTTTTTCTGAAAAAAGATTAATCGAGTATCTCGACAAAAGTTTTAAGAAAACGTCAAATACAATTCAATTTATTGGCGTTTTCTTATAAAAATCAACACTAATTTATTAAAAAATCCAACCACTAATTTTGTTAGTCTAGGGTTTTTATACTAACGTGTTTAAGTTATCAACTATTTGAAATTCATTTATTTGCAATTATTTTAAGTTCAAAAAACAATAAAAACGTATGTCAAACGAAACTTTTAAGCCTAAAATATTGGTGTTTTCTACCGATAAGATTTCCGACCCAGGAATAGATCAGGCAGGTTTGAGGAAAATTCATTATTCTCCGGCCGTTTATGTCATTAGTTTGCCTTGCTCCTCAGGAATAAAACCTAAATGGATTCTTCATGCTTTTAAGCAAGGATTCGATGGTGTTTTTATCGCTGCAGATGGTCACGAATGCTCATACAGTCCAAAATGTGCCGATTACACAAACCAAATTATTTTGGATTCGCAAGAGTTAATGAAAAAGAACAACATTAGCCCAAAACGCATTCGTATGGCGGCAATTTGTTCCGTTTGTGCCGAGCCTTTTTCGAGCCACATGGAAAACTTTAGCAAAATATTATTTGAACTTGGCGATATCAACGCAGAACCTAATCAAGCGCAATAAAAACGAAGTAATATGGAACAAAAGAATAAAATATTTGACACGTTGGTTATCGGAGGCGGAATTGCTGGACAAGAAGCAGCACTGAATCTCGCAGATATGAACCACAAAGTGCTTCTTGTTGAAAAAGGACTTTCTATTGGTGGCAAAATGATTCAGTTGAGTAAAGTGTTCCCAACACTCGATTGCGCAGCTTGTATTACCACGCCAAAAATGTCGGAAACCGCTCGTCATCCCAATATCACATTAATGCTAAACAGCGAAATTGAAGGAATTACCAAAATGGGTGACGATTTTCATGTAGATATTGCAAAAAAACCTCGATATGTTATTCCCGAAGCCTGCACGGGTTGTCAGGAGTGCGAAGTGGTTTGCCCAGAAGTGCGACCCGACGAATACAATTGTAATTTAGCTGGACGAAAAGTGGCCTATATTCCATTTAGTTTGGCAAATCCACGAATTGCAACCATCGACCGAATGGATACTTCGGCACCATGTATCAACGAATGTCCGGGTGGTGTAAAACCTTACGGTTATATCTCGTTGGCCAGAAACGGACAATACGAAGAGGCGTTTAAACTTCATCTCGAAGATATTCCAATTCCAGGAAGTTTAGGAAGAGCATGTTATTCTCCTTGCCAAAATGCTTGTACCCGAGCCGGTTTGGAAGAGTCGGTGGACATCAGAAAAATAAAACGATATTTTGCCGATTATTACTACGAAAAATATCCCGAAGCCCCTGCGGTTGAAATTGCAAATAAAACCGAGAAAAAAATAGCAGTAATTGGCTCTGGGCCTGCTGGACTTACGGCTGCATATCATTTGGCATTAAAAGGTCATTCGGTTAAAATATTTGAAGCGGCACCTCAAGCTGGTGGAATGCTAAAACTTGCACTTCCCGAATATCGTGCGCCCAAAAATGTGGTAGATAGGGATATTCAAAACATTACCGTGTTGGGTGTTGAAATTGAAGTAAATAAAAAAATAGAAAACTTAAACGCACTCAAAGAACAAGGATTTGATGCTGTTTTTGTCTCTGTAGGTACGCACGATACTGTTTCGCTCGGAATTGAGGGCTCTTCACTAAAAGGAATTGTCTCCTGTCTCGACTTTTTAAGAGAAGCCAATATTGGTCAAAAGGAGAATCTTTCAGGCAAAAAAGTGATGATTATTGGCGGTGGAAACACAGCAATTGATGCCGCTCGCACATGTGTTCGATTGGGAGCCGAAAAGGTAACCGTTGTTTATCGCAGAAGCCGCGAAGAGATGCCTTGTTTTGCCCCCGAAATAAAAGAGGCAGAAGAGGAAGGTGTTGAAATTTTACTTCTTCGAAATCCAGTTAAGTTTATGGGCGAAAATGGCGTGCTTAAACAAGTGGAATTGATTAAAATGAAACTCGAAAACTCCGAAATTGGAGGTCGAAAAAATTCAGTAGCCATCGAAGGTTCTTCATACATCGAAACGGTTGATTTTGTAGTTGAAGCTATTGGTTTAAAACCATCTACTTCGTGTTTTTCTAAAGAGATAGAATTAAATAAAAACGGAACAATCAACGTAAATAAACTGACTTTACAAACAGCAACTCCATACATTTTTGCGGGTGGCGACGGTGTTACAGGAGCAACTACGCTCATCGAAGCTGCTGGTCAAGGGAAAAAGGCTGCGTTTTATATCGACAAATACCTCAACAATCAAATTTTAGAAGATTTTGAGTTTGGCGATAAACTTCCTGCTGTAGATAAAGCCGAAGTTTTGAAAAAATATGGCGACCATCGAATTCCATCAATAAAAGGAACCCTACGACCTGTAAAAGAACGAATTGGTGATTTTGATGAAGTAGAAATTACTTACTCCGAAACTGAACTAAAAGAGAGTTCGTTGCGTTGCCTCGATTGTAGTAATTGCAGAGAGTGCCATCAATGTGTTTCTATTTGTCCGGCCAATGCCATCGATTTTTCTCAAAAAAGAGAAGATGTTCACACCCTTGTAAAATCAGTTGTGGTAACTACGGGTTATCAGCTGTTTCCACCAGCCGGAAAACCAGAATATGGTTACACGAAATATCCAAATGTTATTGACTCCATGCAAATGGATCGACTTATAGCTCCAACCCGACCATACAACAATGTATTGAGGCCAGGTGACGGTAAATCTCCCGACAATATTGCGTATGTATTGTGTACTGGCTCGCGCGATTCTGCAATCGAAAACTCAAGTTGCAGTGTCGATTGTTCCAACAATCCTATTTGTTCGCAAATTTGTTGTATGTATTCAATTAAGCAAGCTCAACTTTTAATGGGAGCATTACCCATGGCCGATATTACCATTTATTATATGGATATTCGTGCCTTTGGAAAAGGATATGAAGAGTTTTTCCAACAGTCGAAATCGATGGGTGTTACTTTTATAAAAGGAAAAGTGGCTAAAATTCGTGAAAATGAAAATGGAAGCGGCGATTTAATTCTTCGTTACGAGGATGTAACAAAAGGAGTTGTAAAAGAAGCAAAACACGATTTGGTGGTTTTATCGGTTGGTGTTGTTCCCAATAAAGAGATTCCAAAAATGTTTAAAAACAAAAATTTGGAGTTGGATGAATTCAACTTTGTGAAACAAACCGACGAGTTGGTTAGTCCCGCATTTACGAGTATCGAGGGTGTTTTTGTTGCTGGTGCAGCATCTGGTCCTAAGGATATTCCCGATTCAATTTTATCTGCTGGTTGCGCTGCCACCGAAGTTGCAGGCTATCTTATGCAAAAAGAGTCCAATCATTAATCCACAATTTTTCAAAACAGAATAAAATGAAAGAAAGAATAGGCGTTTATATTTGTCATTGTGGCGGAAATATTTCCGATTACGTGGATGTAGAAGAGCTTGGCAAAATGTTTCATGCAGAAGATGGTGTCATTATCTCAAAAGATGTGATGTTTGCGTGTGCAGATTCCAACCAAAAAGCCATGATTAACGATATCAAAGAGTTTAATTTGGATGCAATTGTGGTGGCTTCGTGTTCTCCAAAATTGCACTTGCACACTTTTAAAAATGTAGCAAGTCGTGCCGGATTAAATCCAACTAATTATGTTCAGGTAAACATTCGGGAGCAATGCTCGTGGCCTCACTCCGACCAACCCAGAGAAGCAACCGTTAAAGCTGCAGGGTTAATCAGAGCAGGAATAAATCGAGTTTCGCACTCCGAATCGCTAGATAATATCGAAATCACCGTTAAGAAATCGGTATTGGTGGTAGGTGCAGGAATTTCGGGAATGAAAGCGGCTATCGACCTTGCACGACTTGGAAACGAAGTTTTTTTGGTAGAAAAAGATTACTTTGTGGGTGGCCGAATTACCCAAACCGAAAAGTTATTTATGTCGGGACAGAAAAGTAAAGATGTTGTTTCGAAACTCTTCGACGAACTTAAAAGTTATAAAAACATCACCCTTTTCACTGGTGCAACGGTTGAAAAATCGACAGGAAGTTTGGGAAATTTCCATGTGGATATCAAGATAAAACCTCGATATATCAAAGGAAAAGCAGATTATAAAATGGTTCAAGAAGCCATGAATAGCTGCACTGCATTGGTGTATGATGACTATAACTTTGGTTTAGCAAAACGAAAAGCCATTTATAAAAATTATCCCGAAGCACTGCCCGATGTCCCTGTTGTGGATGTTGAAGCGTTGAAAAACGAACAAGAATTTATCACAAAGTATGCTTCTGTGTTTGATTTTAACCAACAAGATGAGGTAATTTCGTTAATCGCAGGTTCGGTTTTGGTAACCACAGGTTTTGATTCGTATCAACCCAACGAGGGAGAATTTGGATATAAGAATCTTCCAAATGTGCTTACATTGCCCGAATTCAAACGATTTATGGAGCTGAATCCTCAAAAATTAGTATTCAACCAAAAACCAATAAAAAACATTGCTTTTATCTACTGCGTGGGCAACCGTCAACTTAAAGGCGAAAACAAATATTGTTCTCGTCAGTGTTGTACCTCAGCTATTTATACCGCTTTGGAGCTAAAAGAAAACTATAAAAACATCACCGCTTTTCATCTTTTCCGAGATATTCGGACGTATGGAAAACAAGAAGTTTTGTACGAAGCATCTTCAAAACAAGGGGATATCTATCTCCGATTTGATGAAAAAGAGCCACCCGTAGTCGAAAAGTCTGGAAATTCGTTGATTGTGAAGTTAAAAGATCATCTAACTGCCAAAAAGGAACTCGAATTGGAAGCCGATATGGTGGTTTTGGTCACAGGGATGGTTGCTCGCGATGATAGTCGACATATTTCGGAATTATTTAAAATTCCAATTGGAAGCGATAAGTTTTTTAACGAAATTCATCCCAAGTTAAAACCTGTTGAAACCGTAATTAAAGGCGTTTACATTGGTGGTTCCTGTCAAGGTCCAAAAAACATCAGCGAGTCGGTTCAATCGTCGCTTTCGGCAGCCGCAAAAATAAATGCGTTACTCAAAGGAGGCACCGTTTCGCTCGATCCAATTGTGGCTCGTGTAAATAGTGATGCTTGTACTTGGTGCGGAAAATGCGAACCCGTTTGTGAATATACTGCCATTAAGGAGTTTGAGGTAAACGGTAAACATATTGCAACTGTTAACGAAGCCATTTGCACTGGTTGCGGAATTTGTGCTCCAATTTGTCCCGAAAATGCTATAGAAATCGCACAATATACCGATCTAGAAATTGAGTCGATGATTGATGGATTTATGGAGAAAATTGAGATTAATAAAACCGAAACAGCTACCGAAGAAGTTGAAGAGAATCAAGTGTTAATGATGAAGGAGTTTCCTCAAATATGGAAAAGCATTCTTCAAGAAATTAATGGCGGAAAAAAATCAATTCCACAGCTTGCAGCAGCATTGCCTATTGATAAGGATGTAATTACCTATCATTTGATGACGATGAATAAATACAGCGTTGTTGTGGCAGACGGAATGGACGATGATGAGGCTTATTATTATTACAAAATTAAAAATCAGTAACGATGGCAAGAATAAATCCTGAATTTACAGCAGAACTTAAAAAATATGGAGCAGGAGATTATACGGCATGTTTCAACTGTGGAACGTGTACGGCAACTTGCTCATTATCTACCGAAGAGAATTCGTTTCCTCGCGAAATGATTCGATATAGCACCTTGGGATTAGACGACGAGATTACCATGTCGCTAAAACCTTGGTTGTGTTACTATTGTGGCGAATGCACCACACAATGCCCTCGAACAGCCGAACCTGGCGAATTAATGATGTCGCTTCGTCGTTGGTTAACCGCCAAATATGATTGGACGGGATTATCGGGTTTGCTCTACAAATCGCTAACACTCACGTGGATTGCCATGGTTTTAGTTTTTGCAGGAGTTCTGGGATTTGCTTATTACAAAGAGTTCAATCTGGAGCAAATTATGCACTTCGGTCACTATTTCGAAATGTTTGCAATTGCTGGAGTTTTTGCATTGATTCTTACTCCAAACATTATCCGAATGTGGTACTTTACCGTGATTAAACCCAAAAAGAAAGTACCCTTTATGAATTACGTGAAGAGCTTGGGTGACTTTTTTGTACACATGTTTACCCAAAAACGAGCATTGGGTTGCGACGATAATCAATGGCGTTGGTTCGAACACTTTATTTTGGTAATTGGCTATCTCACATTGCTTTTCACAACCGTTTTTATGGATTGGTTTGGCTCCCAAAATATGTTTGTCATTATCCTTGGTTACCTCGAAAGTGCTATTATTTTTATCGTAACCTTCGATTTTGTGTGGAGCAGAGTTAAGAAAAACAAGGCACTCAATAAACACTCGCAACCTTCGGATTGGTTTTTTGTAATTTGGTTGTTGTTGATGGGTGTTACCGCTTTTGCAGTGCGTCTGTTCATCGATTTGAAATTAATTGAAAACAGTCTTTGGCTATACCTGTTTCATCTCACAATTTTGGCTCAATGGGCATTGATTATTGTTCCGTTTGGAAAATGGACACACTTCTTGTATCGCTCATTTGCTATGTATTTTGAGAAGCTTTTGGCGAAATAGTTTGACAAGTCCATAAAGTCCATAAAGTCTATAAAGTTTGTAAAGTCCGCAATGCGAGTAATTAGAGCAGATATATTTTAAAATCCGCGAAATCAGGGTTATCCGCGTTCTACTTTTTGGAGTGGAACGTAAAAAAATTCGTCTAACTAAATTGCTAAAACAACTTCTATTGCTAACAAATATGTCTGGAGAATTAAGTTTTTCCAGACATTTTCTTTGCTACAATCTTTGTTACACCGAGCAAAGCGAGGTGTCTGAAGGGATGTTTGTTTTGCTATAAAATTATTGTTTAGTATAACCAATCCAAGTATCGTGTTCATATTCAATAATCTCAATTTCAATCCGTTCCGCTTCTTTCTTGATTTCCTCCCCGGTTTTATATTCTGCAATCGATTTATTAGTTGCATTTGCTTCTTTGTATATTTGACCATAGTAATAACGAAAAAAAAACAAATCGTCATAAGATTTTACTTCTTCTGGCAAATCTGTCTGTTTTATTTTCTCTTGCGCTAAAAACTCTCTTATTTCAGGAAAATATATCAAAAATAAATCTACAGTATCATTTGTCTGTTTGTTAATGGCAACAGGCAAAATGCCTAGCAATCTTGATTCAAGAACAAATCTATTATCATCAAAAATATTAACTTCATTTAATTTATAAGCAATCACTTTAAAATTTGAAATATCAATTGTTATAGATGATTCTTTTTCGAAATACTCATCTGTCGCATTGTAAACCGGAACCTTTTTTAATTCAATATTTCTGGTGAATATTTTAAAAAGAAGATCATTTTTAAAAAGCAGAGGATTGTCTTGTGGGGTAAGGTATCTGTAAACCACTTTTGTCCATCTTCCATTGATTTCCTTTATTTTATAGTAATCTATAAACCCTTTATCATTATAACTCAAACGATATTGGGGAATATTTAGTAATTCTATCGGTTTATCTTTTGGCACAACTGGAATTATTCGTTTAAAGGTAAACGGATCAGTGTAGTTTCTTTGCATTCTTAATTTTCCTGTTGAATCCCATACAGACCACAAACCATTACGGTAATTATTTCGAAAAAAACCTTCAGCTTTCTTTTCACCATTTTTGTAGTATGAAACATACTTGCCATCGATGCGCCCCTGAGTTCTTTCATAGATACACTTTATTGTCTCATCTTCAAATTTACATATTTGTTGAGAGATCAAATTTGTATCAAAAATAATAATGCAAACAAAAATTACACATAGTCTTTTCATAGTTTTAGCCCCCAATATTTGAACAATGGCTTTATGTTGTAATCTAAAGTTTTTACTTTCACAATGCGAAAAGCAATATGTCGATAGCCTTCATCTGCAATTCCATAGTTTCGGTTCGAAAAAATTTGATTGTTTTCATATAAATAGGAACTGCCAATTATTGATTTTCTCTTCATTACAAAAGGTTCATTCTTCTTATGAAAGTATTCATAATCGTAATAATTTTTGAAAGTTAACTTCTTACCTCCCAAAAAAAAGTAAGTTTCTTCAAATGCATTTAAAAGCCAATCGGAATATTTTTCATTGAAATCATGTTTTTTATTGTTCACCTTAAAGTAATGATAAGCAGTAAGCCATTCACTTAACGTTGGCAACCTGTAAATAAAATCAATTGTGTCTTTTTTATTGGCTTTTAACGTTTTCCATTTGCAGTAATTCATCGCATTATCCCATGATATTCCAAGTACCGGATATTTGTCATAAATCCTATCCGTAATATATATTAAATAAATCTTCTCGTCTATCGATATATTTGAATCTGGAAATTGACTTAAATAATACGCTGCAGAGGAGTCTTGTTTGATTGAATTGAGATACTTTTTATATTCCCCAAATGTTATAAAACCACTTATTTCAAATTCTTTGGTTGTATCAATACCTGTTCGCACCGTATCACCAACCAACTCGAAAAGGTTTAAATGTTGCTCTGGAATTCTCTCCATTTTCTGTGCAATACTTTCAATATAGAACAAAAAAATGGTCGTAAAAATTATCCATGTTTTTATCATAGTTTTGAAGCTTTTATTAAGATTAAGGCACATTATTATTTTATTCACAGCTTCACGGCTTGGTTAATATTGTTATCAAAATTAACCAAAATTTTAAACTATTCATTTTAAAATTTGTTTTTACTATTAAATTTCATAATTTTATCAAATTCAATTTTCCCAGAAGTATATGATTCTTTATTTTTTTTTCAAATGAAATATATTCGCCTCATTATATTAATATCAATTATTGCCATCAATAACTTTTTTGGTTATTCTCAGGTTACTAAAATTATGGGAAAAGTAACAGATAGTCTAACAAAAGAAGCTATTCCATTTGTAAATTTAGTTTTAAAAGGAACCGCAACAGGTACAACAACAAATTTTGAAGGTGAATTCACCCTTGAAACAAAGGTGAAATCTGACACATTGGTTTTCTCTTGCATTGGATATAAAGTGAAGAAAATTCCAATTATCAAAAATCACTTTCAGAAAATAGATATTCAGCTGGAGCCTACAGTAACCAAATTAACCGAGGTTGTGGTTAGATATTCAGGAAATCCTGCAGATAAAATATTGAAAAAAATTATTGAAAAAAAAGACAATAACAATTCGTTTGATTATGATTATATCGAATACGAAGTCTATAATAAAATTCAATTTGATGTTAACAATATTGATGAGAAATTCAAGAAGAGTAGAGCTTTTAAAAAGTTTAATTTCATCTTTAATTACGTAGATACTTCTACTGTAAATGGAAAAGTATATCTTCCTGTTTTTTTATCGGAAACTATTTCAAAAGTCTATTCACGTAAAAGCCCAAATGCAAAAAAGGAATATATTCGTGGAATTAAGCTATCGGGAATAGAAAACGAAAGTATAAGCCAGTTTATGAATGATTTATACCTCAACATTAATGTTTACAACAACTATATTCCGTTATTCGATAAGAATTTTGTAAGTCCCATAGCAAGTTTTGGAGGTGCTTTTTATCACTATTATTTAGTTGATAGCACTTTTATCGATTCTAAATGGTGTTATAATATTGCTTTTAAACCTAGAAGAACGCAGGACCTTACATTTTCGGGCAATTTTTGGGTAGCAGACACTTCTTGGGCAATTAAAATCATAAAAATGGATGTAGCCAAAGAAGCGAATCTAAATTTTATAAATGGAATAGCTGTAGAACAATCTTTTAACACTACAGATAGCAATAAATGGGTGATTACCAACGATAAAGTTGTGGTTGATTTTAACGCTTTTGACAATGCCAAAAGTACAACTGGGTTTTATGGTCGAAAATCAACGTCCTATCAATCGCACATTATCAACAAACCAAATTTAGACAAAGTATACGATAATCCATTAGATGTAATTACCGAAGATAGTGCATTTCTTAAAAGTGAAACCTTTTGGCAAGCCTCGCGTCACGATAGTTTATCGAGGGACGAAAAGACAATCTATTATATGATTGACACACTTAAATCGCTGCCAATTATTAAAACATATATAGACATCGCAAAAACACTCATTTTGGGTTACAAAATTTATAAAAACATTGAAATTGGCCCATATATGTCTTTTTTGAGTTTTAACCAAACCGAAGGTACACGAATTCGAATTGGGGGAAGAACTAGCAACGATTTTAGTACAAAAATTCTCTTGAATGCCCATGTTGCTTATGGAACAAAAGATACAAAATTGAAATATGGTGCGAGCTATATCTATCTTTTCAGTAAAACTCCACGAATCGGAATAGGCGGTGGAATTATGCACGATTTAGAGCAACTCGGACAAAGCGATAATGCGTTTCGAGAAGATTTTTTACTTGCTTCCGTTTTTCGCAGAAGCGATGCCAATAAGTTGACGATGGTTGATCAATACGACTCTTTTTATGAACAAGAGTGGCTCACTGGATTTTCCACACGACTTACTTTTATGTTTCGGGATTTATATCCGCTGGATAACAGTAAGTTTTTACTTTACGAAAATCAAGAACAGCGTGAAGTGAAAAATCTTACCACCAGCGAAATCCAACTCAAGTTAAGATATGCTCATAAAGAGAGATATTTGGTTAACGTTTTTGAACGCACCAATTTAGGAACGTTGTATCCCGTTTTTACGTTGCAATATAGTTATGGAGTTCCAAGTCTTTTTGGAAGTAATTTTGAATATCATAAGTTAAATGTATCCATCGACCATTGGTTTAAAATTGGCACTTTTGGCTGGTCGGAGTATTTGCTTTACGGAGGCAAAGTTTTTTCAAAACTGCCATATCCTTTGCTCAAACTTCACGAAGGAAATGAAACATGGTTTTTCGATCCCATGGCTTTTAACACCATGAAATATTATGAATTTGTAAGTGATCAATACTTGAGTTTATCGTATTCGCATCACTTTGATGGACTGTTTTTCAACAAGATTCCGCTCTTTCGCAAACTTAAATGGAGAGAAGTTGCTTATTTTAAAGGGTTGATAGGCAGTTTAGAAGCCCGAAATAAAAACTATAGCAAGTTTCCGTTAGGGCTAAGTGAACTTTCAAGTCCCTACTATGAAGCTGGTTTTGGAGTTGAAAACATTTTTAAATTTATCAGAATTGACGCAGTTTGGAGGCTTTCACATTTAAATAAATCCAGTTCTAGTAATTATGGTATTTATGGTTCTTTTATGTTCTCATTTTAGATTTAAACCATTTTTAAGTCTTGGTTTTAATCATATAGAATCTCTATTGTCCGATAAATTTTCAATATTTTCAGCCCCTTTGTCCCCTGAAGGGGAAATCTTGAAAATTTAATTTTAATCAATTGATTTTCAATGCTCCCCTTCAGGGGATTTGGGGCAAAAGCATTGAAAATCATGCCTAAATTTCAATTTCATAAACCAAGCCTTTGTCAGAACAAAATCTTGTAATTTACTGTTTATCTTTATCATACTACAATATTATTAATTTATATCGGACAACAATCATATAGAATAAATCTTGTTTGAGTTTATCACGCTCAAATTATATCAGCAAAGATTATTGAAAACAAAAATCCTGTTTGGACTAATAGCCTCTGATGCTTTTATATTGCATACTAAAATATATTACTTTTGCTGAATTATTAGAAGACTCGAGGAGGTGTGATTTGGGGTAAACAACAACTTATAAAACATCTCAAAATTTTTAGTTATTGCATCATTCATCATAAAAATTCTATCAAATGAATAAATTGACATTAATGACCTTTTTTATTGTGGTAACACTTTCTTTTAGTTGCAAACAAAACACAACCACAACCGACAATAAAGAAATGACTACAACTATAAACACACCGAATTTTAATGGAGATAGCGCTTATGCCTTTGTTGCAACACAGGTGGCTTTTGGCCCTAGAGTTCCTGACACCAAAGCTCATATTAATTGTGGAAAATGGATTGTTGAAAAATTAAAATTATATTCTAAAACCGTTATTGAACAACCGTTTAAGGCTCGATTATACAATGGTACAATGGTGAATTGCAAAAATATTATTGCTTCGTTTAATCCAGATCAAAAAGTGCGAATCTTATTATCTGCGCATTGGGATAGTCGTCCTTTTGCAGATCATGATACAGATGTAAAAAATCACAAAACCCCCATTGATGGCGCTAATGATGGGGCTAGCGGAGTTGGAGTATTACTGGAAGTTGCTCGTCAGTTAAGCATTAAAAGCCCAACCATTGGTGTAGATATTATTCTTTTTGATGTTGAAGATTGGGGGGAACCCGAAGGAACTGAATCTGCACAAGAAGACAATTGGTGTCTAGGATCGCAATATTGGTCAAGAAACCCCCATGTTCAAGGATATAAAGCTCGATTTGGAATTCTCCTTGATATGGTAGGCGCTCCAAATGCTGAGTTTGCAAAAGAAGGAACATCTATGTATTACGCACCCGATGTAATGAATAAAGTTTGGGATATTGCCAACCAATTAGGATTTAGCTCTTATTTTGTAGCTCGATCAAGTAACCCAATTACAGATGATCATATTTATGTAAATAAAATCACTTCTATTCCAACTATAGATATCATTCAACATGATTTAACTACAAATTCTGGTTTTAATAAAAATTGGCATACACTCGGCGACAATTTAAATAATATAAACAAAGAAACATTAGCTGTTGTTGGAAAAGTCTGCTTAGCAGTTGTTTACCAAGAAAAATAAACATATTTTCTGTAGAAATATTAATAACTCAAATTCAATAAAATGTTACTGATAGTGTTATTAAAAATTGATTCAAACTAAATTGAATCATCATTGGACTCTAATAAATATTTATTAAAAAAGAAAAAAATAAGCGCTTTTGAAAATGTTTCAAAAGCGCTTTCCCCCCAGAATCACCCTATTAAGTTGTACAATATACAACACTAATATTTTATATGTTAAATAGACATAATTAATCTAAAAAAAGGTGCTTTTCATTTTGTGTTTTTTTAATAATTCTCAACAATATTTCAAAAACTTATAAAAAACCTATGGGTGAAAATCTTTTAATCTTTAATGTATTTATTTGATTTTCTGACAAATATGATGTATTCTTTGAAATTAGAACTGATTCTGAAAAAAATGAAATATTTTTAAAAGAAAAACAAATCTACAAAAGAATTAACTTTGCACTTAAGATGAAATCTAGATTTTTACATTTTATTGAAAAACACAACCTTTTCAAATTAAACGAAAAAGTGCTGGTTGGGGTAAGTGGTGGAATTGACTCAATGGTATTGGTTGATTTGTTTGTTAAAACACAAATTCCATTTATTATTGCTCATTGCAACTTTGAATTACGAGGGGTCGAATCTGATGGAGATGAGCTTTTTGTACAATCGATCGCAAATAAGCACAAAATATTATTTTTATCCAGATGTTTTAATACGGTTGATTATGCATCATCAAAAAATATTTCTATTCAAATTGCAGCACGAGAACTTCGCTATGAATGGTTTAATGAGTTAGCAAAAACACATGCTTGCTCTTCGGTCGTCCTTGCTCACCACGCCGATGATGTTGCCGAAACCATGCTTATTAATCTTTGCAGAGGGACTGGTTTAGCTGGAGTTCATGGAATATTGCCTCGTAATGGATTGTTTGTTAGACCATTGTTGTTTGCGCAAAGAACCGATATTGTAGAATACGCAAACGAACACCACATCAAATTTAGAGAAGATAGCAGTAATATTAAAGACAAATATGCACGAAACAATATTCGCCATCATGTGATTCCGGCTTTAAAAAAATCCTTTCCAGAAGCAGTGTTATCATTTAACAAATCAGCATCAATTATTACAGCGCAAGAAATTGTTTATCGAAACGCAATTCGCGAATTTTCAGAATCGGCATTAACGGAAACGTCCCAACATACTGCAATTAGCATTGAAAAAGTGATGCAATTTATTGAACCAGAAATTGGACTTTTTGAATTATTGAATCCTTTTGGGTATAATTCTTCGCAAGTTTCCGATATTTTGGCAAATATTATTGGACAGGCTGGAGCAATTTATTTATCCCCTACTCACCAATTAATTAGAGACAGGAAATTCTTATTTATAACGTTGCTCAATCAAAATTCGGAAGTGGAATCCTTTCAAATTAACAACTTAGAGGACACAAAACACTTGCCCATCAAACTAAATTTTGAAAAATTACCGAAAGAAATGATTCAATTAAAGCTAGATAATCCTAGTGAAATCATATTAGATGCATCAAAGTTAATATTTCCAATTACGCTTCGCAAATGGACGCAAGGAGATTCCTTTCGACCAATTGGAATGAGAGGAAGAAAAAAAGTGAGTGATTTTTTTCAAGATTTAAAAATACCCACTCACATAAAATCACATATTTATCTCTTAGAATCAAACAAAGAGATTATTTGGATTGTTGGTTACAGGATGTGTGATTCCATAAAAATCACTAAAACAACCAAAGATCTTTTAAAAATTAGTGTGGATTAAATCGTTTTAACTACTTTTACGTTCTAAAATTAAAAAAATTTATGAGAAAAATCAGAAGCATTTTTATCCTATTAGGATTGCTGTTATCCCTCCAAATGCAAGCACAAATATTAACTCCCGTAAAATGGGCGTTTAGTGTTAAAGAATTACCAAATGATGAAGCCGAGTTGCTATTAACGGCAACTGTTGACAAAACTTGGCATTTGTATTCTCAAAAAATGCCTGAAACAGCGATTGAATTGCCTTTAGTTTTTGAATTTGCAAAGAGTTCAAAATACAAAAAGATTGGTGCTGTTAAAGAACCTGTTGGAGTTAAAAAGTATGATGAAGACGCAAAAGCTGACATTAAATCTTTTGTTGGAAAAGCTGTTTTTGTTCAACGGATTAAGAAGCTTTCAAAAGAGCCTTTTAAAATTACAGGGAATCTGGACGGACAAGCGTGTCAAGAAGGAAAATGTGTTGGAACAAAAATGGACTTTTCTTTTTCGATAAGTGGTGCAAAAGGAGAAATTGACGCAAAAGAGGCAAAGGATGCTGAAAAAGCAGTTGCAACCGATAGCACTCAAAAACCCGACAGTATAAAACAAAAAGCTACCGCTACTACCACAGATAAAGCAAAAGAGAATAAAGAAGATAAGACTGCTGAAGCAAAAAAATCACTTTGGCTTTTCTTCTGGATGGCTTTTGGTGGCGGACTTTTGGCAATACTTACTCCTTGTGTTTTTCCTATGATTCCAATGACAATTTCTTATTTTATGAAAGGCGGTGCACGAGGAAAAATTAATGCAATTATCTATGGATTTTGGATTATTATTATTTATGTGGCTTTTGGAACTGTTATCGCTGTTGCTTTTGGCGAAGATTTTGGCAACTGGATTAGCACCCATTGGATTCCGAACATCTTGTTTTTTATTATCTTTATTGTGTTTGCCGCTGCATTCTTTGGCTATTTTGAAATTAGAATGCCGAATTGGGCAATCAATAAATCGGTTGAGAAAGAAGATAAAGGGGGTATTTTCGGTACTTTCTTTATGGCGCTAACATTAGTAATGGTATCTTTTTCTTGTACTGGTCCTATTGTGGGAACCATTGTTGTGGCTTCGGCTGGTGGTGAAGTTTTGATGCCCATTGTAGGAATGCTTGGGTTTTCGTTAGCTTTTGCATTACCATTTACACTTTTTGCATTGTTTCCACAATTGCTCAATAAAATGCCTAAGTCTGGTGGATGGCTCAATACAGTTAAAGTAGTCTTAGGATTCGTTGAGTTAGCATTTGCACTAAAATTCTTAAATATTCCAGATCAAACGTATGGTTGGGGAATTTTAGATCGTGAAGTTTTCTTGTCATTATGGATTGTATTGTTCACATTGTTAGGATTATACTTAATAGGAAAAATTAAATTTCCTCACGATAGTGATTTCCCAATTCAAAAAAGCTTTGCTCGTTTTATGCTTGCAATTGCCACTTTTAGTTTTGTAGTTTATATGATTCCTGGTATGTGGGGTGCTCCTCTTAAAATGTTATCGGGCTGGTTGCCTCCAATGGAAACACAAGATTATGATATTACTTCAATTGTTCGCGAAAACTCAAGTGGTAGTGGCAAAGAAGAGAATAGTACCATTAAATTATGTGAGACCCCATTGTACAAATCAGAACGGATGAAATTGCCTCATGGATTGCAAGGATACTTTGATTTAGATCAAGCATTAAAATGTTCTAAAGATCAAAACAAACCGTTATTTGTAGATTTTACAGGACATGGTTGCACCAATTGTAGAAATATGGAAAACAATGTTTGGTCAGATCCAGAGGTGCTTAAACGATTGAAAAATGATTATATCGTGGTCGCATTATATGTTGATGATAAAGTAATTGACTTACAAGAAAAGGATCAATATACAAATGAAAAAGGGAAAAAAATCACCCTGTTGGGAGAAAAAAATAGCGACATCCAATCAAAAGAATTTAAAACCAATTCTCAGCCATATTATGTTATTTTAGATGGAGATAGGAAGCAGATGGGAGAATCTAAAACGTATGATTTGAATGTTGAAAACTTCATTAAGTTCCTTGAAGATGGAAAAGCTGAATTTGCAAAAGCTCATCCAGCTAAGTAGTTTTACCTATAAAATATTCTAGTAAAAAGAGAGGTTGTTTTATTTAACAGCCTCTCTTTTTACTTTTAAAATCGCTATCTGTTTGATTTACAACCATATAATTATATCTATTGAAAACTTTGTAATTTTCATCAGATTTAAAAGTTTTTATCACACTCAAAATTTGTAATTTTGCAAAAAAAACAATCATGCGAGCAATTTGTGGATTCTTACTAAAACTTATGGGGTGGAAACTTAATAGAACTATTCCCAAAGAGACTGAGAGAAGTGTGTTGCTTTTTGCTCCTCATACATCTGCTTGGGATTTTGTAGTAGGAAAATTAGCATTAGTTAGTTTAGGATTAGTTTCTGGCTTTATTATCAAGAAAGAAGCTTTTTGGTTTCCTCAGGGATTGATATTAAAGGCTTTGGGTGCCGTCCCTGTAGATAGAACAAATGCAAGAAATATTACCTCTTTTTCAGCTGGACTATTTGATAAATATCCTCGATTATCGCTTATGATTGCACCAGAAGGAACTCGAAAACGAAACGATAATTGGAAAAGAGGATTTTATGTGGTTGCTCAAAAAGCCAACGTTCCAATTACACTAGCCTATATGGATTGGCGAACAAAGTCGGGTGGTGTTGGAAAAACAATTATTCCTTCGGGTGATTTTGAAAAAGATCTTGCCGAAATTCAAGCCTTTTACAAAGGAATGCAAGGCAAAAATAAAGGATGCTTTAACCTTGAAGATTCATAAATCATCCCAAATATTAAAATACAAACTAGGATATAATGAAACTAGAAGATAAAGACTTTTTGAAATTAGCCATAAATTTGGCTATTGAAAACGTAAAATCCGCAAATGGTGGTCCTTTTGGGGCTGTTATTGTAAAAGATGGAGTTGTGTTAGCCACAGGAACAAATTCGGTAACAACAACAAACGATCCCACCATGCACGCAGAAATTGCCGCTATTAGAAACGCCTGCAAGAAACTAAATACCTTTCAATTAGATAGTTGCACCATTTATTCAAGTTGTGAGCCTTGTCCAATGTGCTTAGGCGCAATTTATTGGGCTCGTCCAGAACGTTTGGTTTTTGCCGCTTCAAAAGTCGATGCTGCTGAAGTTGGATTTGATGATTCGTTTATCTACGAAGAAATAGTTTTAGATTACGATAAACGCAAAATCATCACAGAACAACAACTTCCAATAGAAGGAAAAGAGCCTTTTGAAGTATGGAAGAGTTTCGACCAGAGGGTTGATTATTAAAGCTCTGATAGAAACATATTGGCACAAATACAATCTCTGTTTAACGAAGTCTCATCAATCCAATTAATTGGAAAAAACAATTTTTTGAACCCGCTGGACTTTGTTTTCTGAACTTAGTTTTAATAAATAACTTCCACTTTCAATATTCATATTTTTAAGAGAGATTGTGTTTCCGATGTTTTGAAACTCTTTTTTAAACACACATTTACCACAAATATCTTCTATTTCAACCCATAATTTTTTACCAAATTCATCAGAAATATGGATGGTTATTTCTCCATTTGATGGGTTTGGATATGCAAGTAGGTTGGGATAATTATTTGTTTCTTTGATTCCAACTACTGGATTTTTAAACGAAAGTACATAAATATCATCGAGATACATTCCGTTAAAATTATGTGTTTGATCGCTATGGAATTCAAACTTAATTTTAATACTACTTCCAAGAAAATCATTTAATGAAATTTCTTCATTTACCCACGAATTGAGAAATCCATCATAAACTGGATGAGAAAGGTTCTGGTCGTCGGTTCCGTACGAAGAATAGCGGCCACAGAGAGGAATCCAAGTTGTTCCATTATTAGAACTAGCAAATACCTCAGCCCAATCGTATGATTTTTCTATTTGCCAAGTCGCTTTAAATAATAAATAGGCGTAGTTTGCAGTAGTTAAATCAAGTGTAGAAATAAGTTCAAGTGTAGAAGATTGTAAAAGGCCGTAATTGCCATTAGGTGACTCGGTAAAACTTGATGGTGAAGAACCAAACTGTTCAGTTGTGGTAGAAAAACCAGAACTATTCCATTTTAATAAATCATTGGCATTGTCTTGAAGGAGTGTGTCTGGAGTACAATATATTTTTGTAATAGTATCAGTCCAAGTATAAATCCCGTTCGAAATACTTAACGCAAACTTTAAGTTTGTTCCCTGAGGTGTATTTGGCATTAAAGTATAGCTGATTGCTCCATTTCTGCGCTCCAAAGTATTCATTCCATTAAATTGAAGATCGGTACCTGTAACTAAAATTTGAGGAGATAATGCATCCAAAGATATTGAAAAGTTTGCAGGAACATCAAGGCCCAAGCAATATGCTTCAACTTGAATATTTCCTTGAAGAGAAGTTAAGAAAGTAGGAGTAACATCACTAACAAGGGCATATTTTGCAGCTAGACGGGCAAGTCGGATGTTCATATCAAGCGACTTTTTACATAACGGAATAATATTGGAAGTCTGAGGCCAAAAACCATCATCGCTAGATCCTATTTCTGCGGTTAAGGATATAACTTTATTTTTTGAAACCGTTTCTCCATAGCCCCAATCATCGGCATCGCCATTGCTATTATAGCCGTATGTTTGATCGCAAGTGCCATAACGATAGTGACTTTCGAGGGATATGTATCTTGAATATTCTTCAAATAAAATGGAATCAGAAGTGAGCAAGGTTTCATAATTCCAAGGATAAATCAAGTAATTGCCGTACGAATGCCAGTTAAGATCCAGAAGAAAATTATGAGATTCAATAAATGTTTTTAACGATTGACTTTCTGGTTCTGAAAAAGCAGAAGTGCCTCTATACCAAGGATGAGCGCCAATTGAACTAGACCCAATTTCGTTATAGCCAAATGCATAAGCATAATTTCTGTTTAGATCAACTCCATTAAAAAGTCCGTTTGGACGACGGTTTTTTCTCCAAGTACCTCCTCCGTTTGGATTCTGTGTTTGATTATACACGTAACCATCTGGGTTTACTACTGGCACAAAGTACAGCTCTAGATTATCAATTAAATATTTTATTTCAGAATCGGCATGATAGTTTTCCAAAAGATAATACATATAAAAAATCAACTGTTGGAGCCCAGCTGGTTCCTGAGAATGATGAACAGCGGTATATAACACTTGCTTTTCGGGTTCATTTACTGTTGGATTATCAGAAATTTTTATAGAATAAATTGCTCTACCTTCCAAAGAAGTGCCTATTTGTACTTTTTGAGAAATCAAATTTGGATATAATAAATGCATGGTGTCGAGTTGAGCAACAGCTTCATCATAAGTTAAAAACCCGCCCATAGAGCCAAGATGAAAGTTGGTTGGGGTTACATATTCTTTGGGCTGTTGGCAATTGTAAATAATATTTTTTGGACTTTGGGCAGTATTGTTTTCATTCCTTTGAGTGTAATATGCGGATATATCTTTAATCAAAACCGAAAATTTGAAGTTTTTTAAATGCAATTGATTCGTGTCGTCGCTAATAATTTCTCCTTCAAAGTAACCTTGTTTATTAAAAATGCCATTTAATATTCGAATGCCATTTTCTGTTAAATCATTGACACTGTTGCATTTTACGCTAACTTTTGATACTTTTTCGGTTGTTTGAGCATTTGAATTTAAGAAAATAAAACAACAGAAAACAAAACACAAAACCATTTTTGATTTCATATATATATAATTTATGGTAAATACTGACATTAAACCCTATAACGGAATTCCCTTTTGACAAATTTAATAAATGTTTTGGTTTTTAAACGACCTTTTAGTTTTTTTGCTGAATTAAGTTTTAAAGCCTATATAAATTGACCGGAATTCTTCTCTCTTCCGGTTGCTTTTATTTCTTATTCCAATTTCAGCTTTTCTAGATGTTTATTTGTAAATCCGAATAAAGAAAGGTAAATTTGTGGTAATAGCATAACAATATCGATAAATACAAATTTGTAATTTATATCAAAATGATTAAATCACAAAGCGCATTAAATCAATCATAAAAATGGATAAAAGTCACAAAATAATTTTTGCTTTTTTCGTGATATTTACATCAATTGGAATCCATTCTTGCACTAACTTGCTCGCTCCTTCTGCAAATTTAAAAAATTATAATGCTTATTTCACTAGCGATACAAATTCTGTTATTCCACCAGGAGCAGTTAGAGTTACTTTTTTTGGCACTACATCTTTGTTATTTGATGATGGTGAAACACAAATAATGATAGATGGGTTTTTTACCAGACCCTCTTTTTTAAAAGTTGGGGTTTGTAAATTAAAAACAGATACTAACTTAATAAACAGGGTAATTAAAAGTCAAAAGATTAATCGATTAAAAGGGGTTTTTGCTTCTCATTCTCACTACGACCACGTGATGGATGCTGCATATTTGGCAAAAGTCACCAAAGCTACTCTTTATGGATCTTCATCAACATTAAACGTGGGTCGGGGTGAAGGTCTATCTGAGAATCAAATGTCGCAATTTAACACTGAAAAAGAGATTAGAATTGGGAAATTTTCAGTTTTTATTATTAAAGCAAAACACTCTCCTCAGCCCAAAAAAATTGATTCTGCTGGTCAAGAAATCACACATTCCATTAAGCAACCAGCTAAAATGAAAGAATACAAAGAGGGTGGCTCATTTGATTTACTTATTAAATACGAAGGGCATTCTATTTTGGTAAAATCGAGTTGCAATTATGTGGAAAAGGCTTTAGATAGTGTAAAAGTGGATGTTTTTTTTATGGGCATAACTGGTTTGGTAAAAAAGGATAGCAGTTTTCAAAACAATCTATACACACAAACAGTTGAAAAAATTAGCCCAAGCTTGATTATTCCAATCCATTGGGATAATTTTTTTAAACCATTAAGCAGGAACTTAAAGGCTTTTCCAAATTTTATGAATAATACCAAAGCAAATTTAGACTACATCATTAAAAGAGCAAAAGCGGACAAAATTGAAGTTAAAATCTTACAGTGTTATAAAAGTGTTTTGTTGTTTACAGAAACCAGTAAACAGGAATAAGTCATCAATCAGGCTCTAACAGGGCTGAATCTTCTTTTTTTGAAAAGACTTTTTGTTTGAGTATTGTTCAACCCCATTCGGGGCTGAGTTTTATTATTGCTTAATAACCGCCAGTTTTACTGGCGGTTATTAATATTACGCGCCGTCAGCGCTAAAGTCTTTAATATAACTACTGCAAAATGAGTGTTTTAACACTGTGAAAACTATAAAACAGTCACGAAGTTGAATAACAGGAAGCAACTCACAGGGCAGATATAAAAAAGCAACCTCAGCCACGAAGTGGTTGAATGTGAATAACCATGAGTGCAACTCATGGTATAAATGTAAAAAGAACACCGCAGCCCCGAACGGGGTTGAACCTCTTATTTTGCAAGATTTTCCAAAACAGATCTTGTGTTTGAGCATTATTCAACCCCATTCGGGGCTGAGTATATTCATATTACCCATCTTCGGCGCTAACTCTAGTTGTCTGCCCTGAGAATAAATCTAAGTAATTGCAATGAAAATCAATTGATTAGTAATAACATTTAAATATTTATCTGCCGACTCAGTTAAAGGAATCGGAATTATTAAAAATATATCGGACAAAAATTAAAAAGAATGTTTTTTATCTGAATATTTCTTAACTTTGTGAATAAACTAAGTTGAAAAACTGCTATTTCGTTTGAGAATTATCATTTTGTGATTAATTAGTAAAAATAACATGCCATATAAAGAAAGAACCATCGAAAAGCTCTACTACACCATTGGAGAAGTGGCGCAGATGTTTGACGTAAACACTTCGTTGATTCGATTTTGGGAAAAAGAGTTTGATGCAATTAAGCCCACAAAAAACAAAAAAGGAAATCGTCTTTTTACAAAACAAGATGTTGATAATTTTCATAAAATATATCATCTTGTTAAGGAAAAAGGATACACTTTGGCTGGTGCAAAAGAAAAATTATCGGTAAAGGAAGATGAAACAAATAATGAAATGGATGTTATTTTTCGACTTAAAAAAGTGAAAGCGTTTTTGTTGGATATAAAAGAAACCCTTGGGGAATAATTAGTGCTTGCAAGAAAACGCCAACTTTTTCGTTATTCGAGCAACGAATTCAGTTCATTTACACCAGTAAACTCGCTAAATTCGTTGCTGCGAAAGCCTTAAATTTGACGTTTTCTTATCAATCACTGAGTTTTCTTGCAATTACTAGTTAGGTTAACGTTTTAAACATTCCTTTTTATGGTTCTAATTGCAAAAACCCAGTATTTTTATACTCCTTTTACAATATTCCAAACCCAATTTATCAAAACCAAAATCACAATTACTGCCAGTAAAAAAGGGTGAATTTTTTTGGTGACCAATCGATTAAAGTCGGTTTTGTTTAATAATAAATCCCTAACAATCAATATTATAGCCGAAATTGCCATTATGTTAATGATTAATCCAACAGGATTTAAAAGAATGCTTTCAATAAAATGACCCTTAAAAAGCAAAATCGTACTTCGTGTAGCCCCACATCCTGGACAAGGATATCCCGTGAGATTTTTAAATAAGCAAATTGATTTTGTGCTTTGCGATTGAAAATAAGCACTAATTCCAACAAAAAAATAACCGCTTACTATTGCAAGCAACAATAAGCGGTTTTGTTTTTTTAAGTTCATTGCTAATTACATAGCCATTTGCATAAACTTCTGATAGTTATTTAATCGAGTCCGATCCATAACAGTAAACCAGTCTACAATAGTCCAAATACCACAACCACCACCAGTTAATAATTTTGCAACACCTAAGCCAGTATCACCTAACATAAAGCGATCTACACCTAAACTTCCAGCGAGTAAAGAAATAATCAACAAAGTTGTTGGGTCTTTAAGTTGAATACTTTGAAGAATCAAAAATTTGTTGTCGTCCATTTGTTCTAATTTTTGACGAATTTCAGCTATTTTTTCTGCAGGGAATTTTTGTGCTGATGTTGCAATAAACATCTCAATTTTGTTACTGTCCATTTTCTTTTTTTTTATGATTAAACCGGTGCAAGATAACAATAAATTTATTCTAACACAAGACCTTTAACTTTTTTTTCATTAATTCCTTCAACAACCAAAACAATTTCTCCTTTAACCGTCTGATTTTGATAAAATTGCAATAAGTCCTCCAATGTTTCTCGTTTATAGGTTTCGTATATTTTTGAAATTTCTCTTACCACACAAGCTCTTCTTTCACCTCCAAAAAATTCAATGGATTGCTCGAGTGTTTTCACCAACCGATGAGGTGATTCGTAAAAAACTATGGTATATTCGAGTTGTGAAAGCTCTTTAAAGGCAGTTTGTCTTCCTTTTTTGTGTGGTAAAAACCCATAAAACAAGAATTTATCGCAAGGCAATCCCGATGCAACAATTGCCGGTATTAACGCTGTAGGCCCGGGTAAACATTCCACCTCAATTCCCAGACGAATACATTCGCGAATAATCAAAAATCCAGGATCTGAAATACCTGGTGTTCCAGCATCAGAAGTAAGTCCCACTAGTTCGCAAGATTCAATTTTTTCGATAAATCGTTGTAATGCCTTGTGCTCATTATTCAAATGATACGCAATTAATGGCTTGCTAATATTGAGATGTCGCATTAGGTTTCCAGTAGTTCGAGTATCTTCACACATTATTACCTCTACTTCAGAAAGTGCTTTTATTGCACGTAAAGTAATATCTCCTAAATTTCCAATTGGTGTAGGAATTACAATTAATTTTGCCATAATCTATCGATAAGTATTGATAAATGTTGTAAGAAGTTTAAAAATCGGAATATATCCTTTTAAGGTGAGGTTTGCAGAATTGTCTTCTGGATGATGGTATGGACCTGATTTTCCCGTTCCATAAATAAATACCGCAGGAACTCCTGCTTTGTGAAAGTAATGGTGATCGCTATTCTCAGATTCACCACGACTATCCACTTTGGGTAAGTACTTATTAATTTTGTTTAAAGTATCTATTTGTTGATATACACTTTTGTTTGCAGTTGCATTTACCAATGTAATTCCCTCATCGCCAGTGCCTACCATATCGAGGTTGAACAAAAACTTAATTTTGGATAATGGGAACAGTGGATTTTCAACATAATATTTGGATCCCAATATTCGAACTTCCTCACCAGTAAATGCCATAAATGCGATAGAATAATATGGTTTATTCTCAGGCTTTGAATAATAATTTGCTAAATCAATCATAAAAGCGATTCCACTCGCATTATCATTCGCTCCAGGAAAAATGGTTTTATCACCCAAACAACCTAGATGATCGTAATGGCCACTAAACACAATAAAAGTATCGGGTTGAGTGGTTCCTTCAATATACGAAATCACGTTTTGGGAAGTATATTTCGCCAAAAATTTATTTTCAATGTTCACCTTAATAGTCTTGGGGTTTTTAGCCAATTTTGATCTTAAAACACGAATAATAGTACTTTGTAATGGTTCTTTCGACCACATTCCTTGTGCTTCTAATTTGTCATTAGCAATGATTACCCCTTTTGCACCAAAAATATCTTGATAAGGAACAGCCTGAATAATTTCCATTGCTGTTTTATATGATTTTCTTTTCTGTTTTTTTTTCGAAATTTTGGTTACATCAAGATATACAAATTTGTTTGAAAAATTGTTTACTTCTAACAGCTTCTTTAGCTTACTCAATGATTTGAGTTGCTTAATGGGAATTTCAACAATTTCAAAAACACCCGTACTGCCCGACGATGAAGCGGTTACTTTATAATCGTAAAAGGGAGTTAGGGTAGAATCGTCAATTTTCACTTCCATATTTTGAGGAAATGTGTTTACGGCGAATGAAACGGGCTGAAAATAAGAGCTTCCAAATGTTTTTGAATTGGTTTTTTGAAACTCATTAGCAATAAATTTAGCTGCCTTTTTATCTCCTTCATTCACATATCCTCGTCCGTACATAGATTGTGAGGAAAGCGTATCAACCAATCGACGGACATGCAGTGTGTCTTGAGCAAAACCTCCAAAACTTAAAACAAATATTACAAAAACAAGCGCTAATCTTTTCATATAGAAGTAATTATGTATTTATTCATGTGGAAAATCAGAATTTCAATATTTAATCATCATTAAAAAACAAAAATGTAATAATTCTACGTTATGGACTCTATTAAGTTCTTAAAATTCACAATCAATTGTTTAGTACAAAAGTAGATTAAACCACAATAAGAAACAAAAATCGGGAGTTTAAAGTCATTTACTTTCTATTTCCAATTACGATTTAAATAGACTGAATAATCCTTTTTAATAGGTTCATAATTATCAACAAAAAGCGGTGATGATATGATAAAATCAGCCGTAGAGCGATTAATTGCCGTAGGAATATTATACAAAGTAGCTATTCTTAAAAGTGCTTTTACATCCACATCATGCGGTTGAGGTTGCATGGGATCCCAGAGAAAAAAGAGAACGTCAATTTTACCTTCCGCAATCATGGCTCCAAGTTGTTGATCGCCACCCAAAGGACCCGATTTTAACTTTATAATCTCAATTTTTGGAATATTTCCCATTTCATGAGCTTTTTCTAGGGTTTCTTCTACTAATTTGCCAGTAGTTCCTGTACAAACAAGATGATGCCTAATTAATATTTGACTATTCCATTCTACCCATTCTGCCAAATCAGCCTTCCGATTATCATGAGCAACAAGTGCTATTCTTTTTATTGATTTCATTTTTTATTGTTTTTTGCCAATCTAATATTTTGAAAAATTATATTTGCTTTACGGTTTTAACAGTTCTTTTTGAATAATTATCTGAGAGTATACTTATTTTTCCATCCACTTCTAATATTGCCAAGTTAACTTCTCTAATGCTTTTAACACCATGCTCGTGGACTGCTTCAAGTAATTCATCGGTGGTAATTCTCATTTTGCGCAGGTTCTTATCTTTAACTTTTCCTTCTGAAACCAGAATTACTGGTTCTCCTTCTAACATTTTTGTAAGTCCTTTTGATCGATAAAGCAGGTACTTAAAAGCGGTGTTTATTATGAACAAGGTTAAAGCCGCAATAATTCCTCCTTGTAAAGAAGTGTCGGAACCCACCATCGCATTTTGGACGGAATTGCTAATAAGTAGTACGAAAACAAGATCAATTACAGACAGTTGTGCAAGTTCTTTTTTTCCAAATATACGAATTGCTAATGTTATAAAAATATAAACAACTGTTGAACTAATGATTACATGCAAGTATGGATTTTCAAACATTTTTTTTTGATTTAGATGATTAGTAAAAGAATCCTATTGATTATTATTAATTCTGTTCTATAAAACAAGCTTTTCGTGGTTAAAATAATCTTTGATAAATTCACGAATAATTAGTTCATGATCGAAAGCTAGATTTGGTAAGTTTTTCAACTGAAACCACTGAGCCGAAGCTGCATCATCGCCAGCAAGAAATGAGATATCTTCCTCAACAGCTCCAAAATAAATCACAGAAACAGTATGTCCTCGAGGATCTCGGTTTGGAGTTCCGTATGTTTTAAACTGTTTCAAAACAATCTGATCGATGTCTGTTTCTTCTTTAAGTTCGCGGTAAGCAGCTACAGATAAATCTTCTTGTTCGTTTACAAAACCTCCTGGTAAAGCCCAGTTTCCTTTAAACGGGTCATGTAAACGCTCAATCAATAATATTTTTGGCGAAATTAATCCTGAAATTACAATAATATCAACCGTAACTGCGGGACGTGGATATTCATAATGATAACTCATCTTACTTCTGAAGTTCTCTTTTGTACATCATAATTGTGTTTTGTAAACCAAAATAAAGAGCATCACACACTAGTGCGTGACCAATGGAAACTTCCAAAAGGCCTGGAATATTATTTTTGAAATAATTCAAATTATCCAAATTTAAGTCATGACCGGCATTAATCCCTAGCCCAGCATTTAGAGCAACTTTAGCGGTTTCAATATAAGGAGCAATCGCTTCTTCTCTGTTTTTGTGATAATTTTGGGCATACGATTCGGTGTAAAGTTCTATTCTATCAGTGCCAGTTTTTGCGGCAGAAAAAGCCATTTCTGGGTCGGGATTGATAAAAATTGAAGTCCGAATTCCAGCACCATGAAATTTACAAATAACATTTGTTAGAAATTTTTCTTGAGAAACAGTATCCCATCCATTACTAGAAGTGAGGGCTTCGGGAGGATCCGGAACCAATGTAACTTGAGCAGGTTTAACTTCGCAAACAATGCGAATAAACTCTTCGGATGGGTAACCTTCAATATTAAATTCCGTAGTTAATTTTGGCTTTAGTTCAAATAAATCAGAATATTTTGCATGACGTTGATCTGGACGAGGGTGAACTGTAATTCCTTGAGCGCCAAAGCGTTCACAATCACATGCAACGGTTAGAATATTCGGCATATTTGCACCTCTCGAATTTCTAATTAATGCAATTTTGTTGATATTTACACTTAATGTTGTCATCAGTTTTTATTTGCAAAGATAAAAGCAATCTTGTTATTATTGGATGTTTAATTTTATTTTTCTGTTAATTAGTTCTTGCAAGAACCGAGTTTACGAGCTCAGCGAAGCTAAAACGCCAACTTTTTCCCCGCCTGCCGATACATTGATATTCAGCATTCAATGGGCGGGCAGGGTTACTCTTGCAACGAATTTAGGTTATTTACACCAGTAAACGCCCTAAATCCGTTGCTACGAAAGCCTTAAATTTGACGTTTTCTTATCAATCACTGAGTTTTTATAGCAGTTACTAATTAAATCAACTGAATAATAAACACATATTCTTAAATCCAATTGAAAAAATAAAATCAATTTTTTTTAAAATCATCTTGAAATTAGTTTTTTTTTGTATTTTTACGCAGGAGTAAACAGAGTACAGATATTTATACTGTAAAAACCATTTGAAAACAGGTACAACATTAAAAACATAAGCGGATGAAAAACAACATTGTAGTAGGAACTGATTTTTCCGAAAACTCAATTAATGCATTAAAACATGCCACTTCTATTGCAGATAAAGCAAAATGTGACATTACTTTATTATGGGTGGAAACACCAGGAACCACTCTTGGATTAATGGCTGAAAACATTACAGATTATCGAATAATTGCAGAAAAAAGGCTGACAGAAATTGCAATTGATCATAAAAACTTAATGCCACAAGGAAACAAAATTATTACAAAAATCAGACAAGGCAGACCCTATATTGAGCTAGCAAAAGAAGCAAAAGAATGTGATGCTGTCATGGTTGTTGTTGGCTCACATGGTGTTTCTGGGTACGACGAATCGTTTATTGGCAACACTGCTTTTCGCACAGTAATGTCAGCAAAATGTCCAGTATTAACTATTCAACATTTTGTAAATATTACCCGGGCATTAACAGATATCGTTTTATTAGTTGATTCAACAATAAACACGTTGCAAAAAGTTCCTTTTGCTATAAAAATTGCACGGTTATTCTCAGCCAAAATTCATATTTTAGGACTATATACATCTAGCGCTCTTAGCGTTCAACATTTAGTTGATGCAAATGTTGGAATTGCCGAAAAAGTTATTCGTGAAGCAAATGTAAGATATAGCACCACCGTCAGAGAGTCTTTTAATATGGCAAACACCACAATTAAATTCACCAAAGATATTGATGCAAATTTAATTGTTATTATGTCGGAACAAGACGATGACTTTGGGGTTTGGCTAGGTAATTCATCTCGCGAAATGATTAACAAATCAACAATTCCTGTGCTTTGCATTCACCCAAATGATAAAGCCTACGACTTATCTAGATAATGACTCGATAATTTTTATACTACAATAATATAAAGCAAAAAACCTCAACATTTTGAGGTTTTTTGCTTTATACGCACAAGTATTTACATTTTTTAATACCAATTTGATTTAAGTTCCAAAAATAAAGTGCAAAAAAAAGCGTAGTTTTGCCGTTAATTTTCACTATCAATAATGATTACAGTTAACTCTCTTTCAATTCATTTTACTGGAGATGATTTATTTCGCGACGTTTCTTTTGTGGTTGGCGATAACGACAGAATTGGTCTTACAGGAAAAAACGGAGCCGGAAAATCTACACTACTTAAGATTTTAGCGGGTATGCAAGAACCCGAAAAAGGAAGTATTATTGTCTCTTCGGGTCACAGAATAGGATATCTGCCTCAAGAACTATTTGTTTCTAGCTCTCGGTCTGTTTGGGAAGAAACCTTAACCGCTTTTACCGAACTCCACAAACTAGAAGCAACTATAGAGGAACTTAACAAAAACCTAGCTGAGCGTGACGATTACGAATCGGCCTCTTATTATAAGTTATCATCTCAGCTTAGCGAATTCACCGAACATCTTCATCTTTTAGGCATCAGTAATATCGACTCTGAAACAGAAAAAGTATTATTGGGATTAGGTTTTGATGATACAGATTTTACCCGTTCGATGACCGAATTTAGTAGCGGTTGGCAAATGCGTGTAGAATTGGCAAAAATTCTGTTGCAAAAACCAGAAGTAATGCTTTTAGATGAACCTACAAACCATCTAGATATTGAATCTATTCAGTGGTTTGAAGAGTTCTTGTCTTCATATCAAGGTGCAGTAATTCTGGTCTCTCACGATAGAGCTTTTCTCGACGCAGTAACCACACGCACAATTGAAATTAGTTTAGGAAGTATTTACGATTATAAATGTTCCTATTCCAATTATGTAGAACAGCGACTCGAACGCATCGAACATCAATTATCAGCTCAAACAAATCAACAACGAGAAATTATTGAGATGGAGCGCTTTGTGGAGCGTTTTCGCTATAAAGCCACCAAGTCAAAGCAGGTCCAGTCGAAAATAAAAACACTCACAAAAATGGATCGTATAGAAGTGGATGGCCTAGACAACTCTTCTATCCATTTCCGTTTTCAGCCAGCCCCACATTCTGGAAAAGTAGTGGTTGAAGCAAAAAATATTATTAAATCATTTGACCAAAAACTGGTACTTTCCGATCTTGATTTCACTTTAATTAGGGGTCAAAAAGTTGCATTTGTAGGAAAAAATGGCGAGGGAAAAACCACATTCTCTCGAATTATTATGGGAGATTTAGATGCAACATCTGGCGACATTAAGCTTGGGCATCAAGTGGTAGTTGGTTATTATGCTCAAAATCAAGCAACATTATTAGATCCGAATAAAACCGTTTTTGAAACTATTGACGAGATTGCTGTTGGCGACATCCGCACTCGAATTAGAGCAATTCTTGGAAGTTTTCTTTTTTCGGGCGAAGACATCGATAAAAAAGTAAAGGTGCTTTCGGGGGGAGAAAAAGCACGATTAGCTTTAGCCAAATTATTACTCACTCCTTATAATTTGCTAATTCTCGATGAGCCTACAAACCATCTCGACATGCAATCAAAGGATGTATTAAAATCGGCATTAATTCAATATAATGGTGCATTTATCATAGTTTCCCATGATCGAGATTTTTTGCAAGGACTTACCGAAAAAGTAGTTGAATTTAAGCATCATCACATCAAAGAACATATCGGTGATATATATAATTTTATTGAAACTCGAAAAATTCAACACTTATCAGATCTTGATTTATCAACAGGAATTGGCAAAACAAATAATAACGAAACAGCTACAGCTTCTGAAAACAAACTTCAATGGGAAAAGAAAAAGGAGCTAGAAAGTCAGATTCGAAAAATCAAGAATCAAATAATTCAAACAGAAGAGCAGATAAGTGCCAACGAACTTAAAGTCAAAGAGATAGATGAAATGCTAGCTAATCCCGAAAAACATCAAGAACAAATTGCATCTGGTGAACTTTATCGACAATATGAGAGCACTAAACGACAAATTGAGCACCGAATGGCCGAATGGGAAATACTTCAAGAACAACTCTTAGATTTTGAACAATAACTGCTCGCACATATTTCGATTTGATATTAACTGCTTTTCTTGCTGTTTTAAATCCACTTGCTAATAATTCAAAAAAAAAACCGAAATTTGTCTTTTATTTTAAAGTGCTATGAATCAACAACCCTTATTTGTTTACAACACACTAAGTCGTAAAAAAGAACTATTTGAGCCCATTAAACCTCCGTTTGTCGGAATGTATGTTTGTGGCCCAACCGTTTATGGAGATCCACATTTAGGACATGCGCGTCCAGCAATTACTTTTGATTTAATTTTTAGATACCTAACCCTGTTGGGGTATAAAGTTCGTTATGTTCGAAATATTACCGATGTTGGTCATTTAGAAAACGACGCGGATCAAGGCGAAGACAAAATTGCTAAAAAAGCTCGTATAGAGCAACTTGAACCCATGGAAGTGGCTCAATATTATATCGATCGGTATCATTTTTCGATGGATAAGTTAAATGTCCGACGTCCGAGTATTGAGCCTCGTGCTTCGGGACATATTATTGAGCAGATAGAAATAGTTCAAAAGATTATTGATGCTGGCTTCGGATACGAATCCAACGGTTCAATATATTTTGATATGGTGAAATATAACAAAACTCATCATTACGGAAAACTTTCGGGCAGAGTTCTCGACGATTTATTGGTTTCTACTCGGGAGTTAGATGGTCAAGAAGAAAAACGGAATCCAGCTGATTTTGCTTTATGGAAAAAAGCATCTCCTGAGCACATTATGCGTTGGAATTCTCCATGGAGCATTGGATTTCCTGGATGGCATTTGGAATGCACAGCGATGAGTGCCAAATATTTAGGAGAAACTTTTGATATCCATGGTGGTGGAATGGACTTGTTGTTTCCACATCACGAATCAGAAATTTGTCAATCGGAAATTGCCCACGGAAAAGGACCTGCAAAATATTGGATTCACAACAATATGATAACCATCAACGGTCAAAAGATGGGTAAATCACTAGGAAATTTCATCAATCTTTACGAGTTTTTTGAAGGGAGTCACGCCCTACTTACTCAAGCTTATAGTCCGATGACTATTCGATTTTTTATTCTTCAAGCACACTATCGCAGTACGGTTGATTTTTCTAATGAAGCGCTTCAAGCTGCTGAAAAAGGAATGAAAAAGCTCTTAGTTGCGCAAGAAATACTTCCAAAACTAACATCGAGCCCAACATCATCAGAAGATGTAAAAGGACTTGAAAAGAAGTTATACGAAGCCATGAATGATGATTTTAATAGTCCTATTGCAATTGCTCATTTGTTTGAAGCTGTTCGAATAATTAATTTGGTAAATGATGGAAAAGCGACTATCTCAATCGAAGATCTTGAGCTTTTAAAAACACTTTTTTCTGATTTTGTTACGGATGTTTTAGGTTTGAAAGCTGAAGATTCAACTTCTGCTTCTAATGATGTTTTAGATGGAGTAATGCAAATTGTGATTGACCTTAGAAATCAAGCAAAACAGAACAAAGATTGGGCAACTGCAGATAAAATCAGAAATGAACTTAACGCCTTGAATGTGCTTTTAAAAGACACCAAAGACGGTTCAGAATGGCGTATTGGAGAATAAAAAACTTCAAGAAAAGTTTATTAAGAATTTTTAGTTAATCCATCCTAAAACAGAACTATGGTTTTTTTTGAAATATATTAAAACCAATAGATAAAAACACGTACCATATAATTACAAAAGGAATTGCTTGGTACGAAAACACCACAGCAATGGGTATAATTCCCATTAAAAAAATGTATTTTTCGCTGTTTTGCTTCCACGAGAAACTTTTAAATTTCATGGCAAAAAGTGGAATTTCAGATACTAACATAAACGAAGTTACTATCGATATGGCTAAAAGCACATAAATATTATGAATAAAAGCCCATTCTTTTGGTAATAAAATGAGCGTACTTAAAAACAGAGCATTCGCTGGAGTGGGTAATCCAAGAAAAGAAACCGATTGACGGGTATCGAGATTGAATTTTGCTAAACGTAACGCCGAGAACATTGGCACAATAAAAATTAAATAGGGTAAATATTTTTGCACATCTGTAATAGATTGATTTGAAGTCATTTCAATCATATAACAAAATAAAATCATTGCAGGAGAAACACCAAAAGAAACAACATCTGCTAACGAATCCATCTCCTTACCTATGGGCGACATTACGTTAAGCAATCGAGCCACAAATCCATCAAAAAAATCGAAAACTGCTGCAATAAATATTGCAATAATTGCTAATTCATATTGATGAGAAAAGGAGAAAACTATCGAAATACATCCAGAAATAAGGTTAAATCCAGTAACAATGTTGGGAATGTGTTTTTTCATCATTTATTTAATTCTGTTAGTTGATTAGCAAAAGTACACTTTTTTAATAAATTGAATAGAAGATATCGTTGATTGGAGCTAATTACAATTTAATACTCCAAAATAAATACATTTTGAAATTTCGAAAGGCACATTCTTTAAAAAACAAAGAACAAAATGAAAAAAATGTTGTTTAAATTACTTAACATGCGCAAGAAAATTTTATCCACACGTAATTGATTTAAGAACCATGGCTACTTTTCCAATAATTACAATAATGCATATAATAAATATCCGCTAAACTGTTTAAATAAAAAGTTGTAACTTTGTTTCTTCAAAAATAATTAACTATGAAAGGAATAATACTCGCCGGAGGTTCTGGAACTCGCTTGCACCCTCTTACTTTAGCCGTTAGCAAACAGTTGATGCCTATTTATGATAAACCAATGATTTATTATCCGCTGAGTGTTTTAATGATGGCGGGTATTCGAGAAATATTGATCATTTCAACACCCGTTGATTTACCCATGTTTGAACGATTGCTTGGCGATGGAAGTAAGCTTGGTTGTGTGTTTTCTTATAAAGTTCAAGAGGTTCCAAACGGACTGGCTCAAGCTTTTGTATTAGGAAAAGAGTTTATTGGAACCGACAAAGTAGCACTGATTTTAGGGGATAATATTTTTTATGGATCTGGTTTTCAAAAGTTAATTCAAACCAATAATAATCCTGACGGAGGGATGGTTTTTGCGTATCATGTTTCTGATCCAGAACGCTATGGCGTTGTTGAATTTGATGACCAAAAAAGAGCCATTTCTATCGAAGAAAAGCCATTAGTTCCAAAATCAAAATATGCTGTTCCTGGGTTGTATTTCTATGATAATTCTGTAGTTGAAATTGCGGAAAATTTAAAGCCAAGTGCTCGTGGTGAGTATGAAATTACGGATGTAAACAAGATATATTTAGAGCAAGGAAAACTTCATGTTGGAATTATTGGTAGAGGAACAGCATGGCTCGATACTGGCACTTTTAAATCGCTAATAGAAGCTTCACAATTTGTACAAGTAGTTGAAGAACGACAGGGTTTAAAGATAGGCTGTATTGAAGAAGTTGCTTTTAGAATGGGTTATATATCCACAGAACAACTTACAAAAATAGCTGAACCTCTTATTAAGAGTGGTTATGGAGAATATTTATTACAATTATTACGATAAAATAATATAAATAATGAGAAGAATACTTGTTACTGGTGGAGCTGGTTTTGTAGGCAGTTGTATTGCCGAAAAACTGATACAGGATAAAGATAATTATGTGGTTCTTGTAGATGATTTATCTACTGGAAGTCTCGAGAAACTTCCTTCAATAGATTCTGATAATTGGAAGTTTATTAAAGCCGATGTTAATAATTATAACGATATTTCACAAGTGATGTTTTCCGGTCATTTCGAATATGTTTTTCATTATGCTGCGGTAGTCGGTGTAGAGCGTACACAATCAAATCCGTATCGTGTACTTAATGATATTCAAGGATTTAAAAACATTTTAGATATTTCAAAAAATTCTTCCGTAAAGCGAGTCTTTTTTGCATCTTCTTCCGAAGTATATGGAGAACCTGTGGCTTTTCCACAAAACGAATATACAACTCCTTTAAACTCTAGAGTTCCGTATGCTGTAGTTAAAAATGTTGGAGAAGCTTTTTTGCGTTCATATTATAAAGAATTTGGTTTAGAATATACGATCTTTCGTTTTTTTAATACGTATGGCGTTAAACAATCTCCCGATTTTGTAATGTCTCGGTTTATTTCTAAAGCGCTTAAAAATGAGGATATTACAATATATGGAGATGGGTTGCAATCTCGTACTTTTTGCTATATCGACGACAACGTGGATGCATGCGTGAATGCTGCTTATCAGAACTTTCTGGTAAACGATGTCGTAAATATTGGAAACGATAACGAAATTACTATTTTAGATTTAGCCTATAAAATTATTGAATTAACAAATTCAAAGTCCAAGATTATCTTTTTGCCCCCATTAAAAGAAGGTGATATGCAACGTAGGTTGCCCGATATCTCTAAAATGAAATTGTTACTCAACCGACCCTTAACTTCAATTGATGAAGGTATTAAAAGAATTTTGGAAAACACAAAATTTATTATTGAATAGTAAAAAATGATGTATACAACAGACCAATTAATAGAAAAAGTTTCCACCGAAATAGCAAAACTATCTTTTAAAAAAGAGCCCGCTTTGCTTTATGATCCGATTGCATATACAATGAGTCAGGGTGGCAAACGCTTACGACCACTCTTATCTCTGGTCTCATGTCAAATGTTTAATGGTAATGTTGATGAATCGCTAATACCAGCCGTTTCGTTAGAAATGTTTCATAATTTTACGCTCATTCATGATGACATTATGGACAAAGCACCGATTAGAAGAGGTGTTGAAACTGTATATAAAAAATGGAATGATAATGTCGCAATTTTGTCTGGGGATACTTTGTTTGCAATGGCATACGACCACTTGATGGGCTATCAAAAAGAACAATTAAAGGATTTGATTAGATTGCTTAACCAAACAGCAATTGGTGTTTGCGAAGGGCAACAACTCGATATGGACTTTGAAACTCAAGAACATGTGAGTATCGACGAATATATTGAGATGATACGACTAAAAACGGCAATACTAATTAGCGCTTGCCTCAAAGCTGGCGCAATTACAGCTTGTGCTTCACCAGAAAATCAAGAAAAAATTTACCAATATGGTGAAAACATTGGACTTGCTTTTCAACTTATGGATGATTTACTCGACGTTTTTGGCGATGTCTCATTATTTGGAAAAACCAATGGCGGCGATATCCGCGAAAACAAAAAAACATTCCTTTATTTAAAGTCATTAGAGCTAGCTAAAGGTAAAGACTTAAAATCATTGCAATACTATTTTTCGCATACAGATTTTGATGTTGTAGAAAAGTTTGAGGCTGTTAAGCTATTGTTTAAAAAATTAAAAATACAAGAAGTTACTGAAACATTGATGAATGCTTATTTTTCCAAAGCTCAGAAAATATTAGAAAGCATTGATGTTCCTGTTGAACAAAAGGCTCAATTGATATCCCTTACCGAAGGTATTATGCTTCGAGATCATTAAAAAAAGATCTTTGTGTGTTCTGCCGTTTTTGTTTAAATTAGCTCATTAAAATACACCCTAATATACTAGTTAGTGTTCGTTGGAGAAAAACAAATAAACGAATATTAATCTTAAAAACTGAAAAAATGAGAATGAAAATTACAATTTTCCTTATCGTCTTATTAGTATTAGCAAATGCAAAAACAAATGCTCAAGGTTGGTATCCTTTGGGTTCAGGAATGTCAGAAAGAATATATGCACTAGCTGTGTATAATGGAGAACTATACGCGGGAGGCGAATTTTCTGAGGCCGGTGGAGTTGCTGCAGGTTACATAGCAAAATGGAATGGGACCTCTTGGTCAGCACTTCCAACCTCAGTTGGGGGTAATGTTTACGCAATGGTAGTTTACAATAACGAACTATATGTTGGAGGAAATTTTACCACTGCTGGTGCAGGTTTTGCAAATAATATTGCAAAATGGAATGGCATTACCTGGTCGGCATTGGGCACGGGTACATCTGGCTATGTTTATTCATTGGCTGTTTACAATGGAGCGTTATATGCAGGAGGTACTTTTAATACGGCAGGCGGAAATTCAGCAAATAATATTGCTAAATGGAATGGAAGCGCTTGGTCGGCATTAGGAGTAGGTGTTAGTAGTTCTGTAAATGCAATGACAGAATATAACGGACAGTTATTTGTTGGTGGTTCGTTTTTGGATGCAGGAGGTATTACTTCTGTTAATCACATCGCGAAATGGAATGGTTCAAATTGGAGTTCTTTAGCTATTGGGGTTAGTGACGGTGTGAATGGCATGGGAGTTCACAATGGATCATTGTATGTGGCGGGAGATTTTTCCACAGCAAGTGGAGTAAATGCAGGGCGTATTGCAAAATGGAATGATACAATTTGGTCCGCATTGGGTAGTGGAATTCCTTCGTTTAGTGCTGATGCTGTTCAAAGTTTTGATGGAGATTTAATAGTTGGAGGTCATTTTCCCACAGCCGGAGGATTAACCGTTAATAAAATAGCACGCTGGGATGGCACAAATTGGTTTGCAATGGCAAATGGATTCTCTGGCTGGGTATATAAATTAACTATTTTTGACTCAAAGTTAATTGCCGCAGGTCTTTTTTTTGACCCACAAGGTATTCAACCTAATAATGTTAGCATTGCTGAGTGGGACTCTACTGCGGCTGGTTTAGATGAACCATTTTTGACTGAAAATATTATTATTGCTCCAAATCCGTTTTCTTTTCAAACAACCATTACCTTTAAAGAAACACAAAACAATACAAAAATCGAAATAATGGATATTATGGGTCAGAAAATAAAAACTTTTATACTGCGCGGAGATAGATGTCTAACAATCGAAAAAGGAGAAATGAAAGCAGGAATTTATTTTCTACAAATAACCGACGAAAATAAAAATGGAATTAAAAAAACAATTGTTGTAATAAATTAATTAGGTGATCAACAACCAACGAAACGCTAACAGCGGTTTGGCACAATATCGGGGTGGCGGGTTTTGAAAGCTCGTAAAACAGTAATTATCACGATAGCTATCGTGATTGGTGTGCGGTGAAAGTTTTAGTGGGATTTATTCCGCCACTGCGCAAAGCCGCAAACGTTAACAGTAATTGTAATGAAGACAATAATCTCAATACTTTCTTTGTTTTTCTATTCTTCAATAATTTTTGGACAATGTATAAAGAAAGAGAAAATTATTTTTGAAGGCTATTATGGGCCAAAACAAGAAGGTCGATTAGATGTTGTTAAGACAGATTCCATTACATATCTTAAAACAGATAGTTCTGCACTTAAAATACTGAAAGAAACTCGAATTGAAGTTGTTCAGTTCTTTGACAGAAAAGATAAAATGACAAAAATTCAATCGATTCGTTGTGATAGTTTAGGAATATTGTTGTTTGAAAATGGATTATTAACATCCGATTTATTGAAGAAATCGTATAATTCAAAACGAACAAAAGTAACATCAAGGGTTGACAAAGAAGATATTACAAGACATGTTGATGAAATTGATTATGCATTATATGGTATCACAATAGCGAAATTTAAAAAAAGAAATTTAAAAAAATATTTATCCTTTAATATTTCAATCTTGCATTTAGATAATGGGAAGGACACAACTGATAGTAGTATTTTCTATCAACAATGTTTAGGTGTTGTATCATCTTTTAATTTGATATTATCCGCTCCAATTGAAGGAAACATAGATAATCTATATGAATTTATTAGTCAAGCCAAATTTATATGTTTGTTATATGATGTTACTGGGATAATTATGTGAAATTGAAACAACTACCTATAATAGTGGCTTTTGCTTAAAGCGCACTCCATTTCCCTTTTAGAGTAGGAAAAGTGATTGCTTTTGCTAGAAGATCTAAATAATCCATTTTAGGTATATCTATGGCTCCCAAACTTTGAAGATGATCGGTGTGCATTTGACAATCTACCCAAGCTGGCGCACATTAAAGGTCGCGCCTGCACCCTTTTGGGGCGCTTTATAGAGAATTCAAATGTCTTTATTTTTTTAATGAAATCACCTATATACTAGTTACCAGCAAGGCAGAATAGACAAAAATTGTAAATTTAATTTTTCAACGCACCCTTTTTGATAGAAGTTCTATATGTTTTTTTTACTAACAAAAAACAGTGTACTTTTGTATTGATTAAAGAATAGACATAATATAAACTTTAAATCTAAACACCCATGAAATCACTTTTATCGATTATCTTTTTGCTTGCAAGTTTATTTAGCTTCTCGCAAACCCCTGAATGGATTACATACAATATGAGTAACTCAGGATTGCCATCCAACGACATTTCTTCAATAGCAATTGACCCTAGCGGTACAAAGTGGATTGGAACATTCAGTAGTGGTTTAGTCAAGTTTGAGGATACTACTTGGACTATATACAATTTTTCAAACTCAGGATTGCCATCCAACAACATTTCTTCAATAGCAATTGACCCTAGCGGTACAAAGTGGGTTGGAACATATAGTCGTGGTTTAGTCAAGTTGATGGATACAACTTGGACGATATACAATACTTCTAACTCCAGTTTACCAAATGACTCTATTACTTCAATTGCCTGTGAAGCTAACGGTAATATCTGGATTGGAACATACCGTGGTTTAGCTAAGTTGGAGGTTAATACTTGGACAATATACAATACTTTTAATTCAGGCTTACCCTGTTCTAGGGTTACTCCAATTGCTATTGACCCGTATGGTGGAAAGTGGATTGGACCATGTTTAGCTAAGTTCGATAATACTATTTGGGCTTCATATCAACTTGAAAACTCACCTTGTAGTCATATTTCTTCAATTGCTGTTGACCATAACGGTATAAAGTGGATTGGAGTTGATTGTGATATTTATGGTGGTGGTTTGTTTAGGTTTGATGGCGTACATTCTACAAAATATAGTCGAAGCAACTCTGGTTTGCATTATGATGATGTTCGCGTAATAACTATTGACCCAAATGGTAATAAGTGGTTAGGGTCTAGAGACGTTACTTTTTCAGGTCACAAATTAAATTCGAGTCGTGGTTTCTATTATTGGGGTGGTGGTTTGACTAAGTTCGATGGGGTAAATTGGACTACGTACAATACTTCTAACTCAGAGTTACCTAATGACTTCATCAATTCGATAGCCATTGACAATTATTGCAACAAGTGGTTGGGTACAAGTGGAGGTGGTTTGACTGTTTTTCGTGAAAGTGATATTTGTGATAAAAAAAACACACAACAGTCAAGTGACATATTGATATTTCCTAACCCAGCAAATGATATAATAACTATTTCAAATGGTCAACAATCTATAAAAAAAATATGTATTTTCAACTCTCTAGGTATTAAAGTAATGGAAACAATACATATGGATACTCAAATAGACATTAGTCCCTTAATCTGTGGCTTTTATGTTATTCAAGTACAAACCGAAAAAGGTTTTGAAACTAGAAGATTAGTCGTTAACAGAAATTAATGACCGCTGGTTACAAACGGCTTTTGCTTAAAGCCCACTCCATTTCCCTTTTAGAGTAGGAAATTTAATTGCTTTTGCTAGAAGATCTAAATAATCCATTTTAGGTATATCTATGGCTCCCAAACTTTGAAGATGATCGGTGTGCATTTGACAATCTACAAACAAAAAATTGCGAGCAGTAAGCCATGATGACAAGTATGCAAATGCAACTTTTGAAGCATCGGTTTCTGTATGAAACATAGATTCTCCAAAAAATGCTTTTCCAATTGATACTCCATATAATCCACCAACCAAATGATTGTTGTGAAATGTTTCTACAGAATGGGCAATGCCAATAACGAATAGTTTTTTATATGCAATCTTCATTTCTGTAGTAATCCAAGTACCGGTTTCTCCACTTCGAGATATCCGAGCACACGTATCAATAACTCTGCTAAAAGCCGAATCTAATCTAACTTCGTACTTGCCCGATTTAATTGTTCTTTTTAAAGATTTAGATATTTTATAATCTTGGGGAATCAATATTGTTCTCGGGTTGGGCGACCACCAAAGAATTGGTTTTCGATCGTACCATGGAAAAATTCCTGAAGCGTATGCATTTACCAATCTTTCAGGAGAAAGTGTCCCTCCAATTGCCAATAACCCATCTGGTTCAGATTCTATTGCATCTGGAAACCGAATATCATCATCGGAAAGTTGATAAATAGGCATTCTTAGAATTATTTGTTCAAATTCATGTGTATTTTTGAAGATAAAATATCTATAGCTGTGTGGTTTTCACCACCTTGTGGGACAATAATATCGGCATATCGTTTTGTTGGCTCAATAAACGTAAGGTGCATCGGTTTTACAAACTTTTCATAATGATCAAGAACTTGTTGAGTGCTTCTTCCACGCTCCACAATATCTCGCTTTATAACCCGCATAAGACGATCGTCGGAGTCTGCATCAACAAATATTTTAATATTCATACGATCACGCAAACGCGGATTTGTAAAAATTAGAATTCCTTCTACAATAATAACCTTAAGTGGTTCAATATGAATTGTTTCCTTTGCTCGTGCGCAAGTAATGTAAGAATATACTGGCATTTCAACCGAGTTACCTGCTTTGAGTTGGTCTAGATGACGAATTAATAAATTAAACTCAATAGATGAAGGATGATCAAAATTAATTTTCTGCTTTTCCTCTTGTGTGAGTGTTCCGTTATCTTTATAATAACAGTCTTGGGGCATCACACAAACTGAATTCTTTGGAAGCTTTTTGACAATTTCGCGCACTACTGTGGATTTTCCAGATCCAGACCCACCGGCAATTCCTATAATAAGCATATTGAATAGATTTTCAACAAAAATACGTGGAATTTTTATAAAAAGTATTATTTAAATCGGTTTTCTTTAAAAAACAATTCAACCTATCCCTAAATTGTTATTCTGAACAATAAAAGTTTGTATTTGTTAATAATTGAATATTTAAAAACATCTAACAACAAGAGAAAATATGAATCTATATAAAAAAACAAAACATGTGGCAATATTTTTTGCCTATTGGCTTCTTACGGGCTTTACCATAGGAACATTGACATTGCTTTTTCCAGTACGCTGGATTATTGAAATTGCCACCAAAAACAATTGGTCTAAAAATACTCAAGATTATTCAGTTCTTTTCTTGATGATTTTACTTGCCGGAGGCACTTTTTGGCTCTCATTTGTGCTAACAAAAAAAGCAACTTTATCTACTCGTACTTTTTGGAAAATTACAGTTATTGGGGTTGTATTATTTTTGCTTTCAATGCTGTTGTGGCTTAATCCTAAACTTGTAAACATTTCATTATCAAAAGCCGACAGGCAAAGTCTAAAGTCAGATAAAAGCGAATTTGTTTTTGGACCTTATCCCGATGAAGCTCAAATGGAACAACTAAAAGCAGAGTCTTTTACGGCAATTATCTCACTTCTTCATCCTGCAGTTGTCCCTTTTGAACCTGTTTTAATTAATGAAGAAAAAGAGCATGCTCGCGAACTAAATCTTGATTTTATTCATTTGCCTATGCTACCCTGGGTTAGCGATAATAAAATGGCCCTCGACAGTGTCCGAAAGATTGCTAAATACGGTAAAGGAAAGTATTATGTGCACTGCTATCTGGGTAAAGACCGAGTTAATTTGGTTAAAAAAGCAATCATGGAAGTTTCCGAAAATGCGATAAAAAAAGATAACACTACAATTCGTCATTTGTGGGACCGTGACCAATTTGAACGAGGAAAAATCGTTCGTATTGATAGTGGATTATATGTAATTCCATATCCAACAGATGAAGAATTTATGGGTTATATTTTAAGCAGTGATGTTAAAAATGTTGTTTCGTTATTGAATCCAAAAATTAGAGAAAATAAACCTTGGATTGATAAAGAACAGAAACTGATGCAAAATCAAATGGTTAAATATACTCATATTCCATTGCCCATTAATATTAATCAAAAGCAACTGAATACGCTTGTGGATTCAATCTTTTCGCTTGCTCGGCCGGTTGTTGTTCACCCATTTAAAATTCCATCGGAAGAGTCGGAGATCATTATTAAAGCGCTTAAAAATCGAAAAAAATAAAATATTAACTCTTTGGTTTAAGAGGTTTTACAATATTCCTTTTCAATCTAATATTGAGCTTTTTACTCGATAACAGAGGAACTGTTTCAATTGTCGTTAGACTAGAATCGAGACCTAAAGACTTGATATCTGAAATCCCAATCTGTTTGAGTATATAATAAAGATTCATCAGAATTTGCTGAAAGGGTTTAAAATCAAAATCATAATTTTGAATTCTGTCAATTACAACAAATCGATAATCTCCTTCAATATTATAATGGTTGAGCGATTGATAACGGCTGTTTAAGTCGATTGTTCTATCATTCTGTAATTCCTCAACTACTTGATGGAAAAATAGATTTATACGAGGTTGAACCTTAAAACCAATTCGAAAATCTAATCGGATTATTTTTCCAGAAACTATTTCATTAACCTCATAATCAGCCTGATAAGGCAAGTCTGTTCGGTCGTAATGAATAAACCAATAAACATCCGCTCTTTTGGGTGATTTTCGAATAATTGAGTACATAATTTTCGACTCAATTTGATTAAGATGGTTTGCTTTAGTGATATTTACCAAGTGAGTAGAATATTTTGAAATTGAGTCATCCTTACTCAAGTCGCATAATATGGGAATATATTTATCAATTTTTTCGAAACTAATAAAGCTGTTTTTTATTTTACGTCCTTGATACCAGACGTACATAATTACAAACAAAATACTTGCAATGATAATTGTAACAAATCCACCATCTACAAATTTATTAATATTTGATAAGAGAAAAACACCTTCAATTGGAACAAAAAGCATTAAAAAAAGACCAATAATCCACGCTGAAATCTTCTTAATGTAATGAAAATAAATGGATAAAAGAATTGTTGTCATAAGCATTGTAATCGTGATGGAAAGTCCATAAGCGGCCTCCATCGCAGAAGAATCTTGAAAATAGAAGATTACTAAAATACAGCTTATCATCAGCAACCAATTTATGGTAGGAATATACATTTGCCCTTTTACTTTGGTGGGATAGCTAATCTTAAGACTCGGCCAAAAATTTAAAGAAATTGCCTCACTAATAATTGTAAACGATCCACTTATAAGTGCTTGACTGGCAATAACTGCAGCCAAAGTTGCAATGATTATTCCCGGTATGATAAACCATTCAGGCATTATTGCAAAAAAGGGATTATTTCCACTCGCTAAATCCGGATGACTAATAATCCAAGCACCTTGACCCAGATAATTAAGAATCAACATGACCTTTACATAAATCCAAGATATTTTAATATTGTTATACCCGCAATGTCCTAGGTCTGAGTATAATGCCTCGGCTCCTGTAGTGCAAAGAAACACAGCTCCCAACACCAAAACAGCACTCGGTGTTTCAATTAAAAAGGAAATTGCTCTCAATGGATTAAATGCAACGAAAATCTGTGGAAATTCCCAAAGATGACTTAATCCCAAAACGCCTAACATTAAAAACCACAGAAACATAATCGGACCAAATGCTTTACCTAATAAAACAGTTCCAAATTGCTGTGCGACAAACAAACCAATAATAATAAGTATTACAATTGGGATTACTGGTATGGTTGGACTAATAATTCTAAGTCCTTCAATAGCAGATGTAACTGTAATAGATGGAGTTATAATGCCATCGGCTAACAATGTACAACCACCAACAACGGCAATAACATAAGCCCATTTCACTTTTTTACGCATTAAGGCAAAAAGGGAGAAAATTCCCCCTTCACCATTATTATCTGCTCTAAGTGTGATGATTACGTATTTTAAGGTCGTTTGAAGAGTCAATGTCCATATAATACAAGATAAAGTGCCTATAATAAAATTTGCATCTGGTTTTCCTCCAGCTGCAGAAACAATGGCTTTCATTACATATAAAGGGGATGTACCTAAATCTCCAAAAACAATTCCTAAGGTAACTATTAATCCCGCAACGCTTAGCGGAATTTTTTTATGATTCGACGTTGATGTCGAATATTGTGTTTCCATTTTTATATTAATTTTAAAACGAAGCGACAAAAGTAAGGTATTAAAACATACGAAAATCACTTTTGTTAAAATTTTATTTCCGTGATAACCTGTGATTTATGAATAAACACATTAATAATAATCTAATATTTCCAAAACAATAGAAATTGGGTTTTGAATAAAAAGTAATTTGCAAATAAAAAAAAGATATTTTTGCAATAAAAAAATGTGGCAAAAGTATTAATTATTGATGATGAGGATAAAATTCGCTCTCTGCTCAGTCGAATAATTGAACTTGAGGGCTTTGATGTTCATCAGGCATCAACGTGCAAGGCTGGGTTGAAAAAAATTGAAATCATTAATTTCGATGTTGTTCTTTGTGATGTAAAACTTCCAGATGGAAACGGGGTTGATTTAGTAAAAGAAATCAAATCTCTTAACTCCACCACGGAGGTTATTCTTCTTACTGCATATGGCAATATCCCCGATGGTGTTCAAGCTATTAAAAATGGGGCTTTTGATTATATCACTAAAGGAAATGACAACAATAAAATTATTCCTTTACTTAATAGGGCAATGGATAAAATTCATTTAACCCAACGAGTTAATCTGCTAGAAAAACAAGTGGAAGACCGATATTCTTTTAAAAGTGTTTTCGGAAAATCTAAGGCAATTATAACGGTGGTTGAATTAGCAAAAAAAGTAGCTCCAACCGATACAACCGTTCTCCTTTTAGGAGAAACAGGCACTGGTAAAGAAATTTTCGCTCAAGCCATTCATCAAGAAAGCCTGCGATGTAAAAAGTCTTTTGTGGCTATTAATTGTTCCGCATTCAGCAAAGAACTTATTGAAAGTGAAATGTTTGGTCATATTGCAGGGGCTTTTACTGGGGCTATCAAAAGCAAAAAAGGACTTTTTGAAGAAGCAAACTTAGGAACCATTTTTCTTGATGAAATTGGAGAATTAAGCATCGATTTGCAAGCCAAACTCCTAAGAGTACTTGAAACTGGCGAATTTATAAAAATTGGCGAAAGTAGTCCAACAAAGACAAATATCCGAATAATAGCTGCCACCAACCGCAATTTAGAAAAAGAAGTAGAAAATGGGAATTTTCGTCGAGATTTGTTTTATCGACTTTCCGTTTTTCAAATCAGCCTTCCCGCCTTAAGAGAACGTTCAGAAGACATCCCTATATTGGTTAACTACTTTGTTGAATTATTTGCAGCAAAATCGAATAAAAAATTAAATCCTCCCTCTACTTATTTTATGGAGATTATGAAAAAACATTTATGGCAAGGCAATATCAGAGAGCTTAAAAACATTGTAGAACGTTGTGTGATTCTTTCCAATAATGGTGTTCTCAGCGAAGAGGCGCTTCCAATTGATTTCAATACCCCAAATATTAACGAATCCGAATCTTTTACAATGGCAGATGTAGAAAAAAACCACATCCAAAAGATCCTTAAATACACCCAAGGAAATAAAATGGAAACTGCTAGATTGCTTAATATTGGCACCTCAACATTATATAGAAAAATTGAAGAATATAAAATTGGGTAAACTTCATCCCAAAATGAACTGCCAACCATTTCAAAATGAAATGGTTTTTTTGTTTCTATTTGTGAACAAAAACTTGTTAATTCTTGATTATCAATAGATAACATTGCCAGCAAGGCTGTTGGAGTGTTTTTTGAATGGTTTTTATCAAACAATTTTAAAAATCAATTATTCAAAAATAAAATGGAAACAAAAATTCAAAAAGTGCTTAAACAATCATTTCCCGATTTTTTTGCACAAGAAAACATTCAAGACCCAAACTTTGAAACCTATCAGACTTTAAAAATCGTTTTTTGTCAATCGGTTAAACAAATAGAGATGGGCAATCTCGAAAAACTAAAAGAGGTGTTTGAAATTTTGGATAATTTGTACCAATATGGCTCTCTTTACGAAAAAAACGCCATCGAAAACGAGTATTTATTGGCATTATCAACCACAGAAAATCCTATTTCGTTTGGAAAACACCTAAAACTTATGCCCAAAACATTAAAAAGTGTTTTTTTAAAATCAATTATTGAAAATTAAAACCCTATTACAAAATGATTCTTTTATTTATTATAGCAATTGCCCTTTTTGGCTACACTTGTTTTGTATTATTAAAACCTGAAAAATTCTAATGGAAACACAATTCGAAATATTTGGTCTTGTTTTGATGTTTGTTGTTACTCTTGTCATATCAATTCCTTTGGGTAGATATATCGCCAAAGTGTTTTCGGACAAACATACTTTTCTTGACCCCATTCTGAACCCTCTTGAAAAATTGATTTATCGTTTTTGCAAAATAGACATAACCAAAGAGATGAACTGGAAACAGCAGCTTGCGGCTATGTTAACCCTTAATTTTGTATGGCTGATAGTTGCTTTATTTATTCTAACGAATCAAGCCTGGTTGCCATTAAATCCCGATGGAATCCCAAATATGCCGTTTGATTTGGCTCTGAATACATCCATTTCATTTTTGGCGAATTGCAACTTGCAGCATTATTCTGGAGAAACTGGTGTGAGCTATTTTTCTCAAATCTTTGCATTGATGTTTTTACAATTTGTATCTGCAGCTACTGGAATTGCCGCAGTAATTGTCCTCTTTAATGCACTAAAAAATCGCACTTCAGCAATGCTTGGTAATTTTTATCACTTTTTTATTAAATCATGTACTCGAATATTACTTCCTCTTTCCATTTTGGTAGCAATAATTTTGCTTTTTGAAGGCACTCCAATGACTTTTAAAGGGAAAACAAACAACATTTCATTGCAAGGTGATACTATTCAGATAGCTACTGGTCCTGCTGCTGGATTTGTTGCTATAAAACATATTGGAACCAATGGTGGTGGGTTTTTCGGAGCAAATTCTGCTCATCCATTTGAAAACCCAAGTTATATCACAAATTTTGTTGAAATGGTTGCACAGATGATTATCCCTTTTGCGTTGATTTTTGCGTTGGGGTTTTTTCTCAAACGAAAAAAACTCTCGTGGATGATTTTTGGAGTGATGACATTTGGGTTTCTTCTATTGGTGATACCAACTATTAAAACTGAAATTAATGGAAATCCTGCTATTGCAAAAATGGGTATCAATAACGAAATGGGCGCCATGGAAGGAAAAGAAGTCCGTTTTGGAGCACCGGCATCCGCTTATTGGAGCATTGCAACTACCGTGATTTCCACTGGTTCGGTTAACTCCATGCACGATAGCGCAATGCCCATCTCGGGGCTGACTCAAATGTTGGCCATGATGACCAATGCCTTTTACGGGGGTGTGGGTGTGGGAATTTTAAACTATTTCATCTTCATCATTCTTGCAGTGTTTATCAGCGGTTTAATGGTGGGACGAACCCCAGAATTTCTAGGTAAAAAGATTGAAGCCAAAGAGATGAAAATTGCGATGATCGTGGCTATTCTGCATCCACTACTCATTCTTGCAGGAACAGCAATGTCCACATACTTAGTCCGTATAGACGAAAGCAATAACTGGTTGAGCAATCCTGGTTATCATGGGTTTAGTCAAATGTTATACGAATTTACTTCTGCATCAGCCAATAACGGTAGCGGATTTGAGGGATTAGTAGATAACAACTTGTTCTGGAATATCAGTACCGCTATTGTAATGCTACTTGGCCGATTTCTGCCGATAATAGGACCAATAGCAATAGCGGGTTCGATGGCAAGCAAAAAATATATTCCCGAAGGCGCTGGAACATTAAAAACAGATACTGTAACATTTAGTATTATGGTATTTGTGGTAATAATTATTGTAGCAGCATTATCATTTTTTCCTGCACTCACCCTCGGACCAATAGCAGAATTTTTCACACTGAAATAACATATATTATAATGGAAACTATAAAAAATAGACTGTTTCAAAAAGAGCTATTAAAGGATGCAATTATTGAATCGTTTAGAAAATTAAATCCTATTTCACTCATAAAAAACCCCGTAATGTTTACCGTTGAAATTGGTACATTCGTGATGTTGGTTGTCATAATTTCAATTTTGTTTGGGGCTCAGAATCAAGGATCCATTGGATATAACACAACCATCTTTTTGGTTTTGTTTATTACTTTGCTCTTTGGAAATTTTGCTGAAGCCTTTGCCGAAGCCAGGGGAAAAGCTCAAGCAAACTCATTGCGAAAGACAAGAGAAGAAACACCAGCTAAATTATTAACATCATCAAAAGACATTAGAATTGTAAGTTCATCTGTTCTTAAAAAAGGAGATGTTTTTGTTTGTGAATCTGGTGATATTATTCCAACAGATGGTGAAATTATTGAAGGTATTGCAACTATTGACGAAAGCGCAATCACAGGAGAATCTGCTCCCGTTATTAGAGAATATGGCGGAGACAAAAGTTCAGTAACTGGTGGCACTAAAATTCTTTCAGACCGAATTATTGTGGAAGTTTCCAATGAACCGGGAGACAGTTTTTTAGATAAAATGATCGCTTTAGTTGAGGGTGCAAGTCGTCAGAAAACGCCCAATGAAATTGCATTAACCATTCTTTTGGCAGGTTTTACCTTGGTTTTTATTATTGTTTGTGTAACACTAAAACCTTTTGCTGATTTTGCACACACCTCAATTCCTATTTCTGCATATATTTCCTTGTTTGTTTGCTTAATTCCTACTACAATTGGGGGGTTGCTTTCTGCTATTGGTATTGCTGGTATGGACAGAGCTTTGCGAGCAAATGTAATTACAAAGTCGGGCAAGGCTGTAGAAACAGCAGGAGATATTGACACCTTGCTTCTCGATAAAACTGGAACAATTACTATTGGCAATAGAAAAGCAACAAATTTTTATCCTATCGATACAAAATATGAATTTGAGTTTGTTCAAAACTGCCTCTATTCTTCAATCTCAGATGAAACCCCCGAAGGGAAAAGCATTGTTGAGTTATCTCAAGAAAAAGGAGCCATAATTCCCTCCACCCATTTCGACGAAAACATTCAAATTATAAAGTTTACTGCCGAACGAAGATATTCTGGAATAAATATCGGTGCTGAAAAAAGAATCAGAAAAGGGTCGTTTGAGGCAATGAAAAAGATAATATTAGATTCAGGAAACCAAATGCCCCTTGAAATCATTGAGCGAGTAAATACCATTTCATCTAACGGTGGAACTCCTTTAGTGGTAATGGTTAACGAAAAAGTTCAAGGAGTTATTGAACTTCAAGATATTATCAAACCTGGAATACAAGAGCGTTTTGAACGTCTTCGGAAAATGGGTGTAAAAACAGTAATGGTCACTGGTGACAATATTCTTACAGCTGGATACATTGCAAAAAAAGCAGGAGTAGATGATTATATTGCCGAAGCAAAACCAGAAGATAAAATGAACTATATAAGAAGGGAACAAGAGCAAGGAAAATTGGTTGCGATGATGGGCGACGGCACCAACGATGCGCCTGCTCTTGCCCAAGCAGATGTAGGTGTTGCCATGAACAGCGGAACTCAAGCGGCAAAAGAAGCTGGCAATATGGTCGATTTGGATAACGATCCAACTAAGTTGATTGAAATAGTTGAAATTGGGAAACAGCTTTTAATGACCCGTGGCACCCTAACCACCTTCTCTATTGCAAACGATGTAGCCAAATATTTTGCAATTGTTCCGGCTCTATTTGTTACTACAATTCCAGCATTAAAAGCAATGAACATTATGAATCTTCATTCCGCAGAAAGTGCGATACTCTCTGCCGTAATATTTAATGCGTTAATTATCCCAATGTTGATTCCTTTGGCTTTAAAAGGAATTAAGTATAAACCTATTGGGGCAAGTGCATTATTACGCAGAAATTTATTTATTTATGGCTTTGGAGGAGTGTTAATTCCATTCTTTGGAATAAAACTAATCGATATTTTTATTTCACTATTTTATTAAAACTAAGGTGAAAACATAACGTATTATCTTGTTTATCACACATAAACTTTATCAAAAATAATTCATAATTCAATGAAAAAACATTTAAATACCGCAATTCGATTAACACTAATATGCATAGTGTTCTTTTCTGTGATTTACACTTTGGCTATTTGGGGTATCGCACAACTTACACCAAATAAAGGAAACGGAGAAATTATAACTAGAAACAAACAATATTGGTATGTAAATATAGGTCAACGTTTTACCGAGGATAAGTATTTTTGGTCACGCCCGTCACAAAGCAATTATGATGCATCAATATCTGGAGGAAGTAACAAAGCTCCATCAAATTCGGATTATTTGGCTCAAGTACAAATGCGAATAGATACTTTTTTAGTACATAATCCATCTATTTCACGATCAGAAATTCCAGTAGATATTATTACAGAAAGTGGTAGTGGTTTGGATCCTGACATTTCTGTAAAAGCTGCATTAATTCAAGTTAATAGGATTGCTAAAACACGTAATATTTCAATACAAACACTAACCGATTTGGTTGCTGATTGTACAGAAAGTCGACTATTTGATTGCATTGGCACCTCAAAAGTAAATGTACTTAAACTTAATTTGGCTCTTGATGAGTTAGGCCAATAAATATTTTTAAAGAAAAGAAATCTGATATTAACGATTTTAGTACATTTGTAAAGATTAAAACTATGTATAATAAGGAGAATAATGCTCAATACTTTCTCGATTTAATCAAAAAATCACGTCGAGGTAAGTTTAAAATCTATATCGGAATGATTGCTGGTGTGGGCAAAACCTATCGAATGCTACAAGATGCCCACTCGATGTTAAAAAATGGGATTGATGTAAAAATTGGATATGTTGAAACACATCAACGCGCTGAAACTATTGCACTAATTGAAGGATTGCCAATAATTTCTCGACAAAAAAGTTTCTATAAAGGAAAAGAGTTTGAGGAAATGGATGTACAAGCAATTATTAATCAACACCCAGAAGTAGTAATTGTAGATGAACTTGCCCATACAAATATTGAGGGGAGTGTAAATCAAAAACGTTGGCAAGACGTTATGGACATTTTAAATGCTGGAATTAACGTAATAAGTGCTGTTAATATTCAACATATTGAAAGCTTGAACGAAACAGTAAAAAGCATTACAAATATTGATATTACAGAGCGTATTCCCGATAGTGTGTTAATGCAAGCCGATGAAGTTGTAAATATTGATTTAACAGCCGATGAACTTATCTCCCGATTGAAAGAGGGAAAAATATATCAAGCAAATAAAATTCAAACAGCGCTCAATAATTTCTTTAAAATCGAAAACATCTTACAACTCCGGGAATTAGCATTAAAGGAAGTTGCTGCTCAAGTAGTGCGAAAAGTGGAAAAAGAAATTCCAAAAAATATGGTCAAACGCCATGAACGATTTATGGCATGTATTAGTAGTAACGAAAAAGTGGCGCGTTTAGTAATTCGAAAAACCGCACGTTTGGCAAATTATTACAACAGTACTTGGTATGTTCTATATGTTCAAACTAATTCTGAACAGTTAGACAAAATTTCGTTAAGCAAGCAACGACATTTGCTCAAAAACTTCGAATTAGCCACCGAGTTAGGGGGAAAAGTAATAAAAGCACAAAATAATTCAATAGTTAAAGAAATTTGTAATGTTTCTCAACAACATCAAATTACGACTCTTTGCATTGGGAAACCCCAATTTACTTTCTTTAGAATCTTTTTTTCGATACACACATTCAATCAATTATTAAAGAGTATTTCATTATTAAACATTGATATAATCATTTTGTCATGAAAATTAAAACAAAACTTAACTTGGGAATTGGGCTATTGTTTATTTTAATTATTGTTCTTGCATCCATCGGTGTTCGGCAAATTAATAAATTATCCAACGACTCAAAAAACATATTAGAAGACAATTATTTGTCGCTCGAATATTCGAGACAGATGCTGAATGAGATTAGCAATCTATCCACAGATTCTAAAGCTGGAGATAATTTTAAAGTGTATTTAAAAAAACAGCAAAACAATTTAACAGAATCTGGAGAAAAAGAAGAGACAGACTCGCTTTCAATGAACTTTAATCAACTATTGTCAAATCCTCAAAATTTGAATACTCAACAACAAGTTCAGAAAAACTTGAATGACATTATGAAGTTCAACATGAATGCCATCGTAAAAAAAAATAAAATTGCAGAAAAAACAGCCCACGATGCAACGCTTTGGATTGCAATAGCCGGAACATTATGCTTTTTAATTGCCTTTTCGCTGTTTGTAAATTTTCCAAGTAGCATTGCAAATCCAATCAAAGAACTTACCGAGGGTATTACAAAAATTGCTGATAAAAATTATAGCGAACGACTACATTTTGAAAGCAATACTGAATTTAATGAACTTTCAATTGCCTTTAATTTGATGGCAGAGAAGTTAGAAGACTACGAAAATAGCAATTTGGCAAAAATTCTATCCGAAAAACAACGGATCGAAATTCTGATAAACAAGATGCCAGAGCCAATCATTGGATTAGATGAAAACAAAAAAATCTTGTTTGTGAACGAACAAGCAATGAATTTATTAGATTTAACCATGAATATTATAGGAAAGCCTGCTGATAATATAGCATTAGAAAATGACTTAATGCGCTCGTTAATCAAAGAAATGGAGGAATATAAAGATTCTGCTCACCAAAATAAATCAACCGAACCCCTAAAGATTTTTACCAATGGTAAAGAATCATTTTTTGATAAAGAAATTGTGAACATTTTCAGCCCTTCGATGTCTACAGAAGTTTTAGAAAAATTAATCGGACATGTTATTATCTTGAAAAATATCACCCCTTTTAAAGAACTCGACGTTGCTAAAACAAACTTTATTGGTACAATTTCACACGAATTAAAAACCCCCATTTCATCAATTTTAATGAGTACAAAACTACTCGAAGACCATAGAATTGGGTCCCTTAACCACGAGCAAAAACAATTAATAATCAACATCGAAGATGATAGTAATCGATTGTTAAGAATTACGGGAGAATTATTAAATATTGCTCAGGTAGAAACTGGAAAAATTGAAATGAAACTTAGTCCATCAAATCCAATAGAAATTGTAAAATATGCGGTTGAGGCCACTAAATCTCAAGCACAAGATAAAAACATAACGCTTGAAATAATTGCAAATGAACCCATTCCAATAATATATGCAAATTCTGAAAAAACTGCTTGGGTTCTTACGAATCTGATATTAAATGCAATTCATTATTCGTATGAAAATTCAAAAATTATCGTTTCAACAAGCTCAAAGGATGATCTATTTGTAATTTTTTCAGTGCAAGATTTTGGAAAAGGCATTGAGTTAAAGTATCATGAAAAGATATTCAATAGATATTTTAGAGTCCCTGGCGGTGAAGAGAATGGCTCCGGTTTGGGATTAGCCATTAGCAAAGAGTTTATAGAAGGTCAAGGTGGAAAAATTTTCGTTGAAAGCGAATTTGGAACTGGGAGTAAATTTTCATTTGTTTTAAAAACCTTTGATGTAAAGACCGACAAAAATAATTTGCATCTTTTCTAAATTCTCTTTGAAGAAAAACATGATAAATAAAAGCTCAATTTTCATTTGTTTGTATTAATTTTACAAGAAAATAAATACGATGAATTCTGCTTTTTATATTACGATTATTCTGTTGCTTTTGCTTATATCGGCTGGTTTGATTGCTTTTTTAGGATTTAAATTTCTAAACTCAAACAGAGCTAGAAAAAAATTGCAAGAATACAACAATGAACTTGAATTAAAGGTAAACTCCTTAGAGATGGAAACCATTAAATATAAACTCAATCCTCATCTCTTTAAAAACACACTAAACTCCATTCAATCTCATGCCTATCAAACCTATTATGCACTCGATAAGTTGGCTAATGTCCTCGATTTTATTCTTTATGAAAGCGATGAGCAATTTGTATTACTGAAGGATGAAATCGGCTTTGCATTAAATTTAATTGAAATTAATCGATTGAAAATCAGTCCGCTATTTGATTTACGAATTAAAAATAAAATTGAAGACAGTGAACTCTATTCACAATTAAAAGTGGCCCCATTAATTACCGTCGATTTAATCGAAAATGCGTTTAAACATGCCGATTTGCAAAAGCAAGACGCTTTTATTGCAATTAAATTTGAGCTTAAAAAAACCGAATTTCATCTTACGGTTTCAAATAAAGTAAGTGAAAAATTGGCGATTAAAAAGGAAAACAGCGGTTTTGGAAAAGAGAATTTCAAAAAAAGATTGGATATTATTTATAAAAACCGTTACAAACTCGACCAATACACCGAAAATGGTGTTTACATTGCTCACTTAACCATCCAACTTCATGAATCATAAACTAAAATGTGTGCTTCTCGATGATGAATTGCCGGGTTTAACATACCTGCGGATGCTATGTGAACAGATTCCCACCATAGAAATTGTTCGTGCGTTCAACAATCCCTTGTTGTTTCTCGAAGAGTCGAAAAATCTGGATTTCGATTTGGTGATTTTAGATATCGAAATGCCCGGTATTAGCGGACTTGATGTGGCACATCTTCTCGACAAAAAAGCGATTATTTTTACCACGGCATATAAAGATTATGCTGCCGATGCTTTTGATATTGACGCAATCGATTATATACGTAAGCCCATTCAAAAGGAACGACTGGAAAAAGCAATAGAAAAAGCATTCAAACAGCAGAAAAATTTAAGTATTCCAAAAAACTTTATCAACATAAACACCAACAAAGGAAAAGCAGTACTTTTTTTCGATCAATTGCAATATATTACTACTGCCGAAATCGATAAGCGTGATAAACTAGCGTTTCTATCAAACGGAAAACAATTGGTTATAAAAAACACCTCCTTCGAGCAACTACTTGAACTATTGCCAGAAAACGATTTTTGCAGAATCAATAAAAAGGAGATTCTTGCTATAAAAATGGTAAGATATTACGCAAGTGATGAAATAACAACGGCGATTCTAAATAGCCAAAACAATGATCTAGTTTTTACCCTTAGCGAAACCTACAGAGCTGATTTTTTGATAAAATTGAATAAATAGAATCTTAACAGGATTCCTAGAGAATAAAGTCTTTACATATTTCACCCCTCTTGTTACATTTTTCAGACATTAAGAAGATAAACCTTTGGCTTTTGCTTTAGTTGGTTATAAATTCGCTGAAATTTTGATATTAAATCTTTGTATTAATTAATGCGTTGACGAATGAAAAAGTATAGAAATGTCTTTTTTTACATTTTAATAATCGGTGGATTTTCGTTGTTAATGTATTGGATTGTAAAACAAGGAGAACAATTAATACCCACAAATAATTTACCATCACACGATAATAGTTTCAACACGGTTTGGAAAACATTTACCGAAACATTCAACATAAACATCACCCACCCTTTAGCCATCTTGCTATTGCAAATTGTAACCATTATGATGGTGGCAAAATTATTTGGTTTTATCTGTCGGAAAATCGGTCAACCTTCTGTTGTTGGGGAAATTTTTGCTGGAATACTTTTAGGTCCTTCCTTTTTAGGAATGTACTATCCCGAATTTTCAACTTTTTTATTTCCTAAAGAATCTCTTGGAAATTTAAACTTTCTAAGTCAAATTGGTTTGATTTTGTTTATGTTTATTGTAGGAATGGAACTCGACCTAAAAGTGCTAAAAAACAAAGCACACGATGCCGTAGTGATAAGTCATGCAAGTATAATTATTCCTTTTGCCTTGGGAATGGGTTTGGCGTATTTTATCTTTATGAATTTTGCGCCCAAAGGAGTTAATTTTGTTTCGTTTGGCCTTTTTATGGGGATTGCCATGAGTATCACTGCTTTTCCGGTTTTAGCACGGATTGTGCAAGAAAAGGGACTTACCAAAACTCGTTTGGGAGCCATTGCCATAACCTGTGCAGCTGCGGATGATATTACCGCTTGGTGTCTTTTGGCAGCGGTTATTGCGGTAGTTAAAGCAGGTTCGTTTACAAGTTCTATTTTTATCATTATTATGGCTGTAGGGTATGTTTTTATCATGTTAAACATTGTTCGTCCATTTTTAAAGAAAATTGGAGAAAAATACAGTAATAAAGAGGGTTTAAGTAAACCTATTGTTGCCATATTTTTTATTACACTTTTGCTTTCATCTTATGCCACTGAATCTATAGGTATCCACGCTCTTTTTGGTGCTTTCATGGCTGGGGTAATCATGCCTTCGAACGTAAACTTTCGCAATGTTTTTATCGAAAAGGTAGAAGATGTATCGGTAGTTTTGTTACTTCCCCTATTTTTTGTTTTTACCGGTTTGCGAACTCAAATTGGACTCCTAAACGACCCCTATTTGTGGAAAATCTGTGGCGTTATTATCCTAATTGCGGTAACTGGAAAGTTTTTAGGAAGTTCATTAACCGCTCGATTTGTAGGTCAAAATTGGCGTGATAGCCTTATGATTGGCGCGTTGATGAACACTCGAGGGTTAATGGAGTTGGTGGTGCTAAATATTGGATATGATTTAGGCGTTTTAAAACCCGAAATCTTCGCAATGATGGTGATTATGGCACTTGTAACAACTTTTATGACGGGTCCTGCAATTTTTATCATTGGCAAGATTTTTCCGAAGGTAAAAGAGGAAAATATTCCTGTTGACATAGATAATGAGCGAAAATACAAGATTTTGATTCCTCTTGGTAATCCCGAAAATGGAAAATCGATGATTACACTAGCGCGAAGTTTTGTGGAAAAATCGTTGACCAATTCAAATATTACTGCCATTCACCTTACTCCTAGTACTGAAATCAACCATTATAATGCAGAAGAGTTTGAGCGAGAAAGTTTTCGACAATTTAAAAAAGAGGCCAAAAAACATAATATTCCTGTAAATACGATTTTTAAACCTGCGTTGGATATTGAGCGAGAATTAATTGACACCGCAAATCAAGGTGATTACGATTTGATGATTGTGGGTTCTGGAAAATCAATTTATCAAGGGACTCTTTTGGGTAAAATTTTAGGAATTACCACAAAGTTTATAAATCCAGAACGATTGTTCGACACGTTGACAGGAGCAGAAAAACTGTTTGAAAACACCATTTTTGACGAACGAGCCCGTCAAATAATAAAGCAAAGTAAGGTTCCTTTAGGCATTTTTGTAAATAAAAACTTTCAAAAAGCTGAATTCGTGTTTATTCCGTTTTTAAAAGAAGAAGATGTGTTTTTGCTCACTTATGCCCAAAAACTAATTCAAAACAACGATTCTCGAATTATCATTTACGACGTTGCTGGAGTCATAAAACGATCGATTAACATTAAAGAAACCATTCGAATAATAGAGCAAACTGCACCCAAAAACATCGCACTATTTAGCGAACATAATTTTGATTCCCAACTCTTAAAAAAGCAAGATTTGGTGTTAATTAGTCTTGCCAGTTGGAACTTGGTAGTAGAAAGTCAAAGTAAATGGCTGTCGGAAGCTCCTTCTATTCTAGTAATAAAGCCTCAAAATTAATAATATTTTTACAATTTAGAATCAAGGGGTTTCTAAAAATTCAATTTTTTGAGGCAGACAAGATTTTAAAAAGCGAAGTTTACTGGAGTAAATGAGAATTTTAAAATTAAAGTTTAACGCTGAACCGCAGCCGAAAGGCAAGCTCAGCGAAGCTAAAAATGTCTTTTTAGAAGACCCGTTTAATTTTCAGAAATAATCACAGAGGTCATACTTAGCGATCCTGCAACTAATTTATCATTGAAAAATGTAATCTTTTCGGACTTTTCCTTTAGTGCCAAAATGTAAATTAACGGCAGAAAATGGTCGGGGGAAGGAATTGCTAATTGGATGGCTTTCGATTGTTTTTCGTAGTTTATCAGTGCTTCAAAATTTTCTTCACGAATCCATTGATTCATTGTTTTTTGAGCCTCTTTTGCCCAATCGTATCCATAATCATCTTTGTCGAAATTTTGAAAATCGACCAAACTCAAATTGTGAATAATGTTGCCACTTCCAATGATTAAAACTCCATTTTGACGCAAAAAAGCGAGTTTTTTAGCCAAATTAAAATGGTATTCTGCCGATTTTGTGTAATCGATACTTAACTGAACCACAGGAATATCTGCCAACGGGTAAAAATGAGTTAAAACACTCCAAGTACCGTGATCTATACCCCAACTTTCATCTAAATCAACAGCGGTTGGACTTAATAGTTTTTTAATTTGTTTTGCCAACTCAAGGTTGCCTTTTGCAGGATATTGTACTTGGTAAAGAGTATCCGGAAAACCACCAAAATCGTGAATGGTTTTTGGATTTTCCATGGCCGTTACTTTGGTTCCTTTGGTGTACCAATGTGCTGATATACATAATATTGCACGAGGTTTAGGAATCGTTTGTGCTATGGTTTTAAATCCTTTTGTAAACTCATTATTTTCAATTGCATTCATCGGGCTACCATGTCCAACAAATATAATTGGCATTAAATAACTAAGGGAGTTGTTGATAATACTCATTTTTCGCTCAATTTTATGTTTTCAGATAATAGAGCAAATAAATGGGTTTTTTGTTCAATTCTTTTTTAAAAAGAAAATATAATTGGGTATAAATATTTGGGATGTAAATATAATTTTAGTTCGTATTATTAAAGTTAATATTTGCTTAGTTACTAAATATCTGATTATATTTGCCATAGTATTTAACCCACGTTTATGAAAACACTCAATAAAACAGTTGACAAAACATCATTTTCGTACAAAAAATATGTATCATGAAAAAACTACTATTATTAACACTTCTTTCCTCGCTTTTTTTGTTTGGATATAACCCGGTTTTGAAAGCCCAACCGTACAAATCAATATTTGGAAATAATTCTACTATTTGGAATGTGTCATTTGAACAAGGGGATTGGTATGGTTCTGATTCTTTAAAACTAGTATCAGATACAATTATTAATTCAATGAATTACAAAACAGTTCAAGATTATTGTTATTATCATTCAGCAGCTGTTAGAAAATTTTATATAAGAGAGGACACTATAAATGGCAAATATTATATTAGGGGACTTCTAAAATTTAAAGCTTTGAATATCTGATAATTATGTGTATATTT
>JBAXTE010000070.1:0-8861 GCA_037130365.1 Bacteroidota bacterium
AAGTAGCTCAGTTGGTAGAGCACGACCTTGCCAAGGTCGGGGTCGCGGGTTCGAGTCCCGTCTTTCGCTCAAAGAGTGAAAATCGGGACGAAGAAGTTTATCCCGAAAAAGCGGGAAGTCCCGTCTTTCGCTCAAAGAGAATAAAAAATCGTTCATAGAAATTGCCCGGGTGGTGGAATTGGTAGACACGAAGGACTTAAAATCCTTTGCTTTCAACGGCGTGCGGGTTCAAGTCCCGCCTCGGGTACCATAGAGCTTCAGTGAAAACTGAGGCTCTTTTTGTTTTTTGTAAATTATAAAATTAAAACTTTGTTTGTTTTTGGCGTGCGGGTTCATCACGATAGTTATCGTGACCGCGCCTCGGGTACACTTTAAGTCTTGTATTCAGCTGATTATGAGGCTTTTTTTGTTTCTATGAGTAACAAAATAGTAAGAATATTCCACAAAACATAAGAAAAAAATTATGCTGTTTATTTTAATATCTAATTTTTTATTCCATATATTTGCTAAACTAAAAATGCACCCCATTACGACTTAAACATGAGTGGGAAAAATTATTTATGAGACCTATTAACTAGTTGGCATTAATTTAAAATGAACTACATGAGACAAACTTTCCTATTGTTCGGACTAATATTTCTTATGCAAAATGGGTATTCACAAACCACTGAAACCTTTGAATTTGATACAGAGCGTTTTGTCAGCCCGTCAATTGAACAAATCATCAGTTTTCTAAAAATGGATTACGCTGATTGGCAAAATGCAATGGTTGAATATGGATATGAGAAGACATCCAAGCCTGGTGAACCAGCGATTTATTCCAAAGGACAGATTGGCGATATCACTCAAACCGTCTCCAAAACAGACCTATTGGTTTCTATAGATTGGTGGAATTTCAGAACCGACTACAGAACCCTTTCATCGGTGAAGAAAAAGATTGAAGGCTTATACTCACATAGTGCGAATGACATTGACTTCTATAAGTTTCAAGATTATATAATTGGCATAAGCACTTCGACTACGGAACAGTTTTTAATGGAACGAATATTAATAAAAAGAAATAAAAACTAATGCCAACAGCACCTAAGAAAACATGGGGCGGTCAGTGGTTTCCGCAAGGTTTGTTCTTCGTGGCTCCTTTTGGTCTCGGTGGCCAGGTAATCGCTCCGAAAAGCCCCACCAAAACGTTATGCGTTACCTTATGAAAAGACTCACATTGACAATATTAATCGGACTCATTTGGACAAGTACGATCCTTGGACAAATTCAGAATGATGTAAAAAAGGTTCTTGTTACTAAGGACTTTGTTGAATTTAAAAAGTTTGCGGACAGCCTGACAAATGGTGATAAAAGAATATACTCTAATTGTGAGTGCTTACGTGATTTGACATTTGATTTTCAAGAAGGAGTTTTCTTTTTTGAAAAATGGGTTCCTACCCTTGAAAACCCAGCAATTTTTTCTGATTATATTTTTAGAGTGAACATTATTGCGACAAAAACACAAATTGTTTACTATGAATTAAGTGAAAAGAAGTACAAAAAAGTATTTAACAAAAGTGAATCATATTATGACTTAATTGACAAATTCAAAGATGAAAAATTATTTGACAGTTTAAAAATCTCTTTCAGAAATATTTTTCAAAAAGAACTTAACGAAAATGAATTATTTGTTACAGATTTTGTTTACGGACAATATTGCGATATTGAAGGAGCTAAGCCAATAGGACGAAAACAAATTGACAAATGGATAGCATTTAAAAACAAGAAGAAACTTCTGAATTGGCTAAAATCAACAAACACAGAAAAGCAAGTTTATGCTGTTACTGGACTATTTCAATTGAAAAAAAAAGGAATAAAATTGACGGAAAAAGAAATGAAAATAATAAAATTTGTAATTAGCAAAAACGGGACAATATCTATTTGCTTAGGTTGTATATATACTAATACCAATATTAATAGCGTGACAAAAAAATTTAACTTTTAAAAAGGCAAACGCATAACAACGTCTTTGCACAATAGCGGGGTGGATGGTTTTGAAAGTTCACACAAATTAATTAACACGACAAATCGGAATTAGTATGGTTAGGCAGGAACTTGGAATTAGTCTACCACTACTACAAACCGCAAACGTAATCAGGCTTCCGGGTTCACCATTATAGCTTTTGTGACTGCGCCTCGAACACACTTTAATCCGTTGATTACGTGATTTTTGTGTATATATTAATAACAAGACAGTAAGAATATTCATCAAAACATAAGAAAAAAATTATGATGGTTATTTTAATATCTAATTTTTTATTCCTTATATTTGCTAAACTAAAAATGCACCCCATTACAACTATAATATGAGTGGTAAATGTATTTATGAGACCTATTAACGAGTTACCTGCAACCTTAAAGAAGTAGGAATTTAAATGTAAGTTTAAACAAATAGAAATTAAGTTTAACTTTGTCACAAAAAAATAAGACAAAAGAAATGAAAAAATGCTATATTATATCCTTTGACCTTAAACCTAATAGAAATTATAATAATTTTCATGAGGCTGTTAAAGCTTATGGGACATGGGCACGAATAACTGAATCAACTTATTCAGTAGTAACAGAATCGAGTGCTACTGATATAAGAGATTATTTAATTCAATTTTTAAATCCTGATGAAAGGATTTTTGTTATTAAATCAGGTGGTAGAGCAGCTTGGAGAAGTGCAATTTCTGACTTAGAATGGTTAAAAAAACATTTACCTCTAATCTAAAAGACTATGAGAAATATATTTCCTGGATTTTATTCGCCAACAGAAGCTGATTTCAAAAAATTATGGTCTGAGGGCATTTTTATTTTTGACACGAATGTACTACTTGACCTTTATCGTTATTCAGACGAAACAGTTGAAAATCTAATTTCCACAATGGAAAAAATCAAAGAAAGGATTTGGATACCATATCGCATTGCTTTTGAATATCATCGAAGACTGAACGATATAATAAAGGGTCAAGCCACAGAATATTCAGATGCAATAAAAATGCTTACCTCTTTTAATGAGAAATTTCAAGCAAAGCGTAGTCATCCATTTCTTCAAAGTAATTTACATCGAGAAATTGAGGATTTTACTAAAAAGTTTGATGTTGAGTTAAAGGACAAACAGAAAATAATTCAAAAGCTAATTCTTCAGAATCCTACTAAAGAAAAATTGGCTGATATAATTGATGGTGCTGTTGGTAACCCTTTTACAGATAAAGAGCTTGAAGAAATATATTTTGAAGGTGCAAAAAGATATAGCGAAAAAACCCCACCAGGGTATATGGACAAAGGACAAAAGCAAGGTAATGAAATTTATGGTGACTTAGTTATCTGGAAAGAGATTTGTCGTAAAGCTACTGAAATTGACAAACCGATAATATTAGTGACAGGTGATGTAAAAGAAGATTGGTTTCAAATAGTTTTAGGCATGACTGTTGGCCCAAGACCTGAACTAATTGATGAAATAAAAAAAAGCAAAAACTTACTGTTTTACATTTACCCAACTGATGTGTTTTTAAGACGGGCAAAAGAAGCTTTAGAAGTTGAAATAAAAGAAGGCACCTTAAATGAAATTGAGGAAGTGATTAAGGAGTCAAGAAAGAATCAAGAGAATTTGAACTCTGCGGAAGAATGTATTAAAACAGAAGCAATTGAGCAACTTAATGAGGTGGGAAGTGATATAGTAGAATTAAACTCTAGTTCATTATTAGACATTGGAAACATTAACGGACAAATAGAAAATAATGCGAGTGTCTAACATGATTTTCATTTTTTTAATAATTGTTTCAAAAAATCAGAAAGGCAGCAGGTAACCGCGGTTTTGCACAATAGCGGGGTGGCGGGTTTTGAAAGTTCGCACAAATTAATTAATTTTGGTGTGCGGTGAAAGTTTTAGCGGGATTTAGTCCGCTACTGCGTAAAGCCGCAAATACTGGAGGTCATTATAAAAAAATAATTAATCATAAAAAACAGAAATCATGAAAATTAAATCATTTATCGCAATTATTGCTGCTTTGACAATTATCAGTTGTAGCAAGACAAAAACTACCGACTTCCTTTATCTTAACTCAGAGCAGCTTAAATCATTAGGAATTGAGTTAAAAGACAATGGACTTTTTTATAAAAACATGAATCCAAAATGGAGAGAAGACGGTGAAAGATTTTGTTTATTAGCTTTTCATTGCACAAGCGACAATTATTTAACGACGAGCCATTATACTGAGTCGGACATAGTTACTGCTAGAGAAAACAACGATACTGCTTTGGTTGAAAAATTTTACACTAAGAATGATTTTTATCCCCTTCTGATAGGGAACAAAAAAGGCAACATGAGCTTAGATAACTATACTGTTTTAAACAAAGAATTAAAACTTTTACCCATTGCTATTTGTATGAATGAAGCTAAAAATTCAAACAGAAATGACACCGTAATTGTCTGGTTTAAGGCAACAGAATCAATAAAAAAAGCACTTCCTAATAATGTTAGACTGGAGGATTATCTAAAAGTGCCAAAGATTTTAACCAAAGAATAAATTAACGTCATAAATCAAGATGTTTTTATATTAAAAAGCAGTTTTTGACCATTTAAAAGGACTTGAAATAGGAAAGAAAAAATAACGAAACGGCAACAACGGCTTCCGAGTTCACTACTATAGCTTTCGTGACTGAACATCGAACACACCATTTTAATCCGCTGATTACGAGATTTTTGTATTTATATTAACAACAAGAAAGTAAGAATATTCAACCAAACATAAGAAAAAAATTATGATGGTTATTTTAATAACTAATTTTTTATTCCATATATTTGCTAAACTAAAAATGCACCCCATTACAACTAAAATATGGGTGGTAAAATTTATATATTTGAACTATTAGCTAGTTAGCAAGTCATGCTGAAAAAACAAAAACCTACAACATTAAATGAATAACAATAATGAAAATCAAACAATTTTTACTCATTCTAATCATAATGACCATGGCAGTTGTGCATGGACAGACCATACAAGAGAAATTTGATAATTTTGCAAAACATCAAGACAGCTTATTTCATCAATCTTACAAGCAAAAAGATGTAAAAACGTATCAAAAATTACTTTCTGAGTTTTTACATAAATATGATAAATTGTCAAAAACGGATAAAATTAATTTTTCTGGATATTTAAACTCTGCTTACTACAACCTTTGCTGCACATATTCTTTGCTAGACAATAAAGCAATGGCAATGATCTATTTTAAAAAATCTATTGAAACTGGCTTTATTGATTACCCCAATTTGATAAAGGATAGTGATTTAGTTAATATCAAAAAAGAAAAAGAGTTTGGAAATATTGTGGAGCAATTAAGGTGTATAAGCGACTATCTTTACATTCTTAAAAAAGCCAAAGAATACAATTTGAATGATAATAGATCCTTTCCTAACTTTACGTATCAATCAAAAGACAATCCTAATTTAGTTGTTTTACGAAATACGTTTAAGTTGGATTCAATTGCAGGAACTGGTAATGAAATTTCAAAAATCATTAATTTGGCTCACTGGATACATAACCTCATCCCTCATGATGGCAATCATGCAAACCCAATTGTCAAGAATGCGTTGAGTATGATTGCAGAATGTAAAAAAAACAATAGAGGTCTAAATTGCAGGGGATTGGCAACAGTGTTGAATGAATGTTATTTGTCCATTGGTATTAAATCAAGATTTGCAACTTGTCTCCCCAAAGACAGTTTGGGTTTAGACAATGACTGCCATGTGATAAACATGGTTTACTCAAATGAGTTAAAAAAATGGATTTGGATTGATCCAACGAATGATGCATACGTTATGAACGAGAATGGGGAATTATTAAGCATAGAGGAGGTTAGAGAACGTGTAATATCGGGCAAACCTCTAATTCTGAATCCAGATGCAAACTGGAATCATAAAATGTCAACAATCAAGGAGGAGTATCTGTTTAATTATATGGCGAAAAATTTATATATCTTTGAATGTCCAATATCTAGTGAATACGACACAGAAACTGACGAAACGGATAAAGTTTTTCAGTATGTAAGACTTTTGCCGTTAGACTATTTCAATCAAGTACCCGACAAAACTGTGGAGAAAAATCTTAAATCAAATACCACTATTATTAAATTTAAGACAAACAACCCTACCCTGTTTTGGCAAGCACCTTGACAAAAAACAAAGCACGAACTGGTAATACCGTATGCTAATACAAATTGGCCCAATATTTAAAATATAATTCAATATTGCATATTACGCATCGAGCATTCAACCATACATAAGAAAAAAATTATGATTGTTATTTTATTATCTAATTTTTTATTCCATATATTTGCTAAACTAAAAATGCACCCAATTACAACTAAAATATGCGTGGTAAAATTTATTTATAAGAAATATTTACTAGTTGCCAACAATAAAAGAGAGACAAACAAATGAACAAAGAATTTCAAGATTTTGAAAACCAAATTAAGAAAAAGCATTCTTTTGGATTTACACCTAAATATTCTGAAATATTCTCAGTAAAATTAAAACCAAGGACTTTTGTAGAAATTGCAGCGAAAACGATTGAAAAATTAGAATGGACAATCGTTTTTCAAAATGACAAGCAAATAGAAGCAAAAAGAGAAAGAGATTTTGGTGGTGCAAGCGAAAAAATTACAGCAATAATTGACAATTTAGGAAATGTCGTTGTCAAGAGTGTTTCATTGGGCAGTGAAATTTGGGATTTTGGAAGAAATTCAAAAAGAGTAAAACTTTTCATATTTGCATTTAATCAAGAATTGAAAATTTTTGACACTGATAAAATTGCAGAACTTGAAAAAGAAATAGAAAAGAAAGACAACTGGGAAGGTTATGAAATCCCAAAAACATTACCTGAACCAAAAAAGTATAGAACACCAAATATTATATTTCCATTGATTGGAACAGTTATTCTATCTGTTTTACTAGCATATATTATTGCTACTCTTTCTGTGTCAGGTGCTTATATAATTGGGCTTTATGAAGTTGGTGTAGGGTTTCTATTAGGTTTATCAATCAAATATTTTCTTAGACTTGGTAATTATACTGATTTTAATAAGTTAAAATTAGTTCTTGGATTAGGAGTTGTTCTAACATATACCTTGAACCAATATTTTCAATACCAATTAATTTTATCTCAAAACAATTATGAACCAATTGGATTTTTTGAGTTTTTAAAAATAAGATTTGAACAAGGCTTGACAATAAAATCATTAAATACAGGAGCAATTGGATTGATAATTTCGTGGATTATTCAACTTGGACTAACATTTTTTGTTGGTTATATGAGAATTCTTTCAGCAGTAATAAGTTATACAATTGAACGAGTTCCAGAAGAAGTAATTGAATTTACATTATATCACTTTAATAAAGGAAAGAATGAGATTGCTGTAAAACAAGAGTTGTCTAAAATGGGCTGGAAAGAACCAATGCAACAAGAAATTGTGATGGAAGCAATCGGAGGTATACAAGGCGGACAAGAATTAGGAAGAATTGAATAAAAATTACTGTTGGCAACACGCAATAAAAAACAGAGGGTGGAAAGTGCTTAATTTGACCAACATAACATTAAATAAACGGCTTGGCAACTTGATAGTTAGGTGCTTCGAAATGCCCTACGTTTCTTATTGCCAAACGTTATCGGTTACCTTGAAAAGGAAACAACAATGAAAAGATTATTATTGTTATTATTATTTGGAATAATTGTAGGAATGACTTCTTGTTCAATCTATATTAATCAACAAAATGTTGAAATTCGATTTGAAAAAGAATATTACTATAAACCTTTTTTTGGGGGAATTTTTCATAGTAAATGGATAACAAATAGTGTAAATAGAAATTATATTCGTTATGACAAAAAGGGAAACATAATAGAGGTTGGGGAATATGGTGAAGAATTTCATTTTGGAAGTTATAAAAAACATTCTGACAACTCTGAATCACGAACTTATGGAGAAGGTTGCGATTATGAAAAATTAAAAACTGTTCATTTTATTCAATATGATAGTACTAACAAAAAAATAGCTGATGAATTTTGGAAATTTATTGACAATAAAAAAAGTAATTTGATTAGCAAAACTATATTTGAATATGATTCAACTGGTCAATTTTCCAAAGAAACAGAATACAAAGAGAATAATATAGTTTCATGTTTAATTAAATCATCAAAAAAGGAGAAGAAATCAACAATTTTAACAAGTTGTCAATATAACTATAATAGTGAGGGTTTAATTAAAGATTCTATTCAAATACAAGACACGATTTTAAACGATAGTTTAGGTAGACCAATTGAAAAAAATCAATATATTAATGGTAAATTTAGTTACAAGACTATGTATTTTTATAATACATGGACGGATTCAGGGTATGACAAATTGTCACGCTTTATCACTGAAATTCAATATGAAAACAAACCAGATAGCTTATATTCAATTACTGAATTGAATTATGATTATTTAAAAAATTTGACTAGTGAATCTGTAAAAGTTATAGGGAATGAAATTGAAAAAGAACTTTATATATATAATTTAGTAAATAATTTACTTGTAAAAAAAATACATTACTCTGGAGAAGATATTGAGTATTTCACGAAATATAAATATAGACAATTTAAGACAGAATAGTTGTTACTAAATAACAAAGTAAAAAAGGCAACAGCCGCCAGCGAACAAGCGACAGCTTCGATGGACAATGAAATAGAAAATTGAATAAAACATAAAAATATTAGACTGAAATTCCATGCAGAAAAAGTCATTAGTGGTAATTGACATTCAAAATGACATTACCAAAAACTACAAAGAAATCATTGACAATG
>JBAXTE010000071.1:0-8624 GCA_037130365.1 Bacteroidota bacterium
AAGAGCTGAAAAAGACTGGTAAAAGGTACATGGTAAAAGGTACACGGTAAAAGCGCAACGCAACGCGCGCCACGCATAGCGAACCCTGCACCTTTTACCTTTCCACCTTTTACCTTTTTCCACCTCCGCGCATTGCGAACTCTGCACCCTGTGCCTTCCGCCCTGCACCAATTATTGTTCACAAATAGCACGATTTAAATGAATGTAAAAGAAGATTTTATTCAAGATATTAAATCATTTGTCGATAAAAATCGGCAAATGATTTTTTTTATAATGAGAGTTTCCATTATTTTTATAGCATGGAAATTTTTTAGTTGGTTTTTGGGAGAAGAACGAACTCCAATAAATGATCGAATTTGGCCTTGGTTATCAACAGGGTGGGAGCATTTTAATGATTGGGTTAGGGTTTTTCTACTTTACTCATCAAAGTTTGTTTTTGATATATTAGGTTATTCGAACCATGTGATTTCTAACTATAAATTATTAGTCCCAGATTTAGCGTATGTTGAAATTGGAAATTATTGCTTAGGAATCCAACTTTGGATATTTTTTATAGCTTTAATTTGTTCATATCCTGGAAAGTGGAAACAAAAATTACTTTATTCAGCACTTGGAGTCGTGGCAATAAATATTCTTAATATTATAAGAGTTGTAGTTATTATTTTTGCTGTTCATGCATACCCTAAACAAATGCAGTTTAACCACGATTATGTATTTAATGTGATTGTTTATATTTTTGTTTTTTTAATGTGGATTTGGATAGTGAAGAAAGAAAAAATGAAAGCATAATAATTACTGCTTTTCTCAAGATGTGAATTGTTTAATGGTTGATGGGTTAATAGGTTTATAAGTTGATAGGTTTATGTGTTGATGGGTTTATAAGTTTATGGGTTTAAAAACGGATCTCCCTATCAACCTATAAACTTCAAACCAATAAACAATTAGAGTTTGTAAGTTTATGGGGTTTTAAAATGACCTACTTATCAGCCAATAAATTTAAAATGTCATATAGTTACAGGAAATATGGTTCGCTATGTTCTATTTTAGATTATTGGATAAATTTAATTTATTTATATTTGTACCAGAAAGTGAGAGTGTTGACATATAAATATAATATGATTTTGAAATATTTGACAATATTCACTTTTAAATTGTAATTCAATTACAGCTAAAAAACAAAATATTATGAAAAAATCATTGTTGTTTTGTGCTTTTTTTGTCTTTTCTCTATTGTCAAATATCTTGCATGCTCAAAATTGGCATTATTATAATCCAACTTCGTGGTTCGATGTCAATTCTGTTGAGATTCCTAGATTAGGAGTAATCGCCGTTGGAGGAGGTTGGGAAACCCAAGATTCTGTTCAAATTATGTTTCAAACAGAAGATTTTGGTTTGTCATGGTACGAAAATTCTCATGATGGTCCAGCACCATGGAATAAATCTATTGCATTTTCAGATTCAATTAATGGATTTGGTGTTGGTTACGATGGTAGAATCATTAAATCAAATGATGCTGGGAGAAATTGGGGTTACCCTACTGTGCCTATTGAAAGAGATTTAAATAAAATTGTTTATGTGGATGCCGGAACTTATTTTGTAGCTGGTGGAACTAAATCATCTGATTCAATGCAGACAATTTTAAAGACTACCGACAATGGAAATACATGGATTGTAAAGCGTGATACGTATGGTTCATGGCTTAATTCCATTAGTTTTATCGATACGTTGAAAGGATTTGCAGTGGGTGATAATGGAGTAATTATTTCAACTATTAACGGTGGCAACACTTGGCAATCCTTAGTTGCACCTTTGCAAAGAGATTACACTGGTATTAAATTTATAAATTCCAATGTTGGATATATTGTGGGTGGAATAGCCACAGGATTAAGCCGTAAAACCATATTGCGAACAATTAATGGTGGCGTTAATTGGAGCACACTTCTCGATACTACAGGAGGTATTTTGAATGATATTTCATTTGCCGATTCGCTTGTTGGATATTCAGTGGGAGATAGTGCCACGGTGTTAAAAACAATAAATGGAGGCTTAAGTTGGCAGCCAATTCTTATTGATGTTAATCTTGTAGGAAATGAGACTTTTAATGCGGTGAAGTTTTTAGATAAGAATTTTGGCGCTATTGGAGGGAAAAATGGTGTTCTATATGTTTTTCATAATCCATTGCCACGAGTATATTCATTGCCAGCTTCTGACGTAACAATTAATTCGGCAAAATTGAAAGGAATAGTCAACACTGGAGGCCTATCTGCTAGTATTACTTTTGAATATGGAACAACAACTGCGTATGGCACAGAAGTGTCAGCAGTCCCAAATTCTTTTTCAGATACGCTCGATCATTCTGTTTCATATCTTTTATCTGGATTGGGTTCCTCTACAATTTATCATTTTAGAGTTAAAGCCACAAATCAATATGGTGTGTCTTATGGCTCTGATATGACATTTGTTGCAGGTGGACCTACAGTTTTTACACTTAATGCATCAAATATTTCAACGGATAGTGCGCAACTTAACGCATCTGTTAACGCGAATAATTTTGCATCAACGGTAATTTTTGAATATGGAACCTCAATAAATTACGGGAGTCAAATTGTGGCAATTCCCAATATTGTGAGCGGGAATACCCCAACGAATGTTTATGCTTTTTTGCCAAATTTAGTATCTAGTACTGTTTACCATTTTCGTGTTAAAGCTACAAATGCTAATGGAACAGTTTATGGCAATGACAATATTTTCGAAACGAACACTCCAATATCAGCACGAACATTACCTGCAACAGAAATTTTGTTAAATGGAGCACGGCTCAATGGGATTATTTTTGCCGATGGTATGTCTACAGATATTAAATTTGAATATGGAAATACCACTGCCTATGGAAATGAGATTAGTGCTACTCCAAACTCATCTTCTGACACCATCAGTGTGAATGCATCTGCAATTATTTCTGGATTAACAGCGCAGACAATGTATCATTATAGAATTAAAGGCATCAATAATCAAACAACAAACTATGGGAATGATTTGCAGTTTTTTACGGGTTATCCGGAAATACCAAATTTTGATTTTGAAATGTGGGATACTATTGCTAATAATTTACCTAATAATTATAATCAAACGATAGGTAATATTACGAAATACTCTCCTGGATGTAATGGCAATTTTGCTGTTAAAATACAGAACACATCAGATGGAGGTCTCGGTGCCATTGCGATTGGGAATATTGGAGATGGAGTGTTTTTAGGTGGTGTGCCATTTAATGCAAGGCCAGATTCGATGGTTGCTTGCTTTAATTATAATATAGATATTTCTGATACTGCTTGGATTGCATTATTGTTTAAGAAAAATGGTGTACTGTTTCCAAAAAAAATATTAAAAATTGTGGGTAGTTCTGGGGGGAATTTTATAGATCTCAAATTTCCAATTACGTATGAATCTACTGATATACCAGATTCTTTGATTATGGTAATAGCGAGTTCAAATTTTAATCAAAATTTTCATATTCCAAGCAATTGGCTAATAATTGATGATATACGTTTTACTGGCACTACAGTGAATATACCAAATCACGACTTTGAACTTTGGCAAGACAATTTTGTGGTAAATTTAACTGATTGGAATTATGATCGCAAAGGTGTAATTCCTGTTGATACCACAACATCCACATTGTATCTTACTTCTGATGCTCAGTATAACAACTTTGGAGTGAAGCTAAAAACAGTTTATCGCCCAGATGGTCGGTCTTTGGTTAAACTATTTACTGGAAATAATAACACGAACAAAATTCCGGTAACTTCGATTCACAATTCTTTAACAGGCTATTATAAATTTTTTCCAGAAAATAATGATACGATGAGTGTCTCAATTTTGATGTTTAAAAATGGAATTCAAGTAGGGCGAGGCGATTTTTCCCAAAATCAAACCACAAGCAACTATGCTCCTTTTGTGATAAATATCGATTATTATTCATCATCAGAAATACCAGATAGTACATCTATCAATATCCAAGCATTCAATTCGGGAGGTCGACCTCGAGGTAATTCTGTTTTATATGTCGATAATCTAAATTTCGATGGATTTTTATCTGGGGTTAAAGAAACACCATTAATGGTAACTCCTAATGATTTCAACTTCAATATTTGCCCAAACCCTTTTAGCGATAATGCAACGGTTTCATTTACGCTAAACAATGATGAACATGTTATATTACGTTTATTCGATTTATCGGGTAAGCAAATTTCTTTGTTGGCAAATAGAAAATATAGCTCGGGGAATCACACACTCAACTTTTCATCCGAAGGACTAAAAAAAGGATTTTACATTTGTGTAATCACTTCAAAAAACAATAATTATAGTAAAAAAATCGTAATTCAATAGTTTTTTTGGTTTAAAAGTTTTTAGGTTGTTCTGATAAACTTTAAATCTTTGATATAACTGTTTTTCGAGAATCCTCGAAAAATCACAACCCGCCAGTTTGCGGATTTATTTTTCGGGAATTGGTTTATAAGTTTACCAGTTGATAGGTCCAAACACTAGGACTCCCTATTGCCAAATAAATCTCATACCCATAAACAAAAAAGTTGAAGTGTCCGGAAAATTAATTTTTTTCGAACATTACTAAGTTGCTCTTTACGGGATGTGTTAGCGACAATACACTTTGTTAAATGACTTTTTTTAAAGATTATAAGTTTGTTGTAAAGGAAAAATGCAAGTATCTTTTTGAATCTGTGAAAATCTGCTTCTATGTTTATGTAATCGACTTCAATGGCCTTGCCGTGGTATTAAAACCCGTAAATCTGACAATTAAATCTGTCCAATAAAGTTCCGTAGGGTTGTTTTTTTACAATATTTGTTATAATTAATATGTTAAATGATTTCAAAATGATTTGATGTTGAGTTAAAAATATGTTATTCGTTTGGCTTAATTATGTTAATATTTATAATTTGAGATATAAAATGTGCTCTTTATAACTTTAAGTTAAATAAATATTTGAGATATATGTCTTTATGACTCGATGTATTTAATTTGAAAAAGATATGCTTTAATATTGTTAAAATACGCATTCTCTCTGTTGTTCAAATAAAAACAATTAACAGTAGGATTGTTGATAAGTTTTTGTTATATTTGCAAATTATATTGGGGTGGTAATTTTGTATGAAAAAAGTTGAAAAAACTAATTTATTAACTTGCAATTTATTTTTGGCTACGAATACCTTTTTACATCAAAAGGTTGATTTTTATATTCATCTTGCCAATGCATTCCAATTTATAAAAACGTTTAAACAAGCCCCTACCCTAAGCTTAATAACAAAAGATTCTTTATTTATTATCTGTTTCTTTTTCAATAAATTAAAAGTTGTATAAATTTTAAAATCATGATTCAATTAATTGTTGAAGAAACTAAAATGTTGAAAAATTACAATACCTTAAAAGTGATGAAATCTATACGTTTATCTAGAATCAAAAATCATATTAGGACTATTTCAAATTTCAAGTTTTTAGTATTTCCTAGGATATTAACATTTTTAGTATTTACATTATTGCTTGTTTTTGCAAGTTTAAAAATAAATGCTCAATGTGCATGTAGCGCAACAGATTATGGAAGCATAGATGTTGCTGGTATGACAGTTGGACAAACTCTAACGATTACAGGATGCCAAGATGGGGGAGAGCGATCTACTATAAATAACACTGTTGTAGGAGGAGTATATTTGGTTTCTTCTTGTGGTGCATCTTTTGATTCACAACTATCAATTTATACAACGGGATGTACTTATGTAGCATATAATGATGATGGTGGACCTGGTTGTGGTGGAACAGCTGCATCTGTTCAATTCACATCTCCAGGTGGAAGCCTTTATGCTGTGTTTAACCAATATAGTTGTGCCGTAAATACAGATTATTGTAACACAATTACAATCACATATGTTACTGCTCCACGCTCATGCGGAACATGTACCCCTGCAGATGCTTCATTAGGTTCAATTGGCACTACAATATATGGCTATAGTGTTTCGGGTAATTGTGGTAATGGTGGTTCTTATGTGGCTAGCTTTACTGGAGAAGCTGGTGCAATATATCATTTTGACTTATGTCCCGGGTCTCCTGGTACGGGAAGTATCACTACAAATTGGGATCCTGATATTAAAATTACTGATGCATCTTGTGGAATAATTACTGGAATAGATGGTTCTTGTACTGGTGGATTAAGCTCATGGCAACCCAATGATTTTACATGGACATGTCCGTCGGCTGGAACATATAACGTGGTAATTGCTCCTTTTAGCTCCTATTCCAGTCATACTTGTAGTGGAACAGCAGCTAACGCTTTTACATTAAATTATTACAAGCAAAACCCTTGTGTAGCTCCAACTATATCTATACCTGCCACCGCTGCAAATGCTGGAGTAACTAATATTAATGCCGATGGATATATTACTACAGGAAAAAAGAACTGCTGGTATTATACTGGTAATCCAACTACAAATCCACAGACACCTTATCCAGATATTGCAGATATGGGTATGAGTGAAAATAGTGGTTACCGACTCGAAATTCCAAGTCATTATGGTGCTTACCCAACTTCTGGATTAACCTATTCATATACATTTAGTCCAACTTCTACATGTGGAACCTACTATGTGCTAGATATGAGCACATTGAATTCAAGTGCAACACCTGCCATAGGGGTGTCATGTAGTAAATCGGGGAATTCAAACCCATACTTATCCACTGGGACTACCATTTCTACAACACCATCTGGAGTGGGAACTTCAACATTGACTTTTCCTGGAACTACCCAAACTACTTATTACAATAGTTCAGGCACAACAACAACTTCTACAATAAACACTCAGGTTATTGTTACTGCTAGTTCTGGAAGTTGGGTTAGAAATGGAAATTTGATTTATTTGCCAGTCACTGGAAGTTTTACTGTAAATGTAAGAGCTGAGGCAGATGCTAGCGGATGGACTGGGTTTATGACGGGTAGTAATACTGAACAATTAGGATGCCCTTATCAGTCCTGCAATGAAGTTTATGCAACCTCCGGTTGGTATGGAATAAATTATCTGTTCAATTCCAGACATAGTTTAAATAATAACTATGTAAACCATGTTACTTGGGGTACAGTTTATGAATCTTTTAATCCAACATGGACTGTTGACCCACCTTCTGTTGGAGGAACTGTTTCTGGAGGAACTACTATTTGTGCTGGAAATGCAAGTGGATCACTTTCGCTTTCTGGGCAAACGGGCACTGTAGTCCGCTGGGAAAGTTCAGTTTCACCATATTCTTCATGGACTCCAATATCAAATACTGCAACAACTTATACATCAAGTGTATTAACACAAACTACTCAATTTCGGGCAGTTGTTCAAAATAGCTCTTGTCCTGTTGCATATTCAAATGCTACAACGGTAACAGTAGATGCAATACCCGTGGCGGCTTCTTCAATATCTTTAAGTTCTACAAGTTTATGTAGTGGGAGCAGTTTAACCGTTACCCGAAATGGCGCTATAACTGGGACAGACCATTGGTGGATGAGTCGAGATGGAGCTCAGTGGGATGAGTTTGGTGATGGATATGCTGGGAGTTCCAGCTGGACTAGAACTATGACTTGCCCTGGAAGTAATGCATCATATTCTTATTATGTATTAAATCATCCTTATAACGGTGCATGCGGATGGCATGATTGGGATCATGGAGTTTATTCTGCTACAGTTACAGTTTATAACTCAACTATCGCAGGGAGCTTAAGTGGAGGTGGAAATACTATTTGTCTGGGTTCATCAACTGGCACAATATCACTTTCTGGACAAAGGGGATCTATTATTAAATGGCAAAAAAGATTAAATGGTGGTTCTTGGTTAGATATCTCAAATACCTCATCTACATATTCTGAAATTCCTTCATCTGCCGGAACTTGGGAATATGTTGCAGTGGTTCAGAATGGACCTTGCTCTATGCTATCAACTACTTCCGTCACAGTAATAGTGAACCAAACTAGTGATGCTGGTACTTTTACACAATCACCTGCATCTGGTTCAACTGTTTGTCCAGGAACAACAATTACCTATACCCAAAGTGGAGGTACTGGAACATTCCAAAGAATTGAATACCAATGGAATGGAACTGCTGGTGCTTGGTCATTGTACTCAAATTCTAATGGTGCAACTTGGGGCGCAACTCCAGGAGTACTTTATATGAGAGCAATTGTTAAGAATGGTGTTTGTGCTGAGGTTGCATCTTCGCCTGTGGTTGTAACTGTAAATCCAACGCTAACTCCATCCGTTTCAATTGCATTAACCACAGGTTCAAATCCGATGTGTGCTGGTGCAACTGCAACTTTTACCGCGAGCCCAACCAATGGAGGAACCACACCATCTTATCAATGGAAAGTAGCAGGTGTGGATGCAGGAACAAATAGTCCAATTTTCACCACAACAGGATTAACCAATGGACAAATTGTAACCTGTGTAATGACTTCAAACGCGACCTGTGTAAGCCCAACTACGGCTACAAGTACAGGAATCACGATGACAGTAAATCCAGTCTTAACTCCATCCGTTTCAATTGCATTAACCACAGGTTCAAATCCGATGTGTGCTGG
>JBAXTE010000072.1:0-8511 GCA_037130365.1 Bacteroidota bacterium
TTTAATAATTAAAAATTAATGTTTAACCTGTAGCCATATTTTAGGACAAGACACTGTTAGCATATTTCCATTAGAATCGTAAGTCCTTGTGAATTTATATGAATTCACCCATGCATTATTTTGCCACAAAAAATCATTTTTCGTCAAAGTATTTCCATTGGCATCATAAGTAAAAATTGTTTTTTTGCTTAATACATTCAGTGTATCATACCCAGTTATGGTATCGCATTTCCAAATAAGACTTTTCGTGTCTTTTAATTTGTTTTTTGCAACCGTTTTGTTGTTGTTTTTGAAAAACTCAGGGTGCTCTTGTTTAAACGTGTCGTTGTCTTGGTTAAACACATTTTTATGGCTAAAATTGGTTGAGTTTTGTGTTTGTGCCATAGTTGCAACTACAAATATTGTAGCAACAATAAATAGATAAAATTTTTTCATACTGATTTTTTTTAATTTTTCCTTACTCTATAAGCTTTTCGAGTTCTGCTTATTGTTTATAAATTCCAAATATTTCTCTTAAAACAAGCCGACTCTTTAGTTGAAAAATTCTTACTAAAGAGCCAGCTTATCCGGGTTTTTATTCTATATTTATTTTCTTGAAATTTAAAAATTGACCGTTTTCAAGTTTGATTAAATAGACTCCTAGGGCAAAGGTTGAGGTTTCGACAGTAGTCTTATTTAATAAATCTCCTTAAAAACAAATTAGAGTTTAATCCCTATATTATTCACTTACATTAACCTTGCTAATATATCCTTCTTTTCCACCAAGTAGTTTTATTTTAACAAATTCTCCACTTTTTTCGATTACAACAAATTCGGTGTCACCAGGAACTTTTGATAATACAGCGCTTGATTTATCTGCCTTTTCATAAACATCAAATCTATCAGCTTTTTTCCCTTTCGTTTTTGTTTTCTGTGCTAGAACATCATTGTTTGTACTAAAATCATATTTTTCAATATTAATTCCTATTTCCTTTAGTGTTTTTGTACTTGCTGCCCATTTTTTTATATTTTCACCAGATTGATAGTACTCTTTTGAATCTATTTGAGTCGCAATTTCACACCATTTTGAAGCTTCTTCATAATCTCCAGTAATTAAATATAGTTGAGATAAATTGTATGCTGCAATTGCATTATAATTATCTGCATCATATATTGCTTTATAAAGAGCATAAGCACTCTTTAAATCACCAGATTCTAAATAAGAACCAACTTTTTTGGCTTTTTCTTTAAACTCAGCAACTTTAATTTTGCCAAACTCAGCTTTAATATAGACATAAGAGGGTGAAATATAATTTGCAATTTGAAACGCTATTACTTGTAAACTAAATGGAGCAAGTTGATCAAAGGTTGAGACTTTGCTTTCGTCTGACCCACTTTTAGCATCTTTTGCAGTATAATAGAAAGTTTTAGAAGCTATTACTTGTGCATTTGCCACGGATATTATTTTAACAGTAATTTCTGTAGCACAAGAGTTCTCCGTGGTGTAAACTACGCTTCCATCTTTATAAGTAGAATAGGTTCGATTTGTATTATAACTATATTTTATTGTGCCTGTAATAAGTGCATCAATGCCCAAAACTTTTCCAACTTCAGCTGCTTGATTATCACTTAATGCAAGATTTGACCCTAAATTTTTCTCTTTTAAAACCTTATCTAATTGTCCCCTTTCAATTATTTGAAATTTGTTAATACCATTACTTTTAATGTATGTTTTACCTTCTTTTGAACCAGAAAACCAACCACTGCCAGACAAAGTATATATACCCCGAGTCTCATTTGAAAAAGCACTAGATAAATAATTAACAAAAGCACTTCCTCCGTAAGTATTGTAATAGTTGTCTTTATTGAAATTTTCAAAGTCTAGAAACGCAATATTTTTAACTCCAACTAAATATTTTTCTGGTGGAGAAATTATAAAACTTTCAAAGGTTTGTGAATTTGTCAGATTGCTTATACCAACTAAAGCAATTAAAAATGTAAATAACTTTTTCATATTTATTATATTTAAATTCCCCCTACTCGTAAAGCTTTTCGGGTTCCGCTATTAATTTTTAAATATTTTTTTCATGTCTAATTATTATATAATCAATAAGTTATACACACTCCAATAATTCTTTAAATCCAGAAACTGGCTGACCAAAATTTTTCATACTAATTCCAAAGTCAGGATAACAATCATTCGCTAATGTTTGTATCAGTTTCATGTTGTTTTCGGTAATCTTAAAAAAATTATTATCTCCTTTATAATTACTTAGAGCAAGTAGTAAAGCCTCTGTAAAACAACCGTAAAATTCTCCTTCAAAATTTAAACCTGCAAGTTGTGGCTGAAAATGTAATTTTAAGTTTTTTATTTCAAAATCACCTCCATCAAACCGACTTACATTTTTGTCAAGTAATGAAGTTATCGAAAACGGTACTGCCTTAGGAACGGCAACGTCGATTATAATCAACTGCTCTCGAATTAATTGTTTTAATTGATATAATTGTATGTTGTGATTATGGGCACAACCAAGCAATAAAGAAGCTCCCTCAAAATCGGTTGAGTTTATATAATCATCTAAAGTTTCATGTATTGAGTAATTTGGATAAATGTTTTTGTTTTGACGACTTATTATGATAACTTTTAAAAATCCATTTGCTTTTAAAAATCCAATTGCTGTTTCACCCAAAAAACCTGTTCCAATTACAATTACTGGAGAATCAACAGATATGTTTTTTGTTACATAATCAATTTGTTTTAAAAAAGCTAATGCGGTTCCATTATCACCAATTGTGAATACAATATTTGGGAACATCGTTTTAAGTTCAGATCCATTTCCAAATAATCGTTTTGTTGAAGCAGCAAGTAAAATTACTTTTACGCCCCTCTCTATTGAATTTTCTACGGCATTAATAAAATATTCTTTTGCTTTCCTCATACCCGACGACGAAAAAAGTTCTTCTGGTATTATATCAATTAAAGGAACAATGCCGTAAATATTATTATAAGAAAACTCAAAAGGATTTAATACACCTTCAGATAAATAGCCATTTCGTTCTCTCAATAAATCTCTATGGTTGATACTCAAACAGTTTGAAATCATCGAAACAATCGGGCTTTTCTGGTGATTTGAATTTTCGTTAACTTTCATGAGGTGCTAATTGTTTAATTCATAGTAAATGGTATTACAAATACTCTACTTAAAAATTGCAATTTGTAGGGTGTTTTACAAAAAAAAGTACATAAAGTTTTAGAACTGACAGTTAATATTAGTAAAATATGCAAAATTTAATCATGCAAATATATACATTAATATTAAAACTGCAAAATAATATATTACATTAATGCAAAACAATATAAAACATTACTGTAGCATAAATTTGTATGCTTATTCCTAATTTTACATTATGCAAACTATAGGAAAAAACATTGAAGCAAAGCTTAGGGAAAGAGGAATCTCGGTTACTGAATTTGCGCGGCGCATCAATACCAATCGAAACAACGCATACGATATTTTTCATAGGGAATCCATTGATACTCAACTATTACAAAAAATATCCTCCGTTTTAGAATATGATTTTTTTCAACTCTTTAATGCAAATGCAAGTACTGTTTCAGAGCCTATTACTTCATACCAAAATGATAATTCAGTTTTGCAGCAAAAAATTTTAGACTTAGAAAAAGAGAATTCTTTTTTGAAAGAATTTATTAATGACAAAAACCGAATAATCTCCTTATTAGAGCAAAGAGTAACAGAATTGCAGGGTTAAATATTTACAATAATTTTCCTGCTCCATGCGAGAGCATATAACAAAAACACCTTTATTCTCCTGTTTTTTTCTCCTTAATGTCTTAATTGTTCAGCTTTTTATAGGAATAGTCAGATCCCGACGATTTTACTTTTCGTATTGCCAATCACTCAGTCACTCAAACTTGCCGCTTCGCACCCCTTGACCACCGGTTCTCTCGACTAACCAAAAACTTTAAACGTGCATTGAGCAAAAATCTTTCACATGTATTCTCTTAATGCCTTTGTATGTGCCAATTTCGGTGGTCTCATCCATGGTAACCACATATTTTGGGTAATTGTCCGAAATGTTGAGTAAGTTTCCAAATTCTCGATCAATGGTTTCTTGATTTGCCAAAAGATAAGCAACCTGAACATATATTTTCTCACTCCCTTTTTGAGCGACAAAGTCAATTTCGTTGTTGTTTTCCACTCCAATCGTAGTTGAATATCCCGCCATTCGAAGATGTAAATATACAATATTTTCGAGCAGTTTATGGATGTCGTTGGCTTTATATCCAACAATTGTATTTCGAATGCCAAGATCTTCGAAGAAATATTTTTCTCCGATTTCAAATATTTTTTTACCTTCTATACCTGCTCTTTTTACCTTCAAAATAAGACAGGAAGCTTCAAGATAGCTAAGATAATCGATGACTACTTGTGTTGAAATATTTATTTTTTGAGATTTAAGATACTCACTTATCTTTCTCGACGAGACAATGCTTCCACCGTTGTCGGCTAAAAATGCAATCAGGTTTTCCAAAAAACTGATATTCCTTACTTTATATCGCGCTACAACATCTTTCAGCAAAATTGTGTTGTAGATGTTTTTCAAGTACTCATACACAACGTCAATGTCACTGCTCAAATTGATAAGATATGGGAGCCCACCTATTTTTAAATAATTATTGAACGAACTTATGGAATCTTCTTGATTATGGAATGTCAAAAACTCGGAATAGCTAAGCCCAAAGATTTTAATTTCAATATATCGGCCACTCAGATATGTTGCAAGTTCGCTAGATAGCAGATTGGCATTGCTGCCGGTACAATAGATATCGTAGTTTGGTCGGGTTGCTAAATCTCGAAGCGTGATTTCAAAAGATTTAATGTCCTGAACTTCATCAATAAATAGTGCTACTTTATTTTCCCCTTTAACTGTTTCGTTTAAGTATGCAAAAAGATCATCCGCATCTTTTATTGCCGAAAATTCGTGCAACTCCTTATTGATATATATAATTTGTGTGTCTGGATCTTGTATGAGAATCAACTCCATTATCTGCTTTAAAAGGTAGCTTTTGCCAACTCGCCTTTGCCCAATTAAAACCTTGATTAATGATTTTCCAATATATGGTTTGATTCTATCCATATATAAAGGTCTGTTTATATAGTTCATCGTATTTCAATTATAAATTATACTTTTGCAAAGATAACACTTTTCGTCAATCATAATTGACAAATTATATTAAATAAACATTTTCTTCAATCAAATAATTATATAAGAATCTTGATGTCCAATTGATTTTCAATGCTCCCTTTAGGGGATTTGGGGCAAAAGCATTGAAAATCATGTCTAAATATCAATTTCATAAACCAAGCCCTTATCAGAACATTATTTTGTAATTTACTGTTTATCTGCATTAAACATAAAGATAAAAACACTGTAGAATCTATGTCTTTGCTATATGCTTAATGTGCTATAAATAGTGTCAGTAAGAAAACTAGTGATTGATAAGAAAACTTCAAATTTGATGCTAGCGTGGCAATTAAAACCGTGAGTTTACTGGTGTAAATGAACTGTTTTAATTGCAAGCATAACAAAAAAGTTGGAGTTTTCTTGCAAGTACTAAATAAGGGAATACCCAGCTTCTACCTTCATGATTTTGCAAAATCTGCTCAAAAATTCGTACCTTTGCAGCAAATTCAAAGTGATAATGACAATAGATATTAGAGAATTGACAAAAAAACAGCTTCAGGAAGCAGTTTTGGAGATGAGTGAAAAATCGTTTCGGGCGAATCAAATTTGGGAATGGTTATGGAAAAAATGTGCACGGAGTTTTGATGATATGACCTCGTTGCCAATAGCTTTGCGGAATCAATTAGCGGAAAAATTTCAGTTTCAAACCACGTATGTGGATGAAGAGATAAAATCGATTGATAAAACAGCCAAATTACGATTCTTGCTTCACGATGGGCAGAAAATTGAAGGTGTAATCATTCCTAGTTTGTCACGAACTACGGCTTGTATTTCTACACAGGCTGGCTGTCCACTGGGATGTGGCTTTTGCGCCACTGGCAAGTTCGGATTTCAGCGGAATTTATCTACCGGTGAAATTTTCGATCAGGTAGCCATTCTAAACGATTATTCCCTTAGCTATTTTAAAAAGCAACTTACTAATATTGTAATTATGGGTATGGGGGAGCCATTCCTTAACTTTGATGCGGTAATGAACGCCATCGACAGAATTAAGTCTCCTGAAGGTTTGGCAATGTCTCCAAAACGAATTACCCTTTCTACAGCAGGATTAGTACCAGAAATTCTCCGTTTTGCGGACATCAACAATGGTGCGCAATTGGCAATTTCGTTGCATAGTGCCAACCAATTACAACGCGAAAGAATTATGCCGATTGCTAAAAAATATCCTCTCAAGGATTTAATAAAAGCGCTTGAATATTATCATACTAAAACTGGCGACCGTGTGACCATCGAATATCTGCTGATGAGCGATGTAAACGACACCTTAGATGATGCGCGCGAATTGGCTGCTTTTTGTAAACATTTTCCCGTAAAAGTCAACTTGATTCATTACAACGAAGTTCCAGATTTGCCATACAAAAAACCATCTGCAGAGACCGTTGCAGATTTTGGAAAATATTTGGAAGAAAAAAACATTGTGGTAAACATCCGCAGAAGTCGCGGAGATGATATTGCTGCTGCTTGTGGCCAACTTGCAAATGAACAAACTGAAAAGTAATTCTGTTACAAAAGCCAAAGTTGCTATATCCAGCTAAATTATTGCAGATTGTTGTAGAATTTCACTTTTCTTGCTATGCGGTCTGCGCATCATAAAACTGAATCTATGGAAAATCAAAAATTTACACTTTCCGGAAACATTGTCGATGTGGTCAATCAACGCATTTATACAGGAACCATCTCGGTTACCGACGGAGTAATTGTGGCCATTAAGGACGAACCAGTTATAGAAACCAATTATATCATTCCAGGGCTAATTGATGCGCATGTACATATCGAAAGTTCAATGGTTGTTCCTGCTCGATTTGCTCAAAAAGCGGTTGTTCACGGCACTGTGGCTACTGTTTCCGATCCTCACGAAATTGCAAATGTGCTGGGAATTGATGGCGTAAAGTTTATGATTAAAAACGGAAAAGAGACTCCGTTTAAGTTCTTTTTTGGTGCGCCATCATGCGTGCCTGCGACCTCGTTTGAAACTGCCGGCGCAATTGTAGATTCTTCACAAGTTGCTCAACTTTTGGCAATGGACGAAATTTACTACTTGGCAGAGATGATGAATTTTCCAGGTGTTATTTTCGACGATGCTGAGGTAATGGCAAAACTGAAAGCCGCTCAAACGGCGGGCAAACCCATTGATGGTCATGCGCCAGGTTTACAGGGAGCAGATTTGCAAAAGTATGCGCAAGCAGGTATTTCCACCGACCATGAATGCATGAATATGGACGAAGCATTAGCCAAAATTAATGCGAATATCAAAGTGCAGATTCGGGAAGGAAGTGCTGCCAAAAATTTCGACGATTTATTGCCGTTGGTAAATCTGAACCCAAATATGGTGATGTTTTGTTCCGACGATAAACATCCCGACGAATTAGCCAAAGGACACATCAATTTGCTTCTAAAAAGAGCCGTGGCTAAAGGATATCATCCATTGACCCTGCTCACAATTTGCACCAAAAATGTAATTGACCATTATCATCTTCCCGTAGGATTGATTCAAAAAGGTGATTCGGCAGATTTTGTCGTGGTTGATAATTTAGTGGAGTTTGGCGTCTTATCAACCTTCATAAATGGTCAAAAAGTGGCTGAAAATGGAACATGTCTGTTTGATGTGAAGCCGCTTGATGTGACTCCAAATAATTTTAATTCAGAATTTATCACACAAGAAGCCATTAAAGTTTCAGATAAGAACCTCAACGTTAAAGTGATTGAAGTTGAAGATGGTCAATTGTACACCAAATCATCCGTTGCCAAATTAACCGCAATTGACGGAAATCTACAGGCTGATATTCCCAACGACGTGCTGAAAATTGTGGTTCAAAATAGATATCAAGTTTCGCCACCATCGGTAGGATTTATTCGTGGTTTTGGTCTAAAACAGGGAGCCTTGGCTTCGAGTATTGCTCACGACAGTCATAATATTGTGGCGGTAGGTGTTAACGATGCCGATATTGCAAGTGCAGTAAACGAAGTGGTGAAAAACAAAGGCGGAATTGCGGTAGTAAATGGTATCAAAAAGCGAGTATTGCCCTTGCCAGTGGCTGGAATTATGTCCAACGACACCGTGGATGATATTGCTGCAAAATACCTCCAATTAAGTCAGTTTGCAAAACAATTGGGAACGCCTTTATCTTCTCCATTTATGACCTTGGCGTTTATGTCGTTATTGGTTATTCCTGAACTTAAATTGGGCGATAAAGGACTTTTCGACGGAACCAAATTTGAATTTACTTCAATTTACGAATAGACTGATAATTTTTAGTTTTCCTT
>JBAXTE010000073.1:0-8207 GCA_037130365.1 Bacteroidota bacterium
CTTTCTAATATTTATGCCTAATATTTTACTATCCCCAACTTTTCAGACTGATCCGGGTTAAGCCCATTTTAATCAAATAGTCAGCATTTTATGCTTCCTATTGATTAAAATGGGATAAAGATTGTAGCATAAAGCCCGACCTCGTCTTGTAGGATTTAGTTATCGAAAGACTCCAAGCTATCCTATCACTTTCATATTAACTTAAGACGAGGGCACGCCCAAATTATTGTAAATCTGCTATTTTATATCTCTATTATCCGATAAATTTTCAATATTTTCAGCCCCTTTGTCCCCTTAAGGGGAAATATTGAAAATTTATTATTAATCAATTGATTTTCAATGCTCCCCGAAATTTATCCCGCAACAGCGGGAGGGGATTTGGGGCAAAAGCATTGAAAATCATACCTAAATTTCAATTATACACAATTAATCTTTGCTTTGAGAGATATGATTTGCTTTCAAAATCTTATTAAATTCTTCCTCTTTCCCTTGTTTTTTCATTAGACCATAAATAAGACTGATCATATTTTCTGCATCTGTTCTGTATGGCGATTTTTGTTCAATATACATATTATACGCTATACACATATTTTCTAATCCCTTTTCTAAATTATTCAAATTTGTGGCATATATATTCCCTATTCCGTAATAAACCTCTGGATTATTTTTATCAATTTCTTTTAATTTTTCATACGCTTCAATCGCCTTCGAATACTCCTGTTTATATTGATACACTATGGCAATGTTTTGAAGTGGCATTAAGCCATTTGGGTCAATTTCTAAAGATTTCTTATATGCATTAATTGCTTCGTCGTATTTTTTCAATTTTCTATAATTTACGCCCAAATTATCCCAAGCAAAAGCAAATTCAGGATCTTCCTTTACGGCTTTTTTAAAGTATTCAGCTGCTTTTTCGAAATTTTCATTTTTTGCCTCTTTTAATCCTTTTGAATAGAATTCGGAGGCTTTTTTATTATCAGAAAAAGATTTAGCACTTTGCTTTTCGTTACTAGCCATTTTTGCTTTTAAAGAGGTACAATTTGCCATCATATTCCGTTCAATTTCGTAATAATACTTTTTATAATCATCGGAATTTTCGTTCACATCAATTGAAATATTAACTTGCTTCTTCCCGTCTACAACTTCGGCATCTTTTGATAATTCATCGATATTTGTGAGTTTTGAAAAAATTTGATACGCCCCAGTTTGAGCGTCTATGCATTTACTTATTTCCTTGTCTACCTCCGCTTTTGTTTTATTATACGTGTCAATTGAATCTACACATTTACACCCATTTTCTGATAATCTTTTTAAAAGCGCTTCAGAAGTCGACTTTTTACTCTCTTGTGATATTCCAGTAGAATAAATTGAAATAAAAACAATAATTAATACGATGTTTTTCATGTTTTATGTTGGTTTTAGTTTTTTGTTGTATTTGAATGTAACTTTCGTGGCTTGCTTTTCGACGGGGATTTAGTACCACTTTCCCTTCGCTTACCGCTACCGTTTATTAATTTGTTTGTCGTTTCAATTACCCACTAAACCCTTCTGAAAGCAAGGCTTTGATGTGTATACGGGCTTTTGATGCTCCGTTTTTCTATTCTTTCTTATAATCGTTCATATAATACTGTAATTCATCAAATGCCAATGGATAGAGTTTCTTGCGTTCTTCTAGATCGTAGGGGATAACGACATTGTCGCCAATGAATTTTTCAAAAAGTTGATTAAGAATAACACCGCCTTTTTTTACTGGTAAATAAGGCAATGGTATCTCTTGTATTGATTGAATATTGGAATCAAGCTTATCAGAAATTTCACTAAACTCTTCTTCTGTTAATAAACTTAGTTGACTTTGAAAATCATTCATTGTATAAGCTATATACTTATCATTTTTCCATTGTACTTTATGTTGGTTTTTAAGCCATTGGGGGATTCTCCGTTCTTCTTCAAAATATTCCTCATATCGTTGTTTTTTTAATAAAATATGTGCTTTTATATTGGGAACAACTTTTTCTCCTTTTCCTCTTAATCCATTAAGTTGGTAAAATTGAGGATATATAATTAAATTGGGGATAGTATTAAATATTGAGGTATCTAAAATTTTCTCAGAATCTCGTGTCAGAATTCTTATTAATGTACAATTAGTTATCTTCTTTATAAAATAATCTACATCTAACGAAAAACCATTAGCTAAAAATATGAAGTCTGTATTATGTGGAAATAGAGAGTATTTATTTATCGTTTCAGATGAAATAGACAACATTAGAATTCTCGCAATTAGGTCAAGACATACATCCCTGTACAACACTTCTTCAAATGGAAGTATCCATGACTCTAATCTATTTCTATTTAAAGATAAAGGTAAATTTCCTTGTGAATCTGAGATTATAATATTTGGCCTATTTTTAATCACATCTGAATAATTGTAAGCAAAACTTCTACTATTTTCTAATGTTACAATTATATCGTTACAAGCTACAAACATATCATAACTACCTTTTATTTCTCTTGAATAATCCCATTGTATTTTATCATAATCCTTTGGTCTTATTTCTCTTTCTTTTATCGGTTTGAAAAATGTATTTGGTTTTATTGTATCACTAAATAGTAAATATTGAATTTTAGGATTTTCACTAATATACCAATCAGTCCAGGTAATTTTATTAAAATAATCAGGTTTAATTAATCTATCTAATATGTTTTCAGATAATTGTATTTCAATTTCTGTTCCAAATTCAAAATCATCAATAGTTTTAATGTCAATAAAATCGCTATTCATATTTGCAGTGAAAACAAAGGCTTTTGAATTATCTTTAATGCTTTTGGTTTTTACTGATATTTCGTCTCCTAACAAGAATGTAGCTAATACACCTATTCCAAATTTCCCATTTCGATTTACTAAACTCTTTCCGTTGACTGTAAACTCCTTTTTCCATTCAACTGTTTTTCTAAACGAAGAGCCGACTGATAAAAAGTAATTCAATATTTCGTCTAAAGTCATACCTTTGCCGTTGTCTCTTATCTTGAACAGGCATTTTTCTTCGTCTATTTTGTCTATTGAAACAGTTACTAACGGCTCGTAATTTGTATTTCCTTTATCTTGCTCTATTTTTATTCGTTCTTTACAGGCGTCAGTGGCATTTTGCACCAATTCCCGCACACCGTAGGTTGGATTATCGCCATACAAGGGCGCAACCAATAACTTGGATAATTCGTTATTGACCTCAAACGATATTTTTTGCGGTACATAATCTAATTTTAATTGACCAAGATTGGAATCTACTCGACGAAATTTGAATTTAGGTTTATTTTCAGGGTTAAAACCGATAACTTCACCCAAAACAGCCCACGACAAATCCAATTCGTGCTGAATATCTTTAATAAGCGTCTGTATTTTTACATACATTCGAGCATCTTCAGGTCTATCACATTCAATATAAATCAATTCTGGTTCTTTCAATTTCCCGAAATGTATATGTCGAATTGATAAATGTGTTTTATGTTCACGTAATGAAACAGGGCTGTTTAATGTTTTTAACTTTAATAAAACCTCGTTTGTTCTTGTTTTGTCAATTTGTAAATAATCTGCAATCCGCAACAGAACCATTAAAAACACAATATTCACACCATCAGGATATTGCCATGCATCTTGCGCAATTTCTTTTAAATAAGAAAAAGTATCACGAATATTTATTCCGTGGCTTCTTGCAATTATTCCTGCTAATTGTTTATCTCGCTCATCAAATTCGGAATTTCCAAAAGGAATGATATGATTTCCAACAAATCCTTTCAATGCTATTTCGTGAGCTAAACGTGCGTGATTTCTTCGAATAAATTCGCCTATTAACTTTTTGTCTGTTCCTGTTAATTTATCTTTGTCCGATAAATCAGGTATTTGAAATATCTCGTTAGGTTTCCCAAAAATTTCTTCCAATTTTATACTGCTCCAATGACTTGATTCCGACAAGTAATCCACCCACAATTCCGCCCAAGATTTTTTATCCAAAACATCAACTTTTACATCATCATATTTTCCGCCAATCATTGCGATGAAAGTTGCAAATTCCGTATGCATACCAATGTCGTGCAAAACTATAGCAAAAATTAAAATGGCTACTTCTTTGGGAGTAATATTTTGAAATGAATCTTCTGGGATTAAAAACTCCGTCGCTTTTAAAACCATTTCTATATGTTCAATACCGTGGTCGGTATATTCCTCAAAAAAAAAACAACTTGTTATCTTTGAGTATCGGTTCAAAAGTAGTTATAACACCTTTTACCAAACTATCTAATTTTGGGTCTTCTTCTAATATTTGTTTGAATTTGTTTGGAATGGTTGTCATAAATTTATTTTTAGGATTAAACAAAATATTTTTTCAATAAACAATAATTCATTGTTTATTCTCAAATACTTAGCCTGACACACAACTGTTGCGGTTTTTAAAACACTACACTGTCAAACCGCTACAAAGTTAATTAAATACACTGAACTTGCAAATACGATCTGAACCCGCAATTGAACTATGCCTTGCTGTATGCACTTCGCCCTTCTTTTTTATCGTGTTGATGTCAGTTCATTTTTGTCTGACTTGGGGTGTTGACTTGGCGGCTCTTTTGCAAAACTTGGCTTTAGTTTGGGCTTGTACGGTTTTGCAAATGTGCCACCAAATACGCTTATTTACTTGATTAGTTTATATCGTTTAGACCTCATTTCAAATGCAATTTCTCCTCCCTCCATTACATCACATATTTCCTTTTTAATAGAAACTTGTTCTACAGTCCCTGTATGCAAGACCTTTAAAGCTTTACTTTCTGTGTCCATTGATATAATATATTCAGCGTCTCCATTAACAGGAACATTTGCATTGTGAGTTACTACAATTAATTGTCTCTTTTCTTTAGCTTGTTTTAGTCTATCAACAATTAATTCATAAACCAATCGGTTGTCCAAATCATCTTCAGGTTGATCAAGTATTAAAGGGAGGTTTCCATATGATAAAATAAAGGTTAAAATTGCTGTTGTTTTTTGACCTGCTGATGCAGTAGAAAGTGACTTAAATGCGGCAGTAGGAGTTGGTTTATATTGTACTTCTATTTCGTCTTCGGGCATCATTAATTCTATCTCGTCTATTTGAGCATCATTTAGTGATTTAACTAAATTTACAAAGTGGCCTGATACAATTGTATACACATCTTCATTTGCTCTAATTTTCGTAAATACTCCTCTCACTTCCTTGATTTTCTGCTCAACGTTACCACTAAAACAAATTTCAATCAAAGCATCTATATCACTTTGAAAAGTGCTATTTTCCCTTTGAATTATTTTTCTCAAACGTGTTTCAAAGTCTGATTGATTTCTGAATTGCTTAATATCAACCTTTACCTTATCCCCTGTAACAATGCTTTGTAAAAATTCTCGTCTTTTGGCTGTTATTTCTTTACTTATCCGTAAATATTCGTTTTGAAGCCTTTCTCGTTCAATTTTGTCAGTTTCCCTAATGACTGCTTTGGCATTTATTTCCTCCAACTCGGCTTCTAGTGCAACTTTTTCTTTTGTAAATCTCTCATAACTTGAAATCGCATCAATCCCTTCTTTTTCAAGTTCTTCTTTTTTAAGATTGAAGTCTAATGTATTCTTATTTAAGGCTTCGTTCCATTCAGAGCCATTTACAGAAGTTTCAAAATCCGCTTTAAGGTGGCTGGATTGTTCTTTAAGTATTAGTAATTCAGATTTAATATTTGCAAAACCATCTATTACGCTTTTAGTATATTGCTTTAATAATACACTGTGAGTCTCATCGAAAGTTGAAAAATCAATATCTAAGATTTCAATGTTTTGAGCCAGTTCATCAAGTTGATTTTCTTTAGTTTCAATTTCAGACTGAAAGAGCTTTATTAAATTGTTTTCGCTTGTAAACTTTTCTTTTGCTGTCAGTATGCCAGCAATACCACTTTGTTGTAATTTCTTAATGTTTAAATCAAGGTCTTTTATCCTTGTTTCAATTTTTCCTTTTCCAGCCAATAGGACATCTACCGTTCTGATTGCAGCTGATTTCTCTAAAAATAGACTTCTTGTATGTTCTCTGTCTGTTTTTGTTCTATCAAGGCTGATAATAGCTTTATCAATTCTTTCTCTTAATGCATTTGGTTCTTGTGCAATTTCATAAATCTGTTTTTGGGAGTAATGTTCAAACTCGAAAAAATCAAGGTAACTTTCATCTGGAACATTTTCCCAAGTGCCAGTTTCGTTCAATTTTCCAATTTGAATGGATTGGGAGCTAGAGTTATTAATATTCGAAGCAATAATTTTGTGCAGTACTTCATTTCTAACAAACTCAATTTCTATAACTGATGTATCTGTTAAAACACCTTTTTTAGGTCTGCCAGTTTCTTTTTTATAGAATTCATTGTGGTCATTTAAAATTTCATATAAATCACTTAAGTCTGCTGTGCGATTAAAAACACCACGGATAAATCTTAATACACTTGACTTACCGCTGCCCCTGCCACCGATTAATGTGTTTAATTGGGGGCTAAAATCAATTTTTAATGGAGAGGCAATATCTGTAATAGTTGTATTTGATATTGAAATTGATTTTATCCAAAGGTTTGGTTTTGTATATGGTATAGAAGGGCAATCAAACTCATTTTTGATACGATATTCTGGCAAAAGAAAAGCTTGTCTTAATCCTTCTAAGGATGGTGTTTCATCCATTTTTACCCAAGTAAAATGAGCACCTATACCCCAAAGACCGTGTTTTGAATTTTTGGGTTCGTGTGGATTGTCTGAAAATGTTAGAATAGCTAAATTATTATCTATTGCATATTTAACGGGTGTAAACCAATCCTTAACAGTTGCGTCATCAATTGCAGGATTGGGATTGTTGTAATATTGATTCAAAATGCTCTTTAATTCTGTATTCCCTGTTGTTTGAAGAGAAGTATTAAGAAATTCTTTGTGAACAATTTGAACTGCGTTTATATCACATTCTGAATAGAACTTTTTCAAGTTCCCGACACTTATTGAACCAAGTCCATTGTATTCGTCAATATGTGCAGGTATTACAATTGCACCGTCAGTTTTGGCTAATTCGGCAATATCAAAAATACTTTTACTTGTGGCAGCTTCTTGTTTTCCGAAATCATCTGCACGAATGTCGGCTCTAACTAAAAAATCTCGAATGTCGGCAGATGTTTTATTTACATTAAAAATAATTAAGAGATGAACTTTTGAGGGGTCACAAGTAATTTCAACTCCAGGAAAAACAGTCAAACCTGTTCCTTCTGCTGCTTCCTTTATGTCGTCAACAGAAATTCCAATGTTATGGTCAGATACAGCAACGCAATTCAAGCCTTTTTCAATTGCTCTTTTTACCCATTGTACAGCAGTTACGTTTCTTTCCTGAAAACATAAACTTGCGAAGGTATGAAGATGTAAGTCGCATTTATACCACCTTGTTCCTTTGTATGTAGTTTCGATATTCATCTATTAATTAATATTTGTGATTCACTTTTAGGATTGGCAATTTCGTGTTTGAAAGTACGGTTGGGCAATATTTTATGTGCTACTATAGCGTTGGCTAGTGTGTCGGCTCTCAGTTCTTTTAATTTTCGAAGGGTTGGCATTTTATTTCACATTTTCTGTTCATTTGTTGTCGGTTGTGTCGTCTTTTAGTGTGAGTGCTAACTAATATATAACCCAAAGCAAATCATAGTTATGGGTATTATTAATATTAAAGTATTTCATGGGTATTTGTATTTTTCATAGATTAGGATTAACCCTACAAATATATAATAACTAAATTAATAAAACAACAATATTTTAATTAAACGGGAATATTTGCTAAATAAATTTTGTAATTTTTTAAATTCAACCGTTTAAAAAATTATATGGTTGTCCGTTTTTAGTCCTAATATTGATTTTGGCATAAAAATAGTTTTGCTTCGCAACAATTTTTTCGCCAAAATCTTTATATTCATTCATTTAACCCCGTGCATCGCACGGGGTTATTAATATTTGGCATAGTTTCAATTTTTAGGATTAAGGTCAAAAGCCGGGGGTAAGCATTTAAAATTAAATCTGTTTTTTACCATTGTGTAGCAATGATATTCTCAAACTTATGAAAAATGAAGAATAAAAACTTCCTTTTATATGTCCTTATGCCGGACGGGCACTGACTTTTTTTCTCCAGCAAAAAAAAGATACT
>JBAXTE010000074.1:0-8151 GCA_037130365.1 Bacteroidota bacterium
GAGAGAATGGAGATATCAGCGTAACCGCAGGAAGTAGTTGTGGAACAAGTTCTGCAAGTCTATTAGCTGCAACAGTAGATTCAACCACCTTAGGCGGTACAGTTTCGGGCGGCACTGCAATTTGTGTAGGAAACACAAGTGGTTTATTGACACTATCAGGCCAAACAGGAACAGTTATAAAATGGCAAAGTTCAGTAGATGGATTTGCGACAGTAACAGATATTTCGAACACATCAACTACCTATACTTCAGAAGTATTAACACAGACCACAGAATTCAGAGCCGTGGTTCAAAGTGGTAATTGTGCAGTTGAAAATTCAGTTGCTACAACAGTAACTGTTGATTTAGCGATACCAGTACAACCAGATTTAATCAGTGGACTAGCAACTCAATGTCCAAGTATAACAAATCAAACATATAGTGTAACAGCAGTTCCAAATGCGACAACTTACACATGGTCGGTACCAGCAGGTTGGATGATAACATCCGGAGATGGAACAAATTTTATAACCGTAACGACAGGTTTAGCCGGAGAGAATGGAGATATCAGTGTAACCGCAGGAAGTAGTTGTGGAACAAGTTCAGCAAGTCTCTTAGCAGTGACGGTAGATTTTGGGATTCCAGCACAACCAGGGTTAATTAGCGGTTTAACTGCTCAATGCGCTGGATTAGTTGGACAAGAATACAGTATTATAGCTGTTCCAAATGCTACTTCTTACACATGGTCAGTTCCAACTGGAAGTTCAATTACGGCTGGGCAAGGAACAAATATAATAACCATTACCACTAGTTTAACTGGAGGAAATGGAGATATTAGTGTTACGGCTAATAATAACTGTGGATTAAGTATTGCCAGTACTTTACCAATTGTAATTAATGGAAATCCAGCGATTTCAATTACCCCTCGATGTATAAATACAGGTCGTGGAGTTGAATTGATTGGAAGTGGAGGAACTGGAACGTATAGTTTGTATCAAGAGCAAGGATTTGCACCTCAAGTTTCAAATATCTTTACTATGAATTTTGGAGAATCAAAAAGCTTCAGATTAAGTGATGATAATGGATGCTGGTCAAGTTATAGCCTATTTACTTCTCAAAATGCTCCAACTCAGATTGCCGATGGAGCAACATCGGGAACATGTGTGGTTCGTGGTGATAATAATTGGTGGCATATAACAACCGATGTCTCTAACGAGGTAATATTATCGGTGAAGGACAATAGCAATGATCTTGGTTCAATTACAGCGTGGTCATACATTGAGCCAACAACTACTTATTATAATCAAACTTACTATTTAAAACGTCACTTTAAAGTCACATCCGAAAATCAACCTTCGTTACCGGTAACATTGAGGTTATACTTTAAAGATGCCGAATTAGCTGAGTTAATAACAAATTCTAAACTAAATGTAAATATCGAAGATGATGTTAATGGTTTATCTGATTTGAAAATTACTAGATACTCAAACATAGATGGATCAGAGGATGGTGATTATGCAAATAATGATTTCGCTTGTAGTTCATGCTTCACTGTTTATTCTCCAGCAACTATAACAGATGTATTACCTAGTTTTGGTGCAGATGTGAAATTCGTTGAGATTACAGTTCCAGGGTTTAGCGAAGAATGGATTCATGGCGGAACTAGTCCAATTTCGATTTTACCGGTTCAACTAATCACCTTTAAACCCCAATGTTTAGGAGAAAATGCCTTTATCCGATGGATTACCGCAAGCGAAAATAATAACCACTATTTTAATATTGAACGTAGTGTTAATGGAGTTGACTTCGTTTCTATAGCTCAAATTCAAGGTGCTGGAAACAGTTCAGGGTTGATTGAGTATTCGTATCTTGATATTCAAAAACCAGATGGTATAGTCTATTACCGATTAAAACAGGTTAGCTTTGACGGATTCTCACATAATTATGAACCAGTTTCATTGAATTGCAATGCAGAGACATCACCAATTAAGGTAATTCCAAATCCATTTAAAGAAAAAATATCAATTATTGGTTCGTTACCAAATGTAACTCAAATAGATATTTTTAATGGAAATGGTGCATTGGTATATAATAATGCACGTAATATTACAAATAGGACTGAACTTGACTTGAATTTCTTAGCGCCTGGTATTTATTTACTTAGATTAACAGAATCCGACGGAAAAGTATACCAATTTAAGTTGATTAGAAACTAATAATTTAAACCCATTCTGGACTGAATTGATTTGTGTAAATAACCGCTGTTTTGAACAGCGGTTATTTATATAGAACTTTATTCGTTAAGCTCACTGCATCGACTTCGATGCTAAATAATAAACATAAATGGATAAGATTAATTGCTAAAATCCGTTTATACTCAACATCTAGTACATGCTAGAATACCGAAGAATGGTATAACCATATACTTTTTGTAGATTGTTCAAATAGACTTTTATACCATTACTTATTCCAAATTAGTCCAATAGATAATTTGGAATTTAGTTTGGTTTAATGCTCAATGCGTAATATGCAATATTGAATTATATTTTAAATATTGGACCAAATTATATTAGCATACGGTATTAAACCTGTAATAATCACTTTGTTTTTAGTATGCTTGTTCTGCATTTTGTAATGTGCTGAGCATATTCAAAATAAGGAAAAAGTTGGTCTCCCCATTCATTATTAAACCATAACAAATCAACAAAAAGAGAATATATATTGATAAGATTATGGAATATTCTGGTATTAATACCTAAACATATCTAAATAAATTAATGTAACGTTAAATAGGTTATCTTTTTAATCATTTATTATGTTCTTAGTTGTGAAAATATTTCTCTTTATTGTTTTATTACACCCTATATTAATGAAGTTTAGATGAAAAATGTCTTTATGATGCGACTTGTTTTAAAATGACAATAATTTATTAATAATGTTAAATTCTATTCGTGTTATTTGATGAAAATAAAACAAAAATCATTTGTATTGTTAATTCTTTTTTATATATTTGCAAATTAATAGAGGTTAATATTTCACATGAGAAATGTTTTGGAAACAGTTTTTGTAATTTTCAATTTATTGATGACTTTTTATGTCAATTTTATTTTTGAAGTAAAATTCTACATATATCATATCAGAGTTTTTATATGCGAATATACTTTTAACCAAATCCTTCCACTGAGTTTAATTAAAACAGATTTATCAATTAGGAATCATTTCATTTTTGATAAATTAATAATTGAATAAAATTTACAATCATGCCCCAATTTATTATAGAAGCAAACAAAAAGTTTAAAAATTTCATTATCATAATTTTGTCGATGCCCGTACAATTTTCTAGGTCATTATTCCTAACAACATTTGCTATATTGCTTTTATTTGTTTTTTCAATCAAAGGGTTCGGGCAATGTTCTAACTTTGGCAATAATTACCCTTACCAACTTGGGGGCTTTTCTACAACATCGGCAAGTTGGACAACTTTGGCAACAGATGTTTATGGATCTGATTGGAGTTGTTTTGAATTGAATTCTAGTTATGTATATCAATGGAAAACATGTGGGAGCTCATGGGATTCTGAGTTAACTCTTTATACTAGCAGTACAGCTAGCACTTCAGGTGCAAACAGATATAATGACGATGCTTGTTCAACACAATCAAGAATAGCATACGCTCCATCTGCAAATGGAGGAGTTAGTTTATTAGTATCTGAATTTAATTGCATATCAAATTCTACATCTGGGTATTTATATTGGCGGGCAATTCCCAAAACACCAACGATTAGTGGCGGCGACGTTACAGTTTGTAGTGGAACTGGTGTAATATTAACTGCTACTAATGCTACGAATGATAGTGAAGTTGATGTTCAATGGAGTTCTAATAATTTTTCCTCTGTTAATGTTAGTAGTGATGCAACTTCTGTAACTGTATACCCAACTACAACAACAACATACTATGTAAGGTATTATGTTTATGGTAAAGGAGACGGAGAGGCATCGAGCGATGCGTATTCAAATGTAGCAAGTACTACAATTAATGTTACTCCTAGTTCTCCTGCTAGTTTAAGCATCGCAGCATCTTCAACTATTATTTGTGCGGGCAATTCTGTTACTTTTACCGCAACCCCAACAAATGGTGGAACACCTTCCTATCAATGGAAAGTAGCTGGAGTAAATTCAGGCACAAATAGTCCAACTTTTACTACAACTAGTTTAACAAATGGACAGGTGGTAACTTGTGTGATGACTTCAAATGCAACTTGTGTAACTGGAAGTCCAGCAACTTCTAATTCAATAACGATAACAGTGAATCAGAGTCCTACGTCTATCACTGCAAATGCATCAAGTGCAGTCGTTTGTCCTGGAGGAAGCGTAACTTATCAATACGCAACAAGTAGTAATGGATCCTGCTCTGGGGCAAATAATTGGGAATACCAATGGGAAAACACCTCTGGTGGTGTTGTTAGAGCGTGGAGCACCACTGCAAATTTTACTACCACCATTTCAAATTCAACCACCTATCGCTTGAGAATGCGATGCAGCGGTTGTCCTAGTTCAACTTCATTAAGCAATGATGTTACGGTAAATGTGTATTCTGTTTCAACTACTACGCCATCACTCAGCAGTCCAGCAAATAATAGCGCATTATCTTCAACACCAGCAACGCTCAGTTGGACTGGTAGTTTAAGTAATCATCCTAATTCAAGATATGAAGTGCAACTGAATGGAGGAGCCTGGACCTCTACAGGGTCAAGCAACTCTTATTCTGCAAGTTTAAATATTGGCTCAAACACATGGTCTGTAAGATATTATGATGGGTGTAGTGGAACTTACTATACTAGTGGAACGTGGACTGTTTATTACACACCAGTTTCATCTTGCGGAAATGTTGATCACGGTGGAAACAATTGGACGATAAGCTCAAATATCACCGTATCAGGAAATCATACAAACATTGGCACATTTACCATCAACAATGGAGTTACTGTTGATGTTGATGCAACTTGTCATTATTTTAATGTAGAAGCAACCACCATCAATATCTTAGGAACAATCAATGGGAATGGAGCTGGTTCAGTAGGAGGAAGTGGAGGAAGCGGTGGAGCAGAGGCTTTTAACAGTCCTGATGACTATTGTAATGGTGGTTTTGGTGGCATGGCAGGGACAGCAGGACAAGGCACTGGCGGTGGTGCCTCAGGAACAAATGGAGGAAATGCATCTTGTGTCGATCAAATATGTGGAAACCTATTCTGTATTGGCAACGAAAATGGCTATGATGGCGGCGGCGGTGGAGCCGGTGGTGGAGCTGGCGGTTCTTATGGTGGAGCAGGAGCATATGGTGCAGTTGCAGCTAGAGGTTGTTCTGGAAATGGTTCAACTGGTGGCACTTGGGGATCAGTTGGTGCACCTGCGGCAACTTATGGAACAGCTACTGGATCAGATATTAGCTGGGGCTCTGGTGGTGCTGGCGGCGGCGGTGGTGGCGGTGCATATTCAAATGGGTCATCTGGTGGCGGTGGCGGAGCAGGAGGTGGACAAGTTTCATTAAAAGCTACACAAACACTAACCATATCTGGCACAATAGCTTGTAATGGCACTAATGGAGGAGTTGGCGGAAATGCAAGTGGTGAATCTGCTGATAATAATTATGACTGTATTTCAAATGGATATAATTCTTGTTCAATCTGTTCTGAAGAAAGCTTTGATTACGCTGGCGGTGCTGGCGGTGCTGGTGGTGCTGGTTCTGGCGGTGGAATTTTAATTCAATCATGTGGAACTCTTAACTTTACGGGATCACTATCTGCAAATGGAGGAACAGGAGGTAGTGCAGGATTGCCAAATTCCAACCATGGCACTTGCTTCGATTGGGCTTCCGGTGGGGCTGCTGGTGGTGGTGGAAGAATAAAAATATTTAGAAACCCTTGCGAATCAAACACGATAACTGGCTCAACTACTGCAAATAGCGGTTCAGGGGGAGCAAGCACCGATGGACATACAGGAAGTACTGGCTCTGCAGGCTCTGTTCAAACGGCAATCAACCATCCATCTTATGTGGCTTTAAGTGCAGGGTCAATTGGAAATACTCAAACCGTTTGTACTGGAGGCGATTTAGCTGCTTTTGTAAATACACTCTCTCCATCAGGAGGAAATTGTGCCCAATCATACACCTATCAATGGATGAAATGTACTTCTGGTTGTGGTACAGCACCGACTAATTATTCCGATATTTCGGGTGCAACAGCGATTACTTTTGACGAAGGAAATATTTCGCAAACAACCTATTATGTGCGCAAAGTTATTTCTGGAAACTGCACTGCATATACACCGAGTGTTATAGCAACCGTTGTTCTCGATCCTATTGCACCTACGGCAACCAAATCTCCAAACACTGCTTCGGTGTGTGAAGGACAAACGCTTACACTTATTAATCCCGTTGACAATGGAGGGGGGACAGGATCCTGCCAGATAAATTATAGATATAGCTCAACAATAGCAGGACTATCGTCAGCTTCTTGGTCTTCTAGTATTCCTTCAACAACCGTTGTTATAGGAAACTTTTATATTGAAATGCAAAAAGTTTGCAGTGGCACAGGTTGCGATGCCTCTCCAATAACACAATATTCTTGGATCGTTAATAGTGCATCTTCCGCACCTACAGCCATAACAGGAACAACTACTATCTGCAATGGAGGCTCAACTACGCTTACCGTCAATGGTGGCAGTTTGGGAACTGGTGCCAGTTGGAACTGGTATTCTGGTTCGTGTGGAGGCACCTCAGTTGGAACTGGAACATCTGTAAATGTGAGTCCTACGGCAAATACGACCTATTATGTGCGTGCCGAAGGAACTTGTAACACCACAACGTGTGCAAACACAACGGTTACTGTAAATTCTCTATCCACTGCTCCAACGAGCATTACAGGAACAACTACCATTTGCAATGGTGGAAACACCACATTATCAGTCAGTGGTGGCAGTTTGGGAACTGGTGCCAGTTGGAACTGGTATTCTGGTTCGTGTGGAGGCACTTCGGTAGGAACTGGAATATCCGTAAATGTAAGTCCTACGGCTAATACTACCTATTATGTCCGAGCTGAGGGTACGTGCAACACCACAACTTGTGCAAACACAACAGTGACAGTAAATACGCCATCCGTTGCACCAACTGCAATTACTGGAACAACAACCATTTGCAATGGCGGGAGCACAACATTAACAAGCTCTGGGGGAAGTTTAGGTACCGATGCTACGAATATTTGGTATTCTGGTTCATGTGGTACTGATATTTACAATCAACCTTGGACAAATCAGCCATTTGGAGATGGAAGTACCACGGTAAATTCAGTATCAGGCGGAATTTTAAACGTTACTTCGACTACCAATGATCCTATGATATACATGGGTGGGTTAGGCTCTTTTGACCCCGCAATTTATAAATATATTCATATTAGATATCGTGTAACGGCTGGAACGGCAGGAAGCACTGAAATATTTTTCTACAACACAAACCATAATTGGGCTGTTGGCGGAGAAACAGGATACGGTTCATTGATAAGTGATGGAGCTTGGCATATTGTAAGTGTTGATATGTCTGCAGATCCAGATTATACTACAGGTGGTAATATTTTAGGATGGCGCTTCGATTGGGCAACTGCATCTGGTGTTACCATGGATATTGACTATATCAGTCTTTCAAACACTCAAATTATTGGAGAAGGAAGTTCAATTATAGTTTCTCCAACTTCCAATACAACATACTATACGGCCAACAGAGGTGCATGTAATACGACTTCTTGTTCAAACACAACGGTTACTGTAAATTCTTTATCCACTGCTCCAACGAGCATTACAGGAACAACTACCATTTGCAATGGTGGAAACACCACATTATCAGTCAGTGGTGGCAGTTTGGGAACTGGAGCTAGTTGGAAATGGTATTCTGGTTCGTGTGGAGGCACCTCAGTAGGAACTGGAATATCTGTAAATGTGAGTCCTACAGCAAATACAACTTATTATGTGCGTGCCGAAGGAACTTGTAACACCACAACATGTGCAACCACAACGGTTACTGTGAATTCTCTATCCACTGCTCCAACGAGCATTACAGGAACAACTACTATTTGCAATGGTGGAAACACCACATTATCAGTCAGTGGTGGCAGTTTGGGAACTG
>JBAXTE010000075.1:0-7889 GCA_037130365.1 Bacteroidota bacterium
TGCTAAAATCGATGAACTCCTCCTTTTAACCAAAATGGTATTTCTTGTATAAAAAGTACTTCAAATCAGCATTTTGTCTAACGTCGTCAAACACCATCGATTTCTTAACTCAGAACTGTTTATTTTTTATACGGGAATATTTATTTTATTTAAAGGTCGTATAGAGCTCGTCACATTAAAGCGGTACTCGGTTCTTTACGCTCTTTTGTTCAAGGCGGTTTAGCCCTCACAAGAATAGACTTGCAAAAAAAAATATCATTCCTCAATTCTGACTATGCAATTCTCGGATTTTAAAAATCACTGCGGTAGCCTTTAAATCGACCTTATCAAAAAAGCGTAAAGAAAAGGGTTTTATTCTGAATAAGATTTTTCACTTTGTATTAGATAATTCATAATTTTGCAGAACGAAAAAATGATTCAATGACAACCATTCAAACAAATCTAGACACCATTTGTAAGCAAATACCATCAAATGTAACTTTGGTTGCTGTTTCTAAAACTAAGCCTATAGAATATTTGCTAGAGGCTTATAATGTGGGTCAACGGATTTTTGGTGAAAATAAAGCACTCGAAGTTCGCGATAAATATGATATGTTGCCAAAAGATATTCAATGGCATTTTATTGGTCACTTGCAGACGAACAAAATAAAGTATATTGCTCCATTTATATCATTGATTCATAGTGTAGATAGTCTGAATTTGTTAATTGAAATAAATAAAGCTGCTGCAAAAAATAATCGAATAATTCCTTGTTTATTGCAATTTTATATAGCCAAAGAGGAATCGAAATTTGGATTTGACGATGCTGAAGTTGAAGAAATGCTAAAGTCTGAAGTATTTGCATCGTTGAAAAATGTTGAAATTCGTGGAGTCATGGGAATGGCCACTTTTACGGATGATGAATCAATTATCCGACGTGAGTTTCAGCTCCTCAAAGTCGCTTTTGATCGATTGAAAAGTGGTTTCTTTCAAAATTCTGAAATGTTCTCTGAAATATCAATGGGGATGACTGATGATTTTAAAATTGCGATAGAGGAGGGAAGTACGATGGTGCGAGTTGGAAGTGCAATTTTTGGATCCCGTCAGTATTTGTAATTTTTTATGCATGAGGACAATTTTTCGGTGAAGATAATGCAAAAAAAACTTTTTTTGAAGTCCTAATCATTTTTTGAATTGTGGCGCTGTAGGCGTCAAATATTTTTAACCCCGTGCAAAGCACGGGGTTAAAATGGCTCGAAATATAGATTTTGGCGAAAAAATTGTTGCGAAGCAAAACTATTTTTATGCCAAAATCAAGATTGGACTCAAAACGGAAAGCTCTCCAGTTTTTTTCATAAGTTTGGTAATATTTTTTCTTCCTATTGAAATGATACCAACTTATTGTAATTTGCTTTTTCCGTTGCTTTTAAAGATACCCCCTTTTTTTGCGTGAGGGATAGGAGTGGAAATCCTTTTTTTTTCAGAAAAAAGATTGAAACGGATAGCCCGACCTCGTCTTGTGGGATTTAGTGATTGGGTGACTCCAAGTCATCCAATCACTTTCATATTGACATTAAACGACGAGGGCACGCCCAAATAATGCTATTTAAAATTTTTGAGATGGCATTTAGCCTCCTTTTTATTCTGCTGAGTTTTTATTTAGAGCCATATTTTATGATTTTTCGAAATAAATTGGTAGTTTTGCAATAAAATACAATTATATCAATATGGGACGTGCGTTTGAATACAGAAAAGCCCGAATGTTTAAGCGTTGGGGAAATATGGCGAGAGTCTTTACTCGTCTAGGTAGAGAAATTACAATGGCGGTGAAAACCAGTGGTCCAGATCCTGCAAATAATTCTAAGTTAAGACTACTTTTGCAAACTGCAAAAAGTGAGAATATGCCCAAAGATACGATTGATAGGGCAATAAAGCGTGCTACCGAAAAGGATACGAAAGATTACAAAGAGCATGTGTATGAAGGATATGCGGCTCATGGAATTGCGATTTTGATTGAATCGGCAACCGATAACACTACACGTACAGTAGCAAATGTGAGAAGCTATTTTAATAAGCATAATGGTTCGTTGGGTACAAACGGAATGTTAGATTTTATTTTTGAGCGCAAGTGCAGTTTTACTGTGATGATGAAGCCAGATCTTGATTTAGAGGAACTTGAACTCGAACTTATTGATTTTAACGTAGATGAAGTGTTTGAAGATGGCGAAGAATTGATGATTTATGCAGATTTTCAAAGTTTTGGTCCTATTCAAAAATATTTGGAAGAAAATTCGTTTGAGATTAAATCATTTCGTTTTGAGCGTATTCCAAACGATACCAAAGAACTTAATGAAGAACAACGTGAAGAGGTGTTTAAATTAATCGAAAAGATTGAAGAAGACGATGATGTAACGAATGTATTTCATAATATTAAGTTGTAATCATATTTAAAATTCTCTATTGTCCGATAAATTTTCAATGCTCCCCTTCAGGGGATTTGGGGCAAAAGCATTGAAAATCATACCTAAATTTCAATTTCAGAAAGCAAGCCTTTGCCAGAACAAAATCTTGTAATTTACTGTTTATATGTATCGGACAACATTGTTTCAAATTATATAAGAAGGCAGTTTTTTTAGACTGCCTTTTTTGCTTTTAGAGATAAGAATAATATTTACTAACTTTGGGAGTTATAATTAGTCATCAAACAATCAAAATATGAAAAAGTCTTATACTCTAGTTCTGCTGAAGTTCGGATTCATCTTTTTGAGTCTGATTGTTTTTAGATCTCTTTCTAATTATCAAATTACCACCGAGGAAAAATATTCCTCAATCTCAAAAAATATTGAGAACCACAAACTAGAGTCAAAAATTATTGGTTTGGGCGGATATCAGGAGAGTTGTCTCGAGTTTGATTTGAAAAACATGACTCCAGATACTTTATTTATCAAGCTAGAACCAGGTAGACGGATTGTTTCTGTGGATAGTTCTTTTCAAGATATTCTGATTGTAAAAGAGCGCAGAATTATTCTACCCCCATACAAAAGTATGAAATTTGATGGTTATGGCTTTTGTTGTAGGGCAACGAAGGGAAGTCCAAGGAAAGATTCTGAATTTCAGATTGGGTATATGGCACCTCCAGAATGGATTGTTTTGGCAGAAGTGATTAATGAGAATAAATTTCCGATAAGTGCTATTCAAAATGCAATTTGGGTTGTTTCTGATAATCACTCCATTGCATCTATTCACCACGACAAAATGGAAGATATCGACTTATTGAGAAGAACTGTGGCGAAGATAAAAGGTGTTGTATTGCCTTGGTATTCTATTACATACGAAAAGGATACTGCGCGATTATTCTCCAATAAACCCGAACGGATATTTGGAAATTTTGAGTATTACATTAATAAAAATGCAATGATGCTAATTAATGTAAGAAGTCAGAAAGGTAAATTAATGGCCACTTTACTTAAAGATAAAGCGAATAACCCAGGAAAGCATTTGTTTAAATTGGATTTAAATGTCAAAAATTGGCCAAAAGGGGAGTATCAAATTTATGTCTACGAAGACTATTCGAATTTGAATATGAAGTTGCCATTTACATTAAACTGATAAAAAACATACATCAAGTAGATGAGCCGTTTATTTTGTGAGGTTTGCTAAAAATAGAACATTTGGTTTGAACAATGTTCAACCCCATTCGGGGCTGGGTGTATTCTCTTTTGTAACCGCCAGTTTTATTGACAGTTATTAATATTACGCATAGTTCGACAAGCTGAATTGATCACACTCTATGTCTTTTCACTTAGAGAAAGAATATGAGTAGAGCTTTGAATAGTTATTTGATAATTCGATGTTGAAATAATAAAAATAAAATTTTAGTTAAGAGAATTTTTATATATTTGCTCTATCTATAATATACATAGGTGAATTCTAGGGTTATTATTTATTTAAATATTTGAATATGTGTAAGAAAATATTCTTTTTGTTTTTTGTTACGTTTATGTTTGGACAAGTTAAGTCGCAAGCACCACAAATTATTCCAGCAAATAATCCAGGGATTAAAGGATTATGGGAGTTTAATAATAGTGCAAATTTATTGCAAGCGACCTTTGGAAATAATTTAACGCTAACAGGAAGTCAAACCGCAATTGCAGGTCCTACGATATCTGATGGTGCGGTGCGAATAGGAGTGGGGAGCTATTACACATGTACTCACAATATTCCAGTTAACGGCGGAGGAACTGAAGTAAATGAGTATAGTTTGGTGTACGATTTTCGTGTTTCGCAGTTGGGACAATGGTGCTCATTTTATCAAGCTAACGCCTCAAACAGCAACGATGCAGAACTATTTGTGAATACTACTGGACAAATTGGACGGTCTAATTTGGGTCCGGGTTATTCCACGTATTCAATTATTCCTAATCAATGGTATAGAATGGTTGTTTCGGTAGACTTAGGGAATTATTATAAAGTGTATTTAGATGGAACATTAGTTTTAGCTGGTGGTTCATTAGCTGTGGATGGAGAATATGCTTTATATCCATCAACTGGACAAAATCTTTTGCATTTTTTTGCAGATGACAATGGTGAAGATAATGTTATAGATATTGCCATGACCGCTATTTTTGATCATCCATTAAGTCAAGCTGAAGCTGAAACTTTGGGAGGTTATGGGCATGTTATTTCTCCAGTATTAACAGGGATTCTCCCATATTTACAAACTCCAACTCCTACAAGTATGTATGTTAGTTGGCATTCAAATCAAACATCTAATACTACGGTTCAATATGGAACCACTTCAAGTTTGGGATTATCACAAAGTGGTTCCGTTGAGAATATTAGCTCAAAAAACTGGCATACTGTGAAGCTAACCGGGCTTACACCAGATACTGAATATTTCTATAAATGTATCAGTAATACAGACGTATCTGAGGTGTATAAGTTTAGAACTCCTCCTGCAGTTGCTGGTACAAATCGGCATTTGCGCTATATTCTGGTTGGCGATAGCAGAACAGATATTCTTAAATCTACTCAACTTGCAAATGCTGCAAAATTGAAGGCTATGGAAATGTATGGCAATGATATTCAAAATCACATCAATTTAGTGGTTCATGTTGGCGATATTGTTTCAAATGGAGCAACCATAAGTCAATACGAAGATGAATATTTTAAGCCATACGCAGCGCTTTCATCTACAATTCCATGTATGGTAATTATTGGAAATCACGAGGGTGAGTCTTCAAGTTTTTACAGTTATATGAAGTATGAAGATTTGAGTGATTTTACTGGAACTAATGCAGAAAAATTTTATGCATTTTATTATTTAAATACCCAATTTATTTTTATAAATGGGAACACAGCTCTTCAGAATAGTGTTCAAACAGGGTGGTTGCAACAAAAACTAAGTCAATCAAATTCAAACCCAGATGTTAAAATGGTGTTTTGCTTTACTCATCAACCCGGTCATAGCGAACTTTGGCCTGATGGAAATACGCCATATATTCAAAATGATATTATTCCATTACTAAAACAATACGATAAAGTAGAATTATTGGCTTACGGTCATTCTCATAATTACGAAAGAGGGACAATTGAATCGACGGTAAGTCCTTCAAATGGAGATTTTTATGTAATGCTTTCAGGGGGCGCAGGTTCTGCGTTAGACCGTTGGGGAATGTATCCAAATCAAACGGATTATGATGAGATCATGATGACTTTAGATTATTACATGTTCAATATTGTAGACATTGATTTAGATAATCAAAGTTTTGAAATGTATACCTATAGCTATGGAAATACAGATAAACCTCAAAATTGTGAATTGATTGATCATATTTATCGTAAGTTAAATCAAACTGCACCAACTAAGCCTCAAGCGTTATCTCCAGTGACAACTTCAGGTAGTTTACCAATACTTGTTGCATCATCTTTTGAAGGAGTTGATAGTGTATTGAGTGTTAAATTTCAGATTACCACTACTCCTGGAAATTACAGCAGCCCTATTCTCAATAAACGAATTGATAGAATTAATATTTATGGAAATACAGGCGCTCCAGATTATACGCCAATAAACTTAAATAACAATGTTGATTTGCGTAGATTTTCGGTTACCAATCCTCTTACAAATGGGCAACAATATGCATGGAGAGTCTCATACCGCGATCATAATCAAAAATGGAGTGATTGGTCTGATGAAAAAGTCTTCACCGTAAATACTGCTATCGCTGCTTCAACTGATTTTATGGCAAATGTAACGCAAGGACATGCGCCTTTGTCAATTTCTTTTACTGATTTATCGTTTCCAGCCGTTACCTCTTGGAGTTGGGATTTTAATAATGATGGTACGGAAGAAAGTAATTTAAGAGACCCATCTTTCGTATACCAAACTCCAGGTTTCTATACGGTAAAGTTAACAACAGCTAATGGGTTAGAATCTAAAGATTTATACATTAACGTGGAAGATAATAATGTTCAAATTATTGAAAATAATACGACTGATATTTTGAGAATAAATCCAAATCCATGTTCTAGTTTTACAAATATTGAGTTTTATTTGAAGGAGTCTGCGGATGTAAAAATTTCGATTTTAGATGTATCTGGAAGAATTGTAACTGTTTTACAAGATGGAGCTTTACAGAATGGGAAACATACCCTAAGTTGGGAGATCCCTAAGCAAGGGACTGGAAAAGTCTCCAATGGAACTTATTTTGTGAAATTGGAATCCAAAAATATGCACGAAGTGAAAAAGATTATTGTTAACGATAAATAGAGATGAAAAAAATATTATTCACTATACTTATTATTTGCACTTCATATTGTGCTCAAGCATCTGGAAAAGATTCGATTAGGACTCAGATTTCGTATTACGAAACTGGTAAAATTCAAACTGTTGTGGTCTATAAAAACAACATGTTGCATGGTAAATACATCTCGTATTACGAAAATGGAAAGGTGAAAGAACAAGGCAAATATTCTATGAATGTCCCTGTAGGAAAATGGAAAAAGTTTTACGAAGATGGGCAGTTAAAAACAATGGCATACTATAAAAAAGGACTTATGGATGGCGACTACTGTGCCTATTATAAAAATGGGAAAAAGGAGTTTAACGAAAAATACATCAAAGGACTTAAATCTGGAATGTGGACTTATTGGTATGAAAACGGACAAATAAAAGATGTTCAACATTACGCAAACCACAAGAAAGAAGGAATGTGGGTTTATTATTACGAAAACGGAAAAATTCAAGGTGAAATTCACTATATTTTATCTAAGAAAAATGGAATTTGGAAAGAGTGGTATATGAATGGAATTTTAAAACAAGAAATTCCGTATGCCAATAATCTTCAAGAAGGAATATCAAAAACTTACTTCGAAAATGGACTTCTTGCCGAAGAAACCTCATACAAAACCAATGTTAAAGAAGGTGCTTGGAAAAAATATTATCCTAATGGTAAAGTTTCAATCAGTGGTTTTTATACGAATGGAAATTTAAAAACTGGCCTTTGGGAGTATTTTGACGAAAAAGGCTCTCTGGTTAAAGCAGAAACACATTCGAACGAAATTCGAAAAAAATAAATATTTCATTTTGTAATTGTCCGATAAATTTTCAATATTTTCAGCCCCTTTATCCCCTATAGGGGAAATATTGAAAATCAAGTCTAAATACCAATTTCATAAACCAAACCCTTACCAAAAAAATAACTTACAATTTGCTGTTTACCCGCATTATACAACTATCCTATTGATTTTTATCGGATAAAAATCATTTCATTTTACGAAAGTGTTTTATGTGACAAATATTTTTAACAACATTCTCTGTTAAAATATTCAATTTGAAGAGAAATATAAACAACTTTTAATACCGTATGCTAATATAAATTAGTCCAATAATAACAAATGCAATTCAAGAT
>JBAXTE010000076.1:0-6986 GCA_037130365.1 Bacteroidota bacterium
TCTATTGAACAATTTAAAGCTTATGACAAGAAGATAAAACACTTAATTGGCAATGATATATATGTATAAACAGAGTAGGGGGGTTTTTAGTTTTAGTTGTTTGTCTTTTTCCTCCCTACTTTGTTTTTTTATTAATTTATTATCTGGGTTAGTCTTAAGGCTTGAAAGGATTAAATCAGATATAGAAACAAAGAGTTTAAATACTGTGAAATATTTTTATACAATTTCTTATGCTTGTGGTCATAAAATTAGTTATCCGACGATGATTTCAGTTTTTGACGGTGAGGAACATATCAAGAAATGTGATTGCCCTGAGTGCTTAAAACTTATCTTGAGTCGAGTAAATCTTGATTCTTTACGAAATGAACTTTTAGAGGTGTGTTTATGAATAGTCTTTTAGAGCAAATCGAATGTATTAAAAGAGAATTAAAAATAAGGAAATCAGTTTATCCAAAATGGGTAATGACTGTTCGGATGGGACAAGCTATAGCGGATAAGGAAATAAAGTGTATGCAATCTGTTCTTGATAGTTTGATTGGGTTAGATGAAAAAGAATTTGGATTAGGTTTATTTAAGGTAGTTTGATGACTGGTTTAAATCTTTTAACATTTTTTTCTTATGGTCTTGGAATAGGGGTCTTTGTTTGGCTTTTGGCTATTGGTTTTAAGTTTATCATACAAGCTTGTTTTGGTTCTGAATCAAGTATTGAAAACCCTATTGAATGGGAGAAAAACGGATAAGCGCAAATTCGTTTTTTTAACATATGTCGCATAAATATTAATAATTAACCGAGTCATAAAAATGGATATTCTTACCGTTACAGATGGCGCTCTTTCTTGGGATTATTCAGCTCTTACAACTCCGATTCTTGTCGGGTTTGCTGCTGCTGTTGGTGCCGGAATAGTTTTCTTTGTTGCTAGAAAAATTTTAGCAATCATAAAGAAACATGCTATTGGCTAATAGCTGGTTCCCTTAGGGGGTCATCTGATCCCCTTTTTTATTATGTTAAATGAAATTCAATTTTTATATATCTTTTGTCAAACTCTTTGGTTTTTAATGGGTTTTCTTGTTGCTTTGATTTTTTATGTAAGTTTTAAATTATGAAAAAATACTTAATAATATTATCAGTTTTTTTTATCTCTTTGAGTGGGTTTACTGCTCCAAGATTAAGGATTTATTGTGATCGTTCTGATATTCTTTATACCTTTTTTGGTGGGTATAATGATATTTCTAATTACGGTAATTTTACTTATTCTTATACTGGTTCATCTGGTTCTATTTTTTCATATAGCGGCAATTACTCTTCTTCCGGAATAATTTTATATTCATGTAATTTGCATGTATTTTTATATGGTGGTTATTATTATTATCCTGTCTTTTCTTTTCCTCATACTATTCTTTCTACATCTATTTTTCCTATTCACTCTTCAGGTGTTTCAGATATTTCTGTTCATATTGAGATACAAAATGAACCTGTTTATACTGGTGTTAATCCGTTAGTTATTGAGTCTTATTCTAGCAAAAAATGTGATATAGATATTTCTCAATTTTCAGGCAATCCTACATCATTTTCTTTTACCTCTTTTCCGTATCCGATAACTTTTAATAGTGCTACCGGTAAGGGTTCTTTTATTGCTCCGTTAACTTCAACCTTTTTATCATATTCCGGAACATTTAAAGCTTACAATTCAAATGGTGTTTCTGATTTAGTTCCTTTTACAATCAATGTTAATGTATTAACGCCATCAATGCTTTATCACATTATAGCTCAATCTTTTTGGTTCATTTGTGGTCTTCTTACTGTTTTACTATTTACCCTTGTTTTTAAGCTTTAACTATGAAACTTTTTTGTATTACATTCTTTTTAGTTTTCTTTACTGCTCTGGGGTTTTCTGCAAATCCAGATAAAAAATGGATTCTAGGAGATTTTTATTTTAACGTTGGAGATAGTCCGCCTAATTTTACAACTGTTAATCCTTGGATAAGTTACTTATATACTTTATCAGAAGGCCAAGTATATATTTCTTTTGTTTATGATCAGTCTCATCACCCTGATATTTGGGCTAATGTTACTTATAATGTTGGTTTACGCAATTATCGTTCATCAGCTTCTCAATATAATGAATATGATGTATATGATACTTCTTTAAGATTAAACCCCGATTTTGGAGTTTATAATCCTCCGGTTTGGGTCGGATCACCTCAGACAGGTCAAACGATTCTTCAAGGTCAAACTAAATATCTGAATATATCTTCTTTTTCTCCTTCTTGTTCTGATTATACTTTCAGTTCTTCTGGTGGTCAAGTTTCTAGAGTTGGGAGTGTACTTTCTGTTTCGGCTTCAGCTTCTACTTCTGCTATATCTGGGAGTTTTAAAGCTCTTAAAGATGGTGTATGGTCTGATGATGTTCCGTTTTCATTTACTGTTTTAAAATCCTCCTTAATTACGCCTCTGGTTATTAAAGAAAATGGAATTAACCCTTTAGAAACCTTTGATTCAGATCTGGGTGCTACTAATTATCTATTTAAAGATGTTGCTAGTGGTGGTAATACATTTAATCAATCTAGTACTGGTTCAACTGTTAATACTTCAACTTTGCCGAAAGGTACAAAAATTCTTGCTTCTGCTTATGATTCACAAGGTAATTTAGTTCAAGAAAAGGTTGTAACAGTTGTTGATAATCCTGTTTCTAATATTCCTACTCCTCAAACTTCTCAAGTTTTTTTACCTAATCAAATAGCGATTACATCTCCTTCTTTTGTTGTTACCAAGTCGGGTGAACCTGTTTATCAAGCTGTAACTAATTCTCAGGTTGGTGGTGTTATCTATTCATTGGATCCTAATAACCCTTCTTCTAAATATCTTTCGATAAATTCCAGAACTGGTGTTGTTACTGGATCGCCTCCTACTGGTGAATATCAATTTGATGTTATTGCGTCTGGTTATGCTATAAGTTCTGTTACCGGTCAGATTGATATGGAAAAATCATTAACTAATAAAAAAACTGTTTATGCTACTCAACAAGATGTTGTTAACCCTGTTTCATCTGCTGTTATTGCATCTAATAATATTCAGGCTGAACAAGCTAATAATACTCAAAGTATCATAAATAATCAGTATAGTCAGACTCAAGTTTTTAATGATATGACACAACTATTACAAACTATTAGTTCTAATACTTCTGTTGGTAGTAATCCTGATATGTCTGCGATTGTTGACGCTATCAATACAACTAATCAATTACTTGGGGGTTCTGTTCCTGCATCTTCTATGGATGCTGAAGTTGATAAAGATGCTTTGGCTGTAAGACCGAATTTATCTGTTTCTTCTGTTACATCAGTATTGCATAATTCTTATGATAATTCTGCTCCTGTTTTAATTATTCCTTTACATCTTTGCAATGTGGGTTCGTTTACTAATTTTGAAGATTATCAAATCAATTTCAGTGAGGGAAATATAGGTTATTTTGTCGGTATTATAAGGCTTTTTTTTCTTGGTGGTGTTGTTCTTTATTTTGCTATACAAACAATTAAACTTTTTAGGTCGTTTGAGTCTTAATGGATACAATTATTGGTAAAATTTATGAATTATTACTTAAGTGGTTTCATTCCTTTGGGTCATGGGTATGGAGCTTTTTTGTAGAGTTTTTTCAATGGTTGTTTACTAAGTTTGTTGCCATCATACAAGATTTACTTTCCTCTTGTGGTTTTAACATAAATTTATTATGGTCTGTCGATTTATTTAACTCTGTAAATTACTTTTTTCCTCTAAATGAAACTCTTGCTATTGTGTCTGTCTTCTTTGCTCTCTGGTTATCTATCTTGGGCGTTAAAATTGTACTTAAACTTATCCCTACTGTTTACTAAGGTTATTAAGGTTTTTAAATGCTGTCAGTAATAACAGGTAAACAAAGGGCAGGGAAGACATTTTATTGTGTCACATTAATTGTAAAATATCTTCGTCAATCTGATAGGAATATTTATACTAATCTTCCTTTGAATCCTGATATTCTTTGTAATTATGCATGTCATGGAAAGCTAAGAAATACGGCGTTATATGAATCTTATCTTAAAAGGCTTCATGTTTTTGTAAATTTCAAAAATAAAAAAAGACGAGAATACCGAATTTTTAAGCCATTAAATATTGATTTTATAGGCGTTCATAAAATTTATAAAACTCAACTTTTATCACAAGATAAGATTCGTACTTTCTGGAAGATAACCGAGCCTAATTCTGTTATCATTTTGGACGAGGTTTACCAATTCTTTTCCGCTACTGATATTTTTGATACTACTACTAAAGAACTTCGAAAAGAGTTACTTTGCTATTCTCGTCAACATGGACATTTTAAGGATGATATGTTCTTAGTTTCTCACTCTCAACATGATTTAGATATACATATTCGTAGAGGTATTCAAAGGCAGTATGTTGTCCAGAATTCCAAATATACTAACATGTTTGAGGGTATTAAATGGCTTAGAGGTCTTAAGTATCCGTGGCAGTTTTTTCTCGTCAATGCTTATGAATATGGTGAAACTGAATTAGCTGATAGATATGTGGTTAAACCTGAGAAAATTATTTTCAAATGTTACAATTCATTTTCTACTGCGGAAACACTTAATAAAAAGGCTGTATCTGCTTCTTCAAAGAATACTGATTCGGGCGTAGATAATAAAGAGAATGTTATGAATTATCTTCGTCAGGTTTCGCCATATTTTCTTTTTGTTGGATGTCTTGTCATTGGAGCTTCTATTACTGGATATTATTTTTATTCAAAATTCCTATCGAAGACTTCTACACCTTATATTTACGATAAGAAACAAGTTTCTTCTGCTAAAAAGATTGAACCTGATAAAGCTATTGCTGAAAAACCTACAGAATATTTAAAACCTAAATTTATTTCGCCAGATGTTATTATCTACGAGGGAAATATGAAACTTACAAAAGGAATGAAAATTGCCGGATATGAAATCAAGAAAATTTTATCTGAATTTGTTGTGCTTGATAATGGTGCTCGGGTCTCCGTTTTTGGCATTATGCCAAGACCTCTCGACATCTCCAAAAAATGAGAATTTAAAATATGATTCACTCAAGGTCACTACTCAGGATAAGTTATCTAATTTTGACACTAGTTCGGTTATTCCTCAGATTCTTCCTAATGTTTTCAGGTCGCCGTCGCTATTAGTTGATAATGCTAAGAAGTCAAATACTCTTGTTCTGTCTCCTACTTATGAAGATTTAAGTACTAAAGAACAATTCTTTTTAGTCTCTGAAGGTCTTCCACTTTGGCAGGTAGTTTCTTTTATTTCTAAGTATTATAATCAGAATATTATTGTTTATGACGATATAAAAGACAAACCCATTTTTGCAACAGTGCAGGGGGGTAACATGAAAACATGTTTAAATGTGTTGTCTTGGCTGACTAATTCCGAATATATCCAGAAAGATAACATTTATTTTTTTGGTTCTAACTCTTCTCAAATTCTTGTTTTGCCATCTACTGATATTAATCAGTCAATTGAAACAATCTTTACGAATGTTAAAGCTCGTCAGATTGAAGATAAGTTAGTAATTGTCGGTAATCAAAAGGATGTTGCACAGATAAAAAACTCTTATAATCAGATTCTTGATAGGTCTTTTTGTGTTGTACATTTATATGCTTTTACAGTCTCTTATGATCAAGATATTCAGCTTGGTATAGATATCAATAAATCAATTCAATATGCTTTTTCTTGGGAGTCTTTAGCTCTTAATTCTTATAATCCAATGCAAGCTTTAGCGGTATCGCTTAAAGCGTCTCTTGTGGCAGATGAGAACATGTTAAATGTTCAATCTGTTATTGATACTGATATTGGTCTTATATCCGGTAAGGATATGCTATTTCAGGATGGTCTTGACTGGGATAGGCCTATTTATTCACAAAGTCAATATGGTGAGCAATCACAAGTTGTATCGGGTTATTCAACTCAACATACTGGGCTTATTCTTAAGCTTAAAGCCTATGAAGATGGTTCTGGTCAATGGTTCGTTACTTTCGGAATTGAAAATTCTCGTGCTGAATCTGATTTAAAAAGGAGTTTAACGACTCTACAAACAGTTGCAAAACTTTCTTCTGCTTCTCCTGTCCAGATGCTCGCAAAGCTAGAAGCTGGCGAAACAAAAGAATCTTTTTCTAAAGGAATTCCATTTTTGTGTGATATTCCTGTTATTGGTTATTTGTTTAGAGTTACTGAGGATCATTCTATCAAAAAGAATCTTTATTTTGTCTTACAGCTTAAGCCTATTTCAAAGGTTCCTAAAGACTCTTTCAACCCTGATGGCGTTCTTGACCTTAACAAGGTGAATGACCAATTTAAAGAGATGGTTAATAAGATTAATCCGGAAGCTTGACAGGTTGGGCGATAGGTTGGGGGTTTATTCCCCCGCCTGTCTCCCTCCTGTCAAGCTTAGAAGCTTGTAAACGGCTCTTCCTTTCATTTTTCTACTTCTCCTATGTCAACTATGGATAGCGTCTCTTTTTAGTCGCATAACTGCCATTATGTTTATCATGCTTTTTAGCCTTGAAATTTGTCTATATAAATTTACTGCGTTACTAATAGCGTCGCATAATTGTCTAAGATATGTGTAGCGTTGCGATAGCAGCAAAACATATCCTTTTCTTGTGTTGGTGGTGGGTCTTGTTAAATATGTCCTAAAAGTAAGCTATACATATCTAGTATTATGCTTGATGCTCTTATAACAATTTTTTCCGCATTAAAAAAGGCGGTCTTTTTGTTTTATGGAACGGAAGCAAAAGAAATTCAATGACTAGATGAAAAGAGCTTGCGGATTTTCATTGTTTTAAAAATCTTTGCATTTTTTACGCGGCACGCGGTGAAGAAAAAAGCAGAAAAGAATTTTAAAAGTCATGAGTTTCGGTGCGAGTACCTATAAACAGCGCCTTCTAGGAAAAATTTTATTTAAAATTATTTCTGTTTTGTGTGTT
>JBAXTE010000077.1:0-6827 GCA_037130365.1 Bacteroidota bacterium
CTTTCTAATATTTATGCCTAATATTTTACTATCCCCAACTTTTCAGACTGATCCCATACTGATCCCTTTTCAGACTGATCCCTGATCCCGACATACATCAAAAAAATAAAAACAAAAACCATAAAAAACGAAAAAAGCGACTCGTTAGAATCGCTTTTCGTTGTAGCGGGGACAGGATTCGAACCTATGACCTTCGGGTTATGAGCCCGACGAGCTACCTCTGCTCCACCCCGCACTATATTTTTTTGTATCTTTGTGCCTTAATTGGACTGCAAAAGTAATTCTTATTATTTTAATATCCAAATTTAATTTTATATTAAATATTGTAGTTTCAATTATTATTGATATTATTGCATTGTAAATTATAAGAAAAGTGAAATTATGGAGGCAAAGCATAAAGCCGGATTTGTAAATATTGTAGGGAATCCAAATGTTGGAAAATCTACAATGATGAATTTTTTAGTAGGAGAACGGTTGTCGATTATTACATCGAAAGCCCAAACTACGCGACATCGAATTATGGGAATTGTGAATGGTGCAGATTTTCAAATTGTATATTCCGACACCCCAGGAATTCTTCAACCTGCATATAAAATGCAAGAAGTACTGATGAATTTTGTGAATAGCGCAATCAAAGATGCAGATGTTTTTGTATATGTGGTAGAAGTTGGCGAGAAGAATCATTCTCAAGAAATAATCGATAAAATTATTGATTCTAAGATTCCAATCATTCTGGTTGTGAATAAAATTGATGGAAAATCGGACGAGGTTATTTCTGAAACCAAAGAATATTGGACCACTCTTATGCCCGAAGCAACTTATTTTGAGACTTCCGCCTTACTCGGACTAAATATTGAGGCTGTTCGAGATAAAATAATTGAACTCTTACCCGAATCACCTGCATATTTTCCAAAAGACGAGCTTACCGATAAACCGATGCGGTTTTTTATTTCCGAAATTATTCGTGAAAAGATTTTGCTTAATTACAAAAAGGAAATTCCATATTCGGTTGAAGTCGCCGTTGAATCATATCTCGAAGAAGATAATATTACTAGAATAACAGCACTGATTTTCACCGAACGGGAATCCCAAAAAGCAATTCTAATTGGGCATAAAGGCGAAGCAATAAAACGTGTTGGAACTCAAGCTCGACAAGATATTGAAGCATTTATAGGCAAAAAAGTCTTTTTGGAAATACGCATCAAAGTAATCAAAGATTGGAGAAACGACAATTTAACTCTCTCCCGATTTGGCTATATTTGTTGATTTTTTCATCCCATAGATAGGGTCACATTTAAAAACAGGGGGAGAAGTGTAAAATTAGACATTTATAAATCAAAAAAAAGTTGATTTATAAATGTCTAATATCCCTTAAATTTTAATCCGATTCATACTTTTTCTTGACAAAAAGTATGCAATATCCCGATAGCAATCGGGACAAGACGGAGCGAATGTATTTGTTCTTATAAAGATTTCAAAATAAAAGCAATACAATAGCAGCGTAGGTAAATTTAAAACCTAATGCTCTTTTCCAATAACATTTTGCAAAAAAAATCAGATGAAATTTCAAAAATCCAACAAAAAAGACGGAAAAGAGAGTTCTGCAACGGTCTCAAATGTGGATTGTATACTAAAATACAATCCACATTTTTCAAACTACAACAAGATTCTTCATGCCATGTATGAGTATCAATAACCGAATGTTTCAGATACTATTTTTATTATTTTTGTTTATCCCTTTTATGTAGCATTGTGCCAATCTTTGTAACAATTGCTAATGACAAAATCATAATTGATAGCGTATTGGAAATTCCACTATTTTCATAATAAATTCTACTTGTAATTACCAATATGAGTCCTAATGTACATAATAATATTGCTATAAGATTTGCAATTTTGTTTTTTCTATATTTATGAAAAAAATATGAAAGGCCTATGGTTAATATGCCTATTAATATAATTAATATAATTTCCCTATTCATAATTAACTCCCCATGCAGTTACGATAATCTTGATAAGCGTAATAACATGTTGCTGCAGTTATAGATAGACAAGCTATCTGGCCAGCAGCAATCAACCATGGCAGAACTAACGTATCAGCTATTAAGGAGCACCCAATTCCAGATACAGCTGCGCTTACTATTGCAACACGATATCTTCCACCACAGTCTGTACCACTACCACCACCAGTATATTGTGATTTAGAATTTATATTATACAAAAAAGCAAGTGTGAGAATATCGTTTTTATATTGTTCATCAATATTTTCTAGAGTTGGATAAGCATCAATCAATTTATTATAACTTATTTTAGCTGCTTTTGTCTCTTCAATATTAGTAGGTATAAAAAATATTTGTCCTCTAAAATCAAATCCATTAGGTGATGCACAGCCAATTTCTTTATAAACTTGATTTATTTTGTTCAAACCGCCAAGTGTATCGCCATTATTAATTAAATTAGTAGCTTGTTGTAAAAGATCCATAAAATACTCTGCTTTTGTATCTTGGTTTTCGAGCAGTGCCAAAAATTTTGTTCTAAAACACTCGTTTATTTGTTCCGACGTTTGATAATAATCAATCAACAAAGGTGATTTCGCTAAAACTTCAGGGTCTATTCCAGAAACATTAATTAAATTATTTACATATTGTTCGTCATATAATCTGTCAATTCCACTGTTTCCTTTACTTGTATTAATATTAACCACATATTTGTTTTCGGTTTCTTTAGCAACCTCTTCTTTTTTACAAGAGTTAAATATTACAACGCCTAAAAACATTGTAAGAGCCATTATTACGCTAATTCGTTTCATTTATATTTTGTATTAAATTTCACTAATTCTATTTATTTATCAACTTTTTAGTTTTTTTTCTTTAAAGGTATTCCAAAAGAGACCTTTTATCTTAATATATTAATAATCCCTATACCAAGCAAGACAAATTTGGCACAGGCTAAGTTAGCCATATTCTTTTATATAAGCAAAACTGTGTAAAGTTATAAACTTAGAATAAAAGAATATATCATATTGATTTGAAAAAAACCAAAACCTCGAAATAACTATTCCCTGAGAGAGAGAGAGAGAGAGAGAGAGAGATTAACAATGAATTATTCTCTTTAACAAATGTCACATTTTGGGTATTTAAGCTCAAGTAATTCATCAATGGGTATTTAAAATCTGCAACAAATATCGACAAACTTTTATAATTATCCAAATAATTTTATTTTATTTTAAATATTTACCATAATTGCGCAAAGATTTAAATATTAATTAAGGGAACAGCCCTGAATAGGGAAACAAACTTATAAACTTATCAATCAACTCCTCAACTTATAAACCCATATTTAATCAATAGATTTATTACTTTTGCATCATAAAATCAAAAAAAGTCGCATTAATGAAAGGGTTTTCATTCATTAAAACAAACCAATTGATAAAAAGATGACTTCTCATTCTGTGCATGACTTAGCAATTCAAAGCCATGCACAAGACTCGCTTTATGTTCGTTCACCCATCGATTCGCTCAGTTCACCGAGATTTTTTGGACGTGGTTACGTAAACGAAGGGGATAAAAAAGCGGCAAATTTTATTGCCAACGAGTTTAAAAAAACCAACGCAAAACCAATTTAGAGCAGCTACCTACAGCCCCTGCCTTCTCCTATAAACACCTTTCCGAATTTGATGGAAGTCACCCTTGATGATTCATGGTCAACTCCGTTTTACGATTATAAAGTTGTAAATTTGAATCAGGATTATAAATCAAAAAGTGTAAACTTTTTCAGGACGAGACAGCGCTCAAATCGAAAAAGCGGTTGCAAAAGTTTATAGACAATACTGGTATTGTCTATAAATTCGGTCTCATTGACGAAATTAAAATCTCTCTTTTTTATCTAGTTTCAAAATAATATTGCTCCCTAATGATTAAGAAACGACAATTTAACCCTCTCCCGATTTGGCTATATTTGTTGATTTTTTCATCCCATAGATATTCCATTCACCACATACTAACGATTATCATAACTAAGCAAAATATTCTGCTTTGATGAAATAGTTGCATCTACTAATCAACTAATAGTGAAGATTTTCAAATAAGTTATCGGTCAAAAAAAGGTCAAAAAATTTGAATTTTTAACAAATAAATGCTTCTAAAAAAAGGATTAGAGCATATAAAAATCAAAAAAATATGATTAGTTTTGTCAAATAAAAACAATAGAATATAAAAAAACAAAAATAAAATGCAAAAGCTCTTATTATTAGGTGATGAAGCTATCGCACAAGCTGCATTAGATGCAGGCATATCTGGCGTTTATGCTTATCCAGGCACTCCATCTACAGAGATAACGGAGTATGTTCAACATTCAAAACTAGCAATTGAGCGTAACGTTCATCGCACTTGGGCTTCCAACGAAAAAACTGCTCTTGAAGGTGCAATTGGAATGTCGTATGCTGGCAAACGTTCATTAGTATGTATGAAACATGTTGGCGTTAACGTGGCTGCAGACCCATTTATGAACTGTGCAATTACTGGCGCTAATGGTGGTTTAGTAATTGTTGCTGCCGATGATCCTTCGATGCACTCATCACAAGATGAACAAGATTCAAGATATTTTGGAAAATTCGCTTTGATGCCTACTTTTGAGCCATCAAATCAACAAGAGGCATACGATATGACTCTTTATGCATTTGAATATTCCGAAAAATTTCAAATACCTGTTTTGCTTCGTATTACCACAAGAATGGCACATTCACGTTCTGGCGTTCAAACTGTAGAAACTAAAGCTGAAAATAAACTGCAATTACACAAAAATTTACGTCAATTTATCTTACTACCTGCTATCGCTCGAGTTCAATATCAAGAGCTTATCGAAAAACAAGTATTGTTTGAACAAGATGCAGAAACTTCTTCTTTCAACAAATTCATTGAAGGAAAAGATAAATCAATGGGAATTATTGCTTGCGGATTGGCATACAATTACTTAATGGAAAATTATCCAGACAGAAATTGTCCATTTCCAATCGTGAAAATATGTCAATACCCACTTCCTAAGAAATTAATCTCCAAATTATACAACAGTTGCGACTCCATTTTAGTAATGGAAGAAGGTTATCCTATTGTTGAAGAGATGGTTAGAGGTTTTATGGATAATGGCAAAAAAATATTAGGCCGTTTGGATGGAGTATTACCTCGTGCAGGAGAGTTAAACCCTAATGTTGTTGCCGTTGCTCTAGGGATGGATGACAAACATGGCGCTCCAATTCCAGCAGTTGTAAAACAACGTCCACCAGCACTTTGCACCGGTTGCTCACACATTGATTCGTATAAAGCACTCGGCGAAGCATTGGCAAAATATAGTCCGGGAAGAGTATTTTCAGATATTGGTTGCTACACTTTAGGCGCACTTCCTCCTTATAATGCAATAAATTCTTGTGTAGATATGGGCGCTTCAATAACAATGGCAAAAGGCGCAGCTGATGCAGGATTAATTCCCGCAGTTGCTGTAATTGGCGACTCAACATTTACTCATTCTGGTATGACATCACTTCTTGATGCAATTGTTGACAAAAGCCCAATTACCGTTTTAATTCTCGACAATTCAACAGCAGGAATGACTGGCGGACAAGATTCTAATGCTTTTGGTCGAGTAAAAAATATATGTATTGGCTTAGGTGTTGAAGAAGAACATGTTCATATATTAAAACCACTTCCAAAACAACATGCAGAAAACACTGAAATAATCGCAAGAGAACTTGAATATCAAGGAGTTTCTGTAATTATCCCTACTCGTGAATGCATTCAAACGTTAAATCGTAGAATGCGCTCAAAATTTAAAGTAAAGGGTAACGAATAGTCAAGTTTTTATCAATTTAAATCAAGAAAAAAAATGAAAATAGATATCATATTAGCAGGTGTTGGTGGTCAAGGGATTCTTTCTATTGCATCAACGATAGGATATGCAGCTGTAAAAACTGGATTATTTTTAAAACAAGCCGAAGTTCATGGTATGAGCCAACGTGGGGGTGATGTTCAATCAAACTTACGCTTATCGGATAAAGAAATTGCATCCGATTTAATTCCAATGGGCAAAGCCGACATGATTATTTCTGTTGAGCCAATGGAATCACTCAGATATTTGCCTATGCTGAACCCAAATGGATGGGTAATTACAAACACGAACCCATATATTAACATTCCAAATTATGGAGCTGTTGAAGATGTGTTAAGTGAAATTGGAAAACTTCCAAACAAAATTGCAATTGATGCTGATGGAATAGCAAAGGACTTAGGATCACCACGTTCCGCAAACATGGTAATTTTAGGCGCTGCTTCGCCATTCTTAGATATGGAATATTCAAGTTTAGAAGATGCAATTATTGCAATGTTCTCACGCAAAGGGCAAGAAGTTGTAGATGTAAATATTGCTTGCCTTAGAGCTGGTAGAGATTTTGCGATAGCACACAAATAGAATTTCAAACTCAATATTAGGCCGTCTTTACATCAAAAGACGGTCTTTTTTTTGGGCGTGTCCTCAACTTGTTGCTTCAATCTAATGAGTGAGCAGATGATTTGGAGTCATCTGCTTATACCAAATCTTGGTATAAAATAGCCCAAAGATATTTTATACCTTTAGATTGGTTTAATGACGCTCGTAGATATAAATAGGGCTTGCTGAAAAACATTCAAGCAACTTATTATCAACACTATATATGACATCTATTCAGAATCAAGTGCAAGGTTTTTTTGAAGTTTATTAAATTAACCTTGCACCTTGTGTTCAAAAAATCATTTTTTTATCGCCTTACTTTTTGTCATTGCCACAAAAAGTAAGCAAAA
>JBAXTE010000078.1:0-6701 GCA_037130365.1 Bacteroidota bacterium
TGCAAATATACACATAATTATCAGATATTCAAAGCTTTAAATTTTAGAAGTCCCCCTAAAATTAAAGGCGTAATTTATAATGAGTTTGGCGTTACGACAATAAAAGTCAAGATGCGATTAACAGTTTTTGTAATAGTTTTTATCTGTATTTGGACAATTGGGATGGGACTTGGTTGTATTGCTTTCATGACACAACCTTTAAGTTTCTATACATTTGTTCCTTTTGGACTGTTGCTATTTATGTATGCATTGACAATGGGGGGATTTAAATATGAAAGCAGAAAATCTAAAAATGACTTAAAATATTTGTTTGAAACTGAAATAATTGACAAAAAGTGAATAGAAAAGGAGTTATTAAAACGGCATGGTATAATATCGGTGTGGCGGGTTTTGAAAGTTCAATAAAAGTAAATATTCCGATAGCTATCGGAATTGTTGTGGCAAGCCAAGAAATTGGGGTTTATTCCGCCACTGCTCCAAGTTCGCTCTCCCTTAGCATTCACGCATACAAACCTTCATCGCAATGACTCTGAAACAAAACTTTCTACATCCAGACTTAAAAACATTTGAGGTTTCAAAATTTAGAATTATTGTGGGTGTAATAATCGGCATTTTTTATTCATTTGCTTTTTATTCATTTCAATTCGTTCTCAGAGAAGCCTTTCGGACGCTTTCTGTGAATGAAGATTATGACCTTTGGATTCTGTCAACGAATGAAGTCCATTTTTATAATTTATTTTTTGCTTTTATTTCTGTAATTATTGGACAATCCATTTGCTTTACATATTGGTTTGATAGACCAAATAAACGTGTACACCGGTTGAATTATAAAAGAACTTCAATATTAAATGATCAAAGAGTTTTAAATTGGTATTTCTTATTTTGGTTTTTGAAGATGACATTTCTTTATGCATTATTTTTTGGGCTTTCAAGTGGTTTAGGTTCTCAAGTTTTTAGCTTCTATCCAGATTATATTTATTTATTCATACTTATAATAGTAGTTTTATACTTGCAAACATGGAATACAATTAGGCAGTTATTTAAGCAAAGAAGTACTAAATGGCTTTTAATTTCAATAGTTGTTGTGTCACTCACTTCTTTTGGTTTGTCAAGAATAAATATTGTTGATTATGAAGCAATTAATAAAATATGCAATCAGAAAAATATTCATTATAATTATAATTTAGAATTGCCTGAATCTGATTTCTACGAAAAATTGGAAAAGAGATCGCTCATTGAAAATATTTACATTGTTGAACGAAAAAAACAAATCGGAAAATATGAACCTGTTATACTAATTGATAAACAAGAAGTTAAATTAAGCGATTTGTATCAAAAAATCAAGGAGAAACAATTTTTAAGAGAAGAGTCTGATATTCCATTTATGGTTTATCAATTACATATTCATCGAAAAATTAAAATGAGCTTTGTGAGAGAACTTAAACAGGAATTATCCGATGCAAATGTGCAAAACATTGCATATTCGGTAACTCCAACAAATTCAAATAATAAACATTGCAAAAATTGTGTATCTAGATTTCGTTTGCAACCACAAAATAGTATATTATTCCCACCGCCACTTGATTTCACAACAGTTGATAATATTATTGAAATTACATATTCAGGCAAAACGTATAGTATAAACAAGAAGAAAATAGATTTTAAAGATTTTAAAGATGAAATTAAGAAGCAAATTCAAAGTAATTTACATTATATCATTAAATTATATATTTCCGAAGATGATAATTTTGAAGTCTATTTAAACACCATAATCTGTATTAAAAAAGCTGTTTTTGAATTAAGGGATGAATATTGTTTGGAAAAGTTTGCTAAACACTTTGATGATATTGAAGATACTTACGAAATCAGAAAAAAATATAGATTAACTTTCATAGAGATGACACCTGAGATGACAGAACAGTTAAAATAAATGCACGAAATGCTAATAGCGCCATAGAACAATGGCGAGTTTGACATAAATTTGAAAGTTCAACAAAATTAAATAACTTTGGTGTGGCTAGACAAGAAAGCGGGATTTATTCCGCCACTGCTCCAAACCACAAACGTTATAGCCCATTTTAAGACAATGACATACACATTAGTTAAATTATAAAATATTAGATACACTAAACAAAAATAAAAGTTATGAATAAATTGAAGATGTATTTGGCTCTTTTAGCAGTTTTGATTCTGTTCAATGGTAAAGCTCAAGAAATTAAAGTAGATATTAGTCATTTGAGTATTCCATCTGCAAATTGGAATTTATTTCTAGATTTAAAAGATTTTGATGTAGATAAAAATGAAGTTGGAAATGACGGAGAATCTCGTTACATATTGGCGACAATGAAAAATGTTGGCTTTACTGCTTCTGTATTTATCGAAAAAGCTGATCATAAAGGAGATTATATAGAATGCAGAAATTTTTATTGGGGACATGCTTCTAAAAGTCCTTTAAGTAAAGAAAATCTAACAAAATATGAAAAAAATGACATAGCTTTTGTGGAACATGATACAAAAGAATTTAAAGGGGAACGTGTAGATTATCATAGTATTAACGCTTATATGTCTTATGGAGGTTATTGGATTGATATTCATATTTCTAAAGTGGCTTATAAGACGATTGATAAAGAAATATTTGATAAGGTTCTAAATTCAATTAAAATCGAATCTCCAAAGGTGATAAATATTTCAGAACAATTTTTATATGGTGCACAAAATTATATGGCTCAAAATTACAAAGCCACAATCGAAGCATATGAGCCAATTATTGAAACACAAAAGGAGAAAATAACTATTGATAAAACAATTTGGGTTGTAGTTGTTGATAATCTAGGCATGTCATATGGAATAAGTGGAGACTTTGAAAATTGTAAGCGAATTTTTGAATATGGGATGAAGTTTTACCCAGAATATCCGATGTTTTATTTCAACATGGCATGTATGTACGCTGAAATGTCAGATATTGATAATGCATTGGTAAAACTACAACTTGCAATTGATAGGAAGAATAATATGATTAAAGGAGAAGAATTTCCAAATCCACGTAAAGATTCATCATTCTCAAAATATCTTAATGACAAAAAATTTAAGGAATTCTTAAAGAAAAATGGGCTATAACAGCATCTGCCCAAAAGTGGCGTTTCAGTAGTTAAATCAAGCACTGTACATCTATCAAAGTTTGCTCATGGTTGACAGTGAAGCACTCCGAAATCGCCACTTTCCAGAAGCTGGAACCGTTGGTAGAAATAGTAATAACTAATAAACGAATAGACAATATAATGAAAAAAGCAATATTAATTCTTTTGTTCCCTTTAATGTGTAGCATCTCATTTGGACAAAATAGAAAAGATGCAGAAAAGTTAGTGAACGAAGGAATTACACTTCACGACAAGGAAGATTTTCAAGGCGCAATATTAAAATACGAAAATGCTTTGAAACTTGACAAAGATAATCTATATGCCTTAACTGAAATAGCATTCAGTTTAATGTCTCTTCAGAAATACAATGAAGCAATAGAATATTGCCAAAAGGCTCTTGAAACCCATCCAGGAGAAGGAGACCTGATAACAGTTTATGTAAATATGGGGACTTCATATAATAGATTAAAAAAAACAGATAAATCAATTGAGGTTTATGATCAGGGCATAAAGGAGTTCCCAAATTTTTACAGACTTTATTATAATAAAGGCATTACTCTAGCTGGTGCCAAAAGAATTGATGAAGCAATATTGAGCTTTCAAAAATCAATTACTCTGAAGCCAGATCATGGAGGTTCACATCATAATATTGCTCAACTCTTATATTTTAGCAAAAAAAGAATTCCAGCATTATTAGCAGGTTGTCGTTTTTTAGTTTTGGAACCACAAAGTATTAAAGCCAAAGATATTCTTTCGGTTATTCAAAAAATAATGAATGGAAACGTAGAAAAAACAGGTGAAAAATCTGTAACAATTAATTTTAGTCTTGACATGCTCAGGGATACCACTGCAAATGGAAAACCAAAAGAAAATAGTTTTACTTCCACAGAACTAATTTTAGCAATGGATGCAGCTTTGGATTTTGATGAAAAGAATGAGAAAAAATCAGAGGTAGAACAATTTATCAGAAAATTTGAAACTGTTTGTGCTTCACTTAAAGAAACCAAGAAGGATAATTTTGGATTCTTCTGGAACTATTATGTTCCATATTTTACGGATATGAAAGACAAGAATTTCATTGAAACATTTGCATTTATTATATTTTCATCAAGTGATGACCCTGCCGTTTCTAAATGGTTAAATGCAAATAAAAGTAAAACTGATAAGTTTTTTGAATGGTCAAAATCATTTGAATGGAAATCAAACTAATTACTAGTTAAACTACTTCCATTAATTTCGCATAGAACAATGGCGAGTTTGATACGAAATTGATATTTATTCCTCCACGATTCAAAGAATCATCAGCAGTTAGCTATCATTTGACAAGACGAAACAAACAAAATAAACAATAAATAAATATAAGTAATAACTAAAATAAATGAAGTAAAAATGCGACACAAACGATTAAAATTAAGTGCCGTAATCTTATTAGGACTTGGACTGACAGGATTGCAAGCACAAGAAAGCGTTAACGCCACCGGAGGAAATGCTTCGGGTAGCGGAGGCTCGGCCACCTATTCCGTGGGACAAGTGGTTTATACCACACATACAGGAACAAATGGTTCGGTAGCTCAAGGAGTTCAACAACCGTTTGAAATTTCGGTAGAAACAGCCATTGAAGAAGCCAAAGGTATAAGCCTTATTATGGCTTATCCAAATCCTACAACCGATTATTTAGAGTTAAAAGTTGACAGTGAAAAGTTAAAAGACTTATCTTTTCAACTTTATGACTTGAATGGTAAACTTCTACAAAGCGAAAAGATTACAGGCAACCAAACAAGTATTGGTATGGGTAATCTTGTTCCTGCAATTTATTTTGTAAAAGTAATCCAAAACAACAAAGAAGTAAAAGTATTTAAAATCATTAAAAATTAAATAGGAATAAATATGAAAAAGTTTTTCACAATTTTAATTGCCGTATTTTTAACATCAAATGTGTTTTCACAAGTCCCACAAAAAATGAGCTATCAAGCAGTAATCCGTAACAGTAGCAATGCTTTGGTGATTTCAACAACAGTTGGAATGAAAATTAGCATTTTGCAAGGTTCTGCAACCGGAACGGTAGTTTATACCGAAACGAAAACCCCAACGACCAATGCCAATGGACTCGTGAGTATTGAAATAGGGGGAGGAGCAGGTTTCAGCACCATTAACTGGGCAAACAACGTATATTTTATTAAAACCGAAACAGATCCAGCAGGGGGTACTAATTACACCATTACTGGCACAAGTCAATTGTTGAGTGTACCTTATGCTTTGCATGCAAAAACTGCTGAAACAGTTACAGGAGGAATTTCCGAAACAGACCCTATTTTTGTAGCCTCGCCTGCCAACGGAATCACAGCCACTAATATCAGCTATTGGACAACCGCTTATGGTTGGGGAAACCATGCTACAGCAGGATATCTAACAAATTATGCCGAAACAGACCCACTATACATCTCAAAATTTGATGTTACAGGATCAGCTAACGGTGATTTGTTGAAATTTAACGGAACAAAATATGTGAAATTTACGCCAAATTTTCTAACAAGTTATACCGAAACCGACCCGATTTACCTCTCAAAATTTGATGTTACTGGAGCCGCTAACGGTGATTTGTTGAAATTTAACGGAACAAAATACGTAAAATTTACACCAAATTTTCTAACAAGTTATACCGAAACTGACCCGATTTATATCTCAAAATTTGATGTAACTGGAGCCGCAATCGGTGATTTATTAAAATTCGACGGTACAAAATATGTGAAGTTTACACCAAATTATGCTGTTAATACACATTCGCATACAAATGCCACCACTACTGTAGATGGTTTTATGAGCAGTACCGACAAAACAAGACTTGATGGTTTGCAAAATGCAAACATTACAGCCGGAACAGGCATATCAGTTACAGGAACATACCCTAATCTTACTATAACAAATACAGCAACAGCAAGTGGCACACATTACCTTGGTGAAGAATATCTTAATGGAATTATATTCTATCTATACATTAGCGGCGGAGTGCAACATGGTTTAGTGGTATCAAAAACCGAAAGTACAGGTTATTGGAGTGGAACAGCAATTGTCGGAGCAAATAGAACAGAAGACGGTGCTTTTAATACAGCTTTAATGCCTACAGGTGCTGGTACAGCTCGTAATTTGGTTACTGCACTTGGTGCAGGTTGGTATTTGCCATCTATTGATGAGTTAGGTATACTTTGGCACAATCGTTTTCATGTAAATAAAACGGCTAGGGCAATTAGTGCAACCGTTCTTTCAAATGGAACTTATTGGAGTAGTACCGAGTGGACTGCCACAAATGCATTCAACTTTTATTTCTACGACAGTGTCTCTGGTAGCAACTTAAAGACCGATCCTAATATTATACGTGGCATTCGTGCCTTTTAATACCATAGCACTATAGCAGATTTAAACTAAATACATAATTAAAAAAGCCACCATAATTCCGATTCGTTCGAAATTATGGTGGCTTAATTTTTAAGCGGGATTTATTCTACCAATGCGGGTCAAGCAATAAAGTTGGGGATAAACTAATAAGTTTGTAGTTTTGTAAAAAAA
>JBAXTE010000079.1:0-6485 GCA_037130365.1 Bacteroidota bacterium
AACCTATCAACCTATCAACCTATCAACCTATCAACCTATCAACCTATCAACCTATAAACCCATCAACCAATAAACCTAAAAAACAGCCTATCGAATCTTTTTAAACCATTTTTCAATTTCAGCAGATAAGTGGTTGTTAATTTCTTCTTTATCGCCAGTTCCGCTAACTGTTGTGAATTTTCGTTGTTTTTTATAATATTCAGTAACTGGTTTTGTTTGTGTTTCATATTCTTCCATACGTTGAATAATTAAATCGGTATGTGAATCATATGTTCTCTTTTGATCCGTTTTTGATCGAGCAGATAATCGTTTAAAACACTCAAGCATTGGTACTTCAAGATTAATTGCTATCGACACAGAAGTTTTCATTCTTAGTAGCATGCCGTCAAGAATATATGCTTGCACAATTGTCCGCGGAAAACCCTTGAAAATGAATCCTTTAGCATTTGGATGAAGTTTGATTTTATTTTCAAGTAGCTGAATAATAATCTCATCAGGAACGATTAGACCAGTTTCTAAATATGGAACGACTAATTTACCAATACTCGTTTTATTTTTAATTTCATTTCTCAACAAATGACCTGTTGAGATATAAATCAAATTGAATTTTTTTGCCAACAAATTACCTTGAGAGCCTTTACCTCCGCCTGGTCTGCCAATTAATACTACATTTAATAAGGTCTCTTTAATTGCTGTTTCAATGTTTTGATCAATTCTTTTAAACACATCATCAAGTTCTCCCACACCATCAACACCATAGTAAATAGCTTTTTCTTGATAAAATTTGGCTACTGGAATAGTTTTATTATCATATTCTTTTAACCGAAAGTCAATTACAGCCTCAGTATCGTCCAAACGTCCCGAGGTCTTAGCACGATTAATTAGCCGTTCTTTCAGCATTTTTCGAGGAACTTCTAAACTTATCATGCAAGTAAGTGCAGTGTTTAGTTTCATAAGTAATCCTTCTAGAATATATGCTTGAACCATAGTTCTAGGAAAACCATCAAATAAAAACCCATTTGCTTCAGGATTTGTCTGAATGTTTTCTTCAATAATTTGAACTATTAAATCATCTGGCACCAGTTCTCCCCGTGCAATTATGCTTTTCGCTTTATTCCCAATTTCAGTTTCACGCTCAATTTCACGTCTCAAAATATCACCAGTAGACAAATATACAAGGTTGTATTTCTCGATAATTTTTTTTGATTGAGTCCCTTTTCCTGCTCCAGGTGCTCCAAATAGTGCAATGTTTAACATAATTTATTGGTTTTATTGTAAGGAAATAAAACGATTCAAAATAGAGATTGTTTAATGAGAATTTTTAAAATTCACTTTAAAAGTCCAGTAATATTATTCGAAAAGTTGGTAAATATCAGGTAAGTTACGCCCTAATTCATCATAGTCAAGACCATAACCAACAATAAACTTATTTGGAATTTCTATTGCAACATAATCTACAGGTAGGTCAATTTTATAAGCTTCTTTTTTAAAAGTTAAAGTTGCAATTTTTACACTTGCGGGGGTAGATTCCTTTAATTGAGCTACTAGCGAAGAAACCGTTAAGCCAGTATCTACAATGTCTTCAATGATAATAACATCACGATTATTAACATTTGTATTTAAACCAATGATTGATTTTAAATTATTTGTGGATGTTAATCCGCCATCGTATGAGGAAACTTTTATGCAGCTTACTTCACAATCAATGGTTAATTTCTTTAATAAATCAGAAGCAAAAAGGATAGCTCCGTTTAACACGACTAACATAATTGGGGTTTTACCCTGATAGTCATGGTTAATCTGATGTGCAAGCTTTTCAACAGCAATATCTATCTCTTTTGTTGTGATATACTTTACAAATGTTTTGTCTTTAATTGTGATTTTGTCCATCTCGATGTTCTTTTCTTTTTGCAAATTTACTTGTTTTTTATGTAACTTACAATATTTTGCTTCTCCACGATAAACAAATGAGCTTTGATACTTTTTTATGTATATTTGCAATTGCTTTTTGTGAAGTGATAAATTAAAAAAGTTGATTATTGGGGTGATTTTTTAAATTTCCAAATAAGCTTTAAAACGATTAATAATAAAATTTTTAAAACGATGACACCTAAAGTGAGTATAATTATGGGTAGCACTTCCGACTTAAAAGTGATGGAAGATGCCATGAAGTTTTTAGATGAAATGGAAATTCCATTTGAGGTTAATGCTTATTCTGCCCACCGAACGCCAGAATTAGTTGCAAAACTTGCATCAACTGCATACGATAGAGGAGTCCGTGTAATAATTGCTGCTGCTGGTGGTGCGGCTCATTTACCTGGAGTTGTTGCCGCTTTCACGCCAATTCCTGTTATTGGTGTTCCGATAAACTCTTCAAATTCGGTTAAAGGTATCGATTCTTTATTATCAATTGTTCAAATGCCAGCCGGGATTCCGGTAGCTACCGTAGCCATTGATGGTGCTCGTAATGCTGCGATTTTGGCTGTTCAAATCCTTGCTTCTGGAGATGCAGATTTGTTTCGCCGATTATTATTGTTTAAAGAAGAATTGAAAGACAAAGTGGTTAAAGCAAATAAGCAAATTTCAGAATTGAATTATAAATACATCATTCTTTAATATTTATTGGTATGAGAAAAATTAAACAAAGTTTGTTAATTGGTTTGATGGTGTTAAGTTCATCATTGTTAATGGCTCAGGTTACTATTACATATCAAGCGTTGCCTCAACCAGGAGATACTTTTGCTCTTCGTTATGATTATATGCCCACGCTGAGCCTTGGTTCACCTTCGCAAACGGCCCAGCATTGGGATTTTACAATGTTAATGGAAGATACTTTAAAATATGCAACGTATGGAATTACATCTCAGCTTCCTTTTGCATCTGAATTTCCAAATTCGAACCTATATACCTACGGACCTTCAGCACTTTATGGCGGACCAGGAACTCCTGTAAATATGATTCAATGGGGTTGGATGATGTTTAGAACCAATACCGATGGAATGGATGTAATTGGCTACCGAGTTGGCCAATCTCCTAATGTTATTCAAGCTCAACATAATGTTCCTTTAAAGCTGGTTAAAACGCCGTTTACTTTGGATTCAAATTATAGCCAAAATTCTCAATGGTCAGTTTTGTATAATAGAAATCCCGCAGATATTGATACATTATATACAAGCTATATTTCGTCGACGTTAACTTGTGATGCTTGGGGAACTATTTCAACTCCAATTGAAACAAATGTTGACGTAGTTAGAATTCATGAGCAAAGAGTTTCCGTAGACTCCGTATATGCAATGCTTGGGAATGTTGTTTATACAAAGTTATTGTTTAGACGTGATACTGTGAATAATTATCAATATTATTCTCCAACTAAGCGTCATGCAATTTCTACTGTATACTGCAACCCAAATAATTCAATAAAAGCAGCGGAATATTTGTATTATTCAGATCTTTATAATGGAGTTTCGACTATAGATTCGAAGACTTTTAAAATTTACCCAAATCCAGTAAGAAATTTTATTAAATTAGAATCAGAACTTCAAAATTCATTCGCATCAATTTATCAATCAGATGGTCGTTTGGTTAAAAAATGTGTCGTTGTTTCAGGAAATATTGATGTAAGTGATTTAATTTCAGGGATATATTTGTTGATTATAAATAGTGGAAATCAAAGTTATAAAAGCAAGTTTGTAAAAGAATAAAATTAACCATTTTGAAAATGGAATAATTTGAAAATTTGAAAATGGAATAATTTGAATCCAGATAGCAATCGAAATCCCGAAAAATCTTTTCACGTTTCCCGTTTCTTACCTCTGTATTCCTTTCGCCTTTATAAACTTTCGCCTTTACAGACTTTCGCCTTTATAGACTTTCGACTTTACAGACTAATTTAAACCACTAAGGCACTAAGTTCACTAAGAAACACTAAGAATTTTTATCTCTTGCTTCTGCATTCCTTTTGACTTTACAGACTTTCGACTTTACAGACTATTTTAACCACTAATGCACTAAGTTCACTAAGAAACACTAAGAATTCTTAATTCTGTATTCATACTTCATACTTCATACTTCTTGATTCTATATTCTTACTTCTTACTTCTGTATTCCAAATTCTTGCTTCTTCATTTCACGTTTCACGAACCGGAACGAAGTGGAGCTCAGCGTAGCTAAAAATCTTTTCACTTTTCACTTCCAAAAAATATGATCTTAATCGAATCCAAGTCTAACAATCCGTATTTCAATATTGCGACTGAAGATTATTTATTACATCAATTTTCTGAGGATGTTTTCTTTTTGTATATTGACGAACCATCCGTCATTTGCGGGAAACATCAAAATGCACTTGCAGAAATTAATGTAAACTATGTCGATAATCAGAAAATATCGGTGGTTCGTCGTCTATCAGGCGGTGGTACAGTATATCATGACATGGGGAATTTGAATTTTTGCTTTATCATAAATGCTACTGATGGGAAATTAGTTGATTTCAAAAAGCATACGTTGCCCTTATTAAAGGCGCTTGAGTTAATAGGAGTAAACCCAATATTGGGCGAACGTAATGATATTATTATTGAAGGTTTTAAAGTATCGGGAAACGCCGAACACGTATGGAAAAACAGAGTCCTACATCATGGAACATTATTGTTTAATAGCGATTTAAGTCAATTATCTGAAGCAATTCAAACATCACCAAGTAGATTTGAAGATAAATCGGTGAAATCAAAGCGGAGCAAAGTTGCAAATATTAGCTCTTTTATCGACCGCTCTATAACCCTTGATTTATTTAAAAAGAAAATTATTGATGTAGTATCAATGTTTTACGAAATAACGAATGTTCGGTTAACAACTTCGCAGGAGTCTGAAATTAATAAGTTGGTCGATTCAAAATATAGTACTTGGGAATGGAATTTTGGATATTCCCCAAAATATACTTTTAAAAATTCATTAATCTCAGGTGACTTAAACTATTCAATTTTGCTTTTTGTAGATAAAGGCGTTATCAAAAATGCTGAGTTTTTAATTAACGACGAAATAAATGAATTTTGGTCATCGGAAATATTAGGAAATCATCATAAAAGTGAAGATTTAATCCAATTATTTAATGGCTTTTTATCAGAAAAGGTGATAAAATCTTTGTTTTTTGGTGACTGAGAGTATTATGACGATAATTCATTTTTCAGAGCGACTTCAAAAAATATATTTGGGTTTATGCCCATACTCACAAGCAATCTAAACAAAAAAAGCGACCCTTTCGAGTCGCTTTAATTTTTAACATTTTGTAGATTACTCTTTTATAATCTTCTTGTATTCAATCGAATTACCATTTTTAAGTTTGATAATATAAACACCAGGGGCAAAATTTGAAGTTTCTACAACAGCTTGTTCGTTAAAACTTCCACTAAGAATCACTTGTCCAATTGCATTTAATATTTCAAATTTTATAACTTCTTTGCTGTTAAGCGCAGTAATCATAAGTTGATTTGAAACGGGATTTGGATACACGTTTATTGAATGAGTATTACTTCCATTTTCAGAAACGCCAACCGTTGTAATTACAATACAATTTGTGGTATCGGTACATTGACCTTCGGTGATTTTTGCAGCAAAACTACCATTAGCAGTTGCGGTGAAACTTTGGCTAATTTGTCCATTTATTGCAGTATGATGAACTTTTTCACCTGAAGTTGTTTGTGATATTCCATTTCATATATAACTATACAAGCAATGTGGGTAGTACTCGAAGTACTATTATCTCTAGCAGTTATATTTTTTGTAATACTATCTTTAAGCGTGCCCAGTTCGATTCGCTTTTTATGATTGTTCGGTATTTGTGGTATTATTAATATCTGGAAATTTATAAAATGGAGATTTTTTCATTGCAACTTAATGCGAAACCAATTGCCAAATTGTATTGCCATTATTTAAGATTATGAGTGACTTTAGATAGCAAACTTGATGATTGTTTTCAAACGAATGTAATTATTTATTTAGGAGTTAAATAAATGATAAGAAAGGCCTGTCAATGCTTTTTAGTATTACATTTACGCCGAAAATGGTTTTAGGGTAAAGTATGAAGGAGATTAAAATATTAAGATTATTATGCATTTTTATTACGATTACTTTTAGTAATGTATTAAATGCTCAAAACTGGCATTATTATAATCCAACTTCGTGGTTTGATGTTAATTCTGTTGAAATTCCTAAACTTGGAGTAATCGCCGTTGGAGGAGGTTGGGAAACCCAAGATTCTGTTCAAATCATGTTCCAAACTGCTGATTTTGGATTGACATGGACAGAGAATGCTCATGATGGACCAGCACCATGGAATAAATCGATTGCGTTCTCAGACACAGTCAATGGATTTGGAGTTGGCTATGATGGTAGAATCATTAAATCAAATGATGCCGGAAGAAATTGGGGTTACCCCACGGTGCCTATTGAAAGAGATTTAAATAAAATTGTTTATGTGGATGCCGGAACTTATT
>JBAXTE010000008.1:0-124444 GCA_037130365.1 Bacteroidota bacterium
GGTTCTAATTTGTGACTTGGGAAAGTGAAAAAAATGAATTTTTAGAACCCACCATTAGAAATAATGTGGATATTGATAATGAATATTTATTTATGGATTTAGGGCTTAATGTTGGTGACACATTCTTTATTCATCAAAATTCTTACTTTTTCCCTGATTCATTAGCTATTGTAAATTCTATAAGCTATATTAATAACTTAAAAGTGATAACAACAAATCTACCTATTAGATATCTTTCCATTCAATCTGGTACTTTTTTGACTTTTATGGAATCTATAGGCCCTATTAATGGTATAAATTATTTATTTCAAAATCATTATGCAGACAAAGCTTATGGCCTTGTTTGTCATTTCAAGGATGATACACTATTTTATCACAATAATGATGCATGGGAATCTAGGCCATGTTTTTTAGAGGGTGGAGGATTTGTTAAAGAATTTAGTTCAATCATAAAAAGCATCTATCCAAATCCAACAAACAGTTTGTTAAACATTGAACTAAGCAAAATGTATACGGGAAATATATTATTATATAATATTTATGGGCAACTTGTATATGAAAGCAAGGTTGATAACATCATGAACCATATAATTAATGTGAATGATTTAGAACCTGGTTACTATTTCCTAAAGCTCTTTTCTATTAGAACTAAATATCAGGTTGGTTTTATTAAACTTTAAAAGAATTATTCACTAACACTGTTTAATTTATCTACCGTTAAACAACAAATGAATTATAGCCAAAACAAATTTATCATGAAAAGAACATTATTAATTATTTACCTATTTACAATTTTAATAGGTGTAAAAGGTCAAAACTACATCCCGTTTCCTATGGACAGCACAATTTGGTCGGTGAATTCTACCAAATATTTTGTGCATGGTGATACCACGATTGGAAGCAACCATTACTCAAAAGTATGGATGCAAACCGATTCTGTTGAATTTACATTCGATATGGATAAAGCAACCTATTATGCAGCAATACGAAATGATACTGCAAACCAAAAGATTTATGGAGTTTATAATAAAGCAGATTCAATATATGACTACATTTGGGAATCTACTGGGTTAGAACCATTAAGATACAATTGTGACACTTGTGAATTGTTACTTTACAATTTCGATGTTAGAAATAGCACGGATACTTTTTTTGTATATTCATTTCCTTTTATTTCATCAGATGGTTTTAATAATAGAACAGATCCAACATTTTTGAGGTTTAACCATATAATTGAATATAAAATTACAGGATTGCAAATGAGTAGCGACACAATTATTGGGATTATTAGAAAAGTTGTTCAACCAGAAAAAAATGAATGTTATGGACTTTCTGAATATTGGATAGAAGGGATTGGGGGCACAGCTGGCCTTTTTTCATTTGGAAATTATTGTATGTTATATAGTGGAGAGGTTGAATTATTGTGTGTTACAGAAAAAGAGCAACTGTTATACAAACGAGATTCTATTTGTTATAGAAGGTTGATTAAATATCTTGGAAGTGTGAATGAATTTGCTAAATCCAATGATTTTACCCTTTATCCTAATCCAGTAATGAATGATGACTTTTGGATTAGAAGCAATTTACCTTATGATTTCGAAAAAGTTACAATAGAATTGTTCGATATTTATGGAAAAAAGGTTTTAAAATCTACTGTTGATATTAATCAGACTCCTATATCAACAGCCAATTTGGCTAAAGGGTATTATCTTTATAAAATTACAAACAAATTAAATCAAAAAGGTTATGGGAAAATTATTAAATTATAAATTAATTGCATTTTTGTTTTTGCCTAATTTAACCTTTGGGCAACAATCTTGTGGCTTGAATTTTACGAATCCAAATTTACTGCTGACAAAGTATATACCAAATAGTATAAGTACTCCCGTGAAAACAATTCCCATTTCATTTCATGTTTGGAGAAAAAATGACGGTACAGGTAATTACTGGCAAGATATACAGGCATATAGAGATACTTTAAGAATGGTAGTGGGTTTTTTAAGTGAACAATATTCAGTCAATTGGAACCCCAGTGATCCAATTCCAAATGCTCAATTTATAAGTGATACAAAAGTTCGATTTGTTCTAGATACAATTTATTATTATAATAACACTTATTTCGCAACATTATTTTTACCACATGGGGCATGTACTCAATATGTTAAATCAAATTTTCCTGAACGGTTGAAAAGTTTTCCATATCACTTAAATATTTGGAACGATACTACATCCCCAGCACTTGGGTCTTCTAGTGGCGTATGTTCACCAGATCAAGATGTTGGGACAATGAGGCAAGTGGCTGAAAGGTATCTCGATTCCGGATTGGATAAATTTTGGGGATTAGCCAATCATATGGCTCACGAATTTGGGCATAATTTTAATTTGGGGCATCCTTATGATTCTGAAATTACGTATATTTACGATCCAGAATTTTTATGGGATTTGTTTGGTACTCAAAGACAGTCTTGGTGTACAAGTGTAGATATTAATCATGTCTGTTTTCATGATGCAAGTTTTTCATTAAACCCATACATAAATACAAACACTGCAACTAATAATATAATGGGTGGTTGTAGGTATGATAATAGACACATTACGGCATTGCAATGTGGTCGAATTCATAGAGCATTAGCTGTAAGTGCGATAAGAAATTATGCTTAGGGTTATTCAACAGTTCCTTATGAAATAACAACAACTCAACTTTGGGATCATAGCCCTAAAATGTATCAGGATATTGTTATTAAATCTGGTGGTGTTTTAACAGTTACTGGAGAAATATTAATGCCATATGAAGGAAAGTTAATTATTGAAAGGGGTGGAAAACTTGTGATAGATGGTGGAAAAATTAAGTGTTCAAGTGCCGACAAACAATGGAAAGGTATTGAAATTTGGGGTACTCCAGACAAAACCCAATATTTATCGGATTTACCCTATCAAGGTCAAATTGAAATACTGAATGGTGGTAGTATTGAAAATGCTGAAGTTGCTGTATATTTAGGGAAAAGAAATAGCCAAGGTAATTATATAAGTGGTTTTGAAGGTGGGCTATTTAAAGCAACCAATGCTACTTTTAAAAACAATAAAGTGGTTACTGTTTTTCAACCATATCATAATTATGCTCCAGGTAATCCGTATCTTTTAAAACCCAATTTGTCGTTTTTTAAAAAATGTATTTTTGAGACGAATTCATCTTGGAATTTTCCTAATACATATCCTGATGCTTTTGTTAAACTTTACGAAGTTGAAGGCATTGTATTTAGTGGTTGTACATTTCAGAATACTGCTCCAGCTAATTTTGCAGTTTATAACAGAGGTAAAGGAATTTATGCAATGGATGCCTATTTCTTTATTGATAAATATACTACTACCAATCCAACTACTACAACATACTGTATTTTTAACAATTTGTACTATGCAATTGATGCAACAAAAACATGGTGGGATAACACACTTTCAATAAACAATACTGTTTTTAATTCAAATTATAGAAGTATCTACATCAATGGTATATTAACACCTAAGATTACCAACAATACATTCAATATACCCGATTTCGATATAAATATTACGGTTGTATTACCCACAAACAATCAACCTTATGGTTTGTATTTAGATGCTTCAACTGGTTATACTGTTGAGAATAATAGTTTTAATAGTTCTACCGCAAATCGCTCATCAAAATACGGAGCGATTATTAACTTTTCAGGAAGTGCTAATAATAGAATTTATAGAAACACTTTTAATAATATGTATGTGGGTAGTTCTGCACAAGGTAATAATAGAGGTACAGGAACGGGGTTAGTCTTTAAATGCAACGAATACACCAATTGTGGTAAAGATATTAGCATGGGTCCATATAGTCGGTTCGTTGGTGCTGCATCGTTATATCAAGGTAGCTTGACTGAACCTGCAGCTAATTTATTTTCTCATGCTGGCACTCCTCAATCGGATATTTATAATGAATCATGGACTATAAATTACTATCATAACGCCACAGCAACCCCAATTCCATTTTGGGTACCGATTAATTATTCAACACCTGTTTTTTTATATAATACAAACATTACGTATAATAAAACACTTCAATGCCCAATTACAGGAAGTGGTGGCTCGAGTAAAAATATAGCTAATTCATACTCAAATATTCAAAGTATTACCACAGAAATAGCAACTATAGACCATCAATTAAGTAACCTTATTGATGGTGGCAACACGAATCTATTGATAAATGAGGTTTCTAATTCTCCCTCATGGGATGCACTTAATTTGAGAAATAATTTATTAAACAATTCACCTTTTCTTTCAGATACTGTGCTTATTTCCACAGTAGAAAATGAGTCGGCAATGCCTCCATTAATGCTTACACAAGTGTTAACAGCTAATCCGCAAGCTATAAAATCCGAAAACATTAAAGAGCGAATTGAAAACAGACAAAATACAATTCCTCAATATTTAATGAATCAAATTGAAAATAGTGGTAAATCTATTTCTGCAAAAGAAAACTTTGAATCAAATGCTTTGATGCTTCGCAATAAGCGAGCAAATATAATTTATTCATTAATAGCTGAACTTAAAGAAGATACATTAAATAAATATGCAGTTGATAGTATTTGTAACCTTTTAAAAATTGAAACTTCAAACACAACACTATTCAATCAATATTTATTAATGTTGCAATCAAACAGAACTAATTCTGCTTTTGAATATTTGAATCAAATTAATGAGAAAAATGATGCAGACTTAAGCTTTTTGGCTGCAATTGTTTACGATATTAAGTTGAATGTTAAAAAAATCGACAGTTTGTCTATTCAAGACATTAATAGGTTAACTCAAATAACAAGCAACGAAGAATCTAGCAATTCAAACATTGCTCGTAGTTTACTTCTAAGAGCAAACAAAATTAACTATGCTGAACCAATAAATGACATTACTCAAATTAGCAAAGGAAAAAGAGTTAGTAATATTAAAACAGATCAAGATAATAATACACGTTTAAAGATTTATCCAAATCCAGCTAAAGAATGGGTAATCGTATATTATAAAGTTGAATCCGTTCCTTCAAAAATTGAAATTTGTGATTTATTAGGTAAAGTAGTTTTATCAAAAGTTGTTGAACAAAGCGAAGGTGAAATATTAATCGAAACTTCTTCACTTACTTCTGGTAGCTATATATTAAAACTACAATCTGATGATAATACGTTAAGAACCATAAAGTTAACAATTAGTAATTAATAAAAACCAAACACAAATTGGCTTTTTAAATCCGTGTGGTGTATTTCTTGTTTTGAATTCAAACAATTAATCACTAACACGGATTTTTTATAAAAATTATCACTTTTTAATTTTCAAATCTTTTCCTTTAGGTAGTGTAAAGTAGAAAGTAGAGCCTTTTCCTACTTCTGATTCAAACCAAATTGTGCCACCAAAATCAACAATAATATTCTTCACCATCGCTAACCCTAAACCCATTCCGCTTGTTTTGGTAGTGAAATTGGGTGAAAAAATACGCTCTCTTACCTCGTCTGCAATACCAATTCCATTATCCTCTACACTTACCAACCAAGCCAATTCGTCGTAATCTTGAATTTTGATATTGATTAATCCTTGATGGTTTGATTTTATAGCTTGAACGGCATTTCTAATTAAGTTATTAAAAACCCGAATCATTTGATTTTTATCAATTTCTATCAAATAATCACGTTCCTTATCGCACACAATTTTAATAGTAACAGACGGATAATTGTGCAATGGAACTATAGATTCAACCAATTCGAGCAAATCTTCTTTAGAATAAGCTCCTTCTGGCATTTTGGCAAAACTAGAAAATGAAGTGGCAATATCTGCCAAAGTATCTATTTGTTCAATTAATGTTTTTGCGAACTGAGTTAAGCGCGTTTCCCAATTGGGATCTCCGTTATGCCAAGTGCGTTCTAACATCTGTACGCTCAATTTCATAGGAGTTAACGGATTCTTGATCTCGTGGGCAACCTGTTGTGCCATCTCACGCCAAGCCTGCTCTCGTTGCGACGAAGCAAGTAATTCGGCACTCATTCTCAACTCTTCCACCATTTTATTGTACACTTCCACCAAATTCCCAATTTCATCAGTAGATTTCCACTCAATCTTCTCGTTTTTATCTCCTAGTTGAATTTGGCTCATTTGCTCCTTTATCAAAATCAACGGTCGAGAGATGTATCTAGCTAGCAAAAGAGCAATGATAATTGTAATGAAGATAACAAACATATAAATGCTCAAAAACGTCACAACAAACGACGACATTTCGTTATTTAACTCCTTTTGCTTTGCAAAATAGGGCATATTAATGTACAGCAAAACATCTCCACTTCTATTTAAAAATGGCATATATACCGACCAATACTTTTGTTTCCCGATATATTCATCGTGAAAATAAAGTGTTTTTTTATTCAATTTAAAATCATAAAGAGCATCCGTGTTCATTTTGTCTTGAATTAGCCCTTGTTGAAACATTTGTGGACGAGATGATGCAATTAACTGTCCTTCAACGTTATAAACATTAATATCGGTAAAATAACGTTCAGATAGTTTTACGGCTGTTTGATTGATAAACGAGATTACATCGTCTGTAAGTAGTTGTTGATTATTGAGTTGTTCTTCAAATTGAATAAGAATTGAGTGCGTCTTTTCATTCACAAATTCCACATTTTTCTTATTATTCAAGGTCAAAAAATAATAAATTGTCACCATTCCAATCAATATAAACGAAACGATGATTATGCTAATCATATAAATCTGCATTCGGAGTTGAAATGATAATTTATTACGAATTAAATTTACAGGATTTAGGATTATCAAACTAATAATCAATAACATAACTCCGTATAGGATAAAAAAGAAAGATACAGATGCGCCTTGTTCGAAAAAGGTAAGATTTCGTTTTCCAATAATGATTGTTTCGTGATCGTTAAATCGATAATAAAGATGGGTAAATCCATCTAACACAAAATACAGATTCTCTGACTTATACTTTTTATATAAGTTCAACTTTGTACTGTATGAAAACTTTCCGTATTGATTTACCAAATCGTTATGAACATACCGCGCGTATGAATACCGAGAAAAGTCGTTGTTTAATCCTTTGCGCTTTTTATCAATCAGCAACTCTGGATAGCCAGAATCATTGACATACGTTTTGGAATCGAATTCGATAAATAATTTAAACTTTTTAATCTGGTTGGTTTTCGAAATATGTTGAAGGTCTATAGTTAGTAAATAGCTAATTTGACCAGGAGCATAGTTCATAAACCAAAGATTCTCAATTTTCGTAGGTGAACCAGAAGCAGCAATCTTTTGATCAAAATACGCAGAACACTCTATTTTGTAATTTTCGGGTTGAATTCTCAACACTCTATTTTCGCTGCAAACGGTTACATTAATCTTGTATTTCGATGAAAATGTACTCAAATATGTCCGATCGAGATAATCGAGTAATTTAGCTTCACTTTTGGACAAACTAGCAATAAAATCATTCACTTTCGAATCAGCCACAATCAGATTTGAAACTTCACCCAGACGATACTCGGTAATAGGATCGTGTTGGGTTCCTAATTTTCCTGCGATAAGTATACGCTCATCTCGCTCTTTAATTGAATAAAATTCATCAAACAATTGACTTACAAAAACAGAAAAAAGGAGTAGCAAAATTACTTTAATAAATCCCTTACTTATGGTTATTTGCTTTAACATTAAGAAAGCTACAAAAATATAGTATCCATAAAAGTAGATCCAAATGATTTTATATGATGTTAAAAACGAATAGTTTACAAATGTAAACAGGCCGATTGAAACTAAGAAAATTAGCCAGAACGTGTTCTTTTTAGTAATTGAATCTGCAATTCTGACAAAATAATAGGAAATATAAATAAATAAAACCAATAAGATTCCAATTATTAAAAACACTAAATAATTGAGATATGTGTAGTTAAATATACTATCGTTATTGAAAGATATGGATGAATTAAAGACAATACTTTTGAATAGAAGCACAAATATTTTGTACGTAAAAAACTGAATAAAAAGAACTCCAAAAGTAATAAATAAATTAAGCCACTTATTAAAAAATTGTTTTGGCTTATAAAAAGTAAATGCCTTTTTAATAAGAAGAATAGAAAATATTAATACAATCGAATGAAGAAGAAGATCTCCAAGCGAAGGAAGCCAAGAAGAAGATGCATAATAAATTGGAGAAAATAATTTGCTTTGATATAAAAATACAGGAGCCTTAAAAATAAAGAATAAAAACCTAATCACAAGAATAAAAACAGCAATTAAAAATAAAAATAATGCTATCAAGCGGGGTCGTGAAGTGAGGTAACGAATCAAAATCAAATGAACAGCAAACAAGAATAGCGCTAATGATACACTTAATAGAAAAATTATTTGTAGAGTTACGTAATCAGTATTTGTTTTGTCTTCGTCTAAAAACAAGGTAAATAAAAACCTTTTTTGTGCATCATGAACCGCATATTCTCCAATACTGGTCTTTAATTGAATATCTTGATCAATGTGATAATCTGGAGCAAAAGAGTTTTCTAAGTATGAATTTTCGTAGAGAAAATTGTATTTTATCAAAGCCAAACCCAGTACCGTGACTTTACCTTTTTTAATAAAAACCGGTTGATACCAACCATTTAAGAGCTGAATAATGGGTTTTGAATATAATGCACTATCAAAATTTAATGAAAGCGGCACCCTGTTGGTTGACCAATAAGTCATCGCAGAGTCGGTAAAAAGATAAAAAGCTATTCCGTTTTCTTCAAATTGTGAACTCAAATCTAACGTCTTTAAAACAGAATCTTTAACTGAAGTTGAGAAAACAGTTGAAAGGTTTTGGACTTTTTCGGTTAAGCTGGACTCCTTTTTAACCAATTTTTCTTCAATATTCTGGCGTGCTGAAGACAATCTGATACTTACATTTTTATGTCTGTAATACTGATAACAGGAAACAAGAGCAAATAGGAAACTGAAAATTAGCATCCACAAATATTTCTGTTGAAAAATCTTAAGTACCTTCATCTTTCAAATATTTAAACAAAAATCAACTCAAAATAGAGTTTTAAACTAGAATGAACATATATCACTAGAAATGAACAATTTGCTACGATGTTTCACGTGAAACATTTTGTAGTTATCAACTATCTTCCGAAGTATACTAACAAAACGGAAATATCGGAAGGTGAAACCCCACTAATTCTAGACGCTTGCCCAATTGTAGCAGGACGAATCTTTGTTAGCTTTTCTCGTGCCTCCCACGAAAGGGATGAAAAAGAAAAATAATCCAAATCTTCTGGCAACCGAATTTCATCAAATTTATCGATTTTTTGTGCAGTTTGAAATTCCTTATCTATATAGCTTTTATACTTAATAAGAATCTCCACAGACTCAATTTCTTCTACCGTTAATTTATTTTCATTCACATTAAATTGCAGTTGATCATCTGCGTTTATTAAATCAACTAAAGAAATTTGAGGACGTAATATCAAATTATAAGCTCTAATTCTTTGGGTTAATTCGGCAGTATCTTTTTCAATCAATAGATAATTAATCTTCGATGGTTCCAAAGAAAACTCTTTTAAATAATTTTCGAAGGCTTCGCATTTTCTATATTTTTCTTTTACCGATTGTAATCTTGCTTCCGAAATTAATCCTATCTCAAAACCGATTGGTGATAATCTAAAATCTGCATTGTCTTGCCGCAATAATATTCGGTATTCAGCTCTTGATGTAAACATTCGATATGGTTCGTCAACACCCTTTGTAACAAGATCGTCAATTAAAACTCCAATGTACGATTCAGTTCTTTTTAAAACAATTGGCTCTAAATTATTTACTTTACGGTGTGAATTAATGCCAGCCATTAGCCCTTGTGATCCGGCTTCTTCGTAGCCAGTAGTTCCATTTATTTGACCTGCAAAATATAAATTTTGAATCAATTTCGTTTCAAGGGCATGGTTTAATTGAGTGGGTGGAAAGTAATCATACTCGATTGCATAACCTGGTTTTATGATTGTTGCGTTTTCAAATCCAGGAATTAATTTCAACGAACGGTATTGAATTTCCAAAGGCAAAGAGGAAGAAAATCCATTTAAATAGTACTCCGAAGAATCTCTTCCTTCGGGTTCGAGAAAAAGTTGATGTCTATTTTTATCCGAAAAACGCTCAATTTTATCTTCAATGGAAGGACAATATCTTGGACCAACTCCTTTAATTCTACCAGTAAAAAGAGGAGACTGTTCAAATCCTTCTCGTAAAGAATTATGAACTTCTAGTGAGGTATAAGCAATAAAACAACTGAGTTGATTTTTTAGTTCTGGGGTTTTTGTAAACGAAAATTTCGACGGCTGGTCATCTCCAAATTGTTCTTCCAATTTAGAAAAATCAATAGAGTTACCCGCAATTCTCATAGGTGTTCCGGTTTTTAATCGCTTAGCCTCAAAACCCAATTTCACGAGCGATTCTGTCAGTCCTTCAGCAGTCAACTCCCCTATCCTACCGCCTTTTGTTGTATATTCACCAATGTGAATTTTACCATTCAAAAATGTTCCATTTGTCAACACTACCGCTTTTGAAACAATTTTTAAGCCCATTTGAGTTACTACACCGCATGCTTTTCCTCCGTCAACAAGAATATCAACCACAGTATCTTGCCACAATTGTAAATTCGGTGTGTTTTCTAGAACATGTTTCCATAGTTTTGCGAATTCAAATTTGTCAATTTGAGCTCTTGGGCTCCACATAGCAGGGCCTTTAGACCTGTTTAACATTCTAAACTGAACAGTTGTATTATCCGAAACTACTCCACACATTCCACCAAGCGCATCAATTTCACGCACTAATTGTCCTTTTGCAATTCCTCCAATGGCTGGGTTACACGACATTTGAGCAATCGTGTTTACATTCATCGTGATTAAAAGGGTTTTAGAACCTAAATTTGCGGCAGAAACAGCAGCTTCACAGCCTGCATGGCCAGCTCCTACAACAATAACATCAAATGGACCAATCATTACAATATTGTATTTTATTTATTTTCTTCCTTAAAACAAAAAAATGTTTCACGTGAAACATTTTTTATAACTTATTGAGATGCAAGGATTATTGTCTTTGCGACAAATAATAATCTTCCTTTTCTCTCATTATATTTTTTTCTTTCGGCAGTTTGTCATTATAGCCAATTAAGTGCAAAACACCATGAATCATTACTCGATTTAATTCCGTAAGAAAATCTACTTTCTGTTCAATTGCGTTTTCTTTCACTCTGTCAATACTAATCATTAAATCTCCCGACAATAAATCTTCTTCACTATAATCAAAGGAAATAATATCGGTATAATAGTCGTGTTGCAAAAACTGTTTGTTTATTTCTAACAAATAATCATCACTACAAAAAACAAAAGATATTTCCCCTACCCTTTTTTTCTCTTCGGTAACGACAGATTTTATCCAATTTTTAAGAATGGTTTTATTGTTAAGGTTAAATTTTATTGCCTCAGAAACAAAAGAAATATTAGACATGTTGAGTTTTATTAATACTTACATTGCTCTTAGCAACTTGATTTTTAGCAGATTGTAGAACATTAGATCGTTGATTCACCAATTTGGAATGGATGGTCATTACGTCAAACCGGATTTCAATTGAATTCCTTTTATCGTTGAACATCACACCTTCAGATAAGAACCCAATTAATGATAATCCAGAATATTCATTAGCAAAAAAATCATGTTGTTTTGGAACATCAAAATTATGACCTTCTCCTTGATCCGTAATACTAAAATCAACAAAATGATCAACAAAAGAATACTCTACCCAAACCTTTTTTGAGTTATCTGATTTATTACCATGTACAATTGCGTTAGTTACTGCTTCTGAAAGGGCAATTAAAATAGTTCCAAATTGTTCCTGAGTAATATTACCCGACGACAATAGATTTTGAACCAAGGCTTCAACTTCTATCAAAGCTTCTTTTTCGTTACCTAAAATTTCTATTTTCATATCTACAGCTTTTTACTTTACTCCAAAGTTAATAAAATATTTTGACACCTTATCTTTATAATACATTTTTAATGGTATTGGCATCTTTTTTAACAACTCTTTTTGTCCGATGCGTTTTTTTTGCAACGAATCTAAATATTTATTTGTTGGAGATATTAGTTGTTTTCCTTCTTTAGATTCGCGTGTCTCTTCCTTTTCGCGCTCATTTTGAGCCTTTTCTGATTCCAACATTCTCGTTAATATTTCCTGTTGGCGATTGATGGTATTTTGAGTAATTTTTTTATTTACAATGTCCTTTTCGGTTTGTTCCATGTCTTTCATCATTTTCTCCATTTTACCGTCATAACCTTGTCCCTCTTTTTTCATATTATCGAGAAACTGTTGCAACATTCTTCTAATGGCTTCTTGTTGAGCAGCCAATCGAGCCAATTCTTCACTTTGGATTTCACCCATTTGACCACCGGGTTTCGGTCCGGGTTTTGGCATTTTTTTATTTAACCCTTCTTGCATTTTTCTAATTTTCTCCATATTTGGAGTTTTAGAATCCTTCTTTTTCTTCGAATTTCCTGGATTATCACACGTGTTGTTACCCTTTTTCTTCGACTTAGAATTTGACTTCATCTTCGATTGTTTATTCTTCATCTTTTTAAGCGACTCTGCTAAAAAAAGTGCTAAATTATTGGTAGATGTCATCACATATCGTTGATATACTATTACTTCTGCGATTTTTTTATCGAATAATGAGGTGGAAATAATGTCGAAATTTTGATTAATAGTAATCAATTCTTTAAAAACAACGGCTTGCACTTCTGGTTGACGCTTTGCAATAGCAGTTAGTGAGTCTTTAATTATTTCAAAGTTCTCTTTCATTGAAATTTGTTCCTTAATCAAGGCAGATAAACTTGGGTCATAATATTTAATTGAAGAAAATTTCTTCATAACCTCTTCTTGATCTACGCTTATTTTGACTAAGTTTTCTAATATTTCTCTCACTTGGTCAATGTCTTCCGCAATATTATCTTCTTCAATTTCTTGTTTATTCTTATCAAGATTATCTTTTAGCTCTTCCATTTGTTTTTGAGCCTCTTTTTGACTCTCTTTAGCCTTTTTATCTTTTCCGTTTTCAAGCTGCTTTGAGCTGTTTTTTAGTTGATTATCAATAGATTGTTCTTCTTTTTGTGTGTCTTTTAATTTGTTTGGCTCTTCTAACGAACTATTTAATTTTCGTAATTCATCCATCTCTTTTTGAAACTCAGAAAACTTTTTATTAATCTCTTCCTGCTCCTTTTTTACCACTTCTTTATTCGCAGTAGTTGGTTCAATTTGATTTAATTTATTTTGCTTATCGATAATATCTTGAAGTTTGGATATATTTTGTTCAAAGCGTTTTTCAAATTCCATGTTTTTATATTGTTCCACATTTTTCTTGAGATTTTCTTTGAGATTTTCATTGTCTTTTTTAATGTCATCCAGCTTGTTTTGAATCAAATTTGGATTGTTTTGTTTCATAAGCTCTTCCATAGATTTCATCATGTTTTCGAGCTCTTTTTTAAGCATTTCGTTTAACTCTTTTTCAAGATTTTTTTTGTTCTCTTTTTGTTCATCAGAAAGCTTTTCAAAATTGTTGATTTGATTCATTTGTTGATTCAGGGCGTCTATTTTCTGCTTTAACTCATCCATACGCTTTTTAAGCGCTTCCATCTTCTTCTGGGTGTTCCAATCCTTTTTATTGGTTTCTTGAATGGCTTTTTTAACATTTTCAAGCTCTTTTTCAATCTTATTTGTTTCAGCAATCATAGACTTCATACTGGTAAGATTAGCATCATTCTTCGAATTAATGTCTTTTTGTTTCTCCTCTTCGGTTTTAAAAACAATCTCTTTTGTAGCAGACACGGTTCTCTTCCCATTTCTAATAGCATCGTTGTCAATTACTTCTATAAATAATTCAATTTTTCGAGGAAGATTCGTGTAAAAATTTTCAATATTTATTATTTCATCAATGGCTATGTGTGTAAAATCTGTTGATAGAGGTAATTTGATTTTTTTAGTGTTGATTTTTCCATCTAAATCAAAAAGATTAATGTTCAAAAACATATTGCTTATCCCGTAATCATCAGACGCTTCTCCTTTAAAAAACAATATATTATCATATAATGAATCCTGAGAAATATCAAGCCGCAATTGAGGATATTCGTCGGTAATTACATTGCATTGAATTAACAAACTATCAACAATTGAAATACCTGCGTGATGAGCGGTTATCATTATATCACTTTGGTTTATAATACTATATGAAATATTTAGCTGATTATTGCTTACTTTTTCACTCACCGACTTACCCAATAAACTCCGATCAATTCTATCTACTCCTTCGGTTACTAAGTTGATAGATAATTGTGTGCCTTGAGGAACTAAAATTGAGTTTTGATTTTGAATTTGCTCATTTTGTTTGCCAACATACGAAGGATAATTCAGCGATATGGTATAATTTAAAATCTTCGGCTTTTCTATTACATTAACGTTGAACATATTGGATTTATATTCATCGTTTAATAGTTGAAAATCAAATGATTGTTTAATGTTTGTAAACTCAAAAGTATACTCTGTTGGACTCGTTTTCTGCAATTTTTCTTTCACAGAGTTATACTGAATATACAATTCTAAAGGAAGTTCTTCTCCTTCAATTTTAACTTTCAGTATTAAATTTTCGTTTTTAAAAACAGAAAGATCTTTGTTTTCTAAAAATATACTATACGGTAATGGTTTAGAAAATTCTTTATCGGCTTGTATAACCCTCTGTAATGCTGAATTATACGTTGGAATAATAAAAGGGATTACAGCTAACAAAAAGATAGTTACTATATAAATAAACAATTTAAATGTTCGAATATTTCTCTTCTTTTTGAAGGATTCTGTAGACACGTATTGCTGTAATTTTTCAGTACGCTCTTCAATTGCTTTTTTGGTTAATTCTTCAGAATAATAATTTGTTTTAAGCGATTTTATTAACTCAAAAGTATTTCGGAATATCTCGACAATCGAAGTGTTAAATACCCCCTTAAAAGTCTTCTTTTTGCTATAAATTGGACTGCTTTTCTGTATTATTATATATAAGAAAACAACAGATAGAATTAATAAAAAACTCAAAATTGATATTTTAACCCAAGGGGCTAAATACAAAAAAAGCTCAAGGGTTAATATTAAAAGAAAAAATAACAATAAACAAAATAAAAAAATAACAATTTTTGATGAAAAAATCAAAAATCGTTGCTTTTTTTCAAGTGTATAAAACGTCTGCTTTGAGGATGATTCCAAGGTTATCTACTTAATAAATTTAAACACGTATTTGGAAATATAATTAGTATGAAGGGCTTTATTTAAGAGCTTTTCATTCCATTTGTTTGGCTTATTATAAAACAAAAAATAATCAGATAACGAGATACCCACAGGGCAAACTGTATTACATTTGCTGCATCCTGTACATAGAGGGGTTTTAATGTAATTGTTCTTTATTATTTCCGATTTTATAAATTCTATTGGGGAAAAATTGCTTTGAAGTGAATTTATCGGACAGACTTTTCCACATTCGTTACAATCGATACAATAGTTTAATTTTCGCAATTTAATATCACTAATAAACTTAATATCAGCACTATTAACACTTACCACTAATTTATAATCAGACTTAAACTTGTCAAGAGATAATAAAGTATAGCTTTTTTTATTTGTCTCTGGTATAATTTTAAAAAAATCATTCATATTGGGCAATAACTTGTTTAAATGCAATATAAACACCGTTTTTCCACCTGCTATAGAAGATTTAGATACTGCAATCTGATGAAATTCAGTAATATAAAAACAATCATCTTCTATCTGCCAATCATCCAAATTATCTAAATTATCAAGAATATTATCATCATTAAAGTACCACTCAACGTTAACTTTTAGAAGTTTGGTTTTATGTTGAAATTCTAATAAATTATCATAGAGATAATTACTGTTTTTTCGTTTTGAAGAATATGCTATATTATTCATTTTCAATTAAATTAATTCTGTTTTGATGTCTTCCCGCTTCAAATGTACTATTTAAAAAAGTATGTATAATTTTTTCTGCTTCTAAAGTAGAAATATATCTTCCTGGCAAAGCAATAATATTTGCATTATTATGCTGTTTTGCTAAAGCAGCTATTTCACTATTCCAGCATAGAGCACAACGGATATTTTTATGTTTATTTGCAGTAATGTTTACACCGTTTCCACTTCCACAAACTAAAATTCCTAAACTATTATTTAAATCTCCAGAAACTGAATTCGCAACTTTATGAGCAAATTCTGGATAATCTACACTTAATTCAGAATTTGTTCCACAATCTTCAAAATCAATTTTATTTATGGTTAAGTAAGTTTTGATGTGTTCTTTAATTAAATATCCACCATGATCAGATCCTATGTATATCATAATACTTATTTTAGTTGTTTTACAATGCAAAATTAACTGAAATATGCAATAATCGGTTGATAACATATTAACTTTCTGTTGAAAACCGCTAATAACTTTTAAAAGACCTTAAATAAAATTTGTTTTTAGATTTTATAAACAAAATATCAGAACTGAAAAAGAGCGTAAGTTATCAACAAAAAGAAAAGTAAATGTTATAATGTTCTGTTAATATTATAATATATATTATTGATTTTAAAGTAATTAAAGTAATTAATTTTGTTTGTGATTTGTTGAAAACAATACACTTACCAATTATGAAAGAAAAAAGAATTAATTTTATTCACATATTAACCGAATATCTATTATAATTATATGTTTTTATAAAATGAAAGAAAAAATAATAATAAATATAGAGTTGTTGAAAAAGAAAAAGAGAGCAATAATACTTGCACATTACTATACTGATAGTAAAATTCAAGATATTGCAGACTTTACAGGCGATAGTTTAGCTCTTGCTCAATTTGCTCAAAAATCGAAAGCTGAAATAATTGTTTTTGCTGGCGTTCATTTTATGGCCGAAACTGCAAAAATACTAAATCCAAATACAAAAGTGTTAGTTCCGGATTTTAATGCGGGTTGTTCACTTTCTGATTCGTGTAAATCTTCTGATTTTGAATACTTTAAAAAAAATAATCCAAATCACAAGGTTATAACTTATATTAATAGTTCAATTGAAGTAAAAATGCTGTCAGATGTTATTTGTACTTCAAGTAATGCTGTTAAAATTGTAAATTCATTTGAAAAAGATCAAAAATTAATTTTTGCGCCAGATAAAAATCTTGGTAACTATATAAATAATTTAACTGGAAGAAATATGTTGCTTTGGAATGGCTCATGTCATGTTCATAATCAGCTTAATGTTGATGCAATTATTAAATTAAAAATTCAACATCCTGAAGCTAAGGTAATTGCACATCCAGAATGCCAAGATATTATTCTAAAACTTGCTGATTTTATTGGTTCTACTAAAGATATGTTGAATTTCACCAAAACTGATAAGTCTAATTCATTCATTGTTGCTACAGAAACTGGAATTTTATATCAAATGATTCAATTTTCTCCTACAAAACAATTTTACATTGTTCCATCTGATGAAAATTGTAATTGTAATGATTGTATATATATGAAAATGAATACATTAAATAAAATTTATGATTGTTTAGAAAATGAATCTAATCAATTAATATTATCTACCAATCAAATAAATAAAGCACGAATTCCTTTACAACGAATGTTAGATTTATCGTAAATGTACACTAATATCTAAAATTGTTTTATGAAACGTTACATTATATCTTTACTGTTTATTATAACCTTTTCTTTATCAAGCTTTGGTCAAGATTCTCTTTCAAAAAATGGATATGTTGTTTTAAAACACGAAAATGGCAAGATTGCTAGTGAAGGGAATATGAAGGATGGTCTTCCAGATGGTTATTGGAAATCATATAACAAAAAAGGAATTTTGATTTCTGAAGGAAATAGAGCTTCTTTTATGTTAGACAGTCTATGGAAATTTTATAGTGAAGATGGTTTGCTTCTTATGACTGTAAATTATAAACAAGGAAAAAAAGATGGTATAAAAAATACTTTCTTACAAAACGAAATAATTGAAGAAACTTATAAAAACAATTTAAAAGTTGGATTTGAAAAACATTTTGATAAAAACAAAAAGTTAATAAAAATTATTCCTTTTTTGGATGGCTTAGAAGAAGGTATAGCTAAGGAATACAATGAATTAGGTAATATTATTTTACTAACCGAGTACAGAAAAGGTTATGTAATTAAAAGAGAATTTATAAACCGTTTGGATGGTTCAGGATTAAAACAGGGCCTTTGGAAAAGTTTCTATGATAATGATATTCAAAAATTTGAAGGATATTATTTGAATAATAAAAAGAATGGTTTTTTTAAGGAATTTGATATTAATGGTAATTTGACAAAAATAGAAAAATATGAAAATGATCAACTAATTATTGATGCACTTGAAACAAGAAAATTAGAAATGCGTGTTGATTATTTTAAAAATGGTAAACAAAGAATTATAGGAACTTATTATAACGGTGTTGCAGAAGGAGTTAGAAGGGAATATAATGAAAAAGGACAAGTAATTCAATCCTATCTAATGAAATCTGGCTTTGTGGTTGGAAAAGGAATAATGGATGATAATGGCTTAAAACAAGGAGCTTGGGAAGAATATTATGATGAAAATTATTCTACTTCAAATGCAAAAATACTAAGAGCTAAAGGAAATTATAAAAACTCAAAACCAGTAGGTGAGTGGAACTTCTTTTTTTTAAATGGAAAAATTGAAATAGAAGGAAGTTATAATGAAAATGGTAAAAAAGAAGGACTTTGGTCATGGTACTATCCTAATGGAAATATGCTTGTTCAAGAAAATTACCTCGACGGCAAACGCGAGGGATTATATACCGAATATGATGATAAAAAAAATGTGATTGTAAAAGGCAATTTTATTGAAGATAAAGAAGATGGAAAATGGTATCGGGCTAATAATGATTATATAGAAGAAGGAAAATATACCGAAGGCCAAAGAGAAGGAAGCTGGAAAGGATTCTATAAAAATGGAAATGTCTGTTATGAATGCAATTACAATGATAATAACTTTGATGGAAAATATTTACGGTTCTGGGAAAATGGAAGAATCAGAGAACAAGGCACTTATATCTTAGGTTTAAAAAATGGATCTTGGAAAAGCTTTGATGCACTTGGAAATTTGTTTTTAATTGTTACCTATAAAAAAGGAGTAGAAATTAGATTTGAAGGTGTAAAAATTGAACCAACATTAGACGAAAACGAAGTGATTACTGACTAAAAAAATGTAATATATTTCTAATTTCTGGTTTCAAATTTTGTGATGATATGTGCATTTCTAATCACAATAACTCCATCAAAACGATCAAAAGGAATGAATTTTTCATTTTTTGTTACCCGATTTTTTTTAAACATCCATTTATTTGATTTGTCAACCATGTCGTTGAATACTTTTCTGTTGATAAGTTACGAACCTTTGTGGATAACACATATTCTTATCAGAAATCAGCTAAAACATTCATAATAAGTTGTTTATAAAATATGTTTCACGTGAAACATGATAATAATTATCCAATCCATTTCTTTCGCTTAAAAAAGATCAAGAGAACGATAATAACAACTAGTGATATAGACATAATTATCCAAAAACCAAGAGGGTGTTCTTGAAAGGGGAGGTGAACATTCATTCCAAATAAACCAGTGATAAAAGTAAGTGGAAGCAACGTGGTAGAAATAAATGTAAGCACTTTCATTATTTCATTGGTTTTATTGGCTTGAAGCGAATCAAAAGTTTTTGATAGACCTTCAATTAATTCTTCGTAATCCTCCACCATATCCCACATTTTTTGATAATAATCCAGAATATTTCCCCAATAATTTTCCATATTTTTCGCAAAACCAGCAATTTCGCCAGATTCAAACTTGTGAAATAACCTTAGTTGGGGCTTAAAAATAGTATTTAAAATGATGATATTTTTACGCACCATTGAGATATGTTCAATGGTTTTTTCTGATTTTTTATCGAATAATTGACGGTTAATGATCTCAATCTCATGGCCTAAGCGATTTAGTAAGAGATAGGTTTCATCCATTAAGCGTTGTAATATTTTATATAGAATGGCATCACTAGAACCTTTGATTTTTTCATCATCAATATTTGGATCTTGCTTTGCTAAATTAAATAAGTCTTTAACCACCCAATGAGTTTTCCCGATAGTAATAATGTAATCTTTTCCCCAAAAAATCTTTACCTCTTTTGTTTTTAGAAATTTATTGACTTTGTCAAAATAAGGGAAATGTAGTATTAAGAAAAAATAATCATCGTAAATATCAATTTTAGGTCTTTGGGTATAGCTTCTGCAATCTTCAATATCTAAAGGGTGAAAATTGAAGTTTTTTTTCAAAAACTCTAGATTTTCATCAGATGGATTTATAATGTGATGCCATTTAATATTATCAAAATTTACAGATTCAATCATTATTTTATGTTTTTATTCCAATCAAAAGTATTGATTAAATGTAGAATATCTTTTTTAACAAACTGAATAACAGGAGCTAAGGAGTCATTGTTTGGTTTATTATTAAAATATAGCGCACCTCTGATAAATTTTGATGTGCTATCGGAAAGCCAGAATTGGTATGGACAAGCAACATTTACTCCCTTGATGTCGTATATTTTCCCAAATATTGGCACCGATGGATCGTATATATTTGATTCTTCAATGTCATCTGCTTTAGCGGTGTGCTTATTTGCAAAGCCAAAAGCATCGTTTTTGTAGCTGTTTAAATTCTTATTAATTCGTTTGTAGCTCAAATAAATGGTGGCACCAAGCGAAGGATATTGAATATTAATCCAATAAGGTTCTGCATTTTTTTCTCTATCAATTTCTATGGTTGCTAGCTTTGAGTATTCAAATTGGTATGGAAAAGCAGAATCAAACAGCTGATAGCTAGATTTTGGCAAATCAATTCTTAAATATGCCCTGGGTTTAGGAACCGCGATTTCTTCATCTTCATTTGGTTCACATGAGCTAATGATTAAAGAAGAAGAAAGAAAAAAAGAAAGTAAAAATATGTATTTTGTGATGATTTTCATAAACCAAGTCCTTGATGTTAAATCTGCGATTATCTTTTCTTCGGAATTTTAACCGCCAATTATTGTTGATAATATTATACAAAAATAGAAAAATTAATAATGACATTTGCCGATTCAAAGAATTATTTGTTTGAAACATCAATATACTAAGTTCTGGGTTCTTGAAATCAACAATATATTATTATTCTTAGCAAATTTGGAATTTATTTTAATCAAGTACATCAAAGTATTAGAAACACAGATGCATCAGTCAATTTCTCAAATATCTTGCAAGAATTAATTCATATCTTTGTCCGATATAAATCAGTTTTAAATGAAAGTAAACACCCAATCATACATCTATGCTTTAATTGCAGTATTATTGTGGTCTACCGTTGCAACTGCTTTTAAAATAGCTCTTAACGAAATAAATGTTATTCAACTATTAACCTTTTCTACTGGAATATCCACTCTTGTTCTTACGATAATAATGGTTTTGAGTAAACGATTTGTTGTGTTGAAATCAATACCCAAACGATCTTTTTTTAATTTAGTTGGCAAAGGAATTATTAATCCATTTGCTTACTATTTGATACTTTTTAAAGCATATTCGTGGTTACCAGCAAACGAAGCGATGATTTTAAATTATACATGGCCAATTGTATTGGTAGTATTTACGGTGATATTTTTAAAGCAGCAGTTTTCATTATTTGATGGAGTATCTATTGCCATTTCTTTTGTTGGTGTTTTGATAATTGCCACCCAAGGAAAAATTTTAAATGTCGAGTTTTCAAATTTATTTGGAGTATTATTAGCACTAGGAAGCTCTATTGTGTGGGCTTTTTACTGGATTTTAAATATGAAAAATAGTGTAGATGCTATAATTCAGCTTTGGATTTCGTTTGGGGTCGGTTTTTTAGCCTCATTATTCCTTTTTTTACTTCAGAAAAATACAATTCTAGTTTCGCCAACAGCAATTATAGCATCTATTTATGTTGGATTTTTTGAGATGAGTATTCCATTCATAATGTGGCATTTAGCACTAAATAAAGCGTCAAAAGCGTCAAATGTAAGTCAACTAATTTTTCTATCTCCATTTCTATCTTTAATGATTATTTCAGTAGTATTAAAAGAGAAAATATTAATAACTTCGATTATAGGATTTCTATTTATATTGGTAGGTATATTTATTCAAGCAATTTTTAAAAAAACACGCAACCCATAATATATATGGAATTTGTATATTTGCAAAAAAGTAAGGCTCCATAGTTCAACGGATAGAATAAAAGTTTCCTAAACTTTAGATCCAGGTTCGATTCCCGGTGGGGCTACAAATTAATATAAAAACGCTTTTTAAGAGATAAGCGTTCAAAACTTTAGTCAGGTTCCCTGCCTGCCAGCTGACGCTGTCAGTTAGGCAGGGATTCCCAGTGGGGCTAAAAATTCTATTAAAAAAAAAGAGCTTTAAAATTTTAAAGCTCTTTTTCCGAGGTCGGTATAAGATTGTAAAAATCAGTAATGAAATTAGAATAAATAGATTACAGATAATAATACTGCCATAATTCCGATAAAAACCAACCACAACATGCTTTCTTTTGTTTTCATCGCTTTTATTTTTAAGGTTTATATTTGAAACGTTTTCTAAAATAAAGACAGATGCTCAAATTAAATGGTTGCCCACCGTATAATATTTAACATCTTTTATCAAAAACAACTATAATTGCTTGTTTGTGACCCGCAAAAAACATCAAATAAAACATTCATGAGTTTTTTATTACGATGCATAATGTTCATAAATGATGTTAGTAGGCTTTCATTGTAATCAACAAAGTTTTGTAATATTTGTTACACAGATAATCAAATAGATAAAAAATATAACAGAGGCAATAGAACTTTTTTTAATTTTGCATGTATTATATGAAATTAATCTAAATTAACTGATAATGTCTGAAGACAGTAACGATGTTTTACGCGATGTAACCGAAAGTGAGTATAAATATGGGTTTTATACCGATATTGAGGCAGATTCTGCGCCTCCGGGGCTTAATGAGGATATAATCCGTTTTATATCAACAAAAAAAAATGAACCTGAGTGGATGCTCGAATTTAGACTGAACGCATTTAGGAAATGGCTTGGAATGAAAGAACCGAATTGGGCACATCTAACATTTGTAAAACCAAATTATCAAGATATTATTTTTTATTCTGCACCCAAAAAGAAGGAACTTCAAAGTTTAGACGAAGTTGATCCAGAATTACTTGATACATTTAAGAAGCTTGGAATTTCACTCGAAGAACAAAAAGTATTGAGCGGGGTGGCTGTAGATGCGGTTATTGATAGTGTTTCAGTAAAGACAACTTTTAGCGATACGCTATCCAAGCAAGGGATTATATTTTGCTCTTTGAGCGAAGCCATTCAAGAACACCCTGATTTGGTAAAAAAATATATGGCTTCGGTAGTTCCGGTGGGTGATAATTACTTTGCTGCTTTAAATTGTGCAGTCTTTACTGATGGCTCTTTTTGTTACATTCCAAAAGGTGTTCGTTGTCCTATGGAGCTATCAACTTATTTTAGAATTAACGCTGCCAACACAGGCCAGTTTGAACGGACATTAATTATTGCCGAAGAAGGCGCTTATGTGAGTTATATGGAAGGTTGCACTGCGCCACAACGTGATGAAAACCAATTGCATGCAGCCGTTGTGGAGTTGATTGCTCATAAAGATGCTGAAATTAAATATTCTACAGTTCAAAATTGGTATCCTGGCGATAAAAATGGGTTAGGTGGAATTTATAATTTTGTTACCAAACGAGGTCTTTGTAAGGGGACTAATTCAAAAATATCATGGACACAAGTGGAAACAGGTTCTGCTGTTACCTGGAAGTACCCAAGCTGTATTTTGTTGGGGGATAATTCGGTAGGGGAGTTTTATTCAGTAGCAGTAACTAATAATTATCAACAAGCAGATACGGGTTCAAAAATGATTCACTTGGGGAGGAATACCAAGAGTACTATTATTTCGAAAGGAATTTCTGCGGGTAAAAGCAATAATAGTTATCGTGGCTTAGTAAGAATGGGAAAAAAAGCAGAAAACTCTAGAAACTTTTCACAATGTGATTCCTTATTAATGGGCGATAAATGCGGTGCACACACTTGGCCATATATCAAAAGCGAGAATAAATCTTCAATTATTGAGCATGAAGCCACGACGTCTAAAATATCTGAAGATCAACTTTTTTATTGCAAACAGAGAGGAATAGATACTGAAAGTGCAATTGGATTAATCATAAATGGCTATGCTAAGGAGGTTTTAAACAAGCTGCCGATGGAATTTGCGGTAGAAGCGCAGAAGTTGTTAGCAATTAGCTTGGAAGGCTCTGTGGGGTAAAAAGTTATAAAGTCGAAAGTCTATAAAGTTGAAAGTCCATAAAGTCCATAAAGTTGAAAGTCCATAAAGTCTGTAAAGTCGAAAGTCTGTAAAGTTGGAAGTTTAAAAAGTTGAACAGTAATAATGGTTTATAATAAATAATATAAAAATAGAATAAGAAAGATATAAATAATAAAATAAATACATATATGTTGCTCGAAATAAAAGATTTACATGCCTCAATAAAAGGCAAAGAGATTTTGAAAGGTGTTAATCTAACGGTTAATCATGGCGAAGTTCATGCGATAATGGGACCTAACGGAACGGGTAAAAGCACTTTAGCTGCTGTAATAGCAGGACGCGAAATATTTGAGGTTACTCAAGGAACAGTGTTTTTAAATGGAAAGAACTTACTCGAAATGTCTATTGAAGATCGAGCTCGTGAGGGTGTTTTCTTAGGATTTCAATATCCAGTCGAAATTCCAGGGGTTAGCATTACCAATTTTATGCGTACTGCCATTAATGAAATAAGAAAATATAAAGGGAAAGAGCCTCTAGCTGCTGCTGAATTCTTAGCGTTGATGGAAGAAAAGAAAAAAATAGTGGAACTAACTACTAAACTTTCTAATCGCTCCGTAAATGAAGGGTTTTCGGGAGGAGAGAAGAAGAAAAATGAAATCTTCCAAATGGCAATGCTTGATCCTCAATTGGCAATTTTAGATGAAACCGATTCTGGTTTAGACATTGATGCCCTTAGGATTGTAGCAAATGGTGTTCAAAAACTCCGTACCAAAGACAATTCAACCATAGTAATTACTCACTATCAAAGACTTTTAGACTATATAGTACCAGACTTTGTGCATATACTTTTTGAAGGAAAAATTGTAAAAACAGGAGGTAAGGAGTTGGCTATAGAGCTAGAAGAAAAAGGGTATGATTGGATAAAGGACGAATTAAAATCGAAGTAATTCACGTTAATTTACATTATTATGGAACCAACTTTCGATTTGAAAGATCATTTAATAAAAATTTATCACGATAATTTTAGTGTTTTATCTAGATTTGACGAACCGGCGTTAAAAAAAATACGTGAAAAAAGCATTGAACAATTTAATATTCAGGGTTTTCCAAACCACGATATGGAGCAATGGAAAAACACAGATTTTAGAGAAATTAGTACTCAAAAATATGATATTTCTTTAAAGCCACAACCGTACAATCCGGTGGAAAGCTATTTTACTTGTAAGGTTCACAATTTCGATACATACATGTTTACATTGCTAAACGGCTGGTATGTGCATAAAAATGCTCCGATAACTGCATTCCCCGATGGTACTATTGTTGGAAGTTTGGCAAAAGCACGCGAATTGTATCCAGAAATTGTAAATGCTCACTTAGGTAAATATAGTGATGACGATATGAACCCGCTTACAGCTCTGAATACAGCTTTTATGCAAGACGGATTTTTTATTTATGTTCCAGAAAATGTACACGTTACTAAACCAATGCAGGTGGTTAGTTTGGTAAATACAGAATTAAATTTATTGATTCAAACGCGTAATTTGATTATCACGGAACAAAATTCTTCTCTAAAATTGGTTCATTGCGACGATTCAATTAAATTTGGACGTACATTTATAAATACGGTTACTGAAATTGTTGTGGGTGAAAATGCCAATGTTGAATATTATAAACTTGAAAATAAAGATAATCGCTCGGCTTTAATTAATAATGTTTATGTTCATCAAACCGAAAATAGTACTTTTACCTCTAATACAATTACTTTTAATGCCGGAATTTCTCGCACCAACACCATTGTAAGCTTAGACGGTGTGAATTGTAATGTTGATGTGATGGGACTTTATCTTGTTGATAGTAAGCAACGTGTGGATAATTATGTGATGATTCATCATTTAAAACCACATGGCCGAAGTAATCAACTTTTTAAAGGAATTATCGATGATGAGGCCACGGGATCGTTTAATGGCCATGTTATTGTTCATCGCGATGCACAAAAAACAGAGGCTTTTCAATCGAATAAAAACATTGCACTTACGGATACAGCTGTAGTAAACACCAAACCTTTTTTGGAAATTTATGCCGATGATGTAAAATGTAGTCACGGAGCCACAGTAGGGCAATTAGATCAAGAAGCAATGTTCTACTTGCGTTCGCGTGGCATCTGTGAGCGGAATGCTCGAATGTTGTTGCTGTATGCCTTTGCAATGGATGTAGTGAATCATGTAAAGATTGATGCTCTGAGAGATCAAATAGATAATATGGTTTCTAAACGCCTAAGTGGAGAATTGACCATTTGTGACCAATGTGTGTTGCACTGCTCTGACGAAACACAACTGAATTTTGATATTGATTTATCGAAACTTTAATTTTCTTAGAAATTTTTAGTAATTTTATAAAAAAACAGAAGAATATGAAAAAAATCACATTATCCATCTTAGTAATGGTTGTAGTTGCCACTTTTATAATTTCTTGCAAAAAAGAAGTTACGGATTTACAGAAGGTAGAAGCTTTAAAAAACGTTACTTTGTCTTACGACAGCATTGCCTTAAATGTTAGTTTACCTCAAGGAGCTTTAAGCGGACAAACATTTGCAGAGCTTCGCGCTCAAAACGAAGCCCTATACTCTAATTTGGCAAATTACACCATTGGATTTGCAACCTATTTAAAAGCAAATAACACGAAATCGGGAGCAACAGATGCTGCATTTCAAGGAATGGTTATTAATTTGGTTATGAACAACTTGACCGGCAGTCCAATACAAACATCTACCGGAGCGGTTACAATTTTACAAAATGAAATTAAGCCAGTAATTGCATCTGGAAGTATCAACTTATTGACACACAAATTGGTGGGTAAATATATTTTTCAACAAATAGTGGATGGAAACGACCTTGCAACTAAAATTGCCCCAATTCTCAATTATCAAATTGGATCGTTATCGGGTGGTTTAAATTTACCTGAGATTAATCAAAACATACCTACCAGGGCTTCACAATCGACAAAGGATTTTTTAGGCGGATTATTGTCATCGAATTTAATGAATTAAGAGTATAAACTTTGATTTCGAAGCAACAAAAAGCCCCTCAGAATACTTCTGAGGGGCTTTTTGTTGAGGTAAATATACAAATATTATTTACCAAGTTTGAAAATAATGCCAGCATTTAAGCCTATCCATGTAGAGTTTGAACCTTCAGACATAACAAAGTTGTATTTTGCATTTGCGCAGAAAGACAAATTATCGCTTATATCATACATTACACCAGCTGTTGGAGCAAATCCAAAGTAGGTGCTTGAAGAGCTTGAAGAAACACCCAAAAAAGTAATTTTTGATCTGAACATATATAAACCCAAATCACTTCCAATATATGGCTTAAAAGCACCTTCGCCAAAAGAATATTCAAATATTCCAGTAATTGGAATAACTCCAAAAGATATATTTTCTGAGCCTGAGCCAAACGAGGAATACCCTACAGATGCCCCAACAGCCATATTATCTGCCAAACTGTATTTACCTATTACGTTAAGACCAAATCCAGTTTTTAAACCAGTTCCAAAATCACCCATTGGCATCGTAAGCCCAAGGGTTCCACCAAAACTCATTTGTGCATTTGCATTAAAAGCAACGAAGCAAAAAATTGCTACCACGAAAACTTGTAATTTTTTCATAGAAATTATTTTATTAAATTTTTGCCTACTCTTATGTTTTTCGGCTTCCACATCTTATTCTTTTAAGAATTTTCAGAGTTATCCTATACTTTCTTTTTTAAATGACACGTTTTTTTACCAGCAGCTCTTATCATTACAATTTCATTGCTACTAACACTTACAATTTCAAATTCATCGCTACCCCATTGAAAGAAGGTTGTATCTTTTAATAATAATGTTTTCTCGTTTAAAAACCACTTGCCTCTAGCAGGAGCATCATGTTTTGGAGAAACAAACTTAAATTCGCCATCATCATAAAAAGTATATTCTCCATCTTCAAAAGTCCAAGTACCCAAAAAACTTGATTTTTGAAATGCACCATTTGACACTGTCGCTTTTTTAGGTTCTTCAACTTTGGGTTCTTCTTTTTTTACTACTAAGTCAACACCAATATTTTTAGAACATTGACTTAATATAGCTTCTAATATCCTTTTAAGTTCAATGTCAATTTTTGAATTATATTCCTCTTTCGTGTATTTTTTTGTTAGCTCTTCAATGTAACAAAGGCAGATACTTTCTTTTTGGTCTTTATTTACAGATGTATATATGGAAACGCTGTTAATACATTCCCCATATAGGTTATTCCGTTCTTCTTTTGTCCATTTAGACGGGGATTGTGAAAAGCAATTCAACGCTATTGAAATTGCAATAATTGTAAAGATTGATTTTTTCATTATTTGTTTGATTTTAAGTTTGTATTAAAAGTGCTATGGTTAAATGGTGCTCATTTTATTAATCTAATTAACTTTGATCGATTTAGTCACTATTTTTGCTTCTGGATCAGCCATTACACAAGATCTTACAATTACATGTCCCTTTTTCTTTTTATCTTTTTCGATTGGAACGAGACCTTTATCCATGATATAAACCAAGAAAACATCGAAAGGCTCAACTAAATCAACCCAAACGCCTTTTCTTAAGGTCAAAACGTAATACTCTTTCCACATGCTATGCCAGTTCTGAATGTACCCAATTTCGTCAGAACCATCATTGTTTAAATCACCAAGATTGTATAATGAAACAGACCCCATGGTGTTTGTTATTTTAATACTAGGCAATTTGCTTGAAAAAGACAAAACACAAAAACAATATTCTGGTTTCTCTTCATCAAAGCACTCACTGCAATTGACAAGTATTGTATCTTTTTTTCCATCACCATTAAAATCACCCATGAGAGAATCAGGAGGATGCATTATAGTATCAGGAGGAGTTGATGATAAGTTATAATTATGTGCATTTATGTTATTGCTATATAGGTTTGTGGAGGAAATTATACCAAACACAACAAAGAAACATAATTTGAGTTTTTTCATCTTTATTTTAATTTATAATTATTTTTTGAACTGATTTTTTGAGTCCTGATTTGTCATACGATTTTACAAAGTATAAGCCTTTTGAATATTTTGAAATATCAATCTGTTTTTCTGTTTGGGAAACATTAGTTTCCTTAAGCAAAAGAAGACCTTTAAAATCGTATATTTCAATTGTGTTTAATGGATTTTTAATAAGGAATTGACCAGTTGAAGGATTTGGATATAAAAACAGCGTAGAATTTAGGGTATTTTCATAAATTCCAGAAGAACCTCCACCATTAAGTTTTGCCACAAAAATATCAGCCGCTCCACCAACGAGTATAGAATCACCGTAAACCATGTCGCCACCATATTTGCCAGCTAAATATATAGAATTGTTGCTCAAAGCCATACCGTAGCAAAAATTCCAAGCATTGCCATAGTTTATAGCCCAGACCTTTTCACCTAAATTACTATATTTGATTAAAAACAAGTCGAGACTGTCTGGCAAAGACAAAGAATCAGCTATTGAAGTCAACCCGCTAAAAGAGACGATAATGTCATTGTGCGAATCAATGGATAAAATTTCATCGGAGGTGCCTCTATTACATATTCCTTTGCCCCATAATTCATTCCCATTATTATCAAATCCTGCTAGAAAAATCTTTGAATAGATAGAGGCTCCACCAATATTAACAGTAGAATATGCATCACCAATAACATATAATTTTCCGTTATTGTCAATGGTCATATTGTTATATTTTAAAGATTGAGTTATTTTTTTATGATTTGCCCAAATAATATTTCCAGAAGCATCAAATTTTACCATAAATGGAGCTATATATTCATCATTGTAAAAAGTAGTATCACCAAACCGCAGGCTATCACACCGAAAGTTTCCAGCTATAAATGCATTATTGTTTTGGTCAACAACTATAGCATTACATTCGGTAATATAGTCTCCACCATACGAATGTGCCCATAATGGAATGCCTTGTGGACTAATTTTAGCAACATAAAAATCATGGTCATTAGGGTTGTTTATAGTCGTGTCATATTTTTCAACAATGATGTTCCCAAAACCAATAGAATCACTTTTAAACAGCCCAGTTATGTATATATTTCCAAGCTTATCGACAGCCATATGGTTTAACTCTTCTGTTTTAGAACCACCCCACCATTTTGCCCAAATCGGATCTCCATTTTGGTTTAATTTTAACAAAAATATATTTCTAAGACCAGGTTGCGAATTTATTAATGTGTCATTGCCAATAATAAATTTTGCACTCTCAAAATATCCACCAACGTACATATTACCAGCTGTATCACATATTATTGTCTGTGGCCATTCTGTTTGTCCCATTCCGGTATAGTTTTTAACCCAAAGAATGTTGCCGAGGGAATCACTTTTTACAATAAACATTTCACCTCCACACCCGCTTGGTGGATTAAAGTCGAATGGGCCAAAAGTATATTGATCAGAAGCAGAAGTTCCAGTAAAAATAGTATTTCCAGTTTTGTCTGTCGTAATTGCATGTGCGCCATCACCTCCATTTCCACCATATCCAAAAGCCCACTTCCAAACAGGGTTTTGTGCATTAATTTGAGTAATTCCGCAAAAAAGACATGCTAGAATTAAGAACAAAGTAGTTGTTTTTCTCATTAAATTAGTTTTTAGGTGATATATTTCCAATTTAAAAAACCGAATAAAAACAGCGTGATTATTGTCACACAGTACCTAAGGTTCGACCAAGAACCCGCATCACAAATGCAAAGCAACAACCACGCTTTAACGTGGCGTTTTGCTTGATTTCTTGTGATGCTTTAATTTGGTCGATTTTAGGCACAGATTTCAGCTTAACGCTATATTTTAATATGTTTTTTCTTTTTTATATTTTATAATTCATTGACAATAAATAAGTTTTTTACTAGTTAATTTTAATCAAAAGTAAAAAGATTTTAAATTAAAAACAAATTTTAAAATTAATTTTCAAGTTTTGGACCACCTAGCGTGATTCCAAATAAAATATTTGAATATTTTTGATAGAATTTTTGGTCGCTATTATAAATTGGACCTTCAAATTGGTAATTTGAGTTTTCATATTTTATAAATGCTGAAAACCAAGATTTAATTCTGTATTGTGCTTCAACAGAAAAACGACTAAGTTTTGACGATTTTGATTTACCAGTACCAACTCTTGCATTCCAAATAGAATTAATAGTATTTCCCATTGCTTTTGTCATTAATCTTCCTGGATAATATTCCCAACCAGCATCAAAAAGCAACCTGTTTCCGAGGTTTACGTAAGTTCCTAAATTGATTCCATATAAATCTTCCCAAAAAGTGTATGAATAAAACGAACTATACGAAGCATCAATTTCTGTCTGTAGATTGGTATAAGTGCCTTCCTTGCCAATAAATTTCGATACATCAAGATTATAAGAATGATGTCCTATATCAACGCCAAGTCCAAATTTTGGTGTGATTATTACAGATCCTTTTTTGAAGCAAAAAGGACTATAATATAAATCAATTGAAAAGTCAAAATAGGTAAAAGGAGAAGTAGGTTTATCCTTTGGATCTGAACTTGCTTCCTCTGGAAAAACAGTGCCATCAGAAGTGCTTAAACCCTTATTATTAGAAGCTCGCATTGAACGAAACCGCATAGGAATTTGGAATTTTGGCACCCAAACACCATCAACATCAACCCATCTGGCGCTTACCCAATCAATGCCATATAAAAGACCTTTACTTTTGAGCGTTTGGTTTGGATTTATCCCATTAGAAATATCCGACGAACCACTTAATGAGCCAATAACAGGTTCAAAATCCATGTAATACTTTGATTCTTTCATTTTTGTAAATTGCGCAAAACTACTACAAGTAATTAACATTGCTACGCAAAAAAGAGTAATTCTTTGTTTCATAATTTTAATTTATATTGATTTGTACTAATTTATATGACTATTTAATATATTGAATGTAAGAACTTAAATAAATAAGTGCTTGTTGTGAAATAAAAAACAAAGGTAGTAAAACATATTATTAAATAAAAATAAAATATTAACAAACATAATTGCTAATATAAGAAAATGTCCTACAAAATGCATAATTATTTTATAAGACTTTTTCCCAAACATCCAGCACTTCTGCCATATTTTCACGTCCAAAGCCAATACGAACATGCGATATTCCAAATTCAAACATTTCGGAGGGGACCAGCATGATTCCAGTTTCGTGAACCAATTGCTCGCTGTAAGCTAATGCAGATTGGTTGGCATTCAGCTTTACAAATGCGGTAGATCCAGCCATAGACGGAGTAAATTGCAAAAACCCATCTGTCTTTTTGACGAAATCCTCAAAAATCGCCTTGTTTTTGATGATTTTTTTGATGTTTGGTTGAATAAATTGTTCCTTATGATTGAGCGCAATTAGCGATAACGTTTCGGACATTGGGTTATTGCAAATGGTGAGATAATCTTTGAACTGCATTATTTTTTGCAAAAGTTCTTTGTTTTTAGTTACCACCCAGCCCATACGTAAACCGGCTAATCCAAACGATTTAGCCATTCCCCATAGCGAAATAGCGTTTTCGTATAAATCTGAAATGGACGGAATGTTCAATTCTGGTTTATGAACTAATTGGTGATACATTTCATCTGAAAACAGTACTATATTTCGTGAGCGTGCAATTTCAATTATTTGATTTAGTTGAATTAGAGAGGGAAGGAATCCAGTTGGGTTGTGAGGAAAATTTACAATAATGAGTTTTGTGTTTTCGTTAACGAGTGATTTTAATTGCTCGGGATTATAATTCCAATTTTTATCATTTTCTGGTTCCCACCAACTTATTTTACAGCCAATACTTTTACAAACCTGATATAGCGATTGATATGCAGGAGCCATACATACAATGTGGTCTCCGCGTTTGAGTAATACGTTCATCAGAATAAAGTTGGCTTCACCTGGCGAAAGCACTAATACATCTTCTGAAGTTGCTGTGTTGTATTGTTTCGCAATTGAATCACGCAAGAAAATACTTCCCTGAGAGTCGGTGTATCCCAACGTAAGAGAATTCCAGAGTTCTATTTCTTCCTGATTTGCACAATTTAGCACATAATCCATAGAATAACCATCGCAATCAGAACTTGAAAGTAAATATTTGGTACTAAATTCGTACTTGGCAAAGTAACGTTCTAGTTTAAAGGGTTTTATTTGCATTGTAATTCTCTTGAAATTTGAGGCTAATTTAGGGAAAATATCAATTAATACGATATGCTAATATCTATTTTAGCATGTTTCTTAATCAACAAAAAAAACAGAAACATTAGCCCAAAAACTAGCATTTAATAATAATGAAGTTACAATCCAATTGTTTTATAAAAACATTGCGCCTCCCATTAATTAGCACAACTATCTCCCATGCAATTTGGTTTTTCCTTCGGTTTAGGAAGCAATTTTATGGCTACCGCTAGTTGGTATAACTTGCAGCCGACGCAAATACCAAAGGCTGTTTCTAGATACATTAGTAAAAGACAGATAATGCATAGCATGCAAACTGGTTCAAAATAACTTCTATCGTTTTGCAAGAAAAGGGAAAGCACAAATATGGTTCCTGACAGACACAGGCCTAAACTCCAAGCAAATTTCTTTTGAACTGCTCCGATAGGTAGCGGAGATTGTCTCCATACGAAAATGGATGCTAGAATAACTGAAGGCGAATACTTTGGATTGATAAATAAGCCAATCATAAAGTTTAAAACAAATCCGCCCATGATGTATGGAATGATTGCATAGCGACTCAATATAAATCCGTTAATTGAGGCAAATAATCCGCAAATGAACATTATGCCGGCACTGGCTCTCATTTTTCGTTCATCAAGTACTTTATAGGGTTTTCCGTCGATGTATTCCCCAAAACTGAATATTTTCATTTGTTTTTTATTTAGAATTCTTATTTTTCGCATTAAAAATACAATAAATATTTATATTAATCACAATCCAAAAAAATGGACTTAAAATTTGGATTAGAGATCAAGTTAATTTATCGAATAAAACGGATTCCAATAGAAAAATCTACTCTGTTTAAGCCTACGGAATACTCTTTCAGATCTATTATTTTTGAATCAATTCCATTTGATATTTTCACAGAAGAGAATCCTCCGAGAACATAGGCGATATCCATGCCGATAGCAAAACGGTCGACAATTAAAAAATCATATCCCATACCACAAGATAGCCCCAAAGTTCCAGCAGTGAATTTCATAATACCATCTTGACTTATGTGTTCAATATAATTCATGTATCCAGCACTTCCGTAAATGTGTAAAAAGTGTTTTCGGTTTTCTGAAGATAATTGAAAATCTGCCTTAGCTGCAAGATAATTTATATAAATTGGTTTTTCAAGAGTCATCATATAGCTATATTTCACACCCAATCCAAAAGTCTTCAGAGGGTAATACAACATTTCGACACCCAAAAGAGCTCCTTTTCGCAATTTCTCAAGATTGGCTTTTTCTTCACTCGTAATATTGTTTTCGTATGGAGATGTTCTGTAATTAATTCCGCCATTAAAAGCTAATCTGTATTTATAAAAAAACCAATCATCTGCCAATGAATTAGTATCTCGGTTAACTTTATAGTCAAAGATTGAAGTTCTCGGCAATTTCATTTTTCTGATTTTGTTTTCGTAGTTGAGGTTAAACAAAACCTCTTTTTCTGTAATTTTTGTGATTTTGCAGAGGATGGTGTCTTTCTGATTGGTTATAATTGTATCTTGAGAAAAAACTGAAATAGAAATTATAAAGAAAATCAAAGAAAAAAAGAGTTTTTTAAATGGTGGAAATTTTCATGATGTATCTGATTTTTTGCAAAGTTAATTTTTTTTCAAGAAAAATCTAAATACAAAGATCTTTGATTGGGAGGAAAACAGAATTCTAAAACATAAAATGCTTATTTTTGTTGAAATATTATACTCAAGAAATAAAAATGTTAACAGATTTAGAAGCTATACGCAACGACTTCCCAATACTTAATCAAATGGTGGGAAAATACCCAAGGTTATACCCATTGGTATATTTTGATAATGCGGCTACTACGCAAAAGCCGATTCAGGTAACTAATGCCCTTGCCGATTATTATAACCGTTACAACAGCAATATTCACCGCGGAGTTCATCATTTAAGCCAAATTGCCACCGAGGCATTTGAAAACGGACGTGAAAACATTAAGACTTTTATTAATGCAAAAAATGCCTACGAGATTATTTTCACTCGTGGAACCACTGAATCAATAAACTTAGTGGCTTCTTCTTTTTGTCGCAAGTTTGTGGGCAAAGATGATGAGATTATCGTTTCCGAAATGGAACATCACTCCAATATTGTCCCTTGGCAAATGGCTTGCGAAGATAGAGGCGCCTATTTAAAAGTGCTCCCGTTTGATAACGATGGAGTGTTGCAATTGGAAAAGTTGGAAGAACTTATTACTCCAAAAACGAAACTTATTGCTGTAGCTCACGTCTCCAATGCGCTAGGAACAATCAATCCGATTAAAAAAATCATCGAGTTGGCTCATTCTAAAGGTGTAAAAATTCTGATTGACGGCGCTCAAGCAGTTTCGCATTTGGCGGTAGATGTGCAAGCCCTCGATTGTGATTTTTACTGTTTTTCGGGACACAAACTCTATGCACCGATGGGAGTAGGGGTTTTATATGGAAAGGAAGAACTTTTGAATGCAATGCCGCCCTATCAAGGTGGTGGTGAGATGATTAAAGAGGTTACTTTTGCCAAAACCACTTATAACGAACTTCCATATAAATTTGAAGCCGGAACCCCAAGTGTGGGCGATGTTATTGGCTTAGATGTAGCGATAAAGTATGTCCAAAAAATTGGTTTAAATAATATTGCCAAGTATGAAGATGAATTATTGCATTATTGTACTCAAGAGTTACTCAAGATTGAAGGAATTACAATAATTGGGACGGCTCCAGAAAAGACTTCTGTGGTTTCGTTTGTAATGAAAAATATTCATCCCTATGATGCCGGGACTATTATCGATAAACTGGGAATTGCCGTTAGAACGGGTCACCACTGTGCACAACCTGTGATGGATCATTATAAAATTCCCGGAACCATTCGTGCCTCTTTTGCTTTTTATAATACCAAAGAAGAAGTGGATAGATTGATTTTAGCGGTGAAGCAGGTGAAAGAGATGTTCGAGTAACTGGGAACTGGTGAAAGGTTGAAGAGTGGAAAGGTTGCAGGGTTCAAGGTGGAAAGGAGCATGGTAGAAGGGTGAATTTTGTCACGCTGAACAAAGTGAAGCGTCTCATTTTGAAAGGAAATTAAACGAAATTAATTAGTGGAAAATCAGATACATATTCAAAAATAAAAGTTAAAAAATGCAATTAAAATGAAAAGATATACAATTCTAGTAATATTATTATTTGTAGTCTGTTTTTCTGAGGCACAATCTTTTAAAGGAGGCTTGGTTATAGGATTAGCTGCAACACAAGTAACGGGAGATAAACTTTCGGGATACAATCATCCTGGTGCACAACTGGGTGTGTTTACCGAACTTCCAATTGGTGCAAAATCATCTTTGAGAATGGAAATGTATTATATTCAAAAGGGAAGCCGTAAAAACTCATCAGAAGTTGATCCAAGTTCTTATGTCCAGCGATTAAATTATATTGAAGTTCCCCTCTTTTATCAATACAAACCATTTAATAAATTGAGTTTTCACGCTGGTCTTTCCTGTGCTTATCTTATTTCTGCTGTTGATTTAGTTGACGGAGATAAAATGCCTTCGTATTGGTCTGATTCACGAAATAAATACGATTTTTCTATACAAGGAGGCGGATTATGGTCTTTTAATGATAAATGGAAAATACGTTTAAATTATTCTTATTCTGTACTACCAATTAGAGATATGCCTTCAGTAACAGGGATGGTTTATCACGACAGAAAACAGTTCAATGATGTAGTTTTGATTTCTCTTTACCGATATTTTTAACGATGTACAACAAAAAAATAGTTGTTGCAGTAACTGGAGCCAGCGGTGCTATTTATGCCAAAGTGCTACTCGATTCTTTGGCGTTATTGGTTGAAAATCCCAAGCATGTGGCGTTGATATTTTCAAAAGTTGCGAAAGAAGTTTGGCAGTACGAACTGGGTAATTGTGATTACGAAAAATACCCTTTTTCGCAATTTGAGTATTCCGATTTTTATGCTCCAACAGCATCTGGTTCTAGCAATTATGAAGCAATGATTGTTTGTCCTTGTACCATGGGCACAATGGGACGTATTGCTTCCGGAGTAGCCGACGACTTGATTACCCGCTCTGCCGATGTGATGCTAAAAGAGCGAAGAAAATTGATTTTAGTCGCCCGAGAAACCCCTTTCAGCCTGATCCATATCGAAAATATGCGATTAATCACTCTTGCAGGTGGAATAATATTGCCAGCCAATCCCTCATTTTACAGTAAGCCAAAAACTATTGAGGAAGTTGTAAAAACCGTTACGGATAGGGTATTGAAAATTGCGGGATTCGATTTTCCGCAATATCATTGGGGTGAAGAAGAATAAATAGGTATATTAACGCTTAATCATATTATCAAGGATAAAACTGTTTGAACATGCACAAAGTTTTCAACTATCTAAAAAAATCCGATTTAAAATACATATTTCTATTGGCGTTATTGTGTATCGTTGGATTTTGGCAAGTTAGTTTTATGATACATCCACTTAAATGGGATATTATAGATTACTATTTTCCGTCGCGGTTGATGTTGGGCGAAATGCTTCATCAAGGCTCACTTCCTTTATGGGTGCCCTATCAAACGTTAGGATTTCCGCTTCATGCTGAACCACAAACTGGAGCTTGGTATCCAATTACATTATTGCTAGGATTTGTAAAAGGGTATTCCATCAACATGATGAGTGTTGAATTTATGTTACACGTCTTCCTCTCGGGATGGGGAATGTTTACTCTTGGAAAAACGCTCAAATATCACTCAAACACCTCTTTTTTGATAGCTATTGCGTATATGTTTAGTGGCTTTATCACGGGCAATGCCCAACATCTCACATTCATTATTAATGCTGCCTGGATTCCATTTGTGCTCAGTGCTTTTATCTCGTTATTTAACGAAAAATCAATTTTTAACGCGCTCAAATTATCCTTTTTTGGTTATATGCTATTGAGCGCAGGTTATCCGGCTTACTTGTTTATTTTAGCCTATCTATTTCTTTTTATTTTTCTTTATTTTTTATGGATTGAGTTTCAGCAAAATAGAGTTCAAGGTGTATTCAATTATCTCAAATATCTCTCATTGTCTGGAGTTGTATTGGCAATTGTTTCTACAATTGTGATTACCTCTATGTACATTGTGATGCCGTTTTTATCCCGTGCTCATGGGATTTCACCGGTTGAGGCGCTTATTTGTCCGTTTTCTCCGCAATGTGCCGTTTCGTTTTTAACGCCTTTGGCAGTAAATATCAAAAATGGATGGGAAGTATTCAACACCGATATGTCGATGGCAAACGGATACTTTGGTATTGTTTTGCTCGTTTTTGCAATCGTGGGTTTATGGATGAAGAAAGCGCCGCTTCAATGGCTGTTTTTAATTATATCAATTCTTTGTCTCTTAATATCCTTTGGAGAATCCACTCCATTGAGAATGTTCCTTTACGATTACATTCCACTCATGAATTTGTTTCGATTTCCATCAGTTTTTAGATTCTTTTTTATTCTTTTCATTTTGATTGTTGCTGGAAATGTAATTCAGAAGACATTTATAGAGAATAAGGTAAAACCAATTCAAATCTATATTACAGCAGCAATTCTTGCGATCTCAATGTTGGTTACGATTCTTGTTTTTCGTTTTCAAGGTTACTTGGATATCAAAAATACAGTAATGCATGATTTGTTTACATTTTCGAAAAAGGGAACATTCTCTCAACAATTTGTAATTCAGGCAGCCATACAAATTGTTGTTCTGAGCATGTTTTTGTTCATCATGTTCCGTTATAAGTTATCGTTGACATCATTGAAGCTAATAACACTTTTAGTAATAGGAGAGATGCTATTATCCACTCAATTAGTGGCTCCATATACAGTTTATGATGGAGAAATTACAAATAATCAATGTAAAAAATTCATTCAAACATTACCCACAGGATTTCCAATTCCAAGCACCGATGCGGTTATAAAGAATGAATCACTTGCAAAAAAGGAGATTCCGTTTTGGAGGAATACTTGTGTGCTCAATAAACGAATTAGTCAAGAAGGTTTTACCTCTTTTAAATTTAATGATTTTCAGTTTTTGGAAGATGTAATGCCCGAATTATTTTCTTCAATGCTCAATAATTCACCCGTTTACCTTACAAATTCAATTTTTCCGATTGAAAAACTCAAATCGCATTATCAGCAAAAGCAATTTGATTCCACATTTATTTATCTAGATAGTGCCGATTACGCCGAAGTTAAAGAGATAGCAACATTCGACAGTTTGGTGGGGAGCATTAAAATTGTGAAATTTAGTCCAACAAAAGTAACCGTTGAGGTGGATGCTCAGAAAAGTGCGGTGGTTGTGTATTTACAAAATAGGTTTACCGGATGGCATACAACTATTAATGGAAAAGAATCAAAGATGCTGAAAGTAAATAGAGCATTAATGGGAGTGGTGGTTCCTGCTGGGAAAAGTACGGTAATATTCGAGTATCGACCAAAGGCGATTATTATCGCATATTTCATCAGTATAATTAGCTTTTTTGTGTTGACATTGGTGTTGCTTTTTTTATGGATTTGCAAGGAGTCAAAAAGATATTGCTTACCCAAATAGAAGGGTCACCTTAAAAAGTAAGGGGAGAAGACCCTTTAAAAAATGAAAACAACTTTTTCCAAACTCTAAAAATTCTTTGTTTATCTAATTCGTTTGTTCTTTTGAAAAAGCAATAAAAAACCGTTTGTCGCCTAACTTTTTGTCTTGAAACAAAAAGTTACAAAAAATTCAAGACTTCACCAAAAAAGCTAAAAATCAACCATTTATATTGAGCGAGGCAAGTTACATACATTTTTCAAGTAATAAAATTCTTTCGACGGATTATTCGGCTTGATATTTATTTGCGTTGCAGCGCCCGCCTCGCCTTAAACATATAAATGGTTGATTTTCTTTACGCTTTTTTGATGAGGTCGATCCCAAGGCTACCGCGGTAATTTTTTAAAATTCGAGAGATGCCTCGTCAGAATTGAGAAATGACATTCTTTGCAAGCCTCTTCTTGTGGGGGCTAAACCGCCTTGAGTAAAAGAGCGTTAAGAACCGAGTACCGCTTTAACGGGACGAGCTCTATACGACCTTTAAATAAAATAAATATTCACGTATAAAAAATAAACAGTTTTGCGTAAAGGAATCGATGGTGTTTGACGACGTTAGGCAAAATGCTGGTTAGAACTATTTTTTACTTTCAAAATATCATTTTGACTAATACCGCTAGAGCAACTGTAATATCTTGAGACAAGATAAACATTTGCTAAATCGGCATTATAGTTTCTAAAGCTCAAATAGTGAATTAGTACGGCGCTGAAAGTGTCGAATATTAATAACCCCGTGCATCGCACGGGGTTATTAGGTTAATTGGAATTCAATTTTGGCGGAGAATTTGTCTATTATTTCAATTTAAAATTGAATAAGTTCGGCGTTAATCGTCATTTATGTAAGAAATTACAAATTCTATGACAAAATATTATCTATTATGAATATTCAAAAGCTTTGATAACTTGAATTTTGATATTTATTTGAGCTAAGAAATTTATAAAAGGAGGAGTTCATCGATTTTAGCGGAATTGTTTGTTTTTTAGCACTTTTGCGACAGCGGCGGCATTTTTTGCCACGCTTTTAGCGTGATGCTTCCCGCAAGGCGGGAGCATAAGGACATATAAAAAGTGAATTTTATTCCTCATTTTACTCTAGTTACAAATTATCATTGCTCCCTAATGATAAAAAATAGTTTTGTTTTTATATGCTTAACCCCCGAATTTTTACATTGACTCAAATAGAATTCTTACCTGTTCCCCAAAAAACATTCTCAGTGATGTTGATTCTCAAATGGATTCTCTCTTGAAAAATCAGGATTAAAAAACTCGTTTCTGTCTAGTGATTGAATCCATCCTTTCGAAAATCCGAGACGATTGAACGCGTTGAGAACTTGTTGATATTCATCTGGCGCAACTGTTCTAGACAAGAATGGATGGGTTTCTACTCTCGGAATAGGACTGTATTGAGCCATTAGCGATATTGAAATATTTGTAGAAAAAGAATCTGCAATAATTTCTAACACATTAATACTGTTTTCAACCATACCAGGCAGAACCAAATGTCGGATAATTAGTCCCGAGGTCCCACAATTAGAGGCATCGAGCATTATAGGATTTCCCTTTTGGAAGTACATTTCTTTAATTGTTTTTAAAGCTACGTCTGTATACTTTTTCACGCCACTTAATTTTTCGGCTAATGCATTGGTTGCATATTTAAAATCGGGAAGATAAATATTGATAATTCCATCGAGTTTTTTTAATGTTTTTACGCTGTCGAAACCATTCGAGTTATATATCCAAACAGGATTAAATCCTCTGTTATTAATTTTGTGAATTAGAAAAAGCATTTCGCTAATATGATGCGAAGGAGATACAAAGCCCACGGTGTTAACTCCTTGAATTAAAATTGAAATAATTTTTTCGATTGCATCATCGGAATTCAGAAGGCCGATTTCATTGCATCTATTGCTTATTTGATAGTTCTGACAATAAATGCATTGTAAATTGCATCCAGAAAAAAAGACATTACAAACGCCTTTTTCATTTCCCAAAATTGGTTCTTCCCCACGATGTATAACAATGGAAGAAATGTGAAGTTTTTCGGAAATTATAGGATGGTTCATTATGAAGTAAGCCCTCCAGACATAATAAACTTCATCATATCTGAAGATGAGGTTTCGAGTGGTGTAATTCTATTAACTTCAACAATATACAAATCGCCAGCGATAGAAACAGACATTGGAAAATAAACAGCAACTTTTTGACCTTCGATGTTCAAAAAAGAGAGGTTTTCTTGCATAATAAAACCAATCCGCTCAAGGCCATTATCTAAGGTAACTAAAACTGGTTTGTCAAATTTCTTTTTTTGTCCCACAAAAGCTGAAACCAGATCTTTAACAGAAGTGTATATTACTTTTACTAGTGGAGTTTTTTCAATTAATAAATCAGCTTTTTGAAGCAATGGTTTGTGAATGATTTTAGTGGTAATCCATCCAATTGTTGTAATTCCAATCAAAATAGCCAATATTCCTACTCCCGGAATAGAAGTTTTAAAGATCGAATCGATAAAAAGAACTGCTTTTACAAGTAAAAATATTGTGATACCAATAGGCGCGGTGTAAAAAAGTCCTTGAAGAAAATGTTGATATGTTCTTTTCCAGATTTTTCTAATTGTCGGATTCATAATTTTTCGTTTAATTGGTATAAAGTAACATTATTGAGATAAAATATTCGATTTTTCACAAAAATACTCTAATACGGCATATAAAAAGCGAGTCGGCGGTAAAAAAAATCGTAATTTTGAAAAAAAATGCATGCTTGACTTTTTTCAACAATTATCAAAAGAGTTTACACTTCCACTTCAAAGTCCAGTATTGGTGTTTTCTTTGATTTTGATAATCATACTATTCACTCCAATCATCCTTAAAAAAATAAATATTCCCGCCATTGTGGGGTTAATTATTGCGGGTGTAATCATCGGTCCTTACGGCTTTCATGTGTTAGATAAAAATAATGCAATTGATTTGTTTTCAACAATTGGATTATTATATATTATGTTTATTGCTGGATTAGACCTCGATTTAGCACAGTTTAAGTCGTATAAATACAAGAGTTTGCTTTTTGGTTTTTTCACCTTTATTTTTCCATTATCCATCGGTTTTCCAATCTGTCATTATCTTTTAGATTTTAGTTTTAATGCCAGTCTGCTCACGGCGTCTATGTTTTCTACTCACACATTGGTTTCGTATCCGATTGTAAGTCAGTTTGGGATAACTAAAAATCAAGCTGTTGCAATTACTATTGGAGGAACTATTTTAACAGATACTGCCGTTCTGCTTATTTTAGCAATTGTGTTAAATAAAAATATTGGGGAACTCAATCAAGCTTTTTGGATAAGGATAACCATGTCGTTGGTTTTATTTGTTTCAATCATGTTTTTTGTTATTCCACGCATAGCACGATGGTTTTTTCAAAAACTCGAAAGCGAAAAACACTCTCATTATATTTTTGTGCTATCTGTTGTGTTTTTTGCGGCATTTCTATCTCAAGTTGCAGGTTTGGAACCAATTATAGGAGCATTTGCGGCAGGATTAGCACTCAACAAGTTAATTCCTCAATCGTCGGCATTGATGAATCGAATCGAGTTTATAGGGAACGCTTTATTTATTCCATTTTTTCTGATAAGTGTTGGGATGATTGTCGATGTAAGTGTTGTTTTTAATGGACCTTATGCCGTTATGATAGCCCTTGTTTTATCGTCGATTGCATTAATAGGAAAGTGGCTTGCAGCTTTTTTCACTCAAATTATTTTTAGATATTCTCGCAATCAAAGGATGTTGATTTTTGGCTTAAGCAGTTCTCATGCGGCGGCAACTCTTGCGGTAATTTTAGTTGGCTATAAAGCTCAAATTTTAGATATTAATGTGTTAAATGGAACAATTATTTTAATTTTAATTACATGCATTGTGTCTTCATTTGCAACACATCAAGCAACTAAAAAAATTGTGCTAAATATGGATAGGGAAGAGGAGTTCGAGAAACCTGAAAGCATTAATAACGAGCATCTTTTATTACCATTTTCATACTCAAAAAACTTCGATAAGCTTCTTGATTTTGCACTTCTATTAAAGGAAAAAAGCTCTTCGAATCCAGTTTCTATTCTTTCAATTGTACCCAACGATGAAGAGTCTGAAAAGAATATCTTAAAGGCAAGGCAAAGTTTCGATAATATTATTTCTCAAGCTTCGGCATCAGAAATAAAAGTCAACTTTTTAGCTACCATTGACCATAATCCCGTAGGAGGAATTGTTCGTACTTCAAGAGAAATAATGTCGGATATTATTCTTTTGGATTGGATGGAAAAACTAGGATTAATTGACTTCCTTTTAGGTGAAAAAATATCTGCAATATTAAAAAGTAGCGATAAAGCAATATTTCTTTGTAAAATTGAAAAACCACTTATCTCTCAAAAAAGAATAGTGTTGCTTGTGCCAAAATTTTCTGAAATGGAAGAAGGTTTTGCGCAAATAATTCTTAAATCGATGAAATTAGCGAGCGAGCTTTCAATACCGATTTTAATTTTTTGTGATGAAAAAACTCGTACTGCAATAAAAATTATCACTTCAAAGTATAAAGTGCATGCAACTATAAAGTATGACCATTTCGAAGATTGGAACGACTTTTTAATTCTTACAAAGTATATTGATGAAAAAGATTTACTTATTCTTTTTTCTTCTAGAAGAGGAACTATCTCATATTTTTCGCAAATAGAAAACATTCCATCGAAAATTAAAAAGTATTATCCAAATCAAAATTTTGTAATTTGTTTTCCTAAACAAACCATCCAAAACGATATTAAACAGATGGGAAATGTTGATATTTCTACCCCAGGAGTGATTAACACTGGTATAGAAACCATTCAAAAAATTGGTAAGGGAATAGGTGATTTATTGAAGTTGTAAATTTCAATATCCGACTAATGATTAAATTTTATTTCATAAATTTTTGGCCACATTTTTCCAGTTACAAAAATCTGATCTGTTACAGAATCGTAAGCAATCCCATTCATTTCTAATGAGCCAGAATGTAATCGTTTTGCATCTTCTGCTAATGATGTTAAGTCAAGTATTCCAATAATTTTTCCATCTGCTGGATTAATTTTTACAATGGTATTTGTGCCCCAAATATTGGCATAGATATATCCTTTGATGTATTCCAACTCATTTAAATAATCTTTAGCATAAGAATTTTCAGTAACCGAAACAGTTTTAATCGCTTGCAGTGTATTTGGGTCTAAATAGGTCAAAACATTTGTTCCATCACTCATAATCAAGTTTGTTCCATCGGTTGTTAGCCCCCAACCCTCTTTGCTTGGAAATGTAAAATCCTTTATCTTTTTAAATGTTTTTGCATCATAAATAAAACCAATTTTAGTGGTGTAAGTAAGTTGATAAACTTTTCCATTTAAAAAAGTAATTCCTTCCCCAAAATATTTTTCTCGGTCAAGCTCCACTTTTTTATCAATTTTTCCTGTTTTAAGGTTGACAACTCCAAACAGCGATTTGGTTTGAGGCAGCTCTTTTGTTGCACCTGTGCTTTCGTAAAGTTTGCCGTTATTTACCAGAAACCCTTCTGTAAAAGAGTTGATATCGTGAGGGTACGATTTTATATTCTGAAAATCAATTGTTGGAATGACTACCTCTACAACGTTGGTTTTTTTGGAATCCTCTCTGCCACCATTGCATCCAGCCAAGAAAAGAGTAATTAATAATAGGTAAGAAATTCTTGTTTTCATTTATAATATTTCTATGGTTATAATGTGTAGTTTTCTGTTTAACAACGGAGTAACTCCTGGTTTTATGTTCAGATTATAATAATTCGATGATTTTTTTAAGCATCTATTTTTGAGTGTTTTTAAGTTCGCAAAGATACAGTTTTAAAGTCTTTTATAAAAATATTTACTCACAGAATTACTGAAAACAATAATAATGGTGATATTTTTTTCAAACTTTTTCGTACATTTATGCCATAAATTTTCAAGTAATGAAAAAAGCTAGTTTCTTCATTTTTCTATTCTGTATTGGGTTCGTAGGATTTTCTCAAAACAACTATTGTGTCTTTTTCGCCAACAAGCAAGGTTCTACATTTAAGCCAGATACGTATTTTGATGCAAAAGCATTAGAGCGAAAAATAATGTTTGGAGTTTCGTTAAACGATAGCACCGATTATCCTGTAAACAATAGTTATTTAAGTGAAGTTGAAAAGCGAGTTCAATCTTTAGGTATAGCAAGTCGTTGGTTTAATTGTTCTTATGTAATTGCTTCCCCGGCCCAAATAGAGGAAGTAAAAAAACTATCTTTTGTAAGTAAAATAATTTTGATTAATACGCACGGCGTGATGGCCAGCTATAAACAAGATACCATTAAGGTTGACAATACAGCAAACGGCATAGCCAAAAGACAATTAATGAGAATGCAAGGAGATCTGTTTGCTAAAAAGGGGATTACTGGAAAAGGTATTCGTATCGCAATATTTGATGGAGGGTTTCCAGAAGTAAATACTCATAAAGCCTTTGATTATATTCGAAAAGAAAATAGAATAATAAAAACCTTTGACTTTGTCAAGAAAAAAGATTTCGTTTATTCATATAACAGCCACGGGTTGAGTACTTTTTCTAATGTAGCGGGAATTGTAGACGACGTTAATCTTGGATTAGCTACTGGAGCAGAATTTCTTTTAGCTCGCACAGAAGTTAATACAGAGCCATTTGCGGAAGAACAATATTGGCTGGCTGCAGCCGAATGGGCCGATAAAAATGGAGCGCATATTATAAGTAGCTCCCTAGGGTATACTTCTGATAGATACTTTCCTGAGCAGATGGATGGTGAACACAGTTTAGTAGTTAAAGCTGCAAATATGGCTGCAACAAAAGGAATGTTGGTAATTAATGCTATGGGAAATGATGGCGATAGCAATTGGAAGGTAGTTGGCACACCCGCCGATGCTGATAGTGTATTATCCGTTGGCGGAATTGATCCGGATTCTGATATGCATATATCGTTTAGCTCATACGGGCCAACAAAAGATGGTAGATTAAAACCAAATGTTTGTAGTTTTGGAAAAGCAACTGTTGCTTGCTTAAAAGGAGGAATTGAGGTTGCTTATGGAACATCGTTTTCAACTCCACTCATTGCTGGTTTTGCAGCGTGCGCTTGGCAAACAAAAATGGGTACTAACAACATGGTTATGAAATCAGAGATTGAGCACTCTGGAGATTTATTTCCATATTACGACTATGCTCATGGGTACGGCGTTCCCCAGGCGTCTTATTTTATAGACAAACCGGCAATTAAAAAAGAAGAATTTTTTAAGTTTAAGGTAGAAAATGAAATGCTAAAAATAATATACACTCAACCATTAGATAGTGTTCAAGTTGTTTATCACAGGACAAATGAATTATCAACCGATACTACCGATTATGATAACGCTGCCATTACAGAGTATAATCCAAATCATTATTTATACTTTCATATTTCAAAACCAGATGGAAAGTTAACCCGTTATGGAGTTGTATTTGTATTTACAGAAAACCCGTTATCAATTCCATTAAACGAAATACCAATAGGATATACATTACGAATTGCTTATAAAGATGGATTTCAAGAGTGGGTAAAACAATAACACGTTCCTCTTGTTATAATTACAATAAGTTATTAATCAAACATATAAATAATATGAAAAAGATAGTAATATTAATATCGATAATCTTTATTTCGATTTCGATGTTTTCGCAAAAAGTGTTATTAGACGAACGAACAGATAGTATATACACGATAAAAAAATGGGGACAAAATCGACAAAACTATCTTCATTTCTATGTTGATTATGGGGTAGCAGTTGGAAAGCCAGAAGGAAATTCCTTTGATATAAAATATGGTCTTTCGCGCGAATGGAGATTTGGGCTAAGATATAAACGAAGAGTTTGCGAACATTACGCAATGGGTCTCGATCTATCAATATCAGAATTTCGGTATCGATTCGCACAATATAGCACCAATATTATTCCAGATACATTGCTTCACGAAAAGGAATATTTAGGCTTACCCACTGTTGGACTAGAATATTTTAATCGGATTAATTTTGGAAAAAGAGGAAATAAAGTAGGAAATTACATTGATTTTGGTGCCTATGCAACATATACTTACTCTGCATATCATCGTTTTTGGGATGAGCTTACAGTCCCAATAAATGGAGCATCTAAATCAAAAACAGAGTTGTACAAACTCAACTATCTCACAGATTTGCAATGGGGTTTAAAGGCACGATTTGCAATAAACCGACTTTCTATATGGGCATCTTATAGAATGTCTGATTGGTTTAACTCAAAGTTCCACACGCAAACCATCTCTGCAGAACTTCCAAGAACAACGGTAGGTATTGAAATAGGTTTTTTTTAATTTAAAAACTTGTTGAAAACAAAAAGCCCCCATTTCCGCTTCGTTTTTTGTTTTTATGTAAATTTGTAAATTATATCAAGAAAAAAATTCATGAACGACTACAACGCTTCTTCACTCGACAATTTTAGACAAGCCGTAAATAACGGCTCCAAACAAGATCAATTTGAAGCTGCAAGGGAATTGATTAACTACCGACACTTCATGAATGGAATCATTTGCTACGAAATTCTTTTTAAAATGTACCCCGAAGATAAGGGATTATGCTTGTACAAGCTTGGTCAGATATATATGATTATGGAAGAAGAGGAAAAAGCAATTGATCATTTTATTGAATCTTGGGAAGCAGGTTATGATTTACATTTATGCGATGATGCCATTTGGGATGCTTGTGAAAGAGGCTATTCTAAATTTCGCGAACTAGATTTTATTCATCAATATACCCGGTGTATGCCAAATGGCGACTACATTCATCGAGCAAAGTCCGTTATTGAAAATGCTCGTAGATAGAGGTTTTTTGATTGTGAATTAATAAATAGTAAATTCAGAAAAACAGATTTTTACCATTGAAACAAATTAAAATTAAGAATTATGGCAGGATTAAATAAAGTAATACTGATTGGACATCTTGGAAGAGATCCAGAAACAACTGTTTATGAGGGAAATGTAAAGAGAGTTACATTTACCGTTGCAACCTCTGAAAGTTATAAAGACAAAGCAGGTAACAAAGTAACCCAAACCGAATGGCATAATATCGTTTGCTGGAGAGGGTTGGCAGATGTTGCTAGTCAATATTTAAAAAAAGGAATGCAAGTTTATTTAGAAGGAAAAATTCGAACTCATTCGTGGGAGGATAATGGTGTAAAAAAATACGCAACCGATATTATTGCTGATACATTTCAAATGCTAGGAGCAAAAGCAAATAATGAAGGTGCTCAGGAACAACCAATCCAGCCATTTCCAACCCAAGATCAATCGTCGGCCCCAACAAACGCTCCAACAATTGAGTCTGCCGAAGACGACTTGCCATTCTAGTTATACTATTAAAAAAAGGGTTGATGCTTAAAATATCAACCTTTTTTTTTATTTTTAATTTAGGTAATTGTTTTTTGATATACCTTTGGAGATTAGTATAACTTAATATTTTGTATTGAAATAAATCAGAGCAAAAATGAAGAAAAAAGTATTCGTATTCAGTATGTTGGTTTGTATAATTGGAGTGTTTACTTCGTTAAAAAGTCAAGCCCAAGCGGTTGTAATTACCGGAATCGTTGTTGATTCAGATTCACTTTATAGTGTTTCTGGAGTTTATGTGTATTTGTTAGATGCAAATCAAAAGATGGTATCAAAAACCATAACAAATCAAAAAGGACTTTTTACTTTTACGAATGTGTCTTTAGGAAGCTATAAGATTAGAACAGCGGCAGCTGGATATAAAATTATGATTTCTAAAAAGTTTGAGGTAATGGCATCACAACTCAAATACAATTATAAAATTAAAATAGTCAATCTAGACAAAGGAGATGTCGATTTATCTACTGAAATGGATTACAATGAATATATGGATTTGTTAGAAGACAGAGAAGTGTTAGGTGACGATAAATAATTGAAATTCTGTATTTATTTTGTTGAGGAAAACAATGAATATACAATTTAAAACCCCCATAATACTTGCAAAATCGGCCATAAAAATTAGCCACAAAAACCAATTTCTGTCTATCGAATCTTGTTTTTCAACAAATATGGGCGAAAAACTCAACAATGCCTCATTTAAAACTTGTATAAATCCATTCGGAGTTCTTTATAATCCGATTTCTATTGCAAATGTTGTCAATGGCGTTTTAAACCAAAAACAATACGATATCAAAGACCTTTATGCTCATCAAAATTTTTGGGTGAGTTTCGACCATCACGGGCAATTTTCTAATGAGAATCCATCGCATGTATTAGACGCCATTAATAATCATATTTTAGAAGCAAAACCATTTATTTCCAATCAATCAGTTTTGTTAATCACCTGGGGGTCAGCACATATATATACTCATTTGACCGATGGCAAAATTGTGGCTAATTGTCATAAAATACCAGCTAAAGAATTTTCTAAAGAGATGCTTTCTGTTGATTCAATCGTAATGGAATATTCAAAACTTTTGTTCCAGTTAAAAGAGCTGTATCCAAATTTAATTGTGATTCTTACTATCAGCCCGGTTCGGTATTTATCGGATGGTTTTTTTCAAAACCAATTGAGTAAATCGATTCTTCATCTTGCCGCACATCAATTGCAAGAACAAAACAGTAATTTACAATATTTTCCGGCTTATGAAATAATGATGGACGACTTGCGAGACTATCGGTTTTACGATACTGATATGTTGCATCCATCTAAACTTGCATTAGATTACATTTGGGATCAATTTTCTACGCAATATTTTAATTCCGAAGCACAACAATTGAAATCAACAATTGAGGAATTAAATCAAGCACTTCAACATCGTCCGTTTCACAGCCAATCAACAGCATACAAATCATTTATAAACCAACAAATTGAGAAGATAAAAGGGTTGCAGATTCAATATACGACTCTAGACTTATCCTTAATTTTGGCCAAATTTGAAGAAAAATTGAAAGAAATACAATGAGTATAATTTTTTTTGAAAAAAAGCCGTACCTTTGCACCCAATTTATAAACAAATAAAACAAAAATCAGATGAAATCAGTATCAATTAGCGGTTCTCTTCGTGAGAACGTAGGGAATAAAGATGCAAAAGCTCAACGTGCTAAAAACCTTGTTCCTTGTGTCGTATATGGTGGTGCAGAACAATATCACATTGTCGTTGAAGAAAAACAATTCAAAAATTTAATTTATACTCCAGAAGCTCGTTACGCAGAGCTTACTTTTGGAGATAAAAAAATAAATGCAATTATCCAAGAATCACAATTTCACCCAACAACAGAACGTCTTTTACATGTAGATTTTTTAGAAGTTTCTGATAACAAACCAATTACAATAGCTGTTCCTATTAAGCCTTTGGGAACTTCTCCAGGAGTTTTAATTGGTGGTAAGATGATTAGTAAATTTAGAAAATTACGTTTAAAAGGATTACTTAAAGATATGCCAGAGTTTGTAGGCGTTGATATCAGTAAGTTAGAACTAGAACAATCCGTAAAAATTGGTGATTTATCAGTTCCAAATATTACCATAATAGAATTAAAACAAAATGTAGTGATTTTAGTTTCAAGAACAAGAAATATTGTTGCTGAAGTATAATCAGTAGTCAATTATAGAATATAAAAAGGAATCTATTTTGATTCCTTTTTTTTATTGATTACACTACAGCCTTAAAGGCTAGACCAAAACAGGAATCTACTCATCGTTATTAAGCAACACGCATAGATCCAGATAAATATATCATAATTGATTTAATATTGGCAACGATTAAATTGAATTTATCTTCCGAAAAAATTTAGAATCGAATAACATTATGACGTAAACGATAATTTTTAAAACTTTATTTTTTTTGTATCTTTGTTTTCTAATTATTCTCATTGAGTCCACTCCAAACGCGTTTTTTGAAGTTTAATTAAGTTGCAACTAACTCTTTCTGTGGATATAAAACATGAATCTATTGAAACAAAAGCTGAGGTTTGTACAAATTATTCTGAGATGATATCGTTGGGTTGAATTTAATAATATGTTGCACAAAAAAACTCAAGAACTATGAATATTCTAATATCTGGAGGATCTGGTTTTGTTGGAAAGAAATTACGAAATAACGCCATCCGCAAAGGGCATACAATTCGATTAATAGCTAGAGAAGACTATTCAAATAAAGAAAGCCTAAACGAAAAAATTCAATGGTCAACAGTTATTATTAATTTGGCCGGTGCATCCATTTCAAAAAGATGGAGTAAATCAAACAAGACAGAAATTTATAAGAGTCGAATAAATACAACCAAAGCAATTGTTGAAGGAATTCAAGCTGCTCAACGCAAACCAAAACTGCTAATTTCTGTATCTGCAATTGGGATATATTCGAACTCAAAAATTCAAACCGAAGACGACAATCTCGAGGCGGATGATTTCTTGGCGCAAGTATGTAAAGATTGGGAAATTGTAGCTCAACGCGCCTCAAACGATACTCGAGTAGTGATTTTTAGAATGGGGATAATTCTTGGTCGAAACGGAGGCATTGTTAAACAGCTGTCAACTCTTTTTAAATTAGGACTTGGAGCGAGACTTGGTTCAGGAGAACAAATCATGTCGTGGGTGCATATTGATGATGTGGTAAATGCGTTTCTTTATGCGTTAAAAAACAAACAAATGGCAGGCATTTATAATTTAACAGCTCCAACACCTGTTTCAAATAAAGAATTCACTAAAGCATTTGCTAAAGCAATGCATCGAAAAGCTTGGCTTGCAATTCCAGCATTTGTCCTTAGAATAATATATGGCGAGCAAGCAAATATGTTTCTAGATGAAAAGTATGCATTGCCCAAACGACTACTTGAAGCCGATTTTAACTTTAGAAACGACACCATACAGGCTGCTTTTAAACAAATTTTCCGAAAAAAAGCACCAATTAAAAACCCAGAAAATCAGCAGGTTGAACCGATAGAAACATTAGAAAATCAACCTACTTGATTTCTAAATACTCAATAGATTGCATTTTTCTAAGAGTTACACGAATTATTTTTAGGTGATTTTAATAGAAAAATGCAACCAATATCCCAACTGATTCTCGTTGTATTAAGTGCAATAATTATCCTTTTGCTCAAAATCATTTATTATCTTTGCTTCATCTTTGGCAATATAAACTGTTTATAAGGTTTTATTGGTCAAAAATAAACAAACAAACTGGTTAATGAAACAATTTTTCAGACTGATATTCTATGCAAAGCCTTACTGGATTTATGTGGTTTTGAATTTAATTTCAAACATATTATTTTCCATTTTTTCATTGGTTTCATTATCCATGATTACCCCATTTTTGTTTGTCCTTTTCGAAAAAGTTACCATTGTTTCTACAAAACCCGAGTTTGGATGGAGTGGCGAAGCGATAAAAAATTATTTTTCGTTTCAAATGAGCAATGTAATTACTACTCAAGGGAAATTTCAGGCATTGCTTATAGTTGCAATTATTTTTATTGTTTTTTCATTTGCTTCTAATTTTTTCCGCTATTTGGGTATGTATTTTATGTCTCCGCTACGCAATGGAGTTGTTAGAGATATTAGAAAAGAGGTTTATGATAAATTGCTCATTCTTCCTCTCTCTTTTTATTCTAGAGTTAAAACCGGAGATATTATGTCGAGGGTTTCTTCCGACGTTCACGAAGTGGAGTGGTCTATCATGAGCACAATGCAATTGCTTCTTCGAGAGCCACTTATGATTCTTTTATTTGTAATAAGTCTGGTTGTTATTAGTGCAAAGCTTACTCTTTTTGCATTAATTCTACTTCCAGTGAGTGGGCTTTTAATTGCTTTTATAGGAAAAAAGATTAAAAAACGCTCAGCTGGTGGTCAACAAGCACTTGGGAGTATCTCTGCAACATTTGAAGAAACTATTTCTGGGCTTCGAATAATTAAAGGGTTTAATGTGATAAATATTGCTTCGGATAAATTTCACGATCAAAACAGAGGATACACAAAAATTATGAATATTGTGTTTCGGAATACCGAGTTAGCTGGACCTTTGACCGAAACACTTGGAATAATAACGCTGTTAATAATTGTTTGGTTTGGAGGCAACGTCGTATTAAGTAATCCAGAAGAACTTTCTGCCGATGTTTTGATTTTATTTGTGTTACTTTTTGCTCGAATAATTTCTCCTGTTCAGTCGTTTATTTCTGCCACATATAGCATTCAAAAAGGAATTGCTGCGGGAGCAAGAATTTTCGAAATATTAGATTCTGAAGAAGTCGTGGTGGAACAAAAAGAGCCAAGAACAATTCAGCGAATTCAAGATAAAATAGAGTTTATAAATGTGTGTTTTAATTACGATTCTGAACCAATTCTTCAGGATATTAATTTGACGGTTTTAAAAGGTGATACGATTGCAATTGTTGGTCCTTCCGGAGCCGGAAAATCAACAATGATGGATTTGCTTCCACGATTTTATGATACAACTTCGGGAAACCTACTTGTTGACGGTATTAATGTGAAGGAATACAAAATATCGGATATTCGTGGGTTAATGGGTATTGTTAATCAAGATGTTACGTTGTTTAATGATACTATTTTTAATAACATTGCTTTTGGAATGCCTAATATTTCGCATCAGGATGTTGAAAAAGCTGCTAAAAATGCAAATGCTTACGAATTTATTGTTGATATGCCCGATGGCTTCGAAACTATGATTGGAGATCGTGGCGCTCGCCTTTCTGGTGGACAACGTCAACGAATTAGTATTGCTCGTGCTTTGCTAAAAAATCCATCAATACTTATTTTCGATGAGGCCACCTCTGCTCTTGACTCAGAATCTGAACTTGTGGTTCAAGAAGCAATTGATAATATGATGAAAGAACGCACAACGTTTATTATAGCCCATCGGTTATCTACCATTCGTAAAGCAGATAAAATAATTGTCCTTGATGCTGGAAAAATCATCGAAATCGGTTCTCATGATGATTTAATGATTCAAAATGGAAAATATAAAGAAATGGTTGACAAACAAAATTTTTTAGGACATGGAGCATTTTAAATCACGGATTAAAGAGCTGTCAAAAAGCTATCTAAGTGAAGCGATTAGTATTCGCCGACACTTTCATCAACATCCTGAATTATCGACTGAAGAGTTTAAAACTGCTGAATTTATTAGCAAAAAGCTCACAGAATGGGGAATAGAGCACCAAACAGGAATTGCGAAAACAGGAATTGTCGGCGTAATTAAAGGAAATAATCCCGATTCGTTTGTAGTAGGTTTACGAGCAGATATGGACGCATTACCTATTGAAGAGCAAACAGATGTTGATTATAAATCGCAGAACACCGGTGTGATGCACGCTTGTGGACATGATGCTCACATGGCTTCATTACTCTTTACTGTAAAGATTTTGCACGAATTACGCCATGAGCTTAACGGTAGTGTAAAATTCATTTTTCAGCCATCCGAAGAAAAATATCCTGGTGGTGCCATAACGATGATAAATGAAGGTGTGCTCGAAAATCCGAGTCCACAAATAATGCTTGGAATGCACGTGATGCCAGGACTTTCAGCAGGAGTCGTTGGTTTTAAGTCGGGAAAATATATGGCTTCAACAGATGAAATTTACATCACGATCAAAGGAAAAGGGGGCCATGCAGCTACACCAAATCTCAATATTGACCCAATAACGACTGCTGCTCAGACCATTATTGCGCTTCAACAAGTGGTAAGTAGATTTGCTCCTCCCATGATGCCAACAGTTCTCTCGTTTGGCAGAATTGAGGGTTTAGGCAGAACAAATATAATTCCCGACGAAGTAACCATTCAAGGCACAATCAGAACTTTCGACGAAATATGGAGAAAAAAAGCACATCAGCTAATCATAGATATTTGCGAAAATACATGTAAATCTTTTGGTGCTCAAGCAGAAGTATTTATAGACAAAGGATATCCTTATTTGGTTAACGACGAGGAGGTTACATCTACATCAACTCAATGGGCAAAAGATTTTGTTGGTGAAGCCAATGTAGAAGCCCTCGATTTGCGAATGACCGCAGAAGATTTTGCATACTTTTCACATCAAATTCCTTCATGTTTTTATCGCCTTGGCATTGATATTCCTAATACTAATACTCTTTTAAATCTTCATTCAAACACGTTTAATTTGCACGAAAATGCTCTTGAAAATAGCATTGGACTTATGTCGTGGCTAACTATTAATTGGTTGAAGCATTAAGAAAATCTACAATTATATTATTAATTTTCATAATTTTACACCCTTATCTATTCGGTCTGAAAATGAAAAAAACATTTCATATTATTTCAATCATTACCCTTCTCGCCATCTCAAGTTCTTTTTTTATACCCAATGATGCATCAGCACAGATTAACAAAAACAAAAAAAAGAGTTCTTTTTCGTCTGCTGGGAATAAATGGAGTAGATTTAGGTATGGAGTAATTGGACAAGTTGGATCTGATGTTGTGAGTCCTGTTTTTTTGGGCTTAGGTTTTGGCTCAAGTCAATATTATGGAGTTGGGAACTTATATTTTCAGCAATCGGTTGCATATCAAATTTCTTTTGGAACAACAATACGCCATAGTTTTGAAGTCTCAATTCATAATAATTTCTTTGGAGGATTAGATTTTTCTCCGTTTGTTTGGGGCGCAAATGCAATGTTTGTAAAAGATGAAAATATCGGTCAACTTTTTATCAGACCAGATATTGGTATTGCATACCCATTTAAATATCGTGACAAGGCAAGTGAAAATACACAAATTTCCGTATTGTTGCTTTATGGATACAATATTAAACTCTTTGAAAATCAGGATGATATTGGGGTCGGCTCAAGTTTTATTACATTAAAAGTGCTTTTTTCACTTTTTTCAAATCACGAACTATAATTTTAAACAAAATAGTTGATTCTTGAATTCTGTCAATATCCAGCTATATTAAGATTTGATGATTTTCTTTTGTCTACAACCTGAATTTTCGTATCTTTGCGCCTCAAAGGCTCCGTAGTTCAGTTGAATAGAACGTCAGATTCCGGTTCTGAAGGTCGTGGGTTTGAGTCCCTCCGGGGTCACTTTAAAAAAAAATCAAAAAGCATCCATAATTACTTGTGGATGCTTTTTTTATCACCGTGTTTTCTTTTCCTTTTACTGAAAGACTTCTCTTCATTCAGTAAAAAAACGGTTTATCCATTCATTATTTTTGCAATATTTTTCCGCTCAACCAGGTATTCAACCCCAATAAATACAAACAACAAGAGTGTGTTAAATGCAAATTTGAAGCTGGTTGTGGTAAATGGATTATAGATACTTATAACGTATAAACCTATAGCTAGTGCTAATATTCCAAATATTTTCCCCACTTCGTAATCTACATGGTAATGTTTTTGACCAATGATAAATGAAATAATCATCATCACAGCATAACAAATAAACGTTGCCCAAGCCGAGCCCATATAACCCATAATCGGAATTAGAGTATAATTAAGAGCAATGGTAATTATAGCGCCAATTATTGAAATATATGCTCCAAACCGAGTTTGTCCAGTGAGTTTATACCAAATTGAAAGATTGTAAAAGACGCCTAAAAACAGATTCGCCATCAACAAAATGGGGACAATAGTAATTCCAACTCTATATTCTTTACCCACAAAATATTGCACCACATCAATATACAGCATAATTCCCAAGAAGATTAACGAGCATGCCAAAACAAAATATGTCATCACTTTAGAATAGGTATGTCGAGCATCACTATCCTTGGATTTAGCAAAAAAGAAGGGTTCGGCAGCATATTTAAACGCCTGAATAAAAATGGTCATCATAATGGAAATCTTGTAGCAAGCACTATAAATACCCACCTGACCTTGAGCAATATCTGCAGGCGAAAGTGCTTTCAGAAATAGCCGATCCATGGTTTCGTTTACAATTCCTGCCAAACCAAAAATAAGCAAAGGAAATGCATAATAAAACATCTGTTTCCAAATCTTCCAATCAAAAGAAAGTCGTGGAATTCGAATTTCAGAAAAAAGCAGGAGCAAGGTTATTCCACTAGCAGCCAAATTTGCTATAAAAATATAGCCAATACCAATATCCTTAGAGTAAATTGCATTTATTACATCGGGCAAAATATTGTGGTTGAGCAACCAAGGACAAATAATCAAAAAGAAGAGCGTCAATACAATATTTATAAAGATGTTGGATAGTTTTACGAAAGCAAATTTTCGAGGGCGATTTTGTGCTCTTAAACGGGCAAAAGGTAGCGTACTGATGGCGTCGAATGCAATTACGAGTACAAACCACGAAATGTATTCAGGATGCGAGCTATAATTCATTGTATCAGCAACATTCTGACGGAAAACAAGCATTCCAACAATAAATAGAATGGAGGTTACCAATAATGAGATGAGCGAAGTGCCATAAATTTTATTTTTTTCATCATCGGGGGCTTGAGCGTTGAACCTAAAAAATGCGGTTTCCATACCGTAAGTAAGCAACACAATAAGTAATCCAACCCAAGCATACATTTCTCCAACCACGCCATAGTCGTTCGGATTTGGAAAAACATACGTGTGAATTGGAACCAACAAGTAGTTTAACAAACGCCCAATAATGCTTGTGCCTCCGTAAATAACAGTCTGTCCCGCTAATTTTTTTATTGAACTCAATGAATTTTTTTTTTTACACAACAAAAGTAACGAATTCATTGCTGTATTTGTTGTTTAAAAGAATTTTTGAAAATAAAAAGAACATATTGATTAGAATTTAATCTTTTAACCAATTTGATTATTCAAATATAATGAGATGAAATACAGGCAACTATAAAATATTTGAAAATGAATTTTATAGAACACAATTCAAATTTTATCAATAAAAATTCAAAATTCGTCCCTTCCAATTATATTTCATATTTTTGTAGTTCGACGAGTATGTCGGGTTGACCATAAAAAAATTCGGATGAGCAAATCAGAAAAAGCAAATAAGGGAGAAGAAACAGATGTAAAAAGGCATGTTGAAACTCCTTTAATGAAACAATACTATTCCTTTAAATCTAAGTATCCAGATGCTATATTGCTGTTTCGGGTAGGTGATTTTTACGAAACATTTGGCGAGGATGCCATCAAGGCTTCTTCCATTTTAGGAATTACGCTCACTCGTCGGGCAAATGGTTCTGCGCAATACATTGAGTTGGCTGGATTTCCACACCATTCGATAGACACCTATTTGCCAAAACTCGTAAAAGCAGGTTTTCGCGTGGCTATTTGCGATCAATTAGAGGATCCAAAATTAACCAAAACTATTGTAAAACGTGGAGTTACAGAACTTGTTACACCAGGAGTCTCTTACAACGACAAAATTTTGGAATCAAACGAGAACAATTTTCTGGCAGCAATTCATCTCAACGATAAATACTCTGGAATTGCACTTTTAGATATTTCAACGGGAGAATTATATGTAGCACAAGGAAATCTGGAATATATTGACAAACTGATTCAGGGCTTTCGACCAAGTGAAATAATCATTCAAAAGAACAAAAAATCACATTTCGTTGAGGTTTTTGGAGATAAACATTTTACTACAACTTTTGAAGATTGGGTTTTTACCTACGATTTTACCTACGATTTGTTAGTTAAACACTTTGGTACAAACTCGCTGAAAGGCTTTGGTATAGAAAATATGCCCGAGGGAATTATTGCCGCAGGCGCTGCTTTTCATTATTTAGCAGAAACCCAACATGATAAAACCAAACACATTACCAAAATAAGTCGCATAGAGGAAGATCATTATATTTGGCTCGATCGGTTTACCATTCGTAATTTAGAACTAATTCATTCTCCGAACGAAAACGGAGCTACCTTGTTGTCAATTATCGACAAAACTCATTCTCCTATGGGTTCACGAATGTTGCGCAAGTGGATTGTGTTACCGCTAAAAGATAAAGTCACCATTGAGGAACGCCATCAAATTGTCTCCTTTTTTAAGGAAAAACAAGAAATTTCCGAAACTATCACCAATCAAATTAAGCAATGTGGCGATATGGAGCGTTTAATTTCTAAAGTGGCGGTGGGAAGAGTAAATCCGAGGGAATTAGTGCAATTACAGCGTTCGCTTGTGGCTGTAAGCGAGATTAAATCTCTTTGCGAAAAATCTAAACAACCCTCATTGGCGAAAATTGCAGAGCAACTAAATCCCTGCAACACCATTCAAACCCGAATTTCGCGTGAAATTAATGAAGAACCGCCTGTTCAAATTGTAAAAGGAAGCGTTATAGCCGAAGGGGTAAATGCAGAATTAGATGAACTTCGAAATTTGGCATTTTCTGGCAAGGATTATTTGATTCAAATTCAGCAACGTGAAAGTGAAATTTCAGGCATTACGTCCCTTAAAATCGGGTTTAACAATGTCTTCGGATATTATTTGGAAGTAACGAATACACATAAGGATAAAGTCCCAGCAGAGTGGATTCGCAAACAGACGTTGGTAAATGCGGAGCGATACATTACTCCTGAATTAAAGGAATATGAGGAGAAAATTTTAGGTGCCGAAGAGAAAATTCTTGCACTCGAAACGATGCTTTATAACGATTTATTAATCAGTCTTCTAGATTATATTCAGCCTATTCAACTTAATGCAAGTCTTTTGGCGCGCATAGATGTGCTTTTATCATTTGCCCAAGTGGCTCTCGAAAATCATTATGTTCGTCCTATAATAAACGAATCATTTGATATCAACATAAAAAACGGAAGGCACCCAGTAATAGAAAAGCAATTGCCACCTACCGAAAAATATATTGCCAACGACCTTAGTCTGGATCCAGATAAGCAACAAATCATTATGATTACTGGGCCGAATATGTCTGGAAAATCGGCGCTTTTGCGCCAAACTGCGTTGATTGTGTTAATGGCTCAAATTGGAAGTTTTGTGCCAGCCGATGCTGCTGATATAGGCATTGTAGATAAAATTTTCACTCGTGTTGGAGCTTCGGACAATATTAGTTCTGGCGAATCTACTTTTATGGTGGAGATGAACGAAACGGCTAGTATTTTAAATAATATTTCGGCTCGTAGTCTTATTCTTTTAGATGAAATTGGCCGTGGAACCAGCACCTACGATGGAATTTCCATAGCATGGGCCATTGCCGAATATTTACATCAACACAAAATTTATCGTCCAAAAGTGTTGTTTGCCACTCATTACCATGAATTGAACGAAATGGCATCCATTTTTAAACGAATTCGGAATTACCATGTTACAGTGAAAGAGTTGGCAAACAAAGTCATTTTCTTGAGAAAACTTGCCACAGGTGGGAGCGAACATAGTTTTGGAATTCATGTAGCTCGTATGGCGGGAATGCCAAGAGAATTGCTCGAAAGATCCGAAAAAATGCTTGCCCAATTAGAAGCATCACACAGCAAGGAGAACTTGGTTAGCAACATTAAAACAGCTCAAAAAGATCAAGGATATCAACTGAGTTTTATTCAACTCGACGATCCGCTTCTTCAACAAATAAAGGAAGATATATTAAACACGAATATTGACCAATTAACCCCAGTAGAAGCATTGATGAAATTGAATGAAATAAAGTCGCTGCTTAAAGGGAAGAAATAAAAGCATAGAATAATTGTACGATTTCGATCATAAGAATATGTGATATTTATTTCATAAAAAACACAAACGGATTATGATAAAATCAGAAAGTAAGGATTATTCTTAAGAAATAGGTGTGTTCTCAAACCTTGGGAATCTATCCACCAGATAAACAATATTTTTGGTTTTCTAGCAGATTCTCGATGAGTCTATTAAAGCAATTAAATTGAAGTATTTCAAAAATGACACAATTAAATGCAAAATCTTTTGCGTTTTGAATATTTTTGAATAATTTATTATGCTTGAATATCAGTACAATACAGGAATATTAAAAAATATTTTCAAAAAAATATAACAAATCAAAAGATTATATACTATATTTGCAATATAATAGAAACTAATATATACATAAACATAAAACAATATTTAAAATGGTATCTAAAGAATTACTTAAAGGATCACTGAAATCAATCATTCTAAAACTTTTATCCGATAATGGAAGAATGTATGGTTATGAGCTTACTCAGAAAATGGAAGTACTTTCTGATGGAAAAATCAAATTTACCGTAGGTGCACTTTATCCGATACTTCACAAACTTGAAAATGACGGTGTGGTTATCACTGAATCCGTAATAATCAATAACCGAGTTCGGATATATTACAAACTAACCAAAACTGGTGAAAGCACAGCACAAGAAAAAATTAAAGAGCTAAAAGAATTTATAGACACCATCGGGTTATTGATAAAACCTGGTTTAAATGCCCAGTTATGCTAAGTCTTTCATGTGCCCAAATTGAAATCATTGCTTCCAATGTGTATAAAGCAGGTATAACTTTACCTCATTTGCAGGGCGAATTGATTGACCACATCTGCTGTCAAGTTGAAGAACTGATAAGAAAAGGGATGGATTTTGAACAAGCCTACGATTCTATAAAGCATACAATCGGTGTAAGAGAACTAAAGAAGGTTCAGGAAGACACCATTTTATTAATCGATAAAAAATATACAATCATGAAAACAACAATGAATGTGTTCGGAATTCTGTCCTTAGGTCTTATTGCCATTGGGACAATTTTTAAACTTATACACTGGAATAATGGAACTTTCTTTTTTTTAATTGGCTTTCCACTTTTAGCAGGAGTCTTTTTCCCTTTATTAATTTGGGTGATGAAAAAAGAGTCAAAAATTAAGGGAAATTTACTTTTATATATTTCTGCTGGTATTGGTGGTATGGCCTTGATTTTAGGAATTTTTAGCAAAATACTTCAGACGCCTTTTACTGAATTCCTTTTGATTACTGGATATCTCCTACTTGGAATAATCTTCCCAATACTTTTATTAACAAACTTGCTTAAAAAAACCACAGAAAAAAGAAAAAAAATCACATATATTATCGGCTGCTTTTCGATTGTGCTTTGTATAAGTGGTGATTTTTGCAAGTTCTTTCACTTTCCTGGGGCTTTAATTATGCTACTTTTCGGATTTTTCTTTCTTACCGCCATCTTTTTCCCTATGTATGTATTCCATAATTATAAAGCAGATACTCATATCAAACCAAATTTTGTTTTTTTAAGTATTGGATTGTGCTTCTTCAGCCTTTTTACCATATTGCTTGCAATTAGCACTTCAAAAGATGAAATAGCTGATTTTATAACCATTAATACTGGAATTAACAGCAATAAAGTATTTATTGAAAATCGAAATAAGGAGTTATATAAAAATCTTGCTAAAATCGAAATAAATAGTGATTCAATTGATAAAGCCACAATCCAATCTTTTCGTATATATACAACAGAACTAAAGAATTACATCCACCAGTTAAAAATTGACATGATTGTGATGTGTGATGAAATAACGAAGACAGAAGCTGAAAAGGTGATTGAAAATCCAATCTTATTTAAAGAAAAGGGTGACCGTAAAAATTATTTTGAATTGTTTTTTCCAAATAAAAGTATCGTTTCGTCAAGTGAATTAAAGAAAAAGATAAGATCCTACAAAAAACAGCTTTTGTCGTACAGCTTCACGTCCGAAAGATCAAAAACAATCATAAACAAAGCACTTAACACTCGAGGCACCATAATTTACAATAGCAGTGAGAACCCTAAAAGTTGGGAAATAGCTCATTTTTGTCAGATTCCAGCAATTGAAGTTTTAAATTATTTAACCCAGTTGGAAATTTGGGTACAAATATCAGAAGCAGAAATTATAAAGGATCTATTCAACCATAATAGTCAGTACAAATCAATTGCTGTATTAAGTAATTCTAAAAAATTGATTGTAAAACATTAATACTCACAAATATGAAAAATAAAATTTTAATTTTTGGAATAATTTGCCTTAATATACTTGTTTTAGGGGCGTTTATGAAAGTTTTTCACATGCCAGGAGCTGGAACTATGATTATTCTGGGCATGGTTTCCTTTGCACTATTATTTTTGCCCATTGCATTAGTAAATAGTTTTAAGGGATTAGGAAAAACGAAAAAACCATTATTTATTGTTGGTTTTATCTGCGTTGCAACCTCCGTTTTGGGTGCTATGTGCAAAATTGAACATTTGCCAGGCTCAAATCTGTTTTTACTTATTGGCATTCCGCTACCATTTATGTTTTTTCTGCCAATGTATCTTTATTACCAAAAGAAAGAGAAAATTAATTCGGTTATAAACTTTGCTAAAATCATTTTATTAATAATTTTTATTGCCGTAGTTAATAGCTTACTTACTCTATGTGTTACTAGAGATGTTATTGTTGGTTATACCAATGATTTGGAAAGCGTATTCATATCAAGTGAAATAGAAACCTTAAAGAACAAGACTATTCTTGAAGATTTCACACAATCTAAAGACTCTATATTAATTATGGATATTACCAAACGATCTGATGCAATCTGTAATGCCGTTAATCAGATTCAAACAATTGTTATTAATGAATATTCGGAAAAGAAGGAATTGTCTGCAAAAGAAATAATGAATAATGATTGGGAGAAAGTTAGATCTGTAGCAAGTAGCTCAATTATATTTGGGTTCAAAGAGAAACCTGATAGAACCTTGATTTTGAAGGGATCGATAGATGATTATTGTAAATTTATCAGTAATCAGAGTTTTATCAAAAAAGAACAAATTGAGAATATTAATTTACTCTTAAAAACATCGGAGAAATTCGGAGTGGCGCAAGACGGAAGTAATGTTTCTTGGGAAAACTGGCTTTTTAAAGGTCACTATTTGATAACGGTTATAACAAATCTTGAAGATGTAAAACTTAAAATTAGACTTGTCGAAAATGAGGTTTTAGAAACATTATTAAAATACGAATAATGAAAGTTCGTATTGATTGAAAAACGCACAAGTCAAGATGGTTGAATTAATAGACGCGAATAAAAATTAGAGGGCAAAGCGTTAATCTGGCCCGAAAATTCTACAGCGGTAAATAGTATTCGGAATGTTATCTAATAAGCAATACTCTTTTTGAGTATTATAACAAAATAGTATTATCGTTTTTTAATAGGCAATACTCAGAGCAATGCGTCTATAGGTTTTATTAACTTCCTTGACGTATTGCCTCCACGGGATCAAGTTTTGAAGCACTAATAGCAGGAATTATTCCAGCTAGAACTCCTATAACAAACGAAACAGTGAGCCCCAATATGATGTTTCCAGAGGTAAGTGTTAGCGAAAAATCTAGTGCAGCAGAAACGGCAAGTGTAATTAAAAAGATTAAAAACAACCCGATTGCACCTCCAATTAATGATAAAAATACGGCTTCAAATAAGAATTGTAATAATATAAAATATCGTTTTGCACCAATTGCTTTTTGAATACCTATTTGACTTGTACGCTCAACCACCGAAACAAACATAATGTTGGCAATTCCAAAACCACCAACCAGCAGTGAAAAAATACCGATAAACCAACCAGCAATTGAAAGTGCAGAAAAAATGGGTTCAAATCCTTTTGTAATCATATCAGATTCGTTAAGGGCAAAGTTGTCTTCAGAGGAAGGTTTTATTTTTCGAACTGATCTTAATATACCTCGCAACTCTGCTTTAAGTTCTTCGTTACTCACACCAGGTCTTGGTCGAATAGCTAACGATGGATTTACATTATCGCTGGTCAGCTCTTCGTAATTGGAAGCAAACTTTGCAGGAACAACAACTTGACGGTCTAAACCAGGCCCCATCATACTCATACCCTCTTTTTTAAACACACCAATTATTTCAACTTTCGCACCCCAAATTTTAATCGATTGATTAATAGGATTTGTATTAGGAAACAATTGCTCCACTATACTAACGCCCACAATTGCTTTGTTGAGTCCACTGCGAAGTTCATTGGGTGTAAAATATCTACCTTCGCCAATGGTGTATGAAGTAGTTTTATCGTAATCGTTTGAAATGCCAACAATCGAAATATTATCTAATGTTAACCGACCAGCCTGAATTGTTTTGTTTGTGCTCATCGAATATGAAGCATACTCGGTTAATTGTGATCTGTTCAATATTTGTTCAAGTTCATCGAGTTTTACCACAGGTCTGCTCAAGTATTTCCACCAAGGATAATCGGAACCAAACTCCCAAGGCCATTTTTGAACATATACCACATTGCTACCCAAGGAGGCAATGCTTTCATTTATTTTGCTTTTTAATGAATCCACAACCGTGAGCACCGATATAATAGAAAAAATACCAATCGTAATTCCCAATAATGTAAGGAATGTCCGAAGCTTATTAGCAACAATTGCTTGTATGGCAAAAAGATAACTTTCGCGTATTAATTTAAACAACAACATTATTAATCATATTTATTTGATGTTCCTTGAATTTTTCTAAATTTGCAATCAAAATAGAATTGCTAAAATAGACAAAATAAATTGTATAGAATCAATTAATCGACATAAACATCTTTTTACATGGTAAAAAAAATCAAAAGTGCATTAATCTCTGTTTATTACAAAGATGGACTAGCGCCAATTGTTAGACAATTACATCAAAACAACGTTGAACTGTTTTCAACTGGAGGCACGCTAGATTTTATTGAAAAACTGGGAATTCCTGTAAAAAGCGTTGAAAGCGTAACTGGATTTCCCTCCATCTTGGGAGGTCGTGTTAAAACCCTTCATCCAAATATTTTTGGAGGAATTCTTGGTCGTAGAGACAACCCAGAGCACATTAAGCAAATGGCGGATTATCAAATTGCAGAAATTGATTTAGTGATTGTGGATTTATATCCTTTTGAAGAAACACTTCAACTCACCAACGACGAAGCCGAAATTATTGAAAAAATTGATATTGGGGGAATTTCCTTAATTAGAGCTGCTGCAAAAAATTATAACGATGTTGTATGCATTTCTTCATCTGCAGATTATTTTAAGCTTCTAACCATTCTCGAAAAACAAGAGGGGTCAACGTCCCTCGAAGATCGGTATTATTTTGCAGCACAAGCATTTAATGTCTCTTCGCATTACGATACTGCAATTTTTAATTACTTCAATCGTAAAGCTGGCATTGATGCATTTAAACACAGCGAAATAAAAACCACCTCGTTGAGATATGGTGAAAATCCTCATCAAAAAGGTGTTTTTTATGGAAATATGGAAGCAAATTTTACCCAACTTCATGGAAAAGAAATTTCATACAACAACATCGTTGATATTGAAGCAGCTATGAATTTGGTAAACGAATTTGATCAACCATCTATGGCGATCATAAAACACACGAATCCATGTGGAATTGCTAGTGGAAAAACGATTAAAGAAGCTTGGGAGAAAGCATTGGCTTGTGATCCTGTTTCTGCTTATGGTGGCGTAATTGCATCAAACAAACCCATAGATAAAGATACTGCCACACTTATTAATTCACTTTTTTTTGAAGTAATTATTGCGCCCGATTTTGATGTTGAAGGTCTTGAAATACTCAAAAGTAAAAAGAACCGAATGATTCTAAAACGCAAAGAAATAATTGCTGACAAAATGCAGTTTAAAAGTGTTTTGAATGGAGTATTATGCCAAGATAAAGACATAAAACACGAAATAGAGGAAGATTTAAAAGTTGTTACGGAAAAAGCACCTTCTTCTGCCGAAATGTCGGATTTACTTTATGCTGCTCGTATTGTAAAACACACACGGTCAAATGCAATTGTTTTGGTAAAAGACAAGCAAATGATATCTTGCGGAATTGGTCAAACCTCCAGAGTAGATGCTTTGAATCAAGCCATTGATAAAGCCATTCGTTTTGGATTTGAAATTAAACATTCTGTTATGGCCTCTGACGCCTTTTTCCCCTTTGCCGACTCAATCGAATTGGCTCATAAAGCTGGAGTTGAAAGTGTAATTCAGCCAGGTGGTTCGGTTAGAGATATAGACTCAATTAATTATTGCAACGAGCATGGTATTTCTATGGTGTTTTCTGGAATACGTCACTTTAAGCATTAATATAACGACGTCACAATTTTTTTTAAACAAGATTTAAATTCATTGTAGATAGACTTTTTTCTAATTACACAGGAATCGTATGAATTTTTGCTAACAAACCACATGCTTTATACTAAATAAGCCACAATAATATTTTCAGATCAGCATTCTAAAGATTACCAGTACAACTATCTTAAAAAAAAATTGTATTTTTGAAGAAAAAAAAGAGTGGAACCCATAATTCAATATGCTTATTACACAGATATAACCCTAACATTATTGGATTTGTTTTTTGCTATTGCTGTTTTAATTGTGGCCGGTATTTGGGGTTATATGGTGCAAAACAAAAACCCAGAATTACATTATCGATTTTATACTCGTGCATTAATTATTAAAATAGTGTCAGCAATGATTTTTTGTTTGCTGTATTTAACCTATTATGAAGGCGATACTCTTGATTATTTTCATGGGATGAATGCTTTAAACCGTGTAGGAGGACAAAACATAGATCACTATTTTGATTTATTATTTCAGGGAAACAAACCTGAATTTTTCTCTTATTTTAATGCTGAAACTATGTATCCAGATCGGCACATGTGGAGAGATCCAAAATCGTTTTTTGTAATTCGGTTTTTATCTCCGTTTGCATTATTGGGGTTTGGTAGTTATATGATTACAACATTGATAATAAGTTTTGTTTCGTTCTTTTTTTTATGGAAAATGTATATCACATTTGCTCGTCTTTATCCTCAAATAGATTTTAAAATTGCAATTGCAATTTTGTTTATGCCATCAGTGCTTTTTTGGGGTTCCGGCATTCTCAAAGATACAATTATTATGTCCTCTGTAGCTGTTTTTACTACGGTTTTCTTAAAAATGGCAGTGGCAGGAAAATATAGAATAACTTCAATTTTGAGTCTAGTATTAGCAAGTTGGCTAATGATTACGATTAAGGCATATGTTTTTGTTGCTATGATTCCCGGAGCAGCTATTTGGTTTGCTCATGGTCGAATATTACGTATTAAAAGTAGGTTTTTTAGATATGCGACTTTTCCTGTAGCTATAAGTGTCTTTTTGTTTTTGGGTATTTTGATGATATCCCAAATGGGAGCAAGTTTGGGTGAATACGGGTCGATGGATAAAATGGTTAAAAAAGCTCAACTAACACAGGATGATTTAAAACGAGGCGAACAATATGGAAATAATTATTACGATTTGGGGAAAATTGAAAATACCCCAGGGGCAATGATAAGAGTTATGCCTCAAGCAGTGATTGCTGGGTTATACCGTCCATTTATTTGGGAATCTCGTAACCCATTTGTAGCATTATCTGGCCTCGAAAACTTATTTACGTTGTTACTAACCATTTCCATTTTAATCAGAACAAAAATTTATAAAGTATTTTCATTTATTGGAAAAGACCCCGTGTTAATTTTTGCAATCATTTATACCATTATGTTTGCTTTTGGAATAGGTTTGGCATCAGCAAATTTCGGGGCTTTGGTGCGTTATAGGATTCCCGGTATGCCATTTTTAATGTTGAGTCTTTTTATCTTAGATTATTACTTAGGAAGAGATAAACAAATTAAAATGTCCGAGCATCAAATTAATATTGAAAAAGCTTCCCTTATTGACATTATTGAAAAGCCCAAGGTTCGTGGTTTTTAAAAATTTATTTTAGAATAATTTCCTTCAACACACTCAAGCAATCCTTTTCTCCAATGCGGAATTTCAATTCCAAAAGAATTTTTTATCTTGCTCTTATCCAACAAGCTATAAAAGGGACGTTGGGCTGTTGTAGGGTATTCTTCAGAATGAATAGGATAAATTTTCATTTGAAAATTAAGTAAATTTGCAATTTCGGTTGCAAAATCGTACCAACTGCAAACACCTTCATTACTAAAGTGATAAATACTCATTCCGTCTGTGGTTTCTAATTGAGGTATTATCTTTATTATTGCATCAGCAAGATGACCAGCAAATGTTGGTGTGCCAATTTGATCAAAAACAATACTAATGTCAGAACGTGTATTGGCTAATCGAGAAATCGTGTTAAAAAAGTTTTGTCCATACGTTGAATATAGCCAAGAAGTTCGAATAATAACCCCATTACAACCAGATTCAATTAATGCATTTTCTCCCAAAAGTTTGGTATACCCGTAGACAGAAATTGGGTTTGGCTCATCCAACTCTGTGTATGGTAGGTATGATCGTCCATCAAAAACATAATCAGTAGATATATGAATAATGGTTATGTTGTTGTTTTTTGCAATAATGCCTAAATTATTAACAGCGTTTACATTTACAGACATTGCTAAGTCTTGTTCATTTTCAGCCATATCAACAGCTGTATATGCAGCACAATTGATAATTACATCTGGATTAATCTCTTTAATATATTCATCTACAGCGTTGAAATCAGTTAGATTCAATTGTTGAATATCTGTAAAATAATAATTATTATGGTCTTTTTTTGAACGACTAAATATTTCTGAGCCAAGCTGTCCATTAGCTCCAGTTACAAGTATTTTTAAGTTTTTATGCATGTGAAATTATTTGAAAGTGCTTTCTTTATATTGTGTTTTTAAAATAATTAATTGTTTTTAGCAACCCATCCTCTAACTTAATAGTTGGTTTCCAGCCAAGAAGATCTGTTGCCTTAGTGATGTCTGGTTTTCGTTGCATTGGGTCGTCAGCAGGAAGAGCCATGTGGATAATTTTTGATTTTGAATTGGTTAACCGAACCACTGATTCCGCTAGTTCTAACATTGTAAACTCTTCTGGATTTCCAACATTTATAGGTCCTGTTATTGATTTTGGACTATTCATTAAAAGAATCATCCCATCTATAAGATCGTCAACATAACAAAAACTTCGAGTTTGAAGTCCATTTCCATAAATTGTAATATTTTCGTTTTGTAGCGCTTGAACAATGAAATTTGAAACGACTCTTCCGTCATTTGGGTGCATTCGAGGACCATACGTGTTGAAAATTCTAATTATTTTAGTGTCTACACTGTTTTGGTTGTGATAATTTACAAATAACGACTCTGCACATCGTTTACCTTCGTCGTAGCATGAACGTTCACCAATTGGGTTAACATTTCCCCAGTATTCCTCAACTTGAGGATGAATTGCAGGATCTCCATAAACCTCACTCGTTGAAGCTTGAAGTATTGTTGCTTTAATTCGCTTCGCTAAACCCAACATATTTATAGCGCCCATTACCGAAGTTTTAATTGTTTTAATTGGGTTATATTGATAATGAATGGGCGATGCTGGGCAAGCTAAATTATAAATTTGATCTACTTCTATAAAAAAGGGCATTGTAACGTCGTGGCGAATAACCTCAAAATATGGGTTTGGTAAAAGATGTGCAATGTTGTTTTTTTGGCCAGTAAAAAAATTATCTAAACAAAAGACTTCATTCCCTTCATTCAACAATCGTTCACATAAATGCGACCCTAAAAATCCAGCACCACCAGTTATTAATATTTTTTTTTTCATATCCTCTTATTGTAATATATTGATGATTTCTGAATGATAATATATGTTTTATAAATACAGATTGCAAATGTAACACATATTTGTGCTATTTGTTGATAAAATTAGCAAAACAAATGCATACATTTGATAATATTTAACAATTTAAGCGACATATTATTATGTCGTGATCGTTTGTGGTTATACCAATCCTTATTTCAAATTAGTCCAAATGACTTTTTGAAATTTAGTATGGCTTGTCCTCGTCCTGAAGCGGCGCATACCCTCGTTATTTAACGGGGTTTAATGCTCGATGCATTATGTGTAATATTGAATTGCGTTTGATGTGATTAACTTTAGTTCGACTAGCTTAGATCGGGAAGCACACTACATCTAACTACATCGCGCTGAGCTATCGGTTAATTATTTTAGCATAGGGTATTACAACATCTTAAAAAAACCTTTTACTTTACAGGAATAGAAATAAAAAACTCCCTTGAATAAAATCAAAGGAGTTTAATGAATATGTTTTTTTAATATTAAATGGAGGTATTGATTCCAATACAGAAATAATCAAGACCATTCGCTTTTACCTCTTCAGCGTCATAAATATTTCGTCCATCAAAAATAACATGTTTGCGAAGTAGCTTCTTAATCACATTAAAATTTGGAATTTTAAATTCCGACCATTCAGTTACAAGTAGAAGTGCATCAGCATCTAAAATTGCTTCATTGGCATCTTTAGCGTATATCACAACATCACCTATGCGTCGATGACATTCTTCCATCGCAACAGGATCATATACCTGAACTTTTGCACCAGCTCCAATTAATGCTTTTATTAATACTAATGCTGGAGCTTCTCTCATATCGTCCGTGTTTGGCTTAAATGAAAGGCCCCACATTCCAATGGTTTTTCCTTTCAAATCATGATTAAAGTATTTATTTAACTTATGAAACAAGACCAATTTTTGATCATCATTTACATCTTCAACGGATTGTAAAACCCGGAGTTTATATCCGTTTTGGTTGGATGTTTTTATTAGCGCTTTTACATCTTTTGGAAAACAAGAACCCCCATAACCTATTCCAGGGTAAATGAATTTGCTCCCAATTCTAGTATCGGAACCAATTCCTTTTCTAACCATATTAACATCTGCACCCATTATTTCACAAAGATTTGCAATGTCGTTCATAAAACTAATCTTGGTTGCGAGCATAGAGTTTGCTGCATATTTAGTCATCTCTGCAGAAGGAACATCCATAAAAATTACTGGATGGCCATTAAGTGTAAATGGTTTATATAGACGAGCCATAATATCTCTTGCAATCTCCGATTCAACTCCAACAACAATGCGGTCTGGTTTCATAAAATCACTAATGGCATCACCTTCTTTTAAAAATTCTGGATTTGAAGCAACGTCAAAATCAATATTTTCACCACGAAGATCTAACTCTTCTTGAATAGCATCACGCACTTTTTTAGCTGTACCAACAGGTACAGTGCTTTTTGTAACTACCAATACGTGACGTTTGATGTTTTTTCCAATGGTGCGAGCAACATCTAACACATATTGCAAATCAGCACTTCCATCTTCATCGGGTGGAGTTCCTACGGCACTAAAAACAACATCAGCATCAATTACATTTTGTGCTAAATTATCGGAAAACAATAATCTGCCTTTCTCAATATTTCTAACAAGCATTGCATCTAATCCTGGCTCATAAATTGGCGAAATTCCTTTTTTTAACTTTTCAATTTTACTTTTATCAATGTCTATGCATGTAACATCAATACCTACTTCGGCAAAACAGGTTCCTGTTACCAATCCAACATATCCACTGCCAACAATTAGTACTTTCATATCCTTTGAGTTTTATTTTATAATTTTAAGTTTCAAATATACAACAACAATATTTAATCAGCAATAATTTATGATTATTATTTTACAACAGATTGTTAAACTGTATATTAGCAAATGATACTCGTTCGTATTATAGAATAATAAATTAAAAAGAATGTTCAATTTTTTGTAAGTTTGCACTCGTAACCAATCTTTAATTGTATGAAAAGAATATCTAATAGAGTTTTTATTTTAATTTTAGCATCAATGACAATTTCAAATTTATCCTCAGAATTAAAAGCACAAAAGACCGAGAAGCCCTTTAATTATCTAATTGAACAGTTTGCAGATGCTAAAATTATGCGTTATACCGTACCTGGATTCGACATATTAACCATCAAACAAAAAACTTTGGTTTATTATCTAAGTCAAGCAGCACTTTGTGGTAGAGATATTATTTGGGATCAGAATTGTAAGTTAAATCTTCCAATCAGAAACACGCTTGATGCTATTGTTTTGAATTATAAGGGAGATCGAAAATCCAAAGATTTTGCAAACTTTCTGGTATATGTTAAGCGTGTTTGGTTTTCAAATGGTATTCACCATCACTATTCTAACGATAAATTCTTCCCCGAAATTTCTAAAGCATACTTTTCTCAACTTATCAAGCAATCTGTTGGTGGAAAATTTCCAATAAACAAAGGGGAAACAATGATTCAATTCACTGAACGATTAACTTCTTATATTTTTGACCCAGCTATTGCTCCAAAGAAGATTAGTTTAGACACATCTAAAGACTTAATTCTTTCGTCAGCGACAAATTTTTATGAAAATGTAACCCAAAAAGAAGCGGAAGAATTCTATGCAAATATGATGAAAAAGGATGGTGAAAATCCTACTCCAATTTCCTACGGATTAAATTCAAAATTGGTAAAAGAGAATGGGTTAGTAAAAGAACAGGTTTACAAAATTGGAGGTCTTTATTCTAAAGCGATTGAACAGATTGTGTTTTGGTTAATCAAAGCCAAAGATGTTGCTGAAAACCCAGCTCAAAAAGCACATATCGAAAAATTAATTTCATTCTATCAAACAGGCGATTTAAAAACTTGGGACGAATATAATGTAATGTGGGTGAAAGATACGCATTCGTCTATTGATTATGTAAATGGATTTATTGAAGTTTATGGAGATCCAATGGGAATTAAAGCAACATGGGAGTCGGTAGTGAATTTTAAAGATTTTGAAGCTACAAAACGCACGGAAAAGATAAGCGGAAACGCACAATGGTTTGAATCAAACTCACCAGTTGACGAACAATTCAAGAAAAAAGAGGTAAAAGGTGTATCTGCAAAAGTAATTACGGTAGCACAACTTGGTGGCGACTGCTACCCAACCACTCCAATTGGAATCAATCTTCCTAATGCAAACTGGATTCGAAAAGATCATGGTTCAAAATCGGTAACAATGGAAAATATTACTTACGCTTACGACCAAGCAGCAACCGGTAATGGCGTTTTGGAAGAATTTTGCTTTTCTAAAGAAGAAATTGAACGAACAAAGAAATATGGTTCTGTGTCTGATAATTTACACACAGATATGCACGAATGCTTAGGTCATGGATCTGGACAAATGTTACCCGGTGTTTCCGACGGGGCATTAAAAAACTATCACTCTGCATTAGAAGAAGCTCGTGCTGATTTGTTTGCTTTGTATTTTATGATGGACAAAAAAATGGTTGAAGTAGGTCTCATTGAAAGTTTGGAAGTAGCTAAAGCAGAATATGATAAAAACATTCGTAATGGCCTATTAATGCAACTTACCCGTATCGAATTTGGAAAAGACATTGAACAAGCTCATATGCGCAATCGTGCCTTGATTGCAAACTGGTGTCTAGAAAAAGGAGCTGCGGAAAATGTAATCGAAAAGAAAATCAAAGACAATAAAACCTATTTTGTAATCAATGATTATGAAAAACTAAGAAATTTATACGGGCAATTATTAAAAGAAATTCAACGAATTAAATCTACTGGCGATTATGAAGCGGGTAAAAAATTGGTAGAAACGTATGCCGTAAAAATAAACCCAGAAATACACAAAGAGGTGCTTACTCGCTATGCTAAACTGAATGTTGCTCCTTATGGTGGTTTTATAAATCCAAATTTTACGCTTATCGAAAAAGCGGGAAAAGTAATTGATGTTAAAATCAGTTACCCAGATGATTACACAAAACAAATGCTCAACTATGATAAGAAGTATTCCTTTTTGAAATAGAACTTCGGAATCACTTTCACGTTATAACTTTTTGGAAATTAGACCGTTTTTAGTTTCCGCGATAATACCTTCGAATAGCTCACGGAGTTAGGTTATTGGATAAGCCTTGTCCAACACTATTGTTGTAAGCGAAGCTGTTGGTAATTAATCAATTACCAATCCTTTGCGAAGCATTAGTTATAAATGATTTAACAAGTTGCGATTGAGGTAAAAAAACTACAATTCTTATGTGAAAAATCATCGCAAAATCATTACTTTTGCTGATTATTTTAAATCACGCAAATGGAATTTCAAGATATTTTAAATCAAATAGTTGAATCAATCAACAGACACCCAAATCACTGTGCATTTTGCATTAGAGAGGTCAACACTTCTTATCGTGAATTTGGTTTGGCAATCAGCGGAATTCGGATGCAACTTCAAGAGCAAAAATCAACAGAAAAAAATGTGGGCGTAGTCTTGAATGATGACTTTCGGACATATGCCGCCTTAGTTGCTCTTTGGTTTGAAGGAAAAGCTTATGTGCCCATCAATCCGGAGCTGCCAGCAGAGAGGAATAACTCAATTATTAAACAAGCAGAAATAAAGGTGTTGCTCAATTCTGGGACTACTATGCTCGGAGTGCTTGATTCAGCTTTGGAATTGATTGAAATAAACACAGCAGAATCAGAGGCCGAGGTTGTAAATTTGACCATTGTCCCAATAGCGGATGAAGAACTTGCATATATCTTGTTTACTTCTGGAAGCACCGGCGTACCTAAGGGTGTTCCCATTTCGCGAACGAATGTAGCCAAATTCATGGAGGGTGTTTCGGATATGAAGATGGAGTTCTCTCAAGAAGATAAATTCCTACAGATGTTTGACCTAACCTTCGATTTGTCGGTGTGGTCGTTTTTGCAACCGTTGTGTGTAGGAGCCACACAATTTCCAATTCCACATGGAGAAATCAAATATATGTATGCCTACGAACTTATTGAAGAACAAGAGATTACCGTTGCATTAATGGTGCCTTCCATTCTTAATTTCTTGCGTCCATATTTTGAAGACCTCAACTTCCCAAAAATGCGGTACAGTCTTTTTTGTGGCGAAGCGCTCTATGGCGACGTAGTGAAAGAGTGGACTTCAATTGTCCCTAATGCGAAGGTTTTCAATGTTTATGGACCCACTGAAGCCACCATTTTTTGCTCCCAATACGAAATACCACGAAATCAGGAAATTGCCTGTTCTAATGGAATTGTGAATATTGGAATTCCGCTAACTCATACCGATTTGATTATTGTGGACGAGCATCATCAACCCACAAAAATTGGCGAACGAGGCGAGCTATGCATTGGTGGGCTTCAGGTAACATCTGGTTATCTCAACAATGAAATTTTGAATCAATCAGCATTTTTTGATTTCAAGAATCAACGATATTACCACTCTGGAGATATTTGTTTTGTGGACGAAGCAGGTCATCTGATGTACAGCGGTAGGTTAGATTCCCAGATAAAAATTCAAGGATTTCGGATTGAATTAAGCGAAATTGAGTTCCAAGCTCGAGCCGTGGCAGATCCATATAGTGTTGCAGTCGTGGCAATTGCCGATGATAATGGACTGTTTGAGATTCACCTGTTTGTAAATAATCCGCAGGTAAATGTACAAGAAATTACCACTCTTTTAAAGCAGAAATTACCGGTGTATATGGTTCCTAAGCAAATTCATGGCATCGAGACTTTTCCACTCAATGTGAATGGCAAAATTGACCGAAAACTCTTGAAGGCTTCGTTAATAAATAAAATTACGATTAGAAAAGCAAAAGCAGAGGATTTAGATTTTTTGGTGGAAGCCGTCATTAATGCAGAAAAAAGTGGCACAGAACGGTTGAGTTACGGTACTATTTTCAAGCTTTCAGAACTCGAAGTGCGTAATGTTTTACGTGCTATGATTGCCGAAAACGAAGGCTATTGCGAATTAAGCATCGATTCTTTTCTAATTGCCGAAGTAAACGGAGAAAAGGCAGGCACTGTGGCCAGCTGGGTAGAGGGCGAGGATGATGTTCCATCGGCTATTGTAAAAGCAAATCTATTGTTCTCGTTTATGCCTCCAGATGCATTATCAAATCTCCGCGATGTTGCCAGTTTGCTCGACGAAGTTCACATTCCCAGAATAATTGGCGCGTTACAATTGGAATCAATATATACAGTTTCATCTTTCAGAGGAATGGGAATAGTTAAAAGATTAATCGAAAAACATATTGAATTTGCCAAAGAAAATCATCCTGGAATAGATACTGCACAAATTATTTTATCTGATGTAAATGAATCTGCATTAAAAGCATATAAAAAATCAGATTTTGAATTAACTTTGCACAAAAAATCAAAGAATCCTTTACTCGGAGAGATTTTGCCTTCAATGGGAAATTATTGTATGATTAAACAAATAAGTCTTTAAAGGTGAAAGTCTTTAATGTAGAACAGAATAGAAAGCAAATTTTTTAAAAAATTTTGTTGATTACAAGAACAGAAAAAGGGAACAAATAAGCAAAAACAATCAAATATAATGAACGAAATTACAACCAAATTAACCGCAATTTTCAGAACAGTTTTTAACGAACCAAATCTCGAAATTAATCCATTAACTACTGCTAATGATGTAGAAGGTTGGGATTCTCTCTCGCATTTAAACATGATATCTGCTGTGGAGAAAGAGTTTAGTATTAAGTTTAAGCTCAAAGATTTAGTGAAACTTAAAAACGTAGGTGATTTAATTGCAACAGTTGAGACTAAACTTTCGGAAAAATAGAATTTACGGGACTTCTAAAAATAGAAAAATCTTGTTCCATGATCTCAATCATGGCTGAACTGGGTGAAGAATTTTTGATTTTTAATTTTATACAAAACCCATTTTTTCTTATTGAAAAGTAAATTTCTAGAATACGATAACAATACAAATTTGATATGAAAAACAAACAGCTCGAAACTGTTTTAATTTTGATTTTTACAGGTGCAATTTTAGCAATATATTCGTTCTTAAATCCATCAATAACCTTCCCATTATTGAAAGGAGAAACGGTAAATCTCAACTTTTTACCGTTCGACAAATTGATGGGATTAAGTCTTAATACAACCGACAACTCTAAAGCGGATAGTATAACGGATAACCTCCTAGCTAAAAACACAGTAGATACAACTTCTAAAAAAACCACTGTTGTAGATGAAAAAATTGCAGATAATGCGTTTTTGTCATTGCCAAGTGTCAATGGAAAAGGTGCTTTAGATGACTTTTTCTCCGCATTGCAATTTGAAGCTCCTAAAACCGTCGTAAGAATTGGACATTATGGAGATTCTCAAATAGAAGGAGATAGAATTACTTCGAATATTAGAAATAAGTTTGTGAATGAGTTTGGTGGTGAAGGAGTGGGCTTTGTACCGTTCGACGATATTGCCGAATGTGTTACTTATACCAGAGAGTCGAGCAAAAACTGGAAAAAATTCACCGTTTTTCACGATAAAATAAAAACTGGAATGTATGGTCTTTCTGGAATGTCGTTTATGTATAGCGGAGGAAAAGGAGATATTGCCGATGAAGAAGTCGTTACCGACGAGTCAGAAATTTCATCAGGAAGAAAAGACCATGCTACAATATCGCTAAGTCTTCGAAATAAATATTCGCGATTATCCGTTCAATACGGAAATGCACTAGAACCATGTACTATTGTGGTGCATAAAACGGGCAAAAAAGAGAAATTGGGCGAAATAATTCTTCAATCGGATGCGGATTTTGTAGAGCAAGAAATTCCACTTTCAACCAACGAGAAGAACCTAACAATTTCATTTAAAGGTCCTTCTCCCATGTTTTATGGAATCTCTTTTGATGGCAAAAAAGGAGTTCAAGTCGATAATTATGGAATTAGAGGTCATTCGGGGAATGGTTTAATGAAAATTAAAGATCAGCTTTTGGCTCAAGAGATTAAAAAATCGAATACACGATTAATGATACTACAGTTTGGTGCGAATACGATTCCGTATGTTAAGAATGAAAAAACCTTAAACTACATTGCTCAAGAGTTTTCGAAGCTGTTTAAAAAATTTAAAAGAGCAAACGAAAATATCAGTATTTTGGTGATTGGCGTGGGTGATATGGCTACTCGAATTGATGGAGAATATACGTCGTACCCAATGATTCCTCAAATTCGAGATGTGCTGAAAAAATCGGCTCTGGATGCTGGCTGCGCTTACTTCGATATGTATGAATATATGGGCGGAAAAGATGCTATTCTTTCATGGTCGAAAAAAGGTCTTGCTTCTAAAGATGGTCATTTTTCGCCGAAAGGCCAAGAGATTGTTGCGGATGAAATATTTAATACTCTCAACAATAAATTTAAACATTTTCAAAAGAAATATCATTTAAATACATAGTTTTTCGTGAAGTATTGTGTCAAACACTTTCTTATGGTTTTCTTCTTGTGGAGTCTGTCTGTTCAATCTTTTGGACAAATAGAACTATTGCCCGATACCATCGAGGAACGCGATACTACTATATTTACACCCGAAACCAACTATTCAGGACGATTGCCTTTTGTTAACTATCAGAATAACTTTATAGAATGGTATCAATGCGACGCTATCACACACTTTTTTAGTGCCTTAGGAAATGCTGAAAACAAAAAAGTTAGGATATTACATATTGGCGATTCACATGTGCAGACCGACTATTACACTGGAACTTTAAGAAATACACTACAGGAAATTTTTGGCAGTGGGGGTAGAGGTTTTGTTTTTCCATACAAATCAGCAGGAACTCATTCTACCTATGACTATACAACTCAAAGCTCCGGTGTTTGGGAATTCAGTAGGAACATACTTCGAGAACCCAAATTTGATATGGGAATAGCAGGTGCCACTATTCATACATCAGATACTAATGCCACATTTTCAATAATTTTCAGAACAAAATACAATTCCATCCATTCAGATTTCACCAAATTGAGGATTTTTTGTAAGGCGGATAGCACTAGTTTCGGGTTAAATCTCAGAATAGGTTATGATTCAATTCCAATTCAAATTCCTGTTGTTAGTTCACCACAAAAAGGTTTTATTGACATAAATCTTCCTCGAGCATCTGATACCTTGCACTTTTCCCTGTACAGAATCGATACTCTACAAAAACGTTTTGAATGTTCAGGAATTTTGATTGAAAGCAATAGCGATAATGGTGTTTTGTACAGCAGTGTTGGAATTAATGGAGCTGGCTATAAAAGCATTTTAAAACAAAATCTATTTGAATCTCAACTTGAAGCTTACAATCCAGATTTAGTCGTTGTTGACGTGGGGGCAAACGATTTTTATCCATTTAATTATCACGAGAATGAGCTTGAAGCAAATCTTACTCAAATTGTATCGATTATTCGTAAGGCCGCACCCACATGTTCAATTCTTATCACGAATTCCCACGATTTATGGAAACGAAAAAAAAACATTCCGTTGTGTAAGAACTTTTCTTTATTTACTCGGAAAATGGCAATTCAAAATAGATGTGCATTTTACGACTATTTTAATGTAAGCGGTGGAGCTTTTGCTTTGGCACAATGGAGAAAAGTGGGATTAGCACAACCCGACAGAGTGCACCTTACATACAAAGGATATGCGCTAAAAGCAGAGTTGATGTCCAATGCTATCCTAACTTCGTATAGAGAATATGTTGAAAAAAGTCCAGATCAATTAACCGCATCTCAATTTTCTGCAGATACCACAGAATTTGATGAAAGTACTTCAGATTCATTAATTTCGATAATTCCAGCATCCAAGCCAAACCCAATTGTTGCAACTCCAAATCACCAACCAAAAGTATTGTTTCATGTTGTAAAAAAAGGGGAAACAATAAGTGTAATTGCCGATAAATATAAAATTACCAATATTGATATTCGAAGCTGGAATAAATTGAAACACAACAAGTTATTCACCGGACAAAAACTTAGAATTGCCCCACCTTCCATCAATAATAATATTAAAAAAGACGCAGAAATAATTAATAAAAAGAGAATTTCTCTAAAAACTCACACGGTAAAACAAGGAGAAACACTTTTTTCAATTTCAAAAAAATATGGAGTTTCCATTGATCAAATCAAACGATTAAATCGATTAAAAAAGGAAATTATCCAACCAGGTATGCATTTAAAAATTAAAGAGTAAAATGGAATTACTAAAACAACTACTTACATTTCAGGCTAATAACCCGCTTCAATTCAATTCGGTGATGTTCTTTGTTCTATTCACAGGTTTTTACACGATTTACTCGATGGTGCTTCGCAATGTATCCATACGAAATTTCTGGCTATTGATTTTTAGTTTATTTTTCTACTATAAAATTGGTAATAGTTTTGTTTTTTTGCTGATAGCCATGGCATCTAGTGATTTTTTTATTGGCAAAGGCATAGCCGCCACGCAGAAAAATGGAAAAAGAAACGCTCTTTTAGCACTTTCACTAACCATAAATATTGGGTTGTTATTGTTTTTTAAATATACTCAATTTTTTCTAGATAGCTGGCTCGGATTTACCCAACAGTCCGCCATAAATTTGCATATTCTTCAACCTATTGGCATCTCCTTTTTTGTTTTCAAAACATTATCATATATCTTTGATGTTCATCGGGAAATGATTGAAGAACCTGAAAAAAACTACATCAATTACCTGCTGTATGTCTCCTTTTTTCCAACAATTTTGGCTGGGCCAATTGCAAAAGCCCGAAATTTACTTCCACAGTTCAAACAACCAGTAATTATCACCTCCGCAATTGTAGGCAGGGGATTATTTTTTATTTTAAGTGGATTGTTTTTCAAAATAGCCATTGCTGATTATTTAGCTGTAAACTTTGTGGACAGAGTGTTTGATGCACCCATTTATTTTTCTGGTTTTGAAGCTGCATTAGCCTCGTTGGGTGCCATGTTTCAGATTTACTATGACTTTGCTGGGTATACAAATATGGTTTTAGGGATGGCATTGTTGATGGGTTTTCAAATTGAGCCAAACTTTAACAAACCATTTTTGGCAAAAAATATTACCGATTTTTGGCGTCGTTGGCACATTACACTTTCTACTTGGTTCAACGAATTTCTATTTACACCGCTCTCTTTTTCGTTCCGACGGTTTCAAAAATTTGGAGCCATATTGGCTGTGTTGATTACTTTTTTTGTCTCAGGTTTTTGGCATGGTGCTGCCTGGACTTATATCCTTTGGGGATTATCACATGGTGTAGCTATTGCTTGGGACACAGCATCTCAAAAAGGCAGAAAAAAAGTAGCTTCGCTCATCCCAAAAGCAATATACAATCCGTTGAGTATACTGCTTACTGTCATATTTCTTTCGTTAAGTGTAGTACTATTTAAATCAGGAGACTTATTAAAAGCGAAAGAAGTCTACTCGTTGATTTTTACAAAATTAGATTTAAGTTTATTCACCCAATGGATTTCTGCGTATTTCTATCCAGCTATTGTTATGCTTTTAGCCATTGCTTTACACTATTTACCTCAGCAATTAACAGAGAAAGCAATTCAGCTCTTCACTAGACTACATTGGGTTTTAAAAGTAATCGTAATTTGTGTGTTTTCAATTTTTATGTATCAAATCTATATATCTGCATCTCAGCCCTTTATTTATCTGATTTATTAGAAAATTTTTGTTTTGTGAAACCGCGGTAGATGAAATAATTATAAGCGAACAAAAAATTAGAATGAAAACTAGGAATCAATAAATCACGATTTGTGTATTCAATTTTATTGTCTTCGCTAACCTTAATATCAATATAAATGGAATTTCTTTTGATTCTTGGAAGTTTTGAGGCCTTTTTTATTGGTCTATTGATTTTTGTGAAAAAAGATAAATCAATTTCCGATTATCTATTGTCATCTCTGTTTATATTTTATGCAATTACAATTGGATTAAGTTATCTAGAAATATTAAATCGTACGAATGGATATCCATATCCCCAATTCATTAGTACTTCAACTCCTTTTATTTTGCTTAATGGACCATTAATTTGGCTTTATGTTGGATCTCACACCAAACAAAATTTCAAGTTAAAATTGAGTCATTTTTTTCATCTAATTCCATTTATTGGAGTATTTACACTTTTTTATTTTACCATATTTTCATTACCTATCGCCGAGCGTATAGCAATGGATTCGCAAGCTACATTTAAACAATTGATTGCGTATCCGATAATCATCTCTCTAATTGCTTTGTCTACTCTAATTTATTACACTTGGAGTTTGTTGATGATTTTAAAATTCAACAAAAACATTAAATCCTTTTTCGCAAAAATTGATAAAATTGACTTAAAATGGCTTAAAATCATAATAATTATTTCGTTGGTTTGTCACATATCTATTAGTGGATTGTATATTATTGACATACTCATTGGATGGATGCCTTATAGTTTTATGCAAATCATTGGTTTTATGATTGCTTCTCTATATATCATTGGTTTTGGATTTTTTGGTTTTAAACAAGGAAATTTGTTTACCACTACTCCAATTAATCTTAATCTTGAAGCGGCCTCAGAAAAACCGATTATCAATACCCCAATTAGTAATGAAGATGAACTTTTTGTACATCAGTTACTTGAATTTGTGAAACAAAAACAAAGTTATATCAATCCTGAACTTACACTTGCAAAATTAAGCGAAGAATTAAATGTAAATTCAGAATATCTATCATCTATCCTTAATGGCCGTTTAAATATGAATTTTTTCGACTTTATAAACCATTACCGTGTAGAGGCTTTTAAAGTGGCTTGTAAAAATCCTGAAAATAGAAATCTGACCTTAATCAGTATTGCCTATGACTGTGGATTTAACTCAAAAGCCACATTCAACAGGGTTTTTAAAAAAATCACGAACCTCACGCCTAGTGAGTATTATAGAACCGGCTCAAGAAATTGAGACCTAATTTCTTTGTTTTTATATTTCTTTGAGACCAATTTTCTGAAAGTTGAGACTTTATTTAGATTTACATGTGATTACTTTGCATCAAAATCAAAGACAAATGAAACACATTGTATTATACAAATACTTATTTCCATTTATCACCCTTTTACCGTTTATTCAGATGAACACATTTGCACAAAAATGTTACAAAAAATGGTATCAAACAGAAGTGAATGCTGCTTTGGCAACACATACCGCTCCCGAGATAGTCACCCTTGATGACATCAAAAAATTACCCGCTCCCGTTCAGAAATATCTGATTTTCACCGGGGCGATTGGAAAACCTAAAGTGGAAAATGCAAGAATGGCATGGAGCGGTGAGTTTAAAACTGACCCAAAGAAACCTTTCGCAAAATTTAAAGCAAAACAGCATAATTTCTTCACAGATCCAAAACGGATGTTTTATATGACCTTAAAAATGAAGGGGATTTCGATGCAAGGCTTTCATTTATTCAAAGACCAAAAAGCGATGATGAGAATTAAACCAATAAATACAGGTAAACTCAAACGATATTTAGAATTCCAATAGTCTCAATTTATTTTATCAAATAATTCATCAACATAATTCAAAAAAATGAAAACAGCCATTATCTTCGCCACCACCCATGGAACCACAAAAAAAGTTGCACAAATGATTGCCGTAAAACTTGGAAGCGATTCCTGTACGTTGATTAACATTAAAGAAACACCAAAAATTGATCTTTCAAATTACAATCAATTAGTAATCGGAGCATCCATTCATGCAGGAAACATTCAGTCTAGCATGCGAGAATTTATAAAACAAAACACCGTATCCATCCTCGAAAAAAGAGTTGGACTTTTCTTATGTTATATGAATGAACCTGAGCTTGGAAACCAGATTGAACGAGCTTTCCCAGAAGTTATTCGTAAACAGGCTTTAAGTGTTCAGGGAGTTGGAGGAGAATTCTTGTTTGAAAAAATGAATTTTTTTCAACGGTTTATCGTTCATAAAATATCTGGAATAAAAGAAACTACGTCAAATATTAAAGAAAAGACTGTGGATCAACTTGTGAAAGAAATTTCAATATGATGAAGAATACAGACAATTCAATATATAGAATCACATAAAAAATAAGATTGAAACATTTAATGAATACCTATTTCTTTCGAGTAGAAAAAACGGATAAAACAGAATTTAGCATTTGTGTTTTACGATCTAATTGCTTTTCGCGAGCGGCTGATGCCACCTTTTTAATTCCACCAAAATAATAACGTTGAAAATTTGGAAGCACCCCTACAAAAGCATCCATAAATGTATAGTTTATCGCTACAATCATAAATACAGTTGCCAAAGCTCCAGTAAGAATAAAACTATTTATCGCGTTTTTGTAATCCCCAATATAAACTTGTCCCATTCCAGGTAAGATTACGCTTAGGACTCTGGCAAGTTTTGGATTGGGTTTTCCTGAATGATATCGAGAAAATAGACTGTCAGTTTTTTTTAAAGATACAGAATCCGATGGATTTAACGCATTAATAAAAAAAGATTTTGCTGTTTTTACACTGTCAATTTGTAGGCAGATAACACCGTTATAAAAAGCCCTTCGTTTTGAAAAATAATCAGATAATGAATCATTTAAACTTAATAATTCCATATTAACATCGGAGTAATTTTGCTGCAAAGTGTAAATAAGGGCTCGCTTAAAAGTGATTTCGTTTTTAATACTATCTTTAGATTCAACATTATATGCTATTGAGTATTCAAAAAGTGCTTTATCGAAAGTTTGTTGTGCAAAATAACAATCTGCTAAACGCTGATGTATATAACCATATTTTTCTACATCATCAAAAAATAAAACTCTTTTGTACTGCCGAAGAGCTGCCTCATAATTTTTCTCAGAATAGAGTTTGTTGGCAAAAGCCAATGACTCTTCCAAAGATTGAGTAAAAGCATTTAAAAATGAAATTACACTAATTATAATAATTAAACAAAAGCGCTTCAACTTGTATCGAAATTTTAATGTGATTTAATATATTATGTTTATTTGCAGCTTTAATAGCTCCATAAATATTTGCTGAATAAAAAGCACTTGCCATTGCAGAAAAAACCCACCCATAAACACTCTCTATACCATATTTATTGAATCCCCTATATGCTTGAAAAATAGCGCTTCCGGTTAATATTGATGCAAAAACACCGTCTTGCCAATTGCCAGCATACGTTTGCCCTAAACCAGGAATTATTGCTGAAAGGGTACCTGCAAGAACTGGACTTTTATGTTTTTGACCATTTATGCTAAGCATTACATCCTTAAATGGCTCTAAAGCTGTGTTTTTTTGCAAAGAATTATTCACCAACTGCGAAGCTAACGAATAATTTTCAGACAGAAACTCATTGGTTGTAGTATAAAAAAGGCGATCTGTACTATCGAGTTCACGTAACCGAACGATCTCATTTCTTGCTAAATTATTTTCTTTTTTTATAAACAATAATTGTAAATATTCTTTAGAAAGATAATTGGTTTTAAAGTTTGTATCTGGATAATACACATGGATTCTTTGGATTGCCTTATCAATGTTTCCCGCCAACCGAGTAGAGCGTATGAGCATCCATTGTAATGAATCTGTTTTGGTGTTAGACATAAACAGCAATCGGTCGTACTCCTCAGCCGCAAGTTCATAATCATGAGTTGCAAATAAGAAGTTAGCATACTTTTCTGTATGAATTGTGTCAAAAATATTCTGAGCGCTTCCCGTTGAGCTAGCCAACAAAGAAAACACGGTAAAAAACATTGATATTAATATCTTAAAGTTCATGATATTTTGCATTGTGAACTGGATCGATGAGTAAGGTGTGATTAGAATTGATTTTGTAATTTTGAGGACTCAAGCCGTTACAGCGAGATAATCGATCGAAGGTGTCGAACATTCCTAAAAGAAACCCTTGTTTTTTAATAGTTTCAACGGCATAAACTGAACACGATGGACTAAAGCTACATGATTGTGAATCTTGAGAGGAAATAAAGTATTTATAAAATTTAAACATGGAGGAAAGCACAATTTCCATAGTACTATTATTGTTGCTGGCTACACTCCAAGATGTTTGATGTTGATGAGGTTTTGAGCTGTTTTTCAACACTTCAAGTTCATCAACATTTTGTCCCGAAGCAAAAAAACTACTTGCGAGGAAGAATATAATTATAAAATTTCGCATTTTGAAGACTGTTTACAACAATATTTTTGAACGTTGTTACTTGGTAGATTTGTTTTTTCTCTTGAATAATTATTTGAGTAATTTCTGTCGGAAACCGTATACCACTCACTAAAATGTATTGACTAAATAATTGTTTACTAATAACTTCACCTTTAGGATTTAAAAAAACTACTCCGTTTAAGTCTTTTCCCTTATTTGATATTAAGATATTTCCCAACCCTTTGTTTTTACCCTTAAACTCCCAAGTTGAAATAACCAAATCCCGATCCTTTTCAATTTTAACAACTTTATAAATTGGATTATTTCTCAACCCATAGTTTTGTAATTCTCCTTCGAGAATGATATTAAACAATGTAGATTGAAGCAATGGAGCAATCTTTTGCTTGTCTATTAATAAACCGTTTTTAATCACAGAAATGGTGGTGTCGAAAAGAGCAATCGTTTGTTTTTCGGGGAAAGAAAAATCGTAAATCAACTTTTTATTCTTTTTGTCGTAGTATATTTTTCCCATTTCCAAAGTCCCTTTTCCGTTCTCATATTTTGTTTTAATGGAAACTGAAGCTTCAACTCTATTATATATTTGAGCTTGAACAGTTTGAATAAAAACAATAAGAATTAAAGAAATCAAATATTTCATGATTCGGTTGTATTAGGTAATATATTAAAAAAGAAGATTTACCTATTTAGGTAAATCTTCTTTTTGTACGAGTGAATTTAATATTAAATAGTAGAAGAAGCTGTAGTTACCGTAGAAACAAAAGCAACAACATAAATAATATAAATAACACCAACTAAAGCTGCTTCAGCTACACAACCCCATACCGCTTTCATTGTTTCGTCTTTGTCTTCAGAAACGAAATAAACGATTGCAATACCAGGAACGCCTAAACAGAAACCCCAAACAAATGAAGGAATTCCAAGAGGAGCATCACCACCACGACGTAGAATCGAAGTTTGGCTAAATGGACTTTCTTCAGCTGTTAATACGTTTGCTGTTAGAACATTGTTCATTGATTGAACATCTGTAAGCGTAATACCTTGATTCATTTCAACATAAGATTCTAAAGCACTTAAATCTGTCATTTCTGAAGAAATAGTAGCTTTGTCAATGGTAAATAAATCTGCAACACTTGCTCTCATCGATAATGTCGATAGTGCAAGAACAATTACGAACATGATTTTTTTCATAGTTTTTATGACTTTTGATGAATAATTAGTACAAATGTATTCCTTATTTTTATATTCTCCAAACCCAAATTTAAATTTGTAGTTATTTTAGTAAATTATTTTGTTTGTCAAGTACTTTTTTACGTAGCCCGTAATTCCATCTTCTAATGAAGTAAATGGTTGATTATAACCAACAAGATGAACTTTCTCCATATTGGCTTCCGTAAAATATTGGTACTTATCTCGAATATCTACTGGGGTATCTACAAATTCAATAACCGGCTCAAGATTTAAAGCACGAAATGTTGCTGTGGCCAAATCGTAAAACGAACGTGCTTTTCCTGTTCCTAGATTGTAAATTCCTGATTTTGGTTGATTTTTCATAAACCAAATAATCACGTTCGCCACATCTTTTACATAAATAAAATCGCGGAGCTGTTTTCCATCTTCAAAGTCGGGACGGTGCGAGCGAAAGAGCTTTACCTTCCCCGTTTCTCTAATTTGTTTTTCGGAATGGAAAATAACTGAAGCCATTCGGCCTTTATGATATTCGTTTGGTCCATAGACATTAAAAAACTTGAATCCTGCCCAGAATGGTGGAGTTGCAGTTTGTTTTAACACCCATTTGTCAAATTCATTTTTCGACTCACCATACGGATTTAATGGTTTCAATTTTTCAATAAGTGAATGATCGTCGTTGTACCCATGCTCTCCCATCCCATAAGTAGCTGCTGATGAAGCATAAATCATAGGAATGGAATATTGAGTACATTTATTCCAAATCATTTTTGAATAATTTAAATTCAAATTATCAAAAACATTTTTGTCAAATTCTGCGGTATCAGTTCGAGCACCCACATGAATAATAAACGATATATGATCATGATTTTGGTCAAGCCAGGTATCGAAATGAGCTCTTTCTACCTTTGCAAGGTGTTGTTTTCTAGAATAATTATCGTGTTTTTCTGGACGATTAAACTCATCTACAAATACTAAGTTTTCAACACCTTCTTTATTTAATTTTCCAGCGATTATACTGCCGATAAAACCCGCAGCTCCTGTTATTACTATCATTGTTGTTGGTTTTAATCAATAAATTTGATTGAAGTTGTAAAATTACAACTATTTTTGTTTGTTTTGGTTTCAAATAATTTTACAATAGCCGCTTTGCCATCATCGCCCAAATTTACAGAATATTGATTTACATATAGATTAATATGTTCTAGCATCACCTTGGGGCTCATCTCTTGAGCATATTTACTGCAAAAAGAGAGCGTCTCTGTTTTGTTTTGATAAGTATATTCAATGCTTTGTCGAATTGCTAAATTTACTAGAGATTTTAACTCATCTGCAATATTCGTCGAAATAGCTATTCCTCCTAATGGAATGGGTAAATGATATTTTGCAGTCCAAAGTTCTCCAAAATCAACTAATTGAGACAATCCCTTCTCTTTAAACGTAAATCTACTTTCGTGAATAATTACACCAGCATCAAATTTGTTTTTTTGTAATTGTTCTTCAATGGTGGAAAAGAGAATTTGTGTTATGTTTTTATGTTGAGGATAAAAATGGTTGAAAAGGAAATAGGCTGTCGTGTGTTTACCCGGAACAGCAATTCTGTTATCTTCTAAAAGCTGATATGGTAACTGATGTGGTGTTATCAAAATTGGTCCACAACCTAATCCTAAAGCGCTCCCAGCGGTGAGCATATCGTAATTGTTGGCAATTTCTGGAGCTAATGCAAAACTGATTTTACAAACATCATATTGCTGATTGATTGCGCCAAGATTAAGCTCTTCGATATCCATAAAATGAAAGTCAAAGTCAACGCCTGGAATTTTAATCTTTCCGCAGATTAATCCATAAAAGATAAACGTGTCGTTTGGGCAGGGGGAAATGGCTATAGAGAGTTTCATAATTATGTTTCTAAACGATTAATATATTCAAAAAGCCAGGTTTTTAACGAATCAAGCGCAATTTCGAGATTCCATTCGTTTGTTTCGCGAGGAGCAACAAAATTAGATATCGAACGAACTTGAATGTTTGGAATATTAAGCGAGTTGCAAACATGCATAATCGCAGCCCCTTCCATTGTTTCTATATCTGGATTTATCGATAGCTGAAGCTCTTCTATTCTAAACGAATTGTTGTGAATAGTATCGGAAGTAATTCCCCTAACTTTTTTCAGATTGTTGGGTAATGGGATTGATTTTATTAATTGAGGCAAGAATGAAACCTCAAAGTCAGAATCTTGAAGATTAAGCGATTTCAGCGATTTAAACCCATCATCAGTAATGGCTCCCAAATCAGAAAACTGGTCATTAGTTACCCAAACGGTCGTCCCAATGGGTAACTTTTGGGAAAAACTTCCAGCAATTCCAATTTGAATTATAAAATCAACAGGTGTTGTTAGAAGCTCTTTGGTTAAAGTAAATGTTGAAGCAGCAATTCCAATTCCTAATGTCGAAAAACAATATTGATGCTCACTTGGTGTTGGAAAAACGGATTCAAATTCTTTTTTAATATCAACTACTTCTAAATCAGTGGCTGAAACAATTAGTATATTCATATTCTTTTATTAGATGAATATTAAAACGTATCAAAGAAATGAAATTTGCAGCTAAAATTATAAAAAGAGTTATTGCAAATTACACGCTATCTTTCAGTAACTTTTAAAATAAAATGTGCCGTTGTTACTTCTTTTCTGTACAAGTTAAGCAATAAGCTGTATCTCTATTTGTGCTGTAAGTTGTAGAGTTAAACTCATTACATTCACCTTCTGTTGTTTGAGTGGACACTCCTTTTACAACACCATTGGTTGAATGCTCGCAGTTACAGTTTTTCTCTTTTTTACAGCTAATTAGTAAGAAAAAAACAAAACAAATAAATAGTGATTTTTTCATTTTTAAATGGATAAATATTAAAATTCATGATTTAAAAGCCTAGCTAATAGAAAACTAGCTAGGCTTTTAATTGTGATTAATTATCTGTTATTAGAAAATTCAGCATTCAAATAATAAATTTTGGCTACTCAAATTAAACAAAAAAGTTCGCGTTTTAGCTTCGCTGAGCTCGTAAACTCGGTTCTTGCGAATACTATATATAACTTTCGATTGGTTGACAGCTACAGACCAAATTCCGATCACCAGAGGCATCGTCAATTCTGGTTACTGTTGGCCAATATTTGTCGCCATGAGGCATTGGATATGCAGCTGTTTTGCGAGTATATGGCAAGTTCCATTCGTCGGCAGTTACCATTTCGGCAGTATGAGGAGCTATTTTAATAACATTGATCTTTTTATCTGCATTACCTTTTTCAATTTCAGCAATTTCTTCGCGGATAGCTAACATTGCATCACAGAATCTGTCGATTTCGCAAAGAGGTTCACTTTCAGTAGGTTCTACCATTAAAGTACCGTGAACAGGAAATGCAACGGTTGGAGCATGAAACCCATAATCCATCAAACGTTTGGCAATATCAATAGCTTGAATTTCGGTGCTAATACTAAATTCATTACAATCAATAATAAATTCGTGAGCACAAGTGCCATGAGTTCCTTTATAAAGAATTTTATATTTTTCCTCAATACGTTTCATCATATAATTTGCATTCAAAATAGCCATTTTTGTAGCTAACGTTAGTCCGTCACCACCCATCATTTTAATATAGCCATAAGAAATTGGAATTACAGAAGCGCTACCATAAGGAGCTGCAGAAATAGACATACCTTCTTTTCCGCCAGTTTCTACCACGCTGTGATTTGGCAAGAATTGGATTAGATGTGCTGCTACACCAATTGGTCCAACACCTGGTCCTCCTCCTCCATGAGGAATTGCAAAAGTCTTATGCAAGTTCAAATGACAAACATCTGCACCCATGTGTCCCGGACTTGTTAATCCAACTTGGGCATTCATGTTTGCACCATCCATATAAACTTGTCCACCATTTGTGTGAATAATATTGATAATATCTAAAATGCCTTCTTCAAAAACACCATGAGTTGATGGATATGTAATCATTAAAGCAGCTAATCTCTCTTTATTGGCTTCTGCTTTTTCTTTTAAATCTTCAATATTTACATTGCCATTATCTTCTGATTTTACCACTAAAATGTCCATTCCAGCCATTGCAGCGCTAGCAGGATTTGTTCCATGTGCAGAAGAAGGAATTAATACAAGTTTTCGTTGTGTATCTCCTCTGCTTAAATGATAACTACGAATTACCATTAATCCAGCATATTCGCCAGCGGCTCCAGAATTAGGTTGAAAAGAGATTGCAGCAAAACCAGTGATTTTACATAAATCTTTTTCGAGCTCTGTAAGCATTAATTGATAACCTTTCGCTTGATCTTTAGGCACAAATGGGTGAATTGCACTGAATTCTGGCCAGCTTAAATAGAATAATTCCGCAGCAGCATTCAATTTCATAGTACAACTTCCAAGTGGAATCATAGCTCTATTTAACGATAAGTCTTTAATTTCTAAAAACTTAATATAACGCATCATTTCTGTTTCCGAATGATTTGTGTTAAATACAGGATGAGTTAAGAATTTTGATTTACGCTGAAATTTTGAGTCATAAGTAGTCATAGTTTCGCAATACGATGGATCGCAAACATATTTGACAAAAGGCACATTAGCAACTTTAGCAAAGATTTCAAGAATTAGGTTTATATCTTCAAGAGAAGTCGTTTCATCAACACTAATTCCAATATGCTTGTTATCGATATATCTAAAGTTAACTTGATTTGCTAATGCTTGTTTCTCAATTGCCTCAATGCTAATATTTTCAGGAAGTTCAATATTAAGAGTGTCGAAGAAATTGGTATTGATTTGTTTATATCCCAATTTAGCAACTTCTTCTGCTAAAACTGCCGTTAGAATATTAATATGACGAGCAATTGTGCGGATTCCTTCTTGACCGTGGTAAACAGCATACATACCAGCCATAATTGCCAATAATGCTTGAGCGGTACAAATATTTGATGTTGCTTTTTCGCGTTTAATATGTTGTTCCCGAGTTTGAAGAGCCATCCGTAGCGCTCTTTTTCCTGTTGCATCTACAGAAATACCAATAATTCTTCCTGGAATTGTTCTTTTAAATTTTTCGTGTGTAGCAAAAAATGCAGCGTGTGGACCGCCATAACCCATTGGAACACCAAAACGTTGTGAAGAACCAAAAACGGCATCTGCACCCCATTCGCCAGGAGGTGTTAACAATGCTAAGCTCATTAAATCAGCAGCAACGCCAACACTAATACCGTTTGTATGTGCTTTTTCGGTAAAGGAGAAGTAGTCGTTAACTTGACCTTTTTGGTCGGGATATTGTAAAATTGCTCCAAAATAAGTGTCGTCTAATTCTACTTCGCAAGCACATCCAGTTGTAATTTCAATTCCTAGAGGCAATGCTCTCGTTTTAAGAACATCAATGGTGTGAGCGAAAACACGTTGAGAAACAAAGCATTTAACAACGTTGTTTTTTACTTGTTCTCTGCTTCTGTTGTTGTAAAACATTATCATTGCTTCAGCTCCTGCAGTTGCCTCATCAAGCAATGATGAGTTGGCAATTGGCAAAGCCGTTAAATCACTTACTACCGTTTGAAAATTTAATAATGCTTCTAAACGACCTTGTGAAATTTCTGCTTGATAAGGTGTGTATGAAGTATACCAACCTGGATTTTCTAAAATATTTCGAAGAATTACACCTGGGGTTATCGTGTTATAATAACCTTGTCCGATGTATGTTTTATATAATTTATTTAGTCCACCAATTTGCTTGATATGGTTCAGATATTCCCATTCATTTAGTCCTGCTGGCAAATCTAAATTGTTTGGAATACGAATGTGTTTAGGTACTGTTTTATCGATTAAATCATCAATCGATTTTACGCCAATTGTAGATAACATTTGATCTACTTCGTGCATACGAGGCCCGTTGTGTCTGGTAACAAAATTGTTTGTAATCATTTGAACTGTTTTTTTTATGAACACCCTAATTACTGCGCTTTAGAAAACGTGAACCCAAATATTGTTAACTAACAGTTTTCGCAATATTTTGGAACTTAAGTAGTCACCAAAGAGCAATTTGTTTTTTTAGCAAAGGTATAATTTTTTAATTTAAAAAAAACATGGTTAGTTCAATTTATACAGAAGCAAATATTTAAAAGTTTAATTTTTTTAAATTCATCCATTAGTAACTGAATTATTGGCGTTTTCTAATCAGATTTAAGGCACAATTTATAAGGAGGTTTTAGCGTGTTTTTATCGGTTACAAAACATCATTTTTACAAAACATTTTTAGAAAATCTTTGTAGTTTTTTAACTACAACTTGAAATTGGTTCAAAAAACAGCTATATTCGCATATTGTTATTTCCTAAATCATTCTTATAATGAAAAAAGTTAAATATAAGTTGCTGATTATTATTTTAGTGCTCACTTCTATTGTTGTTTTCTCCTTATTAATTATTCAATTTAACATAGATAATAATTTATCAAAGACGGGAGTTTTATATTTAAAAGAAAAAGAAAAACAAATAGAAGAAATATATACAATTAAAGATAAATCACACCAATATCTTACCCAAAATTTATATTCTAAATGGCCTCCAATAATCAAGCACATCGAAAATGGAGATACTCTGGGTCTTAAAAAATTAATGGATCCAGTTATTAAAGATTACGGTTATTATGGTTATGCTGTTTTCGATTCTACGTGTAATCTTCTTTGTGGCAATTCAAAAGATAACCTTTTGCCATCATTTGATGATATTACACCTTATAATTTTGTTAATGATAAAGTTAAATTCTATTTATGGTATGAAAATCAAGTAATAACGGTTCAAGGCGCAACAATAAAAAGTGACTCATTAAAAACAAAAAAGAACATTGGGTTTCTTTTGATGCTAAAAGCAATGACTTCTAATGATTTTAAGGAAATTGAGTCTATTAGTAACTCAAAAGTTACGCTGATGGACTTAAATTCAAATACAAGTTTCGACAATAAGTATATAGGAGGCGGAAATATTATTTTTTATTATCCCTTAAAAGACTATAAAGATAAAAAAGTGGCCGTTCTTAAAATTGAAAGTCATAATGATCTTTTAAGTTTATATCAATTATCTTCTAAAAAAACTCTAATATTAACTGCATTTATTGGATTTATAATTATCTCATTTTTGTCTTTTTTGTTATTAAAATGGGTTATTTCACCACTTCAAAATATTGCTTCCGTTTTGGTTTCAGGAGATATTTCAATTCTTAAAAAACAAAAAAAAGGCATCGATGAGTTTGCAAAACTAGCGATATTAATTATTGATTTTTTTAAACAAAAAAAGGAACTTGAAGAAAACAAAAGGCTACTCGAAGAATCACAAAAAAAGATAATTTTAGAGAGAGCAAATCTAGAGAGAGCAGAATTAATTGCAAATGTAGGCACGTGGAAAAAAAATCTTATTACAGGTGAAATATATTGGTCAAATCAAGTTTTTAATCAGTTTGAACGTGAAAAAGAATTAGGAATGCCCAATGATAATGACGTATATGATTATATTATCCCTGCAGACAAATCTTTAATTGAGGAATTTGCTCAAAAATGTATTACTAACGGCATTTCGAAATATCAAATTAGAATTATTTCAGGGAAAGGGAATCATCGGATAATTGAAAACACTATAGTCTCTGAGAGGGACGAAAACACAGTTGTCGGTTTCTTTGGTTCTTCTTTAGATATTACAGAAAAACACGAATCGGAACAAAAAATTCAAATGCTGGCTCATACCGTCGAAAGTATAAACCGCTGTGTTACAATTTCAGATTTGAATGATAAATTAATCTATGTAAATAAGGCATTCAAGGATATTTACCAGTATAATGATAGTGAAATAATTGGTAAACAATCCTCTTTGCTTTGGGTGGATAGTGATAGAAAAACAAATACCTCAATCTTAACCAAAACTTTCGATGGTGGATGGAGTGGTGTACTATGGAATAAAAAGAAAAATGGAGATCTTTTTCAGGTTTCTTTAGATACATCACCAATCAGAAATGACAAAGGTGAAATTTTTGCTGTGGTTGGATTTGCTCATGATATTACGGAGCAAATTAAAATGTATGAAGAAATAAATAGAACAAACACCTATCTTGAATCATTGATTTCTAATATGCAGGCTGGTGTTCTTGTTGAAGATGAACACCGCTCGATTTCTGTTATTAATCAGTATTTTTTAAAAATATTTAATTCTCAAGACATACAAGATGTAAAACGACATACAAAATCTTCATGTGTCGGTTTATTGAATAACCTAAAGAAATTAATCGTTAACCCAGAAATGTTTATTCAAAATGTTGAAAAACGCCTATTAGAAAGAAAAATTACGATTAATGAAGAAATCTTATTGACCGATGGACGTGTATTAGAGCGAGATTTTGTTCCATTAACAATTAATAATGAACCGAAAGGCGCATTATGGGTTTATAGAGATGTTACTCAGCGAAAAGAAGCAGAACAACTATTTATTCAACAAAATTCAATTTTTAAAGGTGTAGCAAATGCCTCGCAATATCTTCTAAAACTCCCAGATCTTGAAGGATCAATAAATAAAGCGTTAGCAGTATTTGGTCAGGATATAGATATTGATCGAGTATATATTTTTGAACATTTGGTTGAAGAGGGAATAGAATATGTGTGTAAAACATTTCAATGGTGTAGTGAAGGAATTGAAACACAAATAGACAATTCTAAATCAACAAAATTACGCTTTGACGAATTTCATATATGGAAATCCAGATTGTCAAACAATGAAGTTATAAAAGGACTTGTTAAAGATTTTCCAGAAGATGAACGCCAACTTCTTGAAGTTCAGTCAACGCTGTCATTTATTGTTGCTCCATTGTTTGTTGAAGGGATCTTTTCTGGATTTGTTGGTTTTGACGATTGTAAAACTTATCGAATTTGGACAGATACGGATATCTCAATAATTCGTATGCTTGCCTCAAATATTAGTGGTGCATTTGAAATTAGTTCTACAAAAAAACGACTAATAGAATCAGCCAAAAAAGCAGATCAAGCCAATGATGCTAAATCTGAGTTTCTAGCAAACATGAGCCATGAAATTCGAACGCCAATGAATGGAATTATAGGAATGACGGGTTTATTGTCTTATACAAGACTAGATGATGAGCAGAAAGACTTTTTACAAACAATTAGAATAAGTAGCGAATCGTTACTTACAATTATTAACGACATTTTGGATTTTACTAAAATTGAATCCGGAAAGATGGAGCTAGAAAACATAGATTTTAAAATTTCTGATGTTATTGAAGAAGTGTTTGACTTGGTTTTTACAAATATTAATAATTTTGCTGTTGAGCTAATTTATGATATAGACGAAGATGTGCCCGTTTTTGTAAACGCAGATGTTACTAAATTTCGGCAAATTCTTGTAAACTTAATAGCTAATGCAATAAAATTTACAACTCAAGGATCTATTGTCACAATTGTTTCGGTAAATAAGGATCAATCGTTGCTTCAAATTTCAATTTCTGACACAGGTATTGGAATTCCTGAAGATAAAATCACAAATCTTTTTAATGCATTTACACAAGTAGATGCCACAATTACTCGAAAGTATGGTGGAACAGGGCTGGGACTTGCAATTTGCAAAAAGCTTACAAGTATTATGGGTGGAACAATTTCTGTTGAAAGTAAACCCGATTTTGGTTCCGTTTTTACTTTTTCAATCGCAATAAAAAAGGCCTCTTTGAAGTTTTTTGATGCCCCAATATTTAATGATGTATTGGTAAATAAGTCAATTCTCATCGTTGATGATAATGCAATAAATTGTAGAATTCTTGAAAAACAATGTTTAAAAAATTTGATGATTCCACATCAAACAACAGATCCTCTTTTAGCTTTAGATATAATAGAAAAATATCCCGAAATTGAAATTTGTTTACTCGATGTTGCAATGCCAGGTTTAGACGGCTTTACTCTGGCTAAGCAAATTAGAGAAAAATTTGGGTTGAAACCAGCAATAATTATGCTTTCATCAATCTCTAATATCTCAAAAGAACCATATTTCGACTACCATCTGTCTAAACCGATCAAATATGCTATTTTGTTTAACATCATTAAAACATTATTTGATGGAGGTGTGGAACATAACGACAAAAAAAAGGCAGCCGATTTTAGTGATAAGGTAGTTTTGTTTGCTCAAAAATACCCCATTTCTATTTTAATTGCAGAAGACAACCCAATTAATCAAAAACTATTGACACATATTCTACAAAAGAATGGCTACCAGCCAGATTTTGCATCAAATGGGTTAGAGGTATTGCAATCTGTAAGACGTCAAAAATATGATTTAATTTTTATGGACGTTCAAATGCCAGAAATGGATGGTTTTGAAGCAACTAGACAGTTAGTTCATCGCTATATTAAAACAGAAAGACCTATTATTGTTGCTGTTACAGCTAATGCGATGAAGGGAGATAAAGATTTGTGCGAAGAGGCTGGGATGGATGATTATATTTCAAAACCAATTAGAGTAGAAGAGTTGAAAAAAGTAATAGAAAAGCATTTTGCAAAACATGAATAAGATTATTAATCAAGCTTGGGGTAATTATTTATGCGTTGTTGCCCGAAAAAAAGTTTTATTGGTTGTTTTGTGCTAAATTTGCAAAATGGGAAAGTTCATTAAAATTGTTTTTCTCTTGATTATTTGATTGATAATCACTCAGTACAATTATAAAATCCGAACAGTATAATGGATAAGAACGAAAGTAATGGCACTAAAGCCGTAATAAAAATTGATGTTGAAGGCTTATTAAGGGCTAAAAACCCTCAATTGCTTAGAATTTTACCTCGCTTTGTCGTGTCTTACATTAAACGGGTTATTCATCAAGATGAAATCAATGATTTTTTAGAGAAGAACAACGAAGTTTATAATGTTGATTTTGCAGATAGTGCTCTTAAATTATTCAACACAAAAATTAAAATTGTTGGTTTAGAAAACATTCCGAAGGAGGGTAACCAAATTGTAGTTTCAAATCATCCGCTGGGGGGCTTAGACGGCATTGCACTTATTAGTGTAATTGGAAAATACAGAAGTGATGTTGTGTTTCCGGTTAATGATTTATTGTTATACCTCCGCAATATGAATGGTATATTTTTACCAATAAACAAACATGGAAGAAATAGCTCTGATGCTGTGCGTGAATTTGATCAAGCTTTTGCCTCAAAAGAAAATGTCTTGCTCTATTTTCCTGCAGGTTTATGCTCTAGAAAAATAAAAGGAAAAATCACCGACCTGGAATGGAAAAAAACAGTTGTTACAAAAGCAAAAAAATATCATCGCGACATTGTGCCTGTTTATTTTGAAGGAAGAAATAGAAATTTTTTTTACAATCTCTCCAACATTAGAAAATTTCTTGGAATAAAAGCAAATATTGAGATGTTTTACCTTGCTGATGAAATGTATCACCAACAAAATAAAACATTTACCATATATTTTGGAAAACCCATTTCCGCTGATACTTTTACAAAAGAAAAGACTGATGCTCAATGGTCTGCATGGCTCAAAAACGAAGTCTACAAGTTAAAAGAATAGACGAAAACACTCAATCTCGATATTAAAAATTTGATAAAATCAGACATATGAAACCTATTATTAATCCAATTTCTACAGATCTTTTATTAAAAGAATTATCTGCAGAGCGTTTTATTAGAGTTACCAATAATAGCAATAATCAAATTTATATTGTGAATGCCCACAATGCACCAAATGTAATGCTTGAATTAGGTAGAATTCGCGAATTAACCTTTAGAAATGCTGGTGGTGGCACAGGAAACGAAGTTGATATTGATGAATATGATACTGCAGAAATTCCGTTTGAACAATTATTGGTTTGGAATCCTGAAGATTGCGAAATAATTGGTGCATATCGTTATATTTTAGGGCATAAAATTCCATTTGGTCCAAACGGACAGCCATTAAGTCCAACAGCTCATCTTTTTGGATATTCTCAATTATTTATAGACAATTATCTTCCATACACTATTGAGTTGGGTCGTTCATTTGTGCAAACTAAATATCAGCCATCTGTAAACCCCCGTAAAGGGTTATATGCTTTAGATAATATATGGGATGGATTAGGTGCAATTTCTGTCCTAAATCCTGAAATCAAACATTTTTTTGGCAAAATGACCATGTATAATTCCTATAATAGAGAAGCTCGAGATATGATTCTTTTTGTGTTAAAAAAATATTTTGGGGATACCGAAAATTTAGTTTTTCCTTTAGAACCACAAATGTTTGAAACATCAATAGAAAAACTGGAAAAGATTTTTATTGGAAATACATTTGCCGAAGATTATAAAACACTTAATTCTAATGTACGCTCTTTTAATTTAAATATTCCCCCATTAATTAATATTTATATGGGTCTAACACCTAAAATGAAATGTTTTGGCACTTCTGCTAATATTGATTTTGGAGAAGTTGAAGAAACTGCTATTATGATTACTGTAAGTGATATTTACAGCACAAAAAAAGATCGACACATTAATTCGTTTATTAAATAAAAACTCTTATGATTGTTGCTAGCGCAGATTTTTTACAAAGTAATACCGATTATCGGAAATGCCCCGAGCCAACTATGCCCGAATATGCCTTTATAGGAAGGTCTAATGTCGGAAAATCATCGCTTATTAACATGTTGGTTAATCAAAAAAAATTAGCGCTTACATCCTCAAGACCAGGGAAAACACAGCTAATCAACCATTTTATAGTGAACAAAAACTGGTATTTAGTCGATTTACCAGGATTTGGATTTGCAAAAGTTTCTAAAACTAGTCGCGAAAAATGGAAAAAAATGATATCTGAGTATCTCGAAAAAAGAGAAAACTTGATGGTCGTTTTTTTACTTATTGATTCTCGGATACCACCACAACAAATAGATTTAGACTTTATTAATATGCTGGCGATGATGGGTTTACCTTTTGTTTTAGCCTTTACCAAGACCGATAAGGTTTCAAAAACAGCGGCTAATCAAACCATAGATGCATATAAAAAATTATTATCGGAAACGTGGGAAACTTTACCGCAGATGTTTTTTACATCTGCAGAAAAGAAAATAGGAAGAGACGAAATTCTGGACTATATTGGTACTTGCAATAAGTTATTTAGCACTGAACGAAACAGCATTTGAGAATTTTTGTTGTTTAACCCGATATTCTTCTAATAAAGTTGAATAAAGACTATCCATTTCAGACGTTAATCGAGTATAATGAAATCTATCTCTTACAAAACGCCAACCCTCTATTTGAAATTCTAAGCGTTTACTTTCAACCTCAATTAATGAAAGCAATTGTTCTGCAAAGAAGTTAGCATCATTTGATTCTGCTAATAGCGCTGTTTTATTCGGGATAACAATGTCAGAAATTCCCCCAACATTGGTTGTAACAATCGGTTTATTTGCAGCTTGGGCTTCAATCAAACTTACGGGAGTCCCTTCGTTAAGAGATGTCAAAACAACAATATCAACCCCAGCATTTAAAACGTCAACATCTTTAATCCACGATGTAAGAGTTAGTGGTTTTGATTCAATAGATTGTAAAGCATCGCAATATGGAATATGGAAAGCATTTATTTTTTGAGTAATATTATCACGTTCTTCACCGTCACCAACTATAAAAAAACGCACTTTTTTGGTCGTACAATCTAGTACTTTTTTAACAACATCTAAAAACATGGAATGATTTTTTACCGGCACAAGTCTTCCTGTTATAGCAATTGCAATTTCATCGTCTTCAACCGCATATTTTGCTCTAAATTGAATTCGTTTTTCTTCTTGATTATCATGAAATTTTGATAAATCAAATCCTAATTTAATGATTTCCACTTTGTTTTCATTGCAAATTTTAAACTTATTCACTAAGTCGTCTTTTTGAATATCGCTGATGGCAATAATTTTTGTGGAAAAATTGGCTAATCTACGCTCTAAAAATTTATAAAAATTGGCTTGTGCAGAACCAAAATACGCATCAAAAACATGTCCATGAAAAGTGTGAATGATTACGGGTACTTTTTGATTATATGCGGCTAATCTCCCCAAAGCACCAGCCTTAGAAGCATGAGTATGAACAATATCAGGTTTATAATCGGTAATTATTTTTTTTAATTTTTGATAGGCAATCCAATCATTTTTTAGACTAATGGGACGCTTCATTTCAGGGATAATAATAGGAGTTATTCCTAAATTTTTTACAATAAAATCAGAGTTTGCCTCTGAAGGGTCTTTTGCTCCTCCAATTAATAGTGTTTCGTAATTAGAATTTAAATATTTTGTTAGATATGCGGCATTGTATGTTGGTCCACCTAGGTTAAATCGGTTTATAATGCGTAATATTCTTGCCATATTGCCCCCGTTCGTTTTATTGAGATTACGTCTCGTTAGATTTTTTAATTCAAAGATACGACTCTTTTTATAAATTAAAATTTAATTTAACAAATAAAAGAACCAAGAATGAAAATTGTTCAGTAAAAATTAAAAAATTAAAAATACTTTTTCCACCAAAATTGAAAAACGATTAGTGCCCAAACTTTTGCTGCCGAATCACCTGGATTTGACGAAAATAAACGCTGTTTGAGTAAAAAAACCTCTTTTGAATTAAAAACCCCCTGTTCTTCAATAAAAGCATCTGATAATAAGTCTTCGGTGATTAAAGATTTTAAATCTGTTTGAAACCATTTTAATAATGGAACTTCAAATCCATGTTTTTTTCTGTTAAAAAGTTCCTTCGGTAATATAGAGCGATAGGATTCTTGCAATATTTTCTTTCGAACTTTTGAATCAATTTTGTATTCCACAGGAAGTTTTGCAACAAAATCGACAAGTGTGTAGTCTAAAAAGGGAGTCCTAACTTCAAGTGCATGATCCATCGACATTAAGTCAACTTTTACCAACATATCTCCTTGTAAAACCAAATTTAAATCGGTGTATAGTACTTCGTTAAAGGAGTTTGATCTGATTAATGGTTGTAATATTTCGCTTTTTCGAGATATGTACTCAGACATTTCTGGAGAATTTACCATTAAATTAAGAGCTTCCTTTTCGTTTGATATCGTTGCCCAATGCCAGTATCTTTCGGGTGTAGATTGATTTAGCCCATCCGAAAATCGATCAAGTTGACGCACAATATTTGTCCATTTACCATTTCGCGATTGAGGAAGATTTCTCCAAAGAGGTGCTCCTCCTTTTACCATCATATTTACAAAACTATTTGATCGTGCTTTTAATTCCGCAGCATGTTTATTATAGCCCGAAAAAAGTTCATCAGCACCATCTCCAGATAAGGCAACAGTTACATGTTGTTTTGTATAATAACACAATAGATTAACCGCTAAAGCAGAAGAATCAGCAAATGGTTCATCAATATAATTTAGCACTCGATTTAGCGATGAAAAAAGTTCGTTATTTGTCAGTTTGAATACATGGTGATGTGACCCAATTTTTTTAGCGACTAATTCAGCGTACTCTGTTTCGTCAAACATTGGTTCATCAGCATAACCGATTGAAAAAGTATTTAATCCAGATATTTTTTTTGCCGCAATTGTTGCAATTATTGAGGAATCAATGCCACCACTTAAAAAAGATCCCAACGGAACATCAGAAATTAATCGTCGCTCCACAGCGGCATCCATTAATACAAGAAGTCTTTGTTGCGCCTCGATATAGCTATATTCTGGAATTTGACTTGTGTGTGGAATGGTGTAATAACTTCCTTTTTTTGTTTCCTTTTTACTTACACGAATCCAGGTCCCTGGTTGCATTTTTTCAACGCCCTCAATCATACTCCATGGAGAAGGAACATAATTTAATTGCAAATATTGATATAAGGTACAATAATCAAGTTTTCGCGGAATTGAATATGCCAATAGAGATTTCATTTCAGAGGCAAACAATAATTTTTCATCATCAATAAAAAGATGCAATGGTTTGATTCCCATTCTGTCACGAGCAATAAAAAGGGTTTCTGTTTCGCCATCATAAATTGCAAATGCAAAAAATCCATTAAATGAAGAAAGGCAGGTTTCTCCATATTGAATATACGATTTTAATACAACTTCGGTATCTGATGTTGTTGAAAAAGAATATCCCAATTTAACTAACTCCTGCTTTAAGAGTTCAAAATTGAACACCTCACCATTAAAAACAATAGTATATCGACCGCTTTCTTCTGTAAATGGCTGATTAGCTCGAGAATCCGTATCGATAATAGATAGCCGAACATGACCTAAAGCAACTCTCTCATGAAAAAATGTAGCCTGATGATCGGGTCCTCGGTGAAGCATTGCTTGAGTTGCATCGTTAATCTGTTGCAAAAACTTACTTCCGTTATTGGTAAAGCTAAAAACACCAGTAATTCCGCACATGTTGTAGTATTAATGTAGATTCAGAATATAAAATTACAAAAAAAAACAAGAAGACCGAAATTTCAAAAATTGTTTCTTTTTCTTTAAATCAATGTGAGGAGCTTGAAAAGGAAAAAAAGTCACAGAAAAACTATTAGAAATAAATATTTGTAATATTGTTTTCTATTTCCAACTCTAACGTTTCCAAGAGTTAATATACTCGCTCGAATCTTTAAAAACGGTTTTTTCTTTTTCGTTGTCTGCATCACAATAAATTACAAAAGAAAGACTCTGGTTTTTATTTCCGTATTCTTCCGAAAAAAGTCGAGCAATATCGTTTGGAGATACAAAAGGAAGACCTAAAACCTCACTAAAAGGGAATGTTATTCCTCCTTTATCGGATCGAGGACGATAGGAAAGATATACAAGTTCGCTACAAACCACTTCGTTGTCTGTTCTAAAATCAAATAGAAAATCATAGGGAAATCCTAAATATTCGAATGAAATCAACATGGATTTAAAAACATCTTCCTTAGGTAAGTTTGGCCTTAAAACCGATAAATAATCCACAAGAGCAATGTGTTCAATAGGATTAATGGAAACCCCTTTTCCAACAGCTTCAATAATTAAATTTTTTCTTCCCTGAATTAATTGAAAAATTAATGGGTGAAACATTTGAAGATATTGAGAGGGTGAAAGTAGCCCAACAAGCTCAATTTTTGAAAATTGTTTATCTAGATCTTCTAAACTTCCAATATAAATCCCAGAATGAGTCCAAAAACCCTCAATACCGATATTTGACAAAAAGTAGTTGTCTCGCTTTAAAATAATATCGCCAGGTTTTATCACTTTTAAAACGGAGTCTAATTCGGTTGTTCCAATATATTTTTTTGAACGTCCACTATAATCAAGCTCAGAAGCGAAAGTACTAATGCTCTTTTGGATAGGTTTGAGGATAGAGTTTCTAACGGCTTTACTAAAAGCATCAAAAATTGTTTCATCATCGCCTTTTAAAACACATCGTAAACGTCGTGAACTATTGGGGTTTTCGAGAGTAAAAACATTGTTTGGGGTTGTTAATTCGAGATTCTTTGTATTGTTGTTGAAATATATTTTAAGAATTGTGCTATCTGTAAGACCATAACTGCAATCGATTTGCACACTGTTTTTTCCTTTGATATAAAAGAGATAATGTTCTTTAGTTCCAACTAAAACAGATCCGTTTGGAAGACAATAAATAGTTGTAAAGTAAATATTTTGATACTTGCTTTCAAAAAAATATTCTCGAATAAACTTTTGTCTTTTGATTCGAACAACTTTATTATTATTTCCTGCAATTACCCAAACAATTCCTCGGGGAGATGATGTTATTTCATTGATTGGAGCATCTATTATTTTTTCGAATTTTGCTTTATCATAAACAGTTTGACCAGATACTTCTTGTGAAAACACAAAAAAGAAGACAGTGAGAAAAACAAATGATGAAATATTTTTAAACCAATTTTGCATAAAAAAGAGTTGTCCGTTTTTTTTAACGTTATTCAGATTAAAAGATTGTTTATGTTTAAGAAAACGATGTTCAAATCAAAAACTTTATTGTGTTAAAACTTTAAAATTAGTGCTTTGACTTTTCTAATCGATAATAGTTTAATTTTAATGAACGGAACTTTTGTTGTCAAATTATTATAGAAGCCATCTGATGTTTTTAAAAATCAAATTTGTTTTTTATCAGTAGTTTCGGCTCTGTCATATCCAAAATGGTGTATTTTACCCCTTCTCTGCCAATTCCAGAGTCTTTAATTCCTCCATAAGGAGTGTGGTCTGTTCTAAAAATTGGGGCATCGTTTATAATAATTCCAGCACAATCAATTTCAGAATAAGCCTTGTTCATCTCCGAAATCAGATTAGTAAATATTCCAGCTTGTAGTCCAAAATTAGTGTTGTTTACTTCCTCAATAACCTCCTCAAAATTTTTGTATGATTCAATAACAACCACAGGCCCAAACACTTCTTGGCCATTTACCTTCATTGCTCGGTGAGTATTGGTTAAAATTGTTGGTTCAAAAAACGACCCCAATCTTTTTCCTCCATATAACAATTTGGCTCCTTGAAAAATGGCTTCATTTACCCAGCATTCTACTCTAATAGCATTGGATTCATTAATTAGTGATGAAAAATCGGTTTCAACATCTAAAGGATTGCCAAATCTTAAAGTTTTAGTTTCAGCAATAAATTTATCTACAAAGTGTTGAAAAGAATCTTGGTGTACAAAAATTCGTTGAGTGTGAATACACACTTGTCCAGAGTATGCAAAAGCGCCCATAGCACAACGTTTCACTGCTTTTTCTAAATTTGCGGATGGTGTAATAACAGCAGCAGCATTTCCCCCTAATTCTAAAACTACTGGTTTTTTTCCAGCATCAGATTTCATTTTCCAACCTACTTCTGGAGATCCAGTGAATGTAAGCAGCTTAAAACGTTCGTCGGTGACTAATTTGTTTCCGTTTTCCCGATTCATGGGCAAAATAGAAAGTGCGCCTTTTGGCAATTCTGTTTTATCAATAATGGCGGCCAATAAAAGGGTGGTTAAAGGGGTTGCTGTAGCTGGTTTAAGAATAATTGGACATCCAGCAGCAATTGCGGGGGCAATTTTATGAACGGCTAAATTCAATGGAAAATTGAACGGAGAAATTCCAGCAACCAATCCAATAGGAAATCTCGTCAAAAAGCCTTCTTTGCCTTCTCCCGCAGAAGTTCTGTCAACAGTAATATATTCTCCTTGAATTCTTCCAGCTTCTTCGGCTGCAATTTTAAATGTTTGAATTGATCGATCTATTTCGGCAAGCGCCCACTTGATGGGTTTACAAGCTTCGGCAGCTAAAACAAGTGCAATTTGTTTTTTATCTATACCTAACAATGTTGCTATTTCACTTAATATTCTAGATTTCTGATAGCTGGGCATGTTTTTCAACTGTTGTTGAACAGACAATCCCCGTTGAATTGCTATTTCAAGATCCGCTTCTGATGCAAGATAACAAGTTCCAACAACAGAGTTATCAAATGAGTTAATCACTTCAAAAGGATTATTGGTGGTTATAAAATGCCCACCTGAATATATTTTGTAATTTTCTATAGCCATAATGTTTTTACGAAATTTTCATACAAAATTAATTGTTTTTTTTGATATGGAAGTTGATTGTTGAAGAATGAATTACACGATCAATTTATTGACTTTTACTCTAGAACTAATCTATAAAGTTTTATTCGCAAAAAAAATCACTTTATTTTGTTAAAAATAGATTCCAACAAGTTTAAAAAAGTTACCTTTGCCACGAAATTTTGAAACGAAATCAAATCAAAAAATAACCAATAATATGGCTACCAAAAAGAAAGAAAACGTTGAAAGAGAAAGCGTTGTTGTAAAATTTGCTGGCGACTCAGGCGATGGAATGCAATTGGTGGGAACACTCTTTGCAGATACTGCAGCACTTGCTGGAAACGAAATGGCAACATTCCCTTATTATCCAGCAGAAATCAGACCTCCTCATAACACGATTGCAGGAGTTTCTGGATTTCAAGTAAATGCAGGTGCAAACATCCGCACCTCTGGTGATTTATGCGATATTTTAGTCTGTATGAATCCCGCTTCTTTAGCTACAAATATCAAAAACGCTAAAGTAGGAGCTACGTTAATAATTGACACATCAGCTTTTGAAGAAAAAATTTTAGAAAAAGCTGGCTACATGAGCAACCCACTTACAGATGGTTGCTTGAGTAGCTATAAAGTTATTGCATCACCAATTTCTGATATTGTTAAAGAGGCTTGCAAAGACTTAGGTTTAGATGCTAAAACGGTGGATCGTACCAGAAATATTTTCACTTTAGGAATTGTTCTTTTTATTTGTGATTACGACATTGAAATTACAATGAAGATGTTGAAGAACAAGTTTAAATCTAAGCCACAAATTCTTGAAGCAAACCTATTGGTGCTAAAAACAGGATATGTATTTGCAGATGCTAGCGAAATACAATTATCTCAAATTCATCTTCCTTCTGCTGTCATGGAAAAAGGCCGTTACAGAAACATCACAGGGAATATGGCTACAGCATGGGGTTTGTTAGCAGCTTCGGAACGTTCTGGACGTCAGTTGTTTTTAGGTTCATATCCTATTACTCCTGCAACTGAAATATTAATGGAACTTACAAAGCAAAAATCATTAGGAGCTAAAGTTTTTCAAGCTGAAGATGAAATTGCAGGAATTTGTTCTGCTATCGGAGCTTCTTTTGCCGGATCTATGGCTTGTACCACTACTTCTGGTCCAGGTTTATCCCTTAAAGCAGAAGCAATTGGTTTGGCTGTAATAACCGAATTACCTTTAATTATTGTAAATGTTCAACGCGCAGGTCCATCCACGGGAATGCCAACAAAATCAGAACAATCTGATTTATATATTGCTTTATTTGGCAGAAATGGAGAAGCTCCTTGTATCGTTACTGCGGCTTCATCTCCTGCTGATTGTTTCTTTAGAGCTTACGAAATCGCTAAGTTATCTATGGAACACATGACTCCAGCTATTTTGTTAACAGATGGTCAAATGGGACAAGGATCGGAATTGTTTAGAATTCCAAAAGTTGCCGATTTACCTTCCATTACACCCCCAATAGCTCAAGCTAACGATGCAAATTATCAACCATATCGTCGTGATCCTGAGACATTAGTTCGCCAATGGGCTATTCCAGGAACCGAAGGATTGCGTCATCGTATTGGTGGTTTAGAAAAAACAGATGGTAAAGGAATCGTTTCTACAGATCCAATAAACCATGAATTAATGTTGAAATATCGCAATGATAAAGTTCAAAAAATTGCTGAATTTCTTCCAGAACAAGAAATTATTGGCGAGAAAGAAGGTGATTTATTGATTGTTAGCTGGGGTGGGACTAAAGGATCCGTTCTTTCAGCAGTTAAACAGCTTCAGGCTGATGGTAAAAAAATTAGTCATGCTCATTTTGATTACATTATGCCATTACCAAAAAACACAGATAAGGTGTTTGCAGGATTCAAGAAAATCATTGTTTGTGAACTCAATGGAGGTCAGTTTGTAAATTATTTACGCATGACTCATCCTAATTATCAATACTTGCAATATAACAAAGCGCAAGGATTGCCATTTACAATTACAGAATTAGTTGATCAATTCAATAAAATATTATAAGGAGGATTTAATATGAGTTTTGAAGATAATTTCACCGTAGAACGCTCTAGAGTTCCATTGTCAAAAGAAGACTTTATAAGCGACCAAATGGTTAAATGGTGTGCTGGTTGCGGTGGCCATGCAATTTTATCCTCTGTGGGTAGTGTTTTTCCAAAAATTGGATATAAAAAAGAAAATTTCTGTATGGTATCAGGAATTGGATGCTCTTCTAGGTTTCCATATTATGTAAATACTTATGGATTTCATGGTATTCATGGTCGTGCACATGCAATTGCTTCTGGTGTAAAAATGTCAAATCCACATTTAAGTGTTTGGATTGCATCTGGCGATGGTGATTCTATGGCTATTGGCGGAAACCACTTTATACATATTATTCGCAGAAATCTTGATGTAAATATTATGCTTTTTAATAATCAGATTTATGGATTAACAAAAGGCCAATATTCTCCTACAACCCCAATGGGTGCGATTACTAAAACATCACCTTATGGAACGATAGAACATCCATTTAACCCAGGTGAATTAGTACTTGGAGCACAAGGAACTTTCTTTGCTCGTGTTGTAGATACAAAACCAAAATTAATGACCGAAGTCTTCTTTGAAGCTGCCAAACATGACGGAACTTCTGTTGTTGAAATACTCGAAAACTGTGTTATTTTTGCTGATGGCACTCATAAAAATGTTACTGGTAAAGAGGTTAAAGAAGATAACCAATTGATCCTGAAAAATGGGGAGCCAATGATTTTTGGAAAAGATAAAGACAAGGGAATCATTCTAGGAAAACATGGTTTAGAGGTGGTAGCAATTGGTGAAGAATTCGACAAAAACGATCTTTTGGTTCACGACATGTACTCTCAAGATCCTGGCATTCATCTTATGCTTGCTAAAATGCAACCTCCATATTTTCCAATGGCGCTAGGAGTTATAAGAGCAGCAATGTATCCTACCTACGATGATCTTATGGACGAACAAATTAGTAAGGCGAAAGCTACAAGCAAAATTTTATGTGTTGATGATTTATTAAATAGTGGTGACACTTGGGAAATTTAAGAGAAAACTAGGTAAAAGGTACACGGAAAAAGGTACAAGGTGCACGGTAAAGGGTGCTCGGTACATGGTAAAAGGTCATTTTACTTTAAACTTAAATATTTTTAAAAAGAGATTCTGAAAAGGGTCTCTTTTTTATTGGTTGTGCGTTTTAGCATGATGTTATAAATAAAAAGTAGTAAATTTGTAGTTAATGAACAAAATGTAATTTTTGTTGTAACTTAATTAAAAAGAACTTATGAATATTGGAATTATTAAAGAACCTATTCACGAGAATAGAGTTGTTTTATTGCCAGAAGCAGTTAAAGAACTTAAGAAACTAGGGGTTTCTGTGTTAATTGAATCGGGAGCTGGAGAGCGTTCGTTCTCTTCAAATCAGCAATATTTGGAAGAAGGAGCTGAAATTTCAGATCGAAAATCAGTATTATCAAAAAGTGATTTAATTATTTCAATAAATCCAATTGAAATTCAAGAGTTAGCTGATGTTAAAGCAGATGTTGTCCTTATTTCTGCATTTAACCCATTAGCAAATCACGATTATGTTAATGCCATTTTACAAAAGCAGTTAACAAGCTTTAGCCTCGACATGATTCCTCGGGTTACACGTGGACAAGCTATGGATATTCTCTCTTCGATGGCAACAGTGGCGGGATATAGAGCCGTGTTAGATGCTGCAATGCGACTCCCGAAGTTCTTTCCAATGTTTATGACGGCAGCTGGTACAATTACTCCTGCAAAAATACTTATTCTAGGTGCTGGCGTGGCTGGTTTACAAGCAGTGGCTACTTCCAGAAAACTAGGAGCACAAGTTTTTGTGTTTGATGTTCGGCCAGAAGTTAAAGAGCAAGTAATGAGCTTAGGTGGTAAGTTTGTGGAAGTTGAAGGCGCATTAAGTGATGTTGCTGCTGGTGGTTATGCTGTTGAACAAACAGAAGATTTCAAACTTCGACAACAAGAAGCAATACATAATCAAGCTATTAAATCGGATGTATTGATTTGTACCGCTCAAATTCCAGGAAAAAAAGCCCCATTATTGATTAAAAAAGAGACGGTGGAAGCAATGAAACCAGGTTCAGTAATTATCGATATTGCTGCATCTACTGGAGGAAATTGTGAACTTACCATAGATAAAGAAACCGTAATGGTTAATGGTGTTCAAATTGTTGGTCAGTCACTTTATCCATCAACAATGCCGATGGATGCATCTAAAATGTTTGGAAAAAACGTGATTAATCTGCTCAAATTAATGGTGGACAAAACAGGTACTCTTCAACTCAACTTCGACGACGAAATTGTTGCTGGTTGCTGTATTACTCATAAAAATGAAATTATCAATCAACGCGTTAAATCTTTAATAATTAAATAGATATGGAACCAATACTTGAATTTATTTACCTATATAAAAACATAATTTTTATTGTCATTCTATCCATATTTCTTGGAATTGAAGTGATTTCCCACGTTCCCGCAGTACTTCACACACCATTGATGTCGGGTGCTAATGCGATTCACGGAGTGGTCATTGTTGGTGCCATCATTGTTATGGGGCATGCTGAATCAACTCTAGCACTGGTTCTTGGCTTTATTGCTGTTTTGCTAGGAACGCTAAACGTGGTAGGAGGGTTTGTGGTCACCGATCGAATGCTAGAGATGTTTAAGAAAAAACCGAGTAAAAAATAAATAACAGTAATTGAATAAAATTTATTGATATGGAAATAATTGGAAAATATATACTCGAAATAAGTTACATCATCGCTTCGGTCTTATTTATTATTGGTTTAAAGATGTTGAGTAATCCGGCAAGTGCTCGAAAAGGAAATCTTTGGGCAGCCTTAGGAATGTCTATTGCTATCATTGCAACTCTATTTTGGCATACCAATTCCGAAGGGGAGCACATTGGAAATATCCCGCTAATTCTCACAGCCATTGCAATTGGAACTATTGTAGGCTGGATGATGGCTAAAAAAGTAAAAATGACAGCTATGCCACAACTTGTTTCAATTTTTAATGGAATGGGTGGCGGTGCCGCTGCGCTGATTTCAATCATGGAATTCCCTCATATTAGTGCTGAAATGATTGCCAAAGAAGGAATGATGAATGGCCATGTGCTTTCAATATTACTCGGACTATTTATTGGTAGTGTATCGTTTGCAGGGAGTATGGTGGCTTTTGGAAAACTCGACGGCAGAGTTGGCGATTTAAGAATTAAAGCATTGAAATATTTCAACATGACTCTTTTGGTTGGAATACTTGCTTTTATAGGGTACATTATGTCTTTAGGAAATATAAATCCTTCGGATAATATGTTGTTGATTTATGCTCTGATGGCCGCTTCGCTTCTTTATGGGATATTATTTGTAATGCCAATTGGTGGTGCCGATATGCCAGTTGTAATCTCATTGCTTAACTCATTTACAGGTGTTGCCGCTGCAATGGGTGGATTTTTATATGGAAATCAAGCGATGCTAACTGGTGGAATTTTAGTTGGATCAGCAGGGACAATTCTCACGGTATTAATGTGCAAAGCAATGAATCGTTCGCTTCTTAATGTAATTATTGGTGCATTTGGTGGCGGAGGTGCAGGCGCTGCAAATCAAGAAGGTGGTGTTATGAAAGAAATTTCGTTGAGCGATATGGCTGTTTTGTTGAGTTATTCTCAAAAAGTAGTAATTGTTCCAGGTTATGGTTTAGCCGTTGCTCAAGCACAACATTTATGTCACGAACTCGATCAATTGCTTGAAGCTAAAGGTGTCGACGTAAAATATGCAATTCATCCTGTAGCTGGACGTATGCCAGGTCACATGAATGTATTATTGGCTGAAGCTGACGTTCCCTATGATAAATTAGTAGAATCGGAAGAAATTAATTGTGAATTGCCAAATACCGATGTCGTAATTGTAATTGGTGCTAACGACGTAGTAAATCCTGCTGCCGAAGACGATCCATCAAGTCCAATTTATGGAATGCCGATTGTAAAAGTACAAGATGCAAAAAACATTGTAGTACTAAAACGAGGAATGGGTAAGGGTTATGCAGCTATCGAAAACATGTTGTTCTTCCACGAACGTACCCGTATGTTATTTGGAGATGCAAAAGCAACACTTCAAGCCTTGGTAAACGAAGTGAAAGCTATTGATTAATCAGTTAAAAATCACAACGAAATAAAATTATTAAATAAGCGACATGTCTTTATAAACATTGTCGCTTATTTATTGGTCTAAATATTTTCCAGTATTGATTTAATTAGATTTGATGATCCATCATAAATATCGGCAATAGTTGAATCTAGCATATAGCATGGAGTGGTGAATATTTTATTTTTCTTATCGGCAATTACTTCGCCATAAGAAGTATTTACATGTGTAGCTCCCATATCCGATATTTTTTTTGCTGTAAATTCGTCGTTTCCAATTGTTATAGTCGTATTATCAAGAACTTTGGCAATAATAACAGGAGAAATACACATTGCACCAATAGGTTTGTTTAAATTGTGCATATCAATAATTACTTTTTTTATTTGAGGAATTACTTCGCAGTTTTCTCCTTTGTATTCGTAATTACTTAGATTTTTTATAGCACCAGATCCTCCAGGAAATAGGATTGCATCAAAATCATTTGCATCAAAACTGGTAAGTGGTTTTATCATTCCGCGAGCAATACGTGCCGATTCTACTAAAACATTTCGAGTTTCAGGAGTAACCTCTTTCGTAAAATGGTTAATAACATGGTGTTGTTTGATGTCTGGAGCAAAGCAATAGTATGTGCAATCGTGCTGAGTGATGGCTAACATTATCATTGTTGCTTCATGAATTTCACTTCCATCATATACACCTGAACCTGAAAGTATTATTGCAAATTTTTTCATAACCGTTTTCTTCTTTTATGCTAAATATATATATTCAAAACAATACTAATTCATTAATAATAAATTCAATTTTTGAATTTCAATAATTTTAAAGAACACACTTTTCACAAAGAAAACATCTTTACTTTGATTCGTATGTTTTAGGGACTTTTGGATCTGTAATTACTATATAATCACCCAAATGAATAAATTTAGCCCAATTTATGTTTGGAAAACTATCATCCGACCCAGTTGAGATTACTAGAATTTTAGAATTAGGAGAATATTTTTTAAGCTGAGTTACAACCGCAAATCCCTCATCACTATGAAATCTGCCATTGACTTGGAAAATTTTCTTGGTTGGATTTTTCTTTACATATTCAGAAATGGAATAAGCCATGGTGGCATCCCAAAGCGATTGAGCCATTACAAGATTAAATGCACCCATCATTCCCATTGGAGGAGCTTTGGTTGTTTTTGATGTGTCTGCAGAATTGTGACCCATCATATCCATCAATTTCTCGTGGTATTTTCCGGTTGCAGTATCATAAGGTAATGGAGCAAAAAAAGATTTAGATTCTACAGGAAGCAATGCCAGTCCTTTTTGTCCTTTTTTCCCTGCAATATTTGAATATCTTCCTGCGGCATTTGCACAGACAACATCTAGTTTATTCTTTTTAGCAAACTCAACCATAGGGCGGTAATCTCGATAATTGCTCCAAACTTTGGCATCTTTTAAAAAATCCCTTTCACGAATCATACCCATAAGATATTCATTCATAATTGGTTGAGCATCACGTTCAAACATTTCCATAGATAATGTCAACTGAGAATTGTATAACTTGTATAGCTCCTCAAAGATTGAAATTTCCAAAAAATGAGTCACAGAATCGTTATGTTCTTCGCCAAAGAACAACACATCTGCTGTTTTCATATCCGCAGCAATTTCTGCAGGAGTAACCTCTTTTTGAGTTTTAACAGAGTAAATACGATAATTTTTTTGTGAAATTTGACTAAACCCAGCAAAAGCCCAAATAGCCATTAATGCAAATAAAACGATAGATTTTCTTTTCATAAATTGAATATAGATTATTTAAAAAAACACAAAATAGTTAACCAAATTTATACTTTATTCAATATCAACCAACAGGAACAATCAATAATAAGATAATGCTAAATTACCACACCCTAAAACTTTAGAATTTCGGTATATTTTACTATTCGAACCCCGGTATAATAATATTTGATAACATCGTCTGATTTGTAGCCAAGTTTAACCATTTTAATAGCACCTTCCTGACTGAGTCCAACTCCATGCCCATAACCCCGACCTGTAAGTATTACTTGGTCTTTGTCTTCGGTAACCGAAAAAAATGAAGAGCGTAACTTAAATGATGTTCTTACATAGCGCAACGGTATTGAGTCGAGAATAAACTGAACTCGCTGGTCTTGCTTAAAATTACACAACTGATTCAATTTCTCGGAGTTATCAGCAATCGAAGGATAGTTTGTTTTGAAGTAATCGAGCCATTGTTTTTTTGGAATTTTTGTTTCCCAAACATTATTTCTTCCACCATTACTAAAAGTATCTTGAACAGATTTTAGATATGAAGTTGGGATACTCCAAACAAATTCGGAATTTTGAGTCTGTCCGCCACTATTCGAGTGAAAGGCCGCAGAGATTAATTTACCATTATTATCTACAATTACATCACAAAAAGTTTGCGAAACCGCCATCATTATATCTGTGTTATTGCAACGGCGGTAGTATGCCTGACAATGAGTTTCGTCGCAAAGATTATAACCATTTTTAACGTGTTTCATAATGTTGGTGAGCGTATATGTTCGAGCAATAATTGCTTGAACTTTAAAAAATTCAATATCTTTCGAGCTTCCCAAAACTTCCGACTGAACAACACCAGCGACGTATCGTTCTAAATCAACCCGATTAATTATAACGAGAGCATTGTTTTCAACACTTAATCGTAAATCATCATCATAAATACGTTCGCTGAATTTTTTTGCACTTGTTTTAATATTAAATGCATTAACTAAGCCGACACTTTCTAACTGAATTTCTGAAAAAACACCAATAATTACGTTGTTTTTGGTGATTTGAATTTTTCCTTCAACTATTTTAAAATCAATAATTGTGTTTTTATAAACGTCGATGCTTATTGGAATTTTATCTGCTTTTATTGCATATTTTCCAGAGATAGGAGTAAATGAAAATTGGGTTATGGTTGCAGACGAAAACACACGTATATCTAAAGATAAAGCAAACGAGATAACCATTTGAAAAAGAAGAACTAAGGTAAGGATATATTTAGATTTATTATGCATATTGTAGTTTTATGTCGCTAATATACAAGTTATTTCGTTAACGACAATTCTTCATATATTATTTTAGCGGTTTTTAACGATGCGTTTCCATTCCCTAATTTCTGAGCCAACAACTCATATTCGATTAACATTTTCTCTCTATTTTCGATATTTGTGGTAATCATTTCAAGTTCTGAAACAACATTTTTCAAACAACATTCTTGCTGAATTAACTCCACTACCATTGCTTTATCCATTATTAAATTGGGTAAAGAGATAAAAGAAATTCCTTTTACTATTTGCTTTGCAATTGCATACGAAATTCCGTTGGCTTGATATAGCACGACTTGGGGAATATTAAAGAGTGCCGTTTCGAGGGTTGCCGTTCCAGAGGTAACTAATGCGGCATAACTTTGTTTAAGAAGCGAATAGGTTTCGTCCCAAATTATTGGAATTTGTTTATCTCCAATAATATTTTGGTATAACTCTTTTGGTTGCCATTTTACCCCAGCAATTATAAATTTATATTGAGGAAAATGTTTTGTTGCATCAACCATAACGGGTAATACCTTTGTAATTTCTTGTTTTCGACTTCCTGGAAGCAATGCAATAATAGGACGAGAATCCGTCTGTTTAAGTGAAATTAATGCTGGAGATTCCGTTGTTTTTGCATCATGATATTTTCTTAAAGCATCAAGAAGAGGATGCCCAACATAATCAGCATTATAATTATATTTTGCATAAAAATCTTTTTCAAAAGGTAGAATACAAAAAACCTTATCAATATCTCTTTTGATTGCATGAACTCTAGATTTTTTCCAGGCCCATATCTGTGGTGAGATATAATAAAACGTTTTAATTCCCTGCTTTTTAGCAAAAGATGCGATGCGAAGATTAAAGCCTGGGTAATCTATCAATATCAACACATCTGGATTAAATTTTACAATATCTCGTTTGCAAAAAGCTAAGTTGCGAGCAATCGTGCGAATATTCATCACCACTTCGGCAAAGCCCATAAATGCTAAATCGCGATAATGTTTAACAATGTTGCCTCCTTGAGTCTCCATCATGTCACCACCCCAACAGCGGTAATTTGCATTTGAATCTAAAATAGATAACTCATGCATTAAATTTGAAGCATGTAAATCGCCAGAAGCCTCACCTGCAATGATATAATATTTCATGTGTTTATATTTATTTTTTCAGTTGTCGCATGGAACTCACATAACAAAATTTAATTATGCCCTTGTGGGCCAAAATAGATTAATTTTTGGCATGTTCGTTTCATTCTTATTCTATTAGGTTAATTGTTTCCCCAAAAACATTTTTACACTAACTTCTTTTCACGAACCGAAGGACTACGTAGTCAAATGTCTTTTCACTTTACAGACTTTCAACTTTATGGACTTTATAAACTAAAGAAAGAAACCAAAGTAAGTTAAAGTTAAAATAAAAGTCATCATTAAAATACCCCTTCCGGTACGGTCAAACTTAAGTTTAATGAGATAATATCTGAGCGTAAATAGATTTGTGAAAATACTAATTAATCCTAGTGTTTGAGGCTTTAGAACGCCTTCTTTTCCACTAGCGCTGTCTAAACCTAAGCCAATAAGATAAAATAATCCAAAAGCGATAAGCGGGAGTAAAATTCCAAGAATCAAACCCATAACAAATGTGTCAGTACGTAATTTATTCATAATTATTTTGAAGTTACTGTTGAAAAATTAAGTTCGGTTAAATATTCATAATAGGAGCTTCGAGCGTGATCGGACAAATCGAATTGAACGGGATGAACCGATACATAATTGTTTTCAACGGCCCAAACATCCGTATCCGTTCCTTCGTCTTGATTTAAAAACTCGCCAGTAAGCCAATAATATGCTTGACCATGAGGATCCATGTGTGGAATTAAATCTTCCTTCCAATAACCTTTGGCTTGGCGGGTAATTTTAATTCCCTTAATCATTTCGAGTGGAATATTTGGAACATTTACATTAAGGCAACCATGCGAAGGGATTGAGTTTTCGAGTGCTGCTTTAATTATTTGACGGGCAATAACTTTTGAAGCAGTAAAATCAGCATCTGCATCGTAACTCAACAGCGAAAAACCAATGGATGGAATTTGTTCAAAAGCAGCTTCCAAAGCGGCTGCCATTGTCCCAGAGTAAATAATGCTAATTGCGGTATTTGCCCCATGATTGATTCCAGAAACCACCAAGTCGGGTACTTTATTCATAATTACTTTTTGCGCTAACTTTACACAATCTACAGGAGTTCCGTTGGTGATATATTCTACCACATTGTCGTATTCAGCTACTTTTTTTATGCGTAATGGAACATTCATGGTAATTGCATGACTCATTCCACTACGTGGACCATCGGGAGCCACCACGACAACATCGCCAAACTCTTGAGCAACTTCAATTAAACATCTAATTCCTTTGGCCACAATTCCATCATCGTTGACCACGAGTATTGTTGGTTTGTTCATTTAGTTCGATTTTTTTTAATTTTCAAATTTACAATAAAATTTGCTCATAAACTTTAGCGTATTTTTCAACGCCATCGGCTAATGAATAGTATTTTTGAGATGCTTTTATAAAAACTGATTTTTCTTGTTTTAAAAGCTCGTCAATTTGCGAAATCGCTTTATCAAAATCAACATCAGAAAAGCCATTCACAATAATTCCACATTGCGTATCGGAGATAATCGCATCCACATCCCCAACCCCCGCATTGGCTATGGTAGGGATTCCCATGGCTAAAATTTCGCCCATTTTAACAGGTGACGACGCTTGTTTCGAAAAAACAGGCTTGATGAAAAATAGGGCGAGTTTACTTAATAAAAGAAGTTCGGGGACTTCGTTTCGTTTGGCTGATTTTACGATTATCGCTTCTTTAGGAACACTATTTTTTTCGGCGTACGATTCAATTAATGATTTAGAATCGGGGGTGATTAATAGAAATTTTGCTTTGGGATTGTGTGTCAATAATCGTTTGAAAAACTGGAACATTTCATCGCCCATATACCAAGTCCCGAGCGAGCCCAAATAGGAAATCACAAAGTCATCATCGTAAATTTGAAGCTCTTTTTGCCACTGTTTAACTCGAGTTTCATCCACATTCAAGCGATTAAAATGGTTCAAATCGGCACAACAAGGAATTACCTGAATTGGTGTTTGTTCAAATCCCGACCATGAATGGATAATGCGTTTTCCAGCTTCTGTCAACGAAATAGTATAAGCAGCATCGTGGAGAAAGGCTTTCTCTTTTTGTTTAAAGAAGTGATAAACCTTACGAAAAAGGGGATTTGAGAGCTTCCAAATATTTCCATCTACACGTTCATCGGCATAGAAACCACGCATATCGAAGATAAATGGAACGTTTGATTTTCGTTTAAGATACGCCCCACCCATTGATGAAATATGGCTACGACAATGGCTCAACGAGAAGTGATATTGCTTTTGTAATTTCTTTATCAATCGCTTAAGTTGGTAAACATCCCAAAGGGTCGATAAAATTGGCGGTTTTTTAGTATAATTTAATGGTTTCCATACAATATTTGCTTTTGTGCAAATAGCTTCAATAGTTGATTTATTGCTTTCGAAGCGCTCCTCTTTTTCGAACGAAATCAGTACAATTTGATACCCTTTTTGCGATAATCCAACTAAGTAAGGCAAAACCTGCGATTGCCCCAATGGGTCGGTCATCCCATCGTACGAAATATAAAGAATAGCACTCATATTATATCGTGTTAAAGTGCAAATATAGTCATTTTATTTTACGTAATTTTTCAGACAGCAACCTGAAATATTCATTTTCAAAACAAAAAAAGCCATATTGAAATTTTCAACTGGCCTTTTCTATTTAGTGTTTTGAGTTATTATTTTCCAGACTTTCCATCTTCAAAAACAGAGTTTAACCATTGTTTTCGCTTTGATTCTTGTGAAGATTTCATAGGACTAAAAACAGAAGTTTTCACCGTTTTAATTCCACAAAAACCTAAAATGCCTTTTCTTAATGCATGAATTCCAGGTTGATGTGCAATACATTTATAGTACCAATATGGTGAGTCCATAGTAACAATTAAATGCGCTGTTTTTCCAATTAAAAGTTTATCCCAAAGTGGGGAGTTTTCACGATATTTGAAGGCAAAGCCGGGTAAGAATGTACGATCGATAAACCCTTTAAGTAGCGCTGGGAAAGTACTCCACCAATTGGGATAAATAATTACAATATGATTTGATTCGGAAATCATTTTTTGAACTTCAATTATATCGGGTTCAAGCGGCGTTGGAACTCTGAATCCTTTAGGCAAGTTAATATTGAATTGCAACTCGTTTAAATTCACAAGTTTACAGGTGTGATTTCCCGCTTCAGTACCTTTTAAGTAACTTTCGGCTAATGCTTTACAAAAACTCTCTTGGTCGGGGTGAGCATTAATAATAAGTATGTTTTTCATAGGATTATTGTATTTGTTTGTGCCAAAATTATTTAAAATCAAATTTCGTTACTAATATTTTCCGCTGAACAGAAAAAAAACACGATTAACCCCGAATTATTAGGCTTGAATAAAAAATAGTTCATTGAACGCTTCAGAAATGGTCAATATTATATCTAGAAGCGGTATTACTTGCAAAAGCAAAGCGCCCAAAACAACCGTTTTAAGAGTGAAAAAACTTATCCAAGTATTTAATTTCCGAACTTTACTAACTCAAAAACAGTATTAAATCAACTTTATTTTGCTAAAAAATTGGATTATTGAATTAACGTTACAGATGTTGAGGTTTGAAATAATTTGTCTTTGGTGTAATCACATTTATATTTAATTACACAGAAATAGACTCCTTCTGGGCAAATTTGTCCCTTATATTTTCCATTCCACTTAGCATTAAGATCGGTTTGCTCATAAAGTAATTCACCCCAACGATTGAAGATCTGTACGTTAAGATAAGAAAGGTTATTAGCAACAATATAATAATTATCGTTTATGTTATCACTATTTGGAGTAAATGTGTTAGGTGCCCAAACAGTGCAAGGGCAAGGGAGAATATTAATAGCATCCGAAGAGGTACACGGACCATCAGTGGCTTGAACCCAATAAGTACCAGGTTGTAAAACTGAAATATGAGAATCTATTGAGCCAGTACTCCACAAATATGAATTAAAACCATAGCCTGCATTTAATTCAAGGAACTGATTGTCGCACAGCATAGTATCTATTCCTAAATAAATTGGGGTCGATTGAACCGATGTGATATAAATTGTGTCGCTATTGCTACAATTATTGGTGGAAGAGGAGGTTACCCAATAAGAACCTGCCGTGTTTATTGTGATTGAATGTCCTGTAAATCCAGTTGACCATATTGATGTACCGGTATTTAAACCATCTGTTAATATTAACGAACTACCAAAACACAAGGTAGTATCTGCTCCCAAATTCGGAGTTGGAATAGGAACAAAAGAAACAATTATGGAATCACGATAAGGACAAATATTGTTATTTTCAATTTGCAACCAATAAGTTCCAGATTGGTTAATATCAATGCTATTGCTTGTGTTACCCGTTGACCAAAGATACGAATAAGAACCAGATGGAGCATTTAATACCAAATTAGTAGTGTCGCATAATGTTGTATCATTTCCAAGAGAAAATTGGCCAGATTGTATTAAGTTTATGTGGATTGTATCGGTAGCAAAACAATTACTTCCTAAAAATCCTTTTACCCAATAAGTCCCTGATGAATTAACTGTTATGGATGGTGTTGTTGCTCCTGTGCTCCAAAGTAATGAAGTAAAAGTTCCAGTAGGAGTTAATGTAATTGGACTATTGGAACAAATTGTTGTGTCTGCTGGAAGAACTATTGAAGGTGAACTCACCAGAATATTTATACTCAAAGGCTCAACCGCACATGCGCTAGTATTTGCATTAACAGTGTAAGTTCCATTAATTTGGTTTCCAGTAGCTATAAAATACGGGTTTTGAATAGTTGCGGAAAAACCATTTGGCCCTGCCCATAAATAAGTTGTAGAATTATCTCCGTCAATTGAATCTGAATATAACCGAATTGTATCTCCGATACAAAATTGATTAGTAGGTGAATGGTTCGTTGTTACCCAATCTAATTGAGATTTATTAAACTCTGAAAAAAAACCATATCTACATCCAGTTACTGATGCTTGACCATTAATTACAGCTAAATGAAAATTGCTGGTTGAATTCTTCACTCGAATAAATGAATT
>JBAXTE010000080.1:0-6102 GCA_037130365.1 Bacteroidota bacterium
CAAACTTTTTTTAAATGCATTTGCAGGGTGTTTTGATTCCTAATTGGTATAACTAGCGATTGAGTTTATTCCCTTAAGCCAATTCCAAACCTTTTTTATTTAATACCAAATCTTAGTATAAAATAGCCCAAAGATATTTTATTTTTTAAGATTGGTTTAATGCCGCTCGTAGATATAAATAGTTCATTTAAAGTTTGAAAAATGGACTATATTATATCTAGAAGCGGTATAATTTCAAGTTCGGTTTGTTGATTTTTTCTATAGCTGATTTGATGCGTTGTTGGTCATCCGAAGAAAGAAAAACCGGAATCATATCTTGGATGTCAATTTTTAAAAGCCGGCTAATTAATTTATTGAATATTAGGTATTTATTTAAAATTAATTCGGTAATACTTACACGAACTTATACTAAATGTGTTTGAATATTTTCTGTGGCAATTTGAATAAAGTTTGGATTGGTAAAAAGAGTTTTCTTTCTGTCGCTCCAACGTTCAAGTTCCTTGGAAATCTCTTCTAATGTAGAAACATGTTTATCCTGCATTATGAAATCAACGGTTGATAGCAACTCCAATCCAAATGGAGAGTAAAATCCGGTAAGAAATGTTTTGGTTTTTTCAGTTACCTCTTTATGACTTTTATTTTCTGGTTTTAGCAAAAATTCATTCACTTCATTTTCCGCATCGGGGATTAATCCCAACTCTTCAAATGGTTTTTTATCTTTCGAACTATATCCCATGATATAACTACCATTCAAATAATATAAAACATGTTTTACTTTACCCGAATAAGGACCGTAAAAATTAGGATGATATTCCAACCTAAATGTATCTTTTGCCCCAAACCGTTGCAGAAAGTAAGCAACTTTCTCTGCTGCAAATTCTGAAACAAACTCTCCATTTCTGTTCAAATCATACAAAACAGACAACAACATCGCCCTCGCTGGAGTTAGTTTTACACGCTCTTTTTTAAGAACTTCTTGTATCGCGTTACTTGGTTCGTAGATGTATATTTCACAGTCCAAATGGGACAGATGCTTTTCCAACAATGCTTTTACTTTATTCCAATCCAATCCCCCATTACCAGCGCCCAAAGGAGGAATAGCAATTGACTTTATTTTGCTTTCACTAATTGCCTTCACCAACTCCGTTAAACCTGATTCAATATAGCTGTATTCTGAAGGAAATTTCCAATTGGTTTTGGTTGGGAAATTAATGATGACTTTTCTTCCCCTCAATAATGTTTCTTCTTCAGTAATTAAGAGTTTGCCAACATTTAGCTCCTTTTTCTTACAAGCAGTAGCGTATGTTTTGAAATTATTGGGGAACATGTTTTTAAATTGTAATGCAATTCCTTTTCCCATTACACCAACGGTATTAACAGTGTTTACCAAAGCTTGCGCTTCACTTTCCAATAAATTTCCTGTTTGATAATGTATCATGTCTTAAAAGTAAAAGTGTGGTTTAATAGGAACATTTAACTCATTTACCCCGAAATCAACCATTCGGGTTTGTGCATTTTTATCATAAACGACAAAACCTAAAATTCCAGTGGGGTCAATATCGCCCAAAACTAAAAACTCAGCCTCTTTTCTTCGTTTAAGATCCAAGTCAGTGTCATTCATCCAAAATTTTTCTTTTACGGCTTCCCAATCTATTATTTCGTCAATATTTGGAATGTCTGTGTGTGAATATTGTGAAGTAAAACCATTAACAGCATGTCCATTCGTAAAAACAAAATCTAACTGTAATTCAATGATTTTTTTCACTGAAGTTACACAATACACAATATTTTCAGCAGGAGTTGGAGCGACCATATTATATCCATTTTGTATCACATACAACATTGGTGTTCTTACGCCAAAGTAAAATGGAATATACTCTCCAAGCTTTTTGCCATTTCTTAATTGAAAATCGTTTCTTGTGGAAATAATTGAACTATCTCCAATGGGAACAAAATTGGGATTGGCATTTATTGATAAAGAATGAGTAATGCCAAATTTGAGAACATGAGGGATATTCTCGATATGAGTCATTCTAAATAAATACATTTTACTCAAATCGTTCATTTGTCAAGAATATTACTTTTTTAATTTCCAATTAGTCTCATCTCGATTTGTAAATATAAACAAAGTTCGGAATATATTCCGAACTCTGTTTAACAGTTTTAGTTAAAACTTAATTTTAACTAAAAAAACATTTAATGACTCCGTTTTTTTCGTTCCAAATGCTCTGGTTCCAACGAAAGCATATCACCTCTGAGCAATGCGGCTACTCCGTTACTTGGAATAATGCCAGTACAATCAGGACAAGTACATTCGTTTTTGTAGTTTTCGGGTTCTGTGTAAGTTGTAATTACTCCTTCAAAATTGCGAAGAACAACTTTTCCTGGACTTTGAGAAATAACGTAAGTTGGCATTACTGGAATTTTACCACCACCACCAGGTGCGTCAACAACAAATGTTGGAACTGAGTATCCAGAAGTATGACCACGAAGACTTTCGATGATTTCAATTCCTTTAGAAACAGGTGTTCTAAAATGCTCCAATCCCATTGATAAGTCGCATTGGTAAATATAGTAAGGACGAACTCTAATTTTCACTAAATCGTGAACCAATTTCTTCATCACATTTACACAATCATTTACTCCACGAAGTAATACTGTTTGATTTCCAAGAGGAACTCCAGCGTTTGCTAATTTTGCACAAGCTTCTGTGGCCTCAGAAGTAATTTCGTTTGAATGATTGAAGTGTGTGTTCAACCAAATTGGATGATATTTCTTTAACATATTTACCAAATCATCGGTAATTCGTTGTGGACAAACCACAGGTGTTCGAGAGCCAATTCGGATAATCTCAACGTGAGGAATTGCACGAAGTCGTTGAATAATTGATTCCAACATTTTGTCGCTTACCATTAATGCATCTCCACCCGAAAGTAGTACATCTCTAATTACTGGCGTTTTTGCAATATAATCGATTGCTTTTTGAATCCGTTCCGAAGGAGATTCGCAATCATTTTGACCTGCAAATCTACGACGAGTACAGTGACGGCAATACATCGAACACATATCGGTAATGAGGAAAAGTACACGATCGGGGTATCGGTGTGTTAAACCTGCAACTGGAGAATCTTCATCCTCGTGAAGTGGGTCTAACAAATCGGCATCCGACTGGTATGTTTCTGCTCCAGTAGGAATTGCTTGTTTACGAATTGGACAATTTTTATCTTCGGTGTTAATCAACGAAAGATAATAAGGAGTAATTGCCATTCTAAGTGTTTTCAACGATTCCTTAACTCCATCTTCTTCGGCTGGAGTGAGATCTATAAATTTTTTAAGTTGCTCAAGGGTCTCAACTCTATTTTTAATTTGCCACTTCCAATCATTCCATTGCTCATCGGATACCCCTGGATAGAATTTGGCTCTATTGTTTGTTAACATACTCAGTTAAAATTATTTTATACATACAATTTTTCAAAAAGAGCTCTAATTTCATCAGATTCACGAAGAATATTCAACGTTAAATCTGCATGACCTTTAGCATAGCCATTTCCTACAATTAAATTAATATCTTTTCCAACACCTTCGGCTCCTAAAGCAGCTTTTGTAAACGAAGTAGCCATCGAGAAAAAGTAAATGGTTCCTTGACCTTTGGTAATTAAAATCGAAGTCATTTCGGTGCTTGGAACATTCACATTATTGATGGTAACATCACACCCACGCTCACCGGTTATTGCGATAACTTTTTTGTAAACATCCATTACACTTGTTGCATCTGCAATAATTACATCGTGAGCTAAGTTCATGTCGATAATGCGTTGTGCATTTTCTTTAGAATATTCAACCACAATTACTCGACCTGTGGAACCTACGTTTTTCATAGCTTGATAGCAACAAAGCACGCCTGATTTTCCACCACCACCAATGATGCAAACGGTATCGCCCTCTTTTACTAATCTATCAACTTGAGCAGGAGCACCAGCAACATCCAATGCCGCTAAAGCAAGTTTTTCGGGCATATCTTTTGGAAGAACAGCATAAATTCCACTTTCAAATAAAATTGCTTGAGCATCCACATCTACTTGATCGTGTGTAGCTTCTAAATGCTTGATTTTCTTTATTTTTAGTGGTGTTAACGACAATGAAACAAGCGTTGCAATGGTGTCGCCCACTTTTAACTTACGATTTGGAAAATGTTCGCCAATTTCGCGAACGGTTCCTATTAACATTCCACCAGAACCGGTAACTGGATTTTGCATTTTGCCACGCTCTGCCACAATCGAGAGAATCATCTCTTTCATCTTGTCGGCATCATCTTTACATGCTTTACGAATTTGAGTATAACTCGCTGAATCGATGTTTAGCGTTTTAACATCAATTAGAATTTCATTATCATAAATCTCCATCGTGTTATCCAGCTTTAAGGCTGGTTGAGGCAGAGTTCCCTGAGGCTCAATTACACGATGTGTTCCATATCTACACCCTTTTTTCATTTGTTCTTTTATCGTTATTTATGTATTTCCTAATCCCGTTTTTTGACTTGGTTGGTCGTATTTATTTTCTATTTCAAAATCCTTTTTGGTTGATATTTAGTCAATTAAAAAATGATTTTTTGTCTTGCCCCTGTTACGACAGCTATCGTAACCCCTAAAGGGGACAAAAAATCATCATTAAGTACTTTGATTTTTAAAATATCCTCTTTAGGGAGAGGGCATTGATAGCCTAAATTGTCAGTGAATTTTAAAACTTGTAATGGAAAGAAATCGTCTAATATGAGGCATTTTGCAAGGATGAAATTCATGAGTTTACATTTGTAAATGATTGGATTTTAGACTCAAAATAACGAAATAGTTGACGTTTTCTTTTTATTACAATTATGCGTAAAGTTCAGTAAATACCTTTCTTAATTTTTCGCTTTCTTCTAATAATGCCAATGTGATTTCGGCATGACCTTTTGTATAGCCATTTCCAACAATCATCGTAACATCGCTACCCACGCCTTCTGCACCTAGAGCAGCTTTGGTAAACGAAGTTGCCATTGAGAAGAAATAAACTACGCCATCATCTTTTGTACAAAGCACGCTAGTCATTTCGGTATCAGGAATGTTTACGTTGTTGATACAAACATCTGCCATTTTTCCATTGGTCAATTTTTCCATAATTTCCATACAAGCAACAGGTTGAGTTGCATCTGCTGCAAATACATGGTCGCAGAAACCTAATTCTTGTAAACGTTTTGTGCTTTTTTCGCTGTGGCAAAGACCAATTACTTTACCTGTAACTCCAGCACGTTTTTTAGCTTCGTAGCAACATAACATACCCGATTTTCCACCAGCGCCAATAATTAATACAACATCACCCGATTTAACCAATTTAGCAGTTTGAGCAGGAGCACCAGCAACGTCTAATGCAGATAAGACAAGACCTTCGGGCATTCCAGCAGGAATTTTAGCATAGATTCCACTTTCAAATAAGATTGCTTTTCCATCAATATCCACTTGATCGATATCGGAGCGAATATCTTTAATTTTGTCGATGCGAAGAGGTGTCAACGATAATGAAACTAATGTTGCAATTTTATCGCCCACTTTTAAGTCAATTTTACCAATTAAAGCATCACCAATTTTTTCTACGGTACCTAACAACATACCACCCGATCCAGTAACTGGATTACGGTGTTTACCTTGTTTTGCAACGATACCCATCATGATTTCAGCAATTTTAGCTTTATCACCACCGGCTTGTTCTTCAATTTGAGTAAAGCTAGCTGAATCAACATTTAACGTTTGAACGTCGATTAGGATTTCGTTATCCCAAATTTCGTCCATATTGTTGTCTAATTTATTAGCTGGTTGAGGTAAAACGCCCTTAGGCTCAATTACTCGATGAGTTCCGTATTTGTTTCCTTGTTTTTGCATTTTTATTTTGTTTTTTTAATGATTAATTATTTTTTATTCGTGAAACGTGAAAAGGGTTTCGTGAAAAGAAGAGCGCAAAGCGAGTTTTAAGAACGTGAAACGTGAAAAGGGTTTCGTGAAAAGAAGAGCGCGATGCGTGTCTGAAGAACGTGAAACGTGAATCGATGTTTCGTGAAAAGAAGAGCGC
>JBAXTE010000081.1:0-5410 GCA_037130365.1 Bacteroidota bacterium
CAAACTTTTTTTAAATGCATTTGCAGGGTGTTTTGATTCCTAATTGGTATAACTAAAACATCTCTACTTCTTCTAAAATCGTGGGATGCCATGGGCGAAGCGGCGGTGTTCCGATAAAACAACAAATTGCTATTCAATTGTTGTTTTGTGCTCAATGCAATTTGGTTGTTTTTCGAGAATCCTCGAAAAAATATGGAATCGTAGATTCCTGATTTTTCGGGACCAGACAGGGAGGGAATGACGTAAGACTTACAAAACTTTCGGAGGCGTTTACGTTTGTGGCGCCAGAGCGCCACACTACTCCGAATTAGTTTTGTTAGTCTTATGGCAGGGCGCGTGGAGCATCGCTTCGCCTAGCCTTTTTTGCTTACTTTTTGTTCGTGTAATTTTTCATATTTATAAGGAACTCACGCTTTCGCTTTGCTCAGGTGTGGCAATGACAAAAAGTAAGGCGATAAAAAAATGATTTTAGAACACAAGGTGCAAGGTTTATTTAATAAACTTCAAAAAAAATCTTGCACTTGATTCTGAATAGATGTCATATATGGTGTTGATAATAAGTTGTATGAAAGTTTTTCAGCAAGCCCTAATTATTTATACACTATATTAGCTAAATAAAATATCTCACCAATACAACAAAAATAAATGTATATGAGACTATTTATGAGAGCTGTACACAAGTTGTGCATCATTATAAAAACCGAAAATTTGACTGTTTCAGACAGAACCGCTAAACAGCAATTAAATATCTACTAAAAGACAATATAATAATTAAAATCACGTTGTAATATTCTAAAATTCAGCGCTCTATGAAAATATTTAGTTTAACAAAAACATCATTTTTAGCAACTATTCCAATTCTACTATTTGGAATATCATGGATTTTCGAATTCATTGAAGTAAATAGGACAGTTTATTACTCTTCCCTACTAATCTCGATTGCTTCAATGTTTTTTCTATTTGGTTTGGGGTGGGTTAAAAATTTCCCCAAATGGACCACACATTCAATTGGATTTTGTTTACTATTAAGTATTTACCTCATGACAATTTCAATTCCCAAATTTTTTGGAGGTGAGGTGTTAGGAATCTATGGCTTATTGCCAATTACATTTACATTGCTAGTTTCGATTGCCTTTAATTTTTCATTGGAACCATTAAAACAGTTGTTCAGTAAAATGAAAACTGACAAAAGTTTGCTTATTTTTATTTTTTATGGTTTCCTGCCAGTATTATTAATGTTTCAGTTTGATGAAGTTCACTCAATAAAATTAGTGCCAATTACAATCATTTTGACAATACTGACTGCTTCAAGCGTTCTAATTTACTTGAATAGCATCAGAAATAACTTTAGGACAATGACTCTTATTTCTGGAATCATCCTAACAAATACAATTGCGATAATTGTTACGGCACTTCTTTAATTTATTGGATGAAAAGAAATAACGATGCATAACAAACACTATAGCAAATGCGGGTTTGCGTGTTCGTTGAAACATTTGAAATTTTTATATACATTTGTGCTGGCAGACAGTTGAGCAACAATTTATTCCCGCACTTGCCATAGCGTCAGCCGTTAAGCCTTATTAAATTGAAATCTTAATTTTGCAGTCTAACGCTGAACCGACTGAAAGGAGCTCAGTGAAGCTAATTTTTAGAAGTCCCGTTTTGTTAAAATTTAATATGTTAATTATTTATACACTATATTTGCTAAACTAAAAATATCTCACCAATCCAACAAAGATAAATGTATATGAGAATATTTATGAGAGCTATACAGAAGTTGTGTGCAATGGTAAAAAAACAACAGTGCAACAAGAAACCTACGAAAAAGAAAATAATCAAAGAACGAATTATAATGATATTAACGAATGGCTAAGTCGGAAAAAATAAGTGTAAATTCAGTTTGTTATGGATGTCAAGATATTGGCAACTCCTTTCTATGCGTTTACATAAATGATTTTGTAAAAAAATTTCGTGACTATAACAAAGACGAATTTATAATTGCTATTTCTGGGCTAAAGAGCTTTATTCCTAAAGATGATAAAGGTTTAACGTGGTTGTTTGAGCAACTCAATGAAAACAATTTTATCATAGAAATTGATGGCAACGAAGAAGGTATCAATGAAATCGACATTACTTGCAAAAATATCACAAAGGATACTTATTGCAACTTTAAATATCAAATTCAGAATCTACCTACTATTGTTGAACTTTCAAGTAAAACAGATATACCTGTCACTGGAATAATCATAATGAAGATTGTTGCACTGGTTATTAGTAAATTAAAAATATTATATAAAGCCATTGTACTGGATTTAGATGATACATTATGGATGGGTACCCTTTCCGAAGTTGGAATAGATAAGATAAAAGAAAATTTACAATCTGAACATGGAGCACCATTTATAGAATTTATGAAATTTGTTAAAACTATGGGGAATGAGTTGGGTGTTTTTATTTCAATATGTTCAAGAAATGATTCTAAATTGGTTGAATCAACAATAGAAAAATTAGATGACACTATTTTCCCAATAAAAAATCAGATTGACTACATTATTGCAAATAATAACGATAAAAGTGAAAATATTAGAAAAATAGCGGAGCAGCTTTCCGTTTTACCAAATTCAATCGTATTTATTGATGATAATCAAATAGTTAGAGATGAAGTAAAACTTAAATTGCCAGAAGTATTTGTTCCTGAATGGACAAATCATAATGAGTTAGCAACTCAATTAATTGCTGGATGCATATTTGAAAGAGTTGAGTTGTCTTTAAATTCTCAAAATAGAAGAAAACAATATCAAATAATTCAAACGGAACGTAATCAAAATTCTTTGCCTGCATTATCTGTCAAGGTAATCATTGACATCAAACATAGTGAATCCATTAAATTATACTCTAAATCAAATCAATTCAAATTCTCAAGAAATGATGATAAGTTTGATGGTGATGCTAAATCGTTGTATTTTGAAATATGTAGAGAAAATGGTGAAAATTTGGGAATCTGTTCAGCAATTACCTACACCCTTTCACACGACACTTTACACATTCACAATTGGGCTATAAGTTGCAGATATTTTGAAATAGGTCTTGAAGAGTTTATTTTGATGTTCATACAAAAAATTGCTAATGCAAATAATATGTTCATTAGTTATCAGCATTCAGAATACAACCAAAAAGTTAGTGAACTGTTGGCTAAATATTCAGATGTCTTTAAGAATAAGGATAAAAATGATATATTTGAAATAATTTTTACAAAAGAGATTGCAGACAATATTAACAAAAGCACAAATTTAAAGATGATTTAAAATGGATAAACAAAAATTATACACACTGGGTTATACGTTATTTCAAAATGGAGCAGTCATTGACATTGAAAAAATGTTCAAAACTTTAAAAGAGTTTAATGTATCCCATTTAGTTGATGTTCGCTCTATGCCATATTCAAAACAGTATCCACAATGCAATGCCGACAATTTAAAAGTGGCAGGTAAGCATTTTTCTATTTCATATATTCATGTACCAGAACTTGGGGCAAAAGCAAGTCCTATGCAAGATGTTTTTTCTAAAGCTTCTGATATATTTTTTGAAGATATATTTCCCATAACGAAAAGTAACAGACCTGAAAACACTGAACTATATGCAAATGAAGAAATAGTTGATTTTCAAAAATTTAGAAAAGATGAATTTTTCTCAGAAGGAATAAAAAGAATAGAAACAGCTTACGATAATAATTACACGCTTGCCCTTATGTGTAGCGAAAAAAGGCCTATTGACTGTCATAGATATTTTTTTGCAAGTAGAAAGATTGAGGAAAAGTTTGGTGATTGGTTAAATGTAGAACATATTATTCAAAATCAAAGTGGTAAAATCGGAACTGTCTCTAATGAAAATCTAAATAAGCAATTATCCGAAATAGTGTTTAATAAAACTGAAATTAAAAAATTAGATGTATTAAATTCGAGCATTTTTGAATCGGCAAAAATTGATAATTATTTTGGGAATACGCAACAAGAAAAAGTAAATGATTTCTGTGACAGATACTGGAACTTAATGCACGGATGGAAAAAAGTAAATAATACTAACAATAAAAATTTTGAAGAATATGATTAATTTATTTAACATTGGTTTTACCCAAAAAACAGCAGAAGAATTTTTTGGGATTTTGAAAAAAAACAAAATTGATTGTCTTGTTGACATTAGGTTAAATCCAAATGGACAACTGTCTCGATTTGCCTTTGAAAAGGATTTGCCTTTCTTATTGGACAAATTAGCTGACGGTTGCAAATATGTCCATAGAGTTGACTTAGCACCTCAAAATGAATTATTAAAAGAAGTTAGAACCAAAGGTTCTGCTATGAGTAAAGATTATAAATTGTTTGAAAAGGAGTTTAATAAATATTTAGAAAAAAAGTCAAATATTGGAAATTTTATTGAGCAGTTTAAAAAATATCAAAATGTTGTCCTACTTTGCTCAGAACATACAAATGAAAAATGCCACAGAAGGTTAGTAAGTGAGATGTTGCTAAATAAATTCAGTAAGGATATTAAGTTTGGAGGTAACTTAAAATGAGAAAAAGAGTATTGTTATTAGCAGTCAGTTGTAAAACGGGCGGTTTATGTCCTGGAGGTCTTGATTTGGATGACCCAAGTAAATGGATTCGAATAGTTAGAGATGATGGGAATGCAGGTGCTGTGCAAGGGTGTGAAATTAACTTTGCAAACCCTCTTGATATTATTGAGTTTGATGGCAGACCAATACCGCAAGGTAAACAGCAAGAAAATTGGGTCATTGACAATAATTCCTGCGAGAAAACTGGAAGTAGAACCCAAGATGATTTAGATTGGGTATTTCAACATTATGCTTATAAAAGTTTTTGGGGTAATTACAAGGCATTTCTAAATGAAGATGAATTCAATGCAGTAAATGTTCCTTCAGAATCAATTTTAAAAGTAAGCGATGTCGATATTTACAAAAAAACGAATAGATGGAAAATTGATTTTAATTGGCATAGAGCAATGTATAAAATTAAAGGAGTTTCAATGACCGACCCTGATTTTTATCATAATAATGACTCTGTTCATATCGATAATGCATATATCGTAATCTCAATACCAAAAGAAATTGATTGGATTCATCCTGAAACAGGCGAAAAACAAGCATATAAATTTGTAAGTAAGATTTATAAAATTTAATTTGACAAATAACCACAGCACATAACAAAGGCTATGAAATAATGGCGGGTGAGAACGTAATTTGAGAGTTCACAAATATTAATTAACTTTGCTGTGGGGCGACAGGAAATCGGTGTTAAAACCACCACTATTCATAGCCTCAGGCGTTAGGCGTAATACTGAGTCGTCCTGAAAAATGTCTACACTAAAAGAAGTAGATATGTATAAAAATGAT
>JBAXTE010000082.1:0-5157 GCA_037130365.1 Bacteroidota bacterium
CAGGTACTTTTAATTATACGATACCTTTAACTGGAGGTTGTGGAACAGTAAATGCAACCGGAACAATTAATGTCACTCCAGCAAATACAGTATCTGCCGCATCATCTACAGAAACATTGTGTATCAGTACTTTAATGACTGATATTACACATTCGACCACCGGTGCGACAGGCATTGGAAGTGTCACTGGATTACCATCAGGAGTCACGGCATCTTTTGCTTCAAACACGATTACGATCAGTGGAACTCCAACAGAATCAGGTACTTTTAATTATACGATACCTTTAACTGGAGGTTGTGGAACAGTAAATGCAACCGGAACGATCAATGTCACACCAGCAAATACAGTATCGGCCGCATCTTCGACAGAAACGTTGTGTATCAGTACTTTAATGACTGACATTACGCATTCGACTACTGGTGCCACAGGCATTGGAAGTGCGACAAATTTACCAGCAGGAGTAACAGCATCCTTTGCTTCAAACACGATTACGATCAGCGGAACTCCAACAGAATCAGGTACTTTTAATTATACCATTCCGTTAACAGGAGGTTGTGGAACAGTAAATGCCACCGGAACGATTAATGTCACTCCAGCAAATACGGTATCTGTCGCATCTTCGACGGAAACATTGTGTATCAGTACATTGCTTAATGATATTACACATTCGACCACCGGTGCGACAGGCATTGGAAGTGTCACTGGATTACCATCAGGAGTCACGGCATCTTTTGCTTCAAACACGATTACGATCAGTGGAACTCCAACAGAATCAGGTACATTTAATTATACCATTCCGTTAACAGGAGGTTGTGGAACAGTAAATGCTACCGGAACGATTAATGTCACTCCAGCAAATACGGTATCTGTCGCATCTTCGACGGAAACATTGTGTATCAGTACATTGCTTAATGATATTACACATTCGACCACTGGTGCCACAGGCATTGGAACTGCTACTGGATTACCATCGGGAATAACAGCATTTTTTGCTTCAAACACGATTACGATCAGCGGAACTCCAACAGAATCAGGTACATTTAATTATACCATTCCGTTAACAGGAGGTTGTGGAACAGTAAATGCCACCGGAACGATTAATGTCACTCCAGCAAATACAGTATCGGCTGCCTCTTCGACAGAAACATTGTGCATCAGTACATTGCTTAATGATATTACACATTCGACCACCGGCGCCACAGGCATTGGAACTGCGACAAATTTACCATCAGGAGTAACGGCATCTTTTGCTTCAAACACGATTACGATCAGCGGAACTCCAACAGAATCAGGTACATTTAATTACACGATTCCGTTAACAGGAGGTTGTGGAACAGTAAATGCAACCGGAACAATCAATGTCACACCAGCAAATACAGTATCGGCCGCATCATCAACGGAAACGTTGTGTATCAGTACTTTAATGACTGATATTACGCATTCGACCACCGGTGCGACAGGCATTGGAAGTGCGACAAATTTACCATCAGGAGTCACAGCATCTTTTGCTTCAAACACGATTACGATCAGCGGAACTCCAACAGAATCAGGTACATTTAATTATACCATTCCGTTAACAGGAGGTTGTGGAACAGTAAATGCCACCGGTACCATCAATGTCACTCCAGCAAATACAGTATCTGCCGCATCTTCGACGGAAACATTGTGTATCAGTACTTTGCTTAATGATATTACGCATTCGTCCACCGGCGCCACAGGCATTGGAACTGCGACAAATTTACCATCAGGAGTCACAGCATCTTTTGCTTCAAACACGATTACGATCAGCGGAACACCAACAGAATCAGGTACATTTAATTATACGATACCTTTAACTGGCGGTTGTGGAACAGTAAATGCCACCGGTACCATCAATGTCACTCCAGCAAATACAGTATCGGCTGCATCTTCGACTGAAACATTGTGCATCAGCACTTTGCTTAATGATATTACGCACACCACCACGGGTGCCACAGGCATTGGAACTGCGACAAATTTACCAGCAGGTGTAACTGCATCTTTTGCTTCAAACACGATTACGATCAGCGGAACTCCAACAGAATCAGGTACTTTTAATTATACCATTCCGTTAACAGGAGGTTGTGGAACAGTAAATGCCACCGGAACGATTAATGTCACTCCAGCAAATACAGTATCTGCCGCATCATCTACAGAAACATTGTGTATCAGTACTTTAATGACTGATATTACGCATTCGACCACCGGCGCCACAGGCATTGGAACTGCGACAAATTTACCATCAGGAGTAACGGCATCTTTTGCTTCAAACACGATTACGATCAGCGGAACTCCAACAGAATCAGGAACATTTAATTACACGATTCCGTTAACTGGCGGTTGTGGAACAGTAAATGCCACCGGAACGATTAATGTCACTCCAGCAAATACAGTATCTGCCGCATCATCTACAGAAACATTGTGCATCAGTACTTTAATGACTGACATTACACATTCGACCACCGGTGCCACAGGCATTGGAACTGCGACAAATTTACCAGCAGGTGTAACTGCATCTTTTGCTTCAAACACGATTACGATCAGCGGAACTCCAACAGAATCAGGTACATTTAATTATACCATTCCTTTAACTGGCGGTTGTGGAACAGTAAATGCCACCGGAACGATTAATGTCACTCCAGCAAATACAGTATCGGCTGCATCTTCAACTGAAACATTGTGTATCAGTACTTTAATGACTGACATTACACATTCGACCACTGGTGCCACAGGCATTGGAACTGCTACTGGATTACCATCGGGAGTAACAGTATCTTTTGCTTCAAACACGATTACGATCAGCGGAACACCAACAGAATCTGGAACCTTTAATTATACGATTCCGTTAACTGGCGGTTGTGGAACAGTAAATGCGACCGGAACCATCAATGTCACTCCAGCAAATACAGTATCGGCTGCATCTTCAACTGAAACATTGTGTATCAGTACTTTAATGACTGACATTACACATTCGACCACTGGTGCCACAGGCATTGGAACTGCTAGCGGATTACCATCAGGAGTGACAGCATCCTTTGCTTCAAACACGATTACGATCAGTGGAACTCCAACAGAATCAGGTACTTTTAATTATACGATACCTTTAACTGGAGGTTGTGGAACAGTAAATGCTACCGGAACGATTAATGTCACTCCAGCAAATACGGTATCTGCCGCATCTTCGACAGAAACATTGTGTATCAGTACATTGCTTAATGATATTACCCATTCGACCACCGGTGCCACAGGCATTGGAACTGCTACTGGATTACCATCGGGAGTAACAGTATCTTTTGCTTCAAACACGATTACGATCAGCGGAACACCAACAGAATCTGGAACCTTTAATTATACGATTCCGTTAACTGGCGGTTGTGGAACAGTAAATGCGACCGGAACCATCAATGTCACTCCAGCAAATACAGTATCTGCCGCATCATCTACAGAAACATTGTGTATCAGTACTTTAATGACTGATATTACGCATTCGACCACCGGCGCCACAGGCATTGGAACTGCGACAAATTTACCATCAGGAGTAACGGCATCTTTTGCTTCAAACACGATTACGATTAGTGGAACTCCAACAGAATCAGGGACATTTAATTATACGATTCCTTTAACTGGCGGTTGTGGAACAGTAAATGCCACCGGAACGATTAATGTCACTCCAGCAAATACAGTATCTGCCGCATCATCTACAGAAACATTGTGTATCAGTACTTTAATGACTGATATTACGCATTCGACTACTGGTGCCACAGGCATTGGATCAACTAGCGGTTTACCAGTAGGAGTCACGGCATCTTTTGCTTCAAACACGATTACGATCAGCGGAACACCAACAGAATCTGGAACCTTTAATTATACGATTCCGTTAACTGGCGGTTGTGGAACAGTAAATGCCACCGGTACCATCAATGTCACTCCAGCAAATACAGTATCGGCTGCCTCTTCGACAGAAACATTGTGCATCAGTACATTGCTTAATGATATTACGCATTCGACCACCGGCGCCACAGGCATTGGAACTGCGACAAATTTACCATCAGGAGTAACGGCATCTTTTGCTTCAAACACGATTACGATTAGTGGAACTCCAACAGAATCAGGTACTTTTAATTATACGATACCTTTAACTGGAGGTTGTGGAACAGTAAATGCGACCGGAACGATTAATGTCACTCCAGCAAATACAGTATCTGCTGCATCTTCTACAGAAACATTGTGTATCAGTACTTTGCTTAATGATATTACACATTCGACCACCGGCGCCACAGGCATTGGAACTGCGACAAATTTACCATCAGGAGTAACGGCATCTTTTGCTTCAAACACGATTACGATCAGCGGAACTCCAACAGAATCTGGAACCTTTAATTATACGATTCCGTTAACTGGCGGTTGTGGAACAGTAAATGCCACCGGTACCATCAATGTCACTCCAGCAAATACAGTATCGGCTGCCTCTTCGACAGAAACATTGTGCATCAGTACATTGCTTAATGATATTACGCATTCGACCACCGGCGCCACAGGCATTGGAACTGCGACAAATTTACCATCAGGAGTAACGGCATCTTTTGCTTCAAACACGATTACGATTAGTGGAACTCCAACAGAATCAGGTACTTTTAATTATACGATACCTTTAACTGGAGGTTGTGGAACAGTAAATGCTACCGGAACGATTAATGTCACTCCAGCAAATACGGTATCTGCCGCATCTTCGACAGAAACATTGTGCATCAGTACATTGCTTAATGATATTACTCATTCGACCACTGGTGCCACAGGCATTGGATCAACTAGCGGATTACCATCAGGAGTGACAGCATCCTTTGCTTCAAACACGATTACGATCAGTGGAACTCCAACAGAATCTGGAACCTTTAATTATACGATTCCGTTAACTGGCGGTTGTGGAACAGTAAATGCCACCGGAACGATTAATGTCACTCCAGCAAATACAGTATCGGCTGCATCATCGACGGAAACATTGTGTATCAGTACTTTAATGACTGACATTACACATTCGACCACTGGTGCCACAGGCATTGGAACTGCTACTGGATTACCATCAGGAGTAACAGCATCTTTTGCTTCAAACACGATTACGATCAGCGGAACTCCAACAG
>JBAXTE010000083.1:0-4894 GCA_037130365.1 Bacteroidota bacterium
AAGACTAACAAAACTAATTCGGAGTAGTGTGGCGCTCTGGCGCCACAAACAGCCTATCACGCCTTGGCGTGATAAACGCCTCCGAAAGTTTTGTAAGTCTTACGTCATTCCCGCCCTGTCTGGTCCCGAAAAATCAGGAATCTACGATTCCATATTTTTTCGAGGATTCTCGAAAAACAACCAAATTGCATTGAGCACAAAACAACAATTGAATAGCAATTTGTTGTTTTATCGGAACACCGCCGCTTCGCCCAAGGCATCCCACGATTTTAGAAGAAGATGAGATGTTTTAGTTACTTCAATGCTTCGTTGATGCAAATTGGCAACTTTTGGATTTTTCAGCAAGATAATAATGACACTTGAGTTTTTCAGCAGACCCTAAATAGTTCAATAATCTTTTGAGAATTGGACTATATTATATCTAGAAGCGGTATTAAAACTCCAAGCAACAAGTTAAGGTCGGGCTATACGTTGCAAGTCCTCGTCGCAATGCTCCTGTGGGCTTTCCACTGCTATCCCTCACGCTAGAATACACCATCAAGGCAAATATTTGGATTAAACGAGATAATTTCTTAATATTGCATTACAAATTAACCAAATCAATATCAATGAAACCAATTAAATCACTAGAACCATTTTCGAAATGGATGCTTCGAATCGGAGTATTGCTTTTTGTAATTGTTCATTATTGGGATGATTTTAAGAAACTTGAAATAAAGAGTTTGCACTCTGTGCTAATCCTAGTGTTTTTTCTTTTTGGGACACTATTATTCGTGGGTGGATTGAGAAAAAATGGAGCATTAACCGTGGTTTCAGGTTTGTTAGTGTTTTTAATTTCAGGGTATTTTATTTTTAAAGGATTTAGTGGAGTTTTTGATAAAGACTTACTCTTATTTATTTTCCCGGCTTCAGTTGGGCTCTTTTTTTCATCAAAAGGAAATGCTTAATATCACACTGTTATGAATATATTCGATAATAAAACGCTTAAGACATTTTTAATCCTTTCTGGGTTATTTGTAGTAATCACGCTATTTTATAGCAACCATTTTTCAAACGAGTTTCATTTCGACGACAATCATGTTATTGTTGAAAATCCATATGTTAAAGATCTAAGCAAAGCTCCTCAATATTTCAAAGATGCAAGTACTTTTAGCACGCTACCTCAAAACCAAAGCTATCGGCCACTACTTACACTTTTGTTTGCCATCGATTATCAAAAAGCCCATGGATTAAATCCATTTTGGTTTCATGTTGATTCATTTTTTTGGTTTTTACTTACAGTTTTATGTATTTATTTACTATCAAAAAATCTTTTCTCGCGATCACATCCAAAATACACACAGTTGCTAACCGCAGCATTTTTTGGAGCAGCATGGTTTGGACTTCACACTGTTAATGGAGAAACGGTAAATTATTTATCTGCTCGAAGTGATATTTTTTCTGGATTTGCAGTTGTTTCATCGCTGATTCTTTGGATATATCTCCCAAAAATGCGAAAATTTGGATTATTCCTTATTCCGTTTATTGCTGGTATTTTAGCAAAAGAACAAACCATTACTTTTTTACCAATTTTTATGGTTTATTATTGGTTGTTTGAACGGAATAAATCATTAGGTGAATTCTTTTCTTTTAAGCATAAAACAGATCATTTTAAGCTAATAAAAGCATCAATTGTTATTTTAATTATTACAATAATTGGAGGAATTTTAGTCCTTAAAATGGCTGGCAGTTCTTTCTCCGTTGGAGGGACTAGTCGTGGATTGTATATTCTCACTCAATGTTGGGTTATTTGTAGGTACTTGATAGCATTTTTTATTCCAGTAAATCTTTCTGCGGATTCAGATTGGCAATTGCTTACAAACCCATTTGATGAACGAATTATCATTGGAATATTAATCGTTTCGCTTCTTGTGTTTATTGCTTTCAAAACTTCTAAGGACAAAAAGATGCGTCCCATTGCTTTTGGAATTTTATGGTTTATTTTTGCACTATTACCCACAAGTCTTGTTCCTTTGGCAGAAGTAACTAATGACCACCGAATGTTTTTTCCATTTATTGGTTTAGCCATTGCCGCTGTTTGGGCATTATCTCTGGTAACTGAACGTTTTTTGAAAAACAAAATCGCAATTACGTTGATCATTATTTCAATGGGTTCAATCTTGTTATTGAATGGAATTGGTGTGTATGAGCGAAACAAAGTATGGAAATCCGAAGAGACTCTGTGGCTTGATGTAACCATTAAAAGTCCGAAAAACGGTCGTGGATTGATGAATTACGGACTTACGCAAATGAGAATTGGGAATTTAGAAAAAGCATTATTGTATTATCAAAAAGCGCTAGAATTTACTCCAAATTATCCTCATTTGTATATCAATATTGCAATTTGCAAGAATGCATTGGGGTATCCACAAGAAGCCGAACAATCGTTTAAAAGGGCAATTGAATTGGGAGTAACGCTTTATGAGCCTTACTACTTTTACGCTGATTTTTTATACAAGCACAATAGAAAAAGTGAATCATTGAAAAATGTTGAGTATGCTCTAACTATTAATCCATGGTATATGAGTTCTAGGTATTTAGCTATGAATATCTATAATGATTTAAGCCAATGGGGAAAATTAGAATCAATGGCGTTAGAGACTATTCAAAAATTTCCAAATGATACTACTGCAAAGAATCTTTTTGGGTTATCTCAAAAAAAGGAATCACGAACAGATTATTACAAGAGAATTGCTAAAACAAATCCAACTCCTGAAAATTACCTTACTTTGAGTTTAGAATGCTATAATAATTCAGATTATTATGGGTGTATTGATGCCTGTAATCAAGCATTAAAACTCAAACCAGACTATGCCGATGCATACAATAATATTTGTAGTGCATACAATTCTTTAGGTGAATTTAAAAAAGCAATCGAGGCTGGCGAAAAGGCAATAGCAATAAAACCCGATTATCAACTAGCAAAAAACAACCTCGCTTACTCAAAATCTAAATTAAAGTAATTTTAGAACTTTATTTTTGCTTTTTAGGTCCTATTTCAGTTGATTCTTTATCCTTTTTCCGTTTCAAAACTACAATATAATCAAATTTTGCATTTGATTTATCTTTTGATTTAACCACAAAAGAATCCTTATTTTTTTCGAATACATATAACTCAGTATAGTTTTCAAGCGGTGTAAGTTGCACATAATAAGTATCATTATCGACAACTGCATTAATTTGAACTGTACAAACTCCATTTATCAAAGTTCCAGTACCCGATTCTGAAATTTTAGCTCTTTCAATACCCTGAGCTTGAGAATAAGCAGTTTCAAACACTATTAACATTAAGAATATTGATATTATTTTTTTCATCTGGTTTTAAATATTTATTTCGGATTTAAAATTAAAATTTTACATCATTTTTTTAGAGCCCATTTTAAACCGTATAATCATTTTTTCTAGTTTCTTAAAACATATATTATTAAAACTCCTTCACCTGCTTCCAGTGAAGTTCCTCCAATACTAATTGTATTACCCCCTAGAGCTCGCATAGCTCTTACATCAAATGTATAACTACCACTAGATGGGACATTATAGCGTGCTATAGCAGAATAATTTTGCCAAGCAATATTTGCATTATAGCTATCTAAAGAAAATCTAACATATCCTCCTATTTGAACCATGCTTCCATTTGCAAATACAGCAACATCGATAGTATTATAATCAGATCCACTCATTAATGCATTACCAGCATAATAAATCATCAATCGATCTCCAGTAATTAAATTTGGAATTGTAATTGATTCACCTGGAATAGCAGTAAATGTGCTAGATGAAATTGCTAATGCACTTGTACTTTCAACACTATAAATATTTGCTGGGGTTACTGCTCCTGTCCATGTTGGTGCAACATTAGAACCATTAGATTGAAGGACTTGTCCAGCATTTCCAGGTAAATCTGTTGCAGCTATCAATTTCCAAGATTGTGAAGCATTATTATTGGTTTTCCTAAAATAGAGAAATTGGTCAAAAAAGCTACCTGAAATTTGCAATGAAAAATTATTCGTATTATTTGAATGGCGACTATCAATTAAATGCCACCAACTAGTTGCACCAGTCGGAAAATTTGTTGGGGAAGATGCTTCAAAAAAGCCACTTTGGGCCCCAGCATTTCCTTGAAGTCCAGCGTTATCGCGTGATTCAGTTCTAACATTTCCATTTCCGAAAGCAAAAGTTCCAGTATTTAAATCTAAGCGATAACCAGGAGTAGTTGTCCCAATTCCAACATTACCATTATAGTTAATTCTCATTCGTTCTAACGGATTCCAGCCGCCATCTGGAGTTGTCCAAAATGACATATCTGTTGGATTATCGCCACCACTTCCGGCTGTTCCACGTTGTAATAGAATCCTTCCTTGGTTTCCAGAGTATGCATCTCCCATATTTAATGATGCCATATTATCCCCAAAAGACGATAATGTTGAACTATTGCGAAGGGTTAGTATTGCACTTCCAGAGACGTGAAATTTAGAATCTGGTGTTGTAGTTCCAATACCTACGTCACCAACACCCGTTTCATATATTGGAGCAACAGTGCACGTTGCAGTTGTTCCATTTCCTTTAATAATATAATTTGTAGTTGCACAACCAACAGGGCCAGTTACGCCCGTTACACCAGTGGCTCCGTTCGTGCCGTTAATCCCGTTTATACCTGATGCACCAGTTGGTCCTGCTAAGCCTGTGGAACCAGTATTACCTTGTATTCCCTGAATTCCTTGGGCGCCAACTGCTCCCGTATTTCCTTGTATGCCTTGTAAGCCAGTGGCTCCGATAGCACCAGTTGCACCAACTGATCCTGTGGTTCCTTGAGCACCAGTCGCTCCAACTAAACCTGTATTTCCTGTTAGTCCAG
>JBAXTE010000084.1:0-4814 GCA_037130365.1 Bacteroidota bacterium
ATTCAAAGAACGATTTGTATCTTTGTACCCTGTAGCAACGCAGGACACACAGCACTAACACACAACAATGGCTTGGCACAATATCGGGTTAGCAGGTTTTGAAAGTTCACAAAAATTAATTAATTTTGGTGTGTGGTGAAAGCAAAGCGGGATTTAGTCCGCTACTGCGCAAAGCCACCTCCGTTACCGCCAAGTGTAAAAAAAAGACAGACACAGCAGACAATTTGCTACTAAATAGACAAAAAAAAAAATGAATAGCTAACACACAAAACAACACATTTGCAAATCGTATAATCTTACCCACAACCTAAATTTGCAAAAGAGTTGTTTTTTTAACACACTTATTAAGTAATAGAAAGTTATTCTTAAAATAAATTATGATATTTATTTTGTTAAAACATTTTTTTTTTGTAATTTTGATGTATTAAGGTCAAGTTAAATTTAATAAAGCTATAAAATGACAAGTTTTGGTGAATTTATAAAGTTTGAAAGAGAAAAAAGAGGATGGACTCAAACTGATTTAGGTGCAAAATTGAAAATTAACATGACTAAAATAAGTCGAATTGAAAATAATAAGGATTTATTTAACTCAACAAAACTAAGTATACTTGCTGACCTTTTTGAAATGGAAATTAACAAAATTAAAGAGCTTTTTTATGGAGATAAATTTGCTAAAGAAGCTTACAAAAATGGTTGCTCTGAAAAAACTTTTCAAGTTGCAGAAAAGACCGTTAATTACTTAAAATCAAAGAATGTTGTACAAGTAAAAATGAAATTCTAATAATATTATGAATAACAAATTACTCATACAAAAATTAGGTTTTTTACCGAAAGAAAATGCGGTAGATATATATTCGAAAAGCTATACTGATGGTTATTCCCTTGAAATAGATTTTCATAAACAAATTTTCCATTTCGGTGGAAAAATAAAAATTCAAGGAAAAGATTCTCAGAATATTGTTAAACCTGAAGATTGGGTCGTTTTAGAATGTGTTAACCAATTACTTGAAAAAGGATATAAACCTGAGAATATCTCTCTTGAAAAAGTGTATCCCGCAGGTCACGGATTTTCTGGAAGATTAGACATCTGCGTAACTCGTGAAGACGGTTCGGAATATTTATTGATTGAATGCAAAACTTACGGTAAGGAATTTGATAAAGAGTTTTCTCGAATAAAGAAAGACGGAGGACAATTATTTACGTATTTCAAATTTAGCAACAAGGCAGATTTACTAATGCTTTATGCTTCACAATTAAGTAATAATGAAATAATCCGCAGGAATGAAATCGTTAAAATAGAGAACGAATATAGAGTTGGCGATGTTAAAGATTTTCATAACGGCTGGAACAAAATTACTAAACACCAAGACATTTGGGAAAATAAACCTTATGATTTTAAAAGTAAGATTTTTTCGAAGGACGATTTAAAACCTTTGACAAAAGACGAAAGCGATAAAATATTTCACGGTTTTGCTTCCATTTTAAGGAAACATTCGGTTTCGGACAAACCCAATGCGTTTAATAAAATTTTCAATTTATTTTTGGCTAAATTATATGATGAAGCCAAAGGCGACGATATGGAATTAGAATTTCATTGGCGAGAAGATGATAACGCGGTTGATTTTCAGGTTCGATTGATTAATTTGCACAAAAACGGATTGTTAGCATTTTTAGAAAAAGAAGTTGAGGGTATAAAAGATTCTGATTTTAAAGCCGAAACAGCAGAAGAAATTAGAGAATTGAAGAAAAAAATATTGAAATTCAACAATATTTTCGCCATTAAAGAAGTTGACGACAACGAAACTTTTGATAATAACCAACGAGTGCTCAAAGAAGTGGTGCAACTTCTGGAAAAATACCAAATTCGTTACCCTAGAAAACAACAACATCTATCCGATTTCTTTGAATTGCTTTTAACCACTGGACTAAAACAAGAAGTAGGGCAATATTTTACACCGCCCCCAGTTACTAAATTCATTGTTCGGTCGTTGCCTATCAAAAAAATGATGTTGCAAGAGATTAACAATCAAGACCCAAAACTTCCTGCAATAATAGATTATGCAGCGGGTAGCGGACACTTTATTACAGAAGCTCTTGAAGAATATCAAGACATCATCAACAATATCAATATTGAAAAAGAACTTACTTTTCCCAAAGCAAAATCAGCCGTCAAAAGTTGGGTAGCCGACCCATATAATTGGGCTGCAAAATATGTTTACGGCATAGAGAAAGATTACCGTTTGGTAAAAGTTGCCAAAGTAGGTTGTTATTTTTATGGTGATGGTGTAGCTCAGGTAATACACGGCGATGGCTTGGATAGTTTTGCTACTTCTAAAACATACAAAGGTTTATTGAAAGACAATATTAATATTGAAGATTCTTCTAAAGCCAAGTTTTTGGTAGTAATTTCAAATCCGCCGTATGCTGTAAATGATTGCAAAGACGATTTAGAATATATTGGTGCTCAAAAGGAATTTACCTTATATGATAGTCTTTCAGATAAGAGCAAAGATATAGAATGTTTGTTTGTAGAGCGAACCAAACATTTACTAAAAGATGGAGGCGTTGCCAGTTTGATTTTACCAAGTTCTATCTTGAACAATACAGGAATACAGACCAAAACCAGAGAAATTATTCTGCAATATTTTGACATTATTGCCATTGCCGAGTTAGGGAGTAACACTTTTATGGCAACAGGAACTAATACTGTAACCTTGTTTTTACGCCGAAGAGCCAATAAACTAAGCGTAGAATGGAAAAAATCAGTAGCTCATTTCTTTGAAAACCTACAAGATATTACCATAAACAGCATAGAAAAACCAGTTTCTAAATATGTAACCCATGTTTGGGGAAATATTACGTTTGACGATTATATTTCTATGTTAGAAAAAACACCGAACGAAGCAATAAAAAACCACGAAATATATAAAGAATACCGTAAAAAACTAAAAACTAAAACCGAAAAGGATTTTTGGAATATCCTTTTAGACCGTGAAGCCGATAAACTTTTGTATTTTATAATTGTACTTAACCAAAAAGTAGTATTGGTAAAGAGTGGCGAAAAAGAAATAGAAAAACGCTTCTTGGGTTACGAATTTAGTAGCCGACGCAATAGCGAAGGCATGCACGCTATGCAACGAGGCAAAACGGTGGACGAATGCACACAAATGTATGACGCTAAACTATTTGATAACCCAGAGAAGGCAAGCACGTATATTTTAAAAGCATTTACCAGCAACGATGATTTTGCAATTGATGCCAAAATGCAAAACTACGTTTCTCGCCACGATTTGGTAGATATGCTGACCTTTGACAGAGTAGAATTTGAAAAAACAATTTCGCTTTCGGTTAAAAAAAAAGTAAAAATTGAAAGTAAGTGGGAGATAAAAAAACTTGGAGACGTTCTTGAAACGCTTGAGAGTGGGAAAAGACCAAAAGGAGGAGTTTCTGAATATCAAGATGGAATACCAAGTTTAGGTGGCGAACACATAGGTTTAGACGGAACGGTCTCTTTAAACAATATGAAATTTGTTCCTGAAAATTATTATAATCAAGCAAATCAAGGATTTTTACGAGATTTGGATATTTTGATATGTAAAGATGGTGCATTAACAGGGAAAACTTCTTTGTTCATTAAAAAAGATTTTCCTTATGAAAAAGGAATGATTAACGAACACGTTTTCCTATTACGTACTAATGAAAAAACAAACCAAAAGTATTTATTCAATATACTTTATTCTAAATTTGGACAAGAATTATTAAAGCTTAATATCACTGGAGCTGCTCAAGGCGGCTTAAACAGAGAGAATTTGTTAAACATTCAAATCCCACTACCACCGCTCGACATTCAACAAAAAATAGTTTCTGAAATTGAAGTTTTAGAAGCAAAAGAAAAGACAGCGAAAGAGGATGTTAAGATTTTTACATCAAAAATTGATAATTTAATTATTTCAAATTCTAAAGGTTACAACAAAAAACTTGGTGAAGTATGCGATATGAAAGCTGGTAAATTTGTTTCGGCTTATGATATAAAATCAGAAAAAGAAAAAGGGTTATTTCCTTGTTATGGTGGCAATGGTCTTCGTGGTTATACCAAAACATTTACTCACGAAGGAAGCTATTCATTAATAGGTAGACAAGGTGCTTTGTGTGGTAATATTAATAAAGCTGAGGGTCAATTTCATGCAACAGAACATGCGGTTGTTGTAACTCCAAATTCAGATATTAATAATGAATGGCTTTATTACCAACTTATTAAATTGAACTTAAATCAATATGCAACAGGAACTGCACAACCTGGTTTGTCAGTTGAAAATTTAAAATCTGTTTCAATACAAGTTCCAGCACTTTCAGAACAACAAAAAATAGTTTCAAAAATTGAGAAAATCGAAGAACAAATAAAAATCATTGAAAATGAGTTAGCTGAAATCCCAAAACAAAAAGAAGCGATATTAAGGAAATATTTAGAATAAAGTTCTTGCTTAGTTGTCAAACACATTGGCTGGTTGCACAAAATTTCAACTCACAATCTCCAGCCAAAGAGTTTACCAACCCAATCTCACGTAAGTCAAAAAAAGTGTAGCAAATTGATGGTGAAATAGACTGAAAATAAAGAACACCTGGCGGTAACAGCGGTTTGGCACAATAGCGGGGTAGCGGGTTTTGAAAGTTCAAACAAATTAATTAATTTTGGTGTGTTGAAAGTTTTAGTGGGATTTAGTCCGCTACTGCACAAAGCCGCCTCCGTTATGCACAACTTTGAGTCGTCCTGAAAAATGTCTACACTAAAAGAAGTAGATATGTATAAAAATGAT
>JBAXTE010000085.1:0-4545 GCA_037130365.1 Bacteroidota bacterium
TTTCCAGAAATTCCTTGTATGCCTTGTAATCCTGTGGATCCTTGTAACCCAATTGGACCTGTATCACCTGTGGGACCTGTATTCCCAGGAATACCTTGAATCCCTTGATCTCCAGTAGCGCCCGTGGCGCCAGTATTTCCTAATGCTCCGGTATCACCAGTTGCACCTGTATTTCCAGAAACTCCTTGTATGCCTTGCAATCCAGTGGATCCTTGTAACCCAATTGGACCAATATCACCTGTGGGACCTGTGTTCCCAGGAATACCTTGAATACCTTGATCTCCAGTTGCACCTGTTGCTCCAGTATTTCCTATTGCTCCAGTGGCGCCAGCGGTTCCAGGAATTCCTGCAGGTCCGATTAAATTTTGAAAAGTGTAATTTATTTGATCCTCTCTTCTAATTCCTAATTGAGTACCATTCCAAACAAATTCAAAACCAATTCCATCTGGCCCAACTAATCCTTGAGGTCCAATTGGACCAGTTGAACCTGTAGCACCAGTAATTCCTACATCACCGATAGAACCAGTGGAGCCAGTTGGACCAATTAATCCTTGAGATCCAGTGGCTCCAATTACACCTGTTGCGCCAGCAGAACCAGTAGCTCCTGTAGCACCTTGTATTCCAGCAGGACCAATAGCGCCAGTTGCACCTGTAGTTCCAATAACTCCACCCGTACATAGAGAAAACCAACAATTTAGTGGATTACTAGCATAATCTTTTCTCCATATATAAATACACTTATTATCTGTATCATAAACCATTAGACCGCTTGCTCTAACATCGCTGACCAAAGGGGTGAGGGCAATTCGATGAACAGAATCCATTCTAGGTATTAATATCCCTTTATCATTAGCAAAGATTTCTAAAGCAGCACTAAGATGAGGTGGCATTTGATTTGTTAAACTTCCAATAAAAACACCTTGTCCATTTTGTGAAAATCCTGAAATACTAATTAGTAATAAAACTACAATTATTACTAATTTATTATTTAATATTTTTAACATTAATCTCAACTTTATCTAAGTTAGTGATCAAGAATAATTTATTGTTTTTGAAACTCAAATTTAAACACCTTTGTCAACCAAAATCAACAAATTCAAGATATTACATCATCTGAATGATGTATAAATTGATGTAATTAAAAAACAAAAATAATTAATATTATTCCAATCCTACAAAGGTATACAAAAAACGCATCAAATATATAAATTAACATAATTTATTGCAACTATCTCAAAACAAAAATTAAATTAAAAACAAGAATTCTAATTTACACAAAAGGTAAAGGTTTAGATATTTATCAGTAAGCTAAAACATTAATATGTCCAGTATAGACAAAAACTTTTCCCATCAATCCGCAAACTTCAATTTTATAGACAAACACTGACTTAAAGGTCACTAATTCACCTTTTACAGTACCATCCCAACCTTCATTAATATCGTTTGTATGAAAAACCAATTGCCCCCATCTGTTGTAAACATTTAGTTCATATCCGTTCAAACTATATCCTACACCAACCGGTTTAAACACATCGTTTAATCCATCGCCATCTGGTGTAAAGGTGTTTGGAATCAATATGTATATATCATCTAAAATTGTTATAACGTGAGAAACAGTATCAGTACAACCGTAATCATCAACAACCTCAAGAGTTACAATATAATTTTGAGAATTTACATATGAGTGTGAAGGATTTTCTTGGAGACTTTGCTCTCCATCTCCAAAATTCCAATTGTAAGAAGTTCCACCGATTGATTCGTTAATAAATCTGATAATTGAATTAGAAACCAATGCGCTGTCTTTATCAGAGCCAAATTCAGCTGTTGGCCCTGGAATATTTCCAACAATAACTTCAATAGAATCAGTGCAATTTCCATCATTTACCTTTGCCATATAAACCCCTGATGTTATATGGGTTGTATTTGCATTTAATTGTTCGGGTTGTGTATTCCACGAATATGCATATAAACCTGTTCCACCTGTTGCAATAACTGTAGCGCTACCAATACCTTTAAGACAATGATCATCAATGATATTAACAATCGTTAATGTGGGTGAGGGTGAATTTGATAATGGTATTGCTTGAAAAACTGTACATCCTGCATCATCTGTAACGGTTACAGTGTATATTGAAGAAGAAAGACTGTCTATCATTGGGACATCTCCTCCCCCATTATTCCAATTATAATGATATGGTTGTGTTCCATCTGTAACTGTTACTTGTAATGACCCATTACTAGCTGAACAAGTTTCTATGATGGAATCAATTAAACTTATCACTGGATTTGTAACACGTGAAACAAAAACAGATGTAGTTTGGGAACATCCTGCCTGATTCGTTACCGTAACAATATAAGTAGTTGATACAACTGGTGACACATCATTTGTTGCCAATAACGAACCATTACTCCAAACATAACTTACGCCTCCACTTGCTGTTAGTGTGGTATTTTCACTTGGACAGAGAACAGTATCTCCATTAATTGAAGGTATTGGCAATGAATTAACAGTAACCAAAGTTTGTGCTGTGGAAGTACAATTCCCTGTACCTGTAACAGTTACAGTATAAGTCCCAGTTGCAGCAATAGGGACACTTGAAATGCTTGGATTTTGAGTTAAATTAGTAAACGAATTTGGACCATTCCAGCTATAACTTGTGCCTCCAGATGAAGTTAAATTTAATGTTGCTCCTTCACAAATAGGACTATTACTTCCTGCTGTGGCCAATGGGTTCGCATTAACAGTAACCAATACTTGTGATGTAGAAGTACAACCTCCAGTTCCTGTAACTGTTACAATATAATTTCCACTTGCAGAAACTGTAGCCGATGGAATTGTTGGATTTTGAAGTAAATTAATAAATGCATTTGGTCCACTCCAGCTATAACCGGTACCACCACCTGAAGTTAACAAAATGGAATTCCCTGCACAAACTGGTGAATTACTTCCTATCGTTACAACAGGACGTGGATTAACCAATACATTTACGGATGCGGTTGAGCTACATCCTTCAGTATTAGTCACAGTAACAGTATATACACCTGACATTAATGTAGTTGAATTAGTTCTGATTGGGTTTTGAGAAACAACAGCATAATTATTTGGACCCGACCATTCATAATCTATTCCTCCATTTGAAGACAAATTAATGCTATTACCACTGCAAACTGGCGAATTACTTGAAATAACAATAGTTGGATTTGTGTTAACAACAACTGTCAATTGAGCCGTGGTTGCACATTGTCCCAAACTTGGTGTAAAAACATAAGTGCTTGTGGTAACATTATTTATAGTTGCGGGGAACCAAGTACCTGGTATTCCATTGTTCGAAATATTTGGAAGTGAGGGAGCCAAAGCTCCACTACAAACTGGGTTAATTGCTGCAAATGTGGGTGTAACAGCATTATTAACAGATAAATTTAACGTTGCAATTGAATCACAACCAAGAGATGATGCCAGTGTTACCGATTGAGAACCAGTTGCGTTCATTGATATCCCATTCCACAAATATGGTAACTGATTATTGCAAACTGTGACATTTGTCGTTGAACTAACGTTTGGATTTACCGTTAAAGTTACTGAAATTCGAGAACTAACACAACCCGTAGAAGTTTGCTCAACTTCAACATAATAGGTATTAATACCTAATTGGGTAGTCGAAGGAGTATGACTTGCTGTGTTTGTAGCTAAAGCAACTCCTCCAGCTACAGAACTATACCAATTCACTTGCAATCCTGCTCCAGGTGCATTTACAGTCAATGTTGGAGTTGGGTCTCCAAAGCAAATTATTGAATTGTTTGGATTGACTGCTGGAGAAATCGGTACACCTGTTACGTCCCAAATACAAGTTGTCGCATTCCATGATGCTGTTTGATAACATGAAAGTCCTGTTGGCGCTGCTGGCTGAGTTCCAGTTACATCCCATATACAAGTTGTTGCATTCCATGTTGCTGATTGATAGCACGAAAGTCCTGTTGGGGCTGTTGGCTGAGTTCCAGTTATATCCCAAATACAAGTTGTTGCATTCCATGTTGCTGTTTGATAGCATGAAAGTCCTGTTGGGGCTGCAGGTTGTGTTCCAGTCACATCCCAAATACAAGTCGTCGCATTCCAAGTTGCTGTTTGATAGCACGAAAGTCCTGTTGGAGCAGCGGGTTGGGTTCCAGTGATATCCCAAGTGCAACTGGTGGTATTAAAGTTCGCTGTTTGATAACATGCTAGTCCTGTTGGCGCTGCTGGCTGAGTTCCAGTAATATCCCAAATACAAGTTGTCGCATTCCAAGTTGCTGATTGATAGCACGAAAGTCCTGTTGGGGCTGCAGGTTGTGTTCCAGTGATATCCCAAGTGCAGCTGGTGTTATTAAAGTTCGCTGTTTGATAACATGCTAGTCCTGTTGGCGCTGCTGGCTGAGTTCCAGTAATATCCCAAATACAAGTTGTCGCATTCCAAGTTGCTGATTGATAGCACGAAAGTCCTGTTGGGGCTGCAGGTTGTGTTCCAGTGATATCCCAAGTGCAGCTGGTGTTATTAAAGTTCGCTGTTT
>JBAXTE010000086.1:0-4509 GCA_037130365.1 Bacteroidota bacterium
AAAAAATATTTATTATTTTACCCTATAAAGTTGCATTTATTACTTGAATTCAAGAATAAAGCAAATAGCTCTTATTCATAATAAAATGAACAAGAGCTATTTATGAATATCTAAAGTAAAATATTCCGCTTTAGAATATAAAGTAAAGTGCGGCAATAACTCCTAATCCTAACAGAACTGCAATAATTACTTTCCAAACACTTACAGGATAATTGCCTTCAATCTCTCCAGTTTGCCCATTGATTAAAATTGAATAGCTTTTATTGTTGTATTTATATGAAGTAAGCCATATTGGTAATAGCAGGTGCTTAAAAGTAATATTAGAATATGCAGTTTGTGTATTGCTAACTCGTTGTTCGTTACCACCAATGTCGTTGCGGACATCTTCAAGAATCTTAGGTTTTATGATTTCTTTAGCTTGTTCAAACCCTTCATTTAGACCAATTTGGTATATTTCGGTTGTAAATCCACTCAAATATTGATCGTTGTATGGCATCAGCTCTTTAAAATCCCATTCATTTAATTTATTTTTAAGTTTTTGGGGAAGTGAATTTGATGCGCAAATTAAGATATCATCAAAGAATCTTGACACAGAGCCATTTCTAAACGACCAACGAGTTCTTGTTTCTGATACATTTTTTCCATCACGTTCTACAATAACAGTATAATGATCGCCACGTTCGCCAGTATAATCTGTATTGGTATCGCAATCGTAAGTCCAATATGGAATATATAATCCCTGAATTTTTCCTTGCTCCGATTGTTTTTTAATCGCATTTGGAGCCCAAAAGCGGCCATTAATCCATCCTTTAAACAACTCGTTGCATTTACTTTTTGCAATTTGAAATGGGAGTACATATTTTGGCTTAATCATCCGCTTAACAGTACTTTGAGAAACCACAAGGGCAGTTCCACAGAAAGCACAATCGGAAGATACTGTGTTTGGAGGTAATGCACTAATAGCACCACAAGTACCACATTTTATTTGTGAAATTTCAGTATTCAAGTCATCATTTTCCATCACAGAATTAACTACCGACTCAAAGTCATCTTCGACCACTTCAACAGCTTCATTCGCTACTTCGTTCTTCTCTCCACAATATGGACAAGTTAAACTATGAGTTCCGGGAGCAAAGACTAAAAAAGCACCACATTTACTACACGGAAATTGTTTATTTTCTACTTCTTCTGATACTGAATTTTGCTCATTTTCCATCGAAATAATATTTATAATTGATAATTAAATTCCTGGCATTGGAGGAGGAACCGCACCAAAAAATCCACTTAATTCTGGAATTTGTCCTGCTGCAGTCCAAGCAGCCATTCCCTGTTTCCAAACCAAAGAATCTCGATTAACTTGTCCTTGTTGAATCATTAATCCAATATTTGCAACCGGAAATGGCCCTTGTTGTTGACCATTAACAGCCACAAACATAGGCTCTTGTCCAGGAATTGGCGGAGGAGCACCTACTCCAGATTGAGGAGCTTGTTGTTGTTGCTGTTGTTGATTTGGATTCATCATTTGATTTGCCATATTCATTCCCATGGCAAGTCCCATAGCATCGCTAGCCATACTGTGTCCTCCATTTTCGGCAGCAGTTTCCATTGAATTTGCAAATTGAAATTGGGTAAATTTATTCAAATCACCAACCATTCCCATACTTGTTCGTTTGTCGAGCATTTTCTCAACCTCTTCTGGGAGTGAAATATTTTCTATCAAGAACTTGGTTACTACAATTCCATACTCATCAAATTCAGGGGAAATTTTCTCGCCTATACCGGCAGATAATTCATTGTAATTTGCAGCTAAATCTAATGCTGGAATTTTAGATTCTGCAAGAAAATCAGTAAATTGTGTAACAATTAAATTTCGTAATTGATCTTCAATTTCTTCAGTAGTAAATTCGCTTTGATTACCAGCAATATTTTTAAAGAAATTGGTTGGATCAGAATTTATTCTAAAACAATAACTTCCAAAAGCACGTAGTCGTAATGGTCCAAACTCGGCATCACGCAACATTATTGGGTTTTTGGTACCCCATTTTTTGTTCAAAAATTGTTTCGTGCTAACGAAATAAACATCTACTTTAAACGGACTATCAAAACCATATTTCCAACCTTTTAATGTTGATAAAATAGGCATATTTTGAGTCGTTAACGTGTACATACCAGGTTGATAAATATCTGCAATCTGGCCTTCGTTCATAAAAATAGCTACTTGCGATTCTCGAACAGTTAGCTTAGCTCCCGTTTTGATTTCATTTTGATATCGAGGAAACTTCCAAATAATAGTATCATTCGTTTGATCGGCCCATTCAATGATGTCGATAAACTCGTTGCGTAATTTGTCGAATAAACCCATGGTTATATGTTTTTAAAATTAATTTGCTAATATACAAAAATATTTAGTTGATAATTGATTTTCAATGCTCCCATTTTAGTGTCTGGGGCAGAAATATGCATAATCAATTCGAAAAAATTATTCAAAAAACTAAAAATTAATTATCATATATATCACTATATCATCACCTTACAATTTAATATCTTATTTTAATAAAAAGCACATTGTCCTTAAAATGTAATTATGAAGAAATCACCTTATAAGAATAATTTCATTTATGGTAAACTACTGTTGGAGTTTTCACTATTTTCCTCCGAACTGTTTTTCAGGAACAAATGTTTCCTTCGTTTATTTAATGCTCTAAATGATAATATTAGACATACAATTAATGCAATAAAAGCAAAATATTGTAGGGCTGCATAATTTTTTTGTAACAAAAAGAAATCATAAAGTCCATGAAATAAAATGGCATTAAAAAGTCCAATAAAACAATAATAATTTTTATATCGAAGTGAAAACTTAGCTTTACCAACAAAATAGCCCATCAAAATTGCAAATCCAGCATGCGCAGGCACCGCAGTAAACATTCTCAAAATTCCAACTTCTACCCCATTATTCAGCACATATAAAAGATTTTCGGCGCCTGCAAAGCCCATTGAAATCACAACTGAATATACAATTCCATCATAAGGCTCATTAAAATCTGGTTTTCGATAGAAAATTTTACGTAAAACTAAAAATTTTACCCCCTCTTCGCTCAAAGCAACAACAAAAAAGGAATATAAAAAAACATTAAACATCGTAAAACGAGGAAATAATGAGTTTCCAAGTAATTCTAAAATAATAGCTGGTATTGTAGCTAATGCTCCAAGAAATAATCCAAATACAATCAATTTGAACGGTTCTTTATCATATTTATCTCTAAACCAAACATATAAAACAATTACAGCCACTGGAGCTAATGCTAAAATAATTAATAACAGTGTACCCATGATATTTTTTTATAAATTTGTACTGATAATCATTGGTCAAATGTACTATATTTTATCATTTTTAAAAAATCAAATTATCACCCAACTTAGCACTTAATAAATGAATAGCCATTGATGAATATAAGAGGATTAGTCATAAAATCGACAGGAAGTGAATACGAAGTTATGTTAGAATCTGGGAAGATTTGCATTGCTAGATTACGTGGAAAGTTCAGAATTAAGGGCATAAAAACCACAAATCCTGTTGTAGTAGGCGACTGGGTAAATTTAAGTACTGAAACCAACGATTCATTTTTTTCGATCGTAAGTATTGAGCCTCGAAAAAATTATATCATCCGTAAATCAATACGGTTATCAAAGATTTCTCATATTATTGCCTCAAACATTGATAAAGCATTTTTAGTAGTTACCATTTCCTCTCCTCGCACCTCATCGGGGTTTATAGATCGATTTTTAACAGCGGCTGAAGCATACAGAATTCCTGTAGAAATTATTTTCAACAAAATCGACCTCTATGACGAAAAAGAGATGGAGCTGTTGAAAAAATTTGAAGAGCTATATTCGTCTATAGGTTACCCTTGTTTTCGTATTTCAGTAACTAAAAAAATTGGGTTGGAGACAATTCGTGATCGAATGACCAATTATAAATCACTCATTTCGGGACATTCTGGTGTTGGCAAATCAACACTATTAAACACAATAGAACCAGATCTAAATCTTAAAGTTGGGGAAATATCTGATGCACACCTCAAAGGAAAACACACTACTACTTTTGCTCAAATGCACCCTCTTTCTTTCGGTGGATTTATTATAGACTCCCCTGGTATTAAAGAGTTTGGATTAATTAACTATAATAAAAATGAAATCGGACACTACTTTGTGGAAATAAGAGAACTTATGAATCAATGTCGATTTAATAATTGTACTCATAAACACGAACCCGGTTGCGCAGTGAAAGAAGCGGTTGAAAATGGAAAAATTTCTGAAATTAGATATCGAAATTACTTATCAATTTTAAACGATGATAATATGGATATTCAGGCTTGGGAGTTAGAGTGAGAAGGAAAAGGCTCTACGGTAAAATGGTGTTTAGGAATGGTTGATGGGTTGAGAAGTTGATGGGTTGATGGGTTGATAGGTTGATGGGTTGATGGGTTGATGGGTTGATGGGTTGAT
>JBAXTE010000087.1:0-4420 GCA_037130365.1 Bacteroidota bacterium
GCCTAACGTCGTCAAACAACATCGATTTCTTTACGCAGAACTGTTTATTTTTCTTTACGCTCTTTTGTTCAAGGCGGTTCAGCCCTCCAAGAATTGGCTTGCAAAGAATATCATTCCACAATTCTGACAAAGCAACACTAGGATTTTAAAAAACCACCGAAGTAACCTTAGAATTGACCTCATTTTTTCTGATCAAAAGTATTACTAATGCTTTGGAACTTGGAATTGTGGCGGAATAAATTCCGCTTTGCAGTCATACTCGCTATTGTTATGAGCTACTGTTAGTGCGTCGGTGTTATTTTCTCTCTTTAATTTCAAGCAGTTCTTTTAGTTTCTCTTTGCTTGGCAGAACTGTTTGGTATTTACTTGCAAAAATTTGTTCATTATTTTCAGGTAGTGTATACTGCACAACAGCTTCACTTTTATCTTGACATAGTATCAATCCAATTGTTCTATTTTCATCGGGAAGGCGTATTTCTCTATCATAATAATTTACATACATTTGAATTTGCCCTATATCTTGATGCTTTAATTCTCCTATTTTTAAATCAATTAACACAAATGATCTTAGAATTCGATTGTAAAACACCAAATCAACATAAAAATTCTTCTCATCAAATGTAATTCTTTTCTGTCTAGCTACAAATGTAAAACCTGTACCAAGTTCTAATAAAAAGTTTTCTAATTTATCTATTAGTCTTTGTTCTAAATCACTTTCTGAGTATTCTGATTTTTCTGGTAACCCAATAAATTCCAAAACATAAGGATCTTTAATCGCATCTTGTGGTTTTTCAAGCACATGACCTTCTTCAGACAATTTTAACACACCTTCTTTGTTTCTGCTTAAAGCAAGTCTTGTGTATAGAGCACTATCATAGTGTCTTTGCAATTCTCGTATACTCCAATTATTTTTTGCACATTCAATTTCATAAAACCTTCTTTCGCTCTCATCTTGAATGCGTATTAGTTTTAGGTAATGTGACCAGCTAAGCTTAAAATTGTTTTGTTTATTTGTCGCATCAGATTTCCGAGACAGTGTTTCGGAAATCTCAAACTGGTAACTAAGATAAAATTTCCGCATATTGCCCAAATTATCCTCTGAAAAACCTTTCCCAAATTCGTTTGACAATTTATTCGACAGTTCTTTCAATATTTGTTTTCCATACTCAGCTCGTTCTTTGCCATTTTGCTCTTCTTCAACTATGAGTTTTCCTATTTCAAAATAGGTCACTACCATGGTTGTATTAACAGCTTGCAAAACTTTATCCTTTGCTGATTTTAAAATATTCGAAATTCTTGAATAAAAATCGCTATCGTGTTTACTTAATTTGGACATATTTATGTTCGTTTTCCACAAAGTTAATTCATTTTCCAATATGTGCTATCTTTTTCTATACATACCGATAACGGTTACATTACGGAGTAATAGCATAATAAACCCCGCTTAAAAGTAAAGCCACCATAATTTCGAACGAATCGGAATTATGGTGGTTTGTTGAATTATGTGTTTAGTTTAAATTCGCTGGTGTTCTATACCGTTGTTACCTCAGCGCTATCCTATTCACCCTGGACTTTTCAATTCTCTATTATTACAAGTTTATCGGTTACGATTACTTTATCGTCTTGTATTAACCGAATGAAGTATTCGCCATTTGGTAGATTGTCTCGGCGAAAGGTGATTGATTGTCCAGATAGATTGTCAATTTGTTTAACTGCCTGCCCGTGCAAATTATAAATTATGAGTGTTGCATTTTTGAAAACATGGTCTGTTTGCAGAGTTGTTTGTGAAGCAAATGGATTAGGGGAAATTGACCACGCGTGATCTTTGTTTACATTATTTTCAAAAACAGAAAGGGCATTATAAGGAAATTTAAAAATAGAAAGTGAAGTTGGAGTACTTGCGCTTGCATAAATATTGTTATCATTCATAGAAATTGAATAAACATAAAAGACACTGTCTAATCCATTACTAATGTTGTTCCAAGAGAATCCATTATCAGCGCTAAAATAGGAAGTATTGTTTGCGCCTGCTACAACATAATTTGCATAACTTGTAAAACATGTTATTTGTGAATTTGGAGGTATTCCATTGGTAGGATAACTCCAACTACTTCCATTATTTGATGAAACGAAAAGTCCATCGGATGTTCCTGCCAAAATATTTCCATTTATTGCAATTAATGATTTTATGGAAAGTCCTGCATTAATTCCATTGTTAGCCAAAGTCCAATTAGTGCCGTTGTTTGTGCTCACATATACTCCTAAATCTGTTCCAGCAAAAAGGAAGTTATTATTCATTGCAAACGCATTCACCGCAACATTTGCAGGCAAACCATTATTAACTTGTGTCCACACAGTATCATTCAGTGGTTTTCTATAAACTCCATTGCTAGCGTCATGTCCAACACCTGCAAAAAGATAATTGTCTTTTACTATTAATGCGTAAACAGTATTATTTAGCCACAAATTTAGATTAAGTACTTTCCAATTTTCGCCTCTATCATGTGTAAAGCTTACTTCACCAAATCCTCCAGCATAAATACTGTCATTTCTTGATGTTAACGAGAAAACATAAGCACCTCCCATTTGAATTCCATTATTTACAGCAACCCAAGTAACTCCATCGTCTTGGCTTCTATATACACCTCCACCACCAAGTCCAGCATATATATCATAGTTACAAGTATGTATTGAATATGCAACATTTTGGAAAGAAGTATTGAGGTTTTGCCATTGTGCATTTCCAATACAACTTAAAGTCATAAAGCAAAATAGTAGTTTGATTTTCATTGCCTTATGGATTTTATGATTATTATATTATTTAATATCTATTCTATTTTTTGTATGATATGTATCGTTCCCGGTTTGGAGCAGTGGCGCAATAAATCCCGCTGACATTTCCAATTAAACCAATTATGCAGAATATTTATTTATGTTGAACCTCCTATTTATGTTAAACCCGCCATTGCTTTATTCAGTTGTTATGCTGAGTTTTTATTTCAATCTAAAGCTATTCAGAATCTTTTCGCCAGTTACTTTGTATGTTTCAAATTCTTCAAATTCACAAGTCAAGGTAAGGACATATGCTTTTCCGTTTTTTATCCAATAAAATTGTTCATATTTGAGTTTGAAAGCTCCTTGGTCTCCTGTATAAATAATTTTTTGGAACTCAGATCCGTTTTCACTCAGCCTCTTACTTTCAATAAGATTCCCGTTGACAACCATCGTTTTTATTTGTCCTTCGGATATTTCAACATACTTGTCAAGGTTAATGTTCTGCCCTTGTAAGTCTTGAATTAACAAGTTAACATTGTCTCTAAATTTGTCTTGCGGAGAGGACAGTTTGGATAGTAGAACTAGACTCGTTCCCATCTTTCCAGATTTATCTAACTCCCAATTTTCTGGATACTGAATTGAATAACTACTTTCATTAAGTGCTTTCCATCCATTTTGAGTCTCATTTTCTGTATTTTTCTGCACTGTTTGTTCACAAGCGATCAAACTTATCAATAAAAAAGACAGTCCTAATAATTGAATTTGTTTCATGTTTTTTAAAATTTAGCTTAACTAATGTATGGACACCAGTAAATCAGGGGAATGGGTGTTTTTAAAAATTTAATTGTTTCATGAGCATTCACATTTTTGAATGATTTGGGGTTAATGATACAAATGTATAATAACAAAACTAATTAAACAAGAATATTTTTAATTAAACGGGAATATTTGTTAAAAACTGCACATAATGCTGATATTAATAGTGATAACTTACATTCTAATCAAATTCTTAATGGCATAATTTTTGTTAATTTTTATCACTCTTCTTTAAAAAAAAGCAAGAAAAACGATCTTAAACACACAAAAAATTAACTTAAAAAATCAACTACTATGAAAAAAAATTACTAATTGTGGCATTTATGTTTGTCGCTTTATTTACGTATGCTCAGCCAATAAATCTGATTGGACAATGGAAACTTTCATCCGTTAAAAACCTAACAAACAACACCATTGATAGCACATTTCAAAACACAGGCAACTTATCAATTATGTTCAATGGGAATAATACATACAAGTGTTTTTTATCTGTCAATACAGTAATGGGCTCCTATATAACAAAGGGTGGTTTTTTGATTAAACGTGGCGCTACAACTAAAATCTGTTGTGATGATGATAAGAGTATGAAATTTTATAATTTACTGCTTGATGCTTACGGATATATTTTTAAGGAAAGTGACTTATATATTTATTCAAACAATTGTGAGTTGATTTTTAAATCACTTTAAATTTATACTTAGGACTTGCTGAAAAACTTTCAAACAACTTATTATCAACACCATATACGACATTTATTCAGAATCAAGTGCAAGGTTTTTTTGAAGTTTATTAAATAAACCTTGCACCTTGTGTTCTAAAATCATTTTTT
>JBAXTE010000088.1:0-4156 GCA_037130365.1 Bacteroidota bacterium
CCTAGAGGGGAAATATTGAAAATTTAATATTAATCTATTGATTTTCAATGCTCCCCTTTAGGGGATTTGGGGCAAAAGCAATGAAAATCATGTCTGAAAATCAATTTCATAACCCAAGGCCTTAATATAGTAATATCTTGCAATTTGCTGTTTATCTGCATAATACAACAATTTTATTAATTTAAATCGGACAACAATAAATTGAAAGCTATGATTTTTGAGTATTTACTTTTTTATCATGATCAATTCGCTTCGCTTGTTTCAGAATCATATATACTTCAAAAGGGGTATATATAAAGTATAATACGGTGAAATTTAATATAAATATTTTTGCTAAATCTTTATCAATGAATACATAAGCAGCCATAACAGATAAGTAAAGCAGCAACTTTACGGTGGTTGTTATCATAAAAGCATTGGTGAACTTCAAAAAAGAAGTAGAAGCTGTTTTAAGTAAAAAAAGATGCGATAGGGTAGAGACGATGGTAATTAAAATAATAATAATTGGGAAATCAACGGCAACAATCGGTGATTTCAACATAAGTAAAGCAGTGTAAATTGCCATTAGGATAATACTAATTATCAATATGTTTATCAAATATTGATTACGTAATTTTGAAATTGACATTGTTATTTCTTTTTAAGTAAGTCGACGATTACAAAATAGATTGCGCAAAACACAGACAGGATTGAAAGTACGACAGTAAAAACTGGAAATCCCCATTGGAGCCATTTGTCGAGATAATATCCGCCAAAAGTGCCTGCTAAAATAATGAAAACCATTTGAAATGCAATTGACGAGTATCTAGCATAGCTATTATACGAGTCTTTGTCGGGTTCAGGTTTTGTGCTTTGAACCATTGTGATTAATTCAAATTTGCAAAAACAGCAGAATTAATCATTTGGAACTGATGCAATATAATCTGCATTTTCCATTTTGCAGTTACCACTAAATTGAGCACCAGGTTCAATAGATAATTTTCCAACATGAATGTTTCCATAAAGTTTAGAACTTGCTTTCAATGAAAGTAATTCAGTTGCTAAGACATTAGCTTTTATGGTGCCTGAAAAGTCCCCATTTAAACATTTAATTTCACCTTCAATTACACCAGTTGTTCCAATAATTACTTTTGCTTTGGAGGTAATTGAACCAATTAAAGTTCCGTCAATTCTAAAATCACCGTCAGAGATAATATCGCCTTTTAAGGTCGTTCCGTTTCCTATAATATTGATTGTTGGGGCTTCAAATTCGTTTACTTTTGCCATAATCTATCTTTTTTCTTGCAATATACTACTTCAAAATAATATTTACAAATTTATGTGTTAATTTAACAACTGATTACTTTTTATCGAGGTAATTGGTTTGGAAAAACGGAGGATACAAGTCTCTAATTGCCTTGTTCTTATAGAAAATTGGATAATTCCTATCCGAAATTACATATTGCGTAATATCGCCTATCGCAATTCCTTGAAAAATGGTTTTATTTGCTTTTACAAAATTGTAGAAATCCATAGCTCTTAGTTTGTTCTCAAATTTTCCAACTGTAATCATTTGATTTTTGTCGTCAATATAAATTGCGGATGTTTGTAATTCTAGGGTTGAAAAAAAGTTTTTGTTGTTATCAGAAAATCTATTTTTTAAATCATTGAAATTTACTTTACGAATGTCTGCAACCAATACATAAAAATGGAAATCAGTTTCGTTATATTGAAGTGCAATTTCAGCTTCAGTTGTTCCGGTAGATGTAGAGTCTTTTCCACTAGTTGCTGGTCGATTTAGCCCATTGAGCATTGTTTGTGCTAAATCTTTGATTTTGGTTTCAGGGTACTTGCTTATGATTAAAGTTAGTTGACTTTTTAGTGAGTCATTCCCATATATTTTACCTATTGAAATAGCATTTATATAATCAAAACGAGCCATTAATTGCTTGTTTGCAGAATATTTTGGTCGAGCAATGTTGGTTTTTGTAATTACAGTCTGATATTGTTTGGCGGCAAAATCATTATAGGTTTCTGCATAGAATGTTTCTCCTTCGTTTTGACGTTCTTTTATTTTCTTATAATAATTAGGATCCTTTAGTATTTCTGCATAATCAGTAGTAGGATACTTTGAGATAATAATTTGTTTGTAGAAATCAGCTTTTACAGTATTATTTATGCTCGTATAATTTTGATATAGATGATATAACGAAGAAACAATTTTTTTGTGCTCAGGAAAACGAGTGTATAATTGCTCAAAGGCATCATTTGATTTTGGGACATCGTTAAGGCCTTCTTGATAAATGTTTCCTAGATTGAAAAGGGCAACAGCAATTTTTTCATTCGATTTTCTAACTTGATCTGGAGTAGTAGGAATGTCTTTGAGATAAGTAGCTCTGTTCCTAGGATCTGCTGGCGCACTAGAAGTATTTGCAAATGTTGAGTCGGAGTCTGAATATTCTGAAGAATCAATAGAAACAGTTGACTCCATAACCATCTCTTTATTACTTCTTCGCCAGTTATCTTCTAACTTACGAGTTCCCCATTTTTTCTTAAATTCTGCGGCGCCAAATGTAAGTGTGGTAGGGTTGTAAAAATACCAACTTCCTTGAGAATCTGTGATATTATTGTTTTGAGTTAAGGTTTGCAGCGTAAGCGCTCTTTCTGCTTCTTCTTTTAGTCTTTTTTGCTCTTTTTCGTTGTAATCTGCAATAACTTTGTCAATAACCCTATTCCGTTCAGAATCACTCATTTTGGCCAGTTTTTGTAAGCTGTCTTGAGTTTCTGCAACAACTAAATTTTGGACTAAATTGCTTAAAATCTGTGTCTTACTTTTAATTCCTTCGTAATTAGGATAATCTTTTGGCAACACACTCATGGCTGTATCATAATACATTTGAGCACTTGAATATTGTAACTTTGCAAAATAGATATCAGCTAGTTTTAATGATGATACAGATTTTTGATAATTGTTTGTCAAACTTGTATTTACTGATAATTGTAAAAAGGTAACAGCTTCTTCTTCTTTTTCATCTTTAAGGGAAATGTCAGCTAAAGTGTAATATATCTGATCAAAATATTCCTTGTTTTTATCATCATCGAGTAGCTTTTTCAACTCTTTAATAACCAATGTCTTTTTTGCAGAGCTAGATCCAGCTTCAAAACACTTAGCCATGCTTATGCGAGCATTAAAAGCCATTTCGTATATAGGATTGCGTTTGATGACTGTTGCATATTGCTCAAAGGCAGAATTTAAAGGTCCATTAATTTGATATAATTGTCCTAAAATGAAGGTTAATCGAGTTTTATCTTGGCGCTTAGGACTTAATGTTAACGCTGTTTGCACTGGATCAATTGCGGCTTGGAATTGTTCTGTTCCAATTAGGTAATCGGCATAAGCCATATTAAAATACAACTGAGTAGATTTTTTTGCGTTACTTCTGATTTTAACTCGAAGGTTGTCAAAGATAGTTTCAGCTCTATTTAATTCATTCAATTTAACACAAGTGCGAGCTAACCAAATGGAAGCTTCTTCTTGTAAATCGCTTTTTTTGTATGTATTTAACAAGTAAGTGAATGTGCGTTTTGCTTGATCATATTCTTGTTTAAGAAACATCGCTTTACCCATCATTAAGTAGCTGTCGTCTATCCACTTACAATATTCAACTCCTTTAATGTATATGGAATGTTTCTTCACTACTTTTGCTGCTTTTTCGATAGCACGATCCATTTGTGGAGAAGAGGTAATTGCGTTTTCTTTTAACGCTTCTGGAAAAACAGGTAGGACTTTTAAGTAATTGTCTTTTATAGTTTGAGATAATGTAAATTCACCCTCTTTTAAACTTTCATTTCCGTTGAAAAAAGCGTTGAAGTGAGCATTTATATTATGATAAGTGCGATTTGTCCAACCTTTATTTTTTCTAGAACACGCACTGAATGATAGGAGTGTAGATATTGTTATGAGAGCCAATACTGTTTTTAATCCAAATTGTTTCAAGGGTATGCAATTTTTGTTATTAAACGACAAAGATAATGTTTTTTCTTTTAAATTTTTGTTGAAATTAGTATTTGTAACGGCTTTTTTTATGTTTTATTTTGAGTAGATAAAATGTGATTTTTTTTGTTTATAGGGAAACCCAACAACTTGCTATCTCAGCTATCTTAATTTTCAAATTTT
>JBAXTE010000089.1:0-3711 GCA_037130365.1 Bacteroidota bacterium
CGGTTCCGTGAGAGGTTTGGGGGTGAAAATCCCCCTTACCTACTCGATTTTTTTTTTTAAAGTTTCTTTTTCTGTGGGATGGACAGGCATACTCTTTGGCAAGCTTTGGTTAAGCATTGATCTGTGTGGCTTGTCAATGTGTGTGCCTGTGAAGGGTTGATTTATCTGTGTGTAGCAATTGATACTATCTTAAAAATATCTTTCCCTGCTCTTAATGCATCTAAAAGTTGTTTGAACATAAAAGCTGTTTCCATATTAGTTTTCTCTTGAATCATTAAAAGTCGAGCAATTAAAATTAAAAATTTAATACTATATTCTCCTTTGTCTGCAAGAGTTTCATAATTTGAAGCTTCTTTATTTACTTCGTTTAATAATCTATCAACATTTAAAAGATTTGTTAATTCTTCTTCATTTCGTAATGGAGTAATTTGCTCATTCCATGCTTTGATGAGTAAATCAAGAAACTGTTTTGTCTCTTCTTCATTAGAATGCATCTTTAAAAGAACATCAACTGCCCAGTGGATATGTTTTGGAGTTCTAATGTTCGACCAACCAGATTTTTTTGTTTCATCTTTTTGTCTGTATTTCAACAGAATATCAAACTCTGAAATAGTTCCTTTGTAAACAGCTAAAACATACTTGCCATTCACTGGAAATATAGCCATTGGCTCATTCCCTTTTGATGTCATTTTTGGCAAACTCATAATATTAATTTTGTTTCATATTCTTCTTTCGATTCTTCAAATAGAAAGAGTTCAAGTTCTTTCTTATCATTAAATCCACCAATTTTTTGTCGATAAGATGCTGCTGTGAATTTGTTTTCTATTTCTATTTTCCTTTTTTTACTAATATTTAAAAAAGTTTCGTCTTGGTCAATTCCTAAATATTTTCTATTAGCAAGATTAGCCGCAATTCCTGTTGTACTACTCCCAGCAAATGGATCAAGGATCCAAGCATTGGGTTTTGTTGAAGCTAAAATTAAACGAGTTAATACAGACAATGGCTTTTGGGTTGGATGTTTACCACATGATTTTTCCCAAGGTGCAATTGCAGGCAATTTCCAAACATCTTTCATTTGTTTGTCGCCGTTTAGTTGTTTCATTAATTCATAATTGAAATAATGCGGAACTTTTTCCAATTTACGAGCCCAAATAATTAATTCAGTTGAATGAGTGAAATAACGACAAGAAAAATTTGGTGGTGGATTATTCTTTTCCCAAGTAATAATATTTAGGATTTTAAAATCCAATTCTGTCAATAATTGACCAATAGAAAAAATATTGTGCAATGTCCCACTAATCCAAATAGTTGCATCATCTTTCATTTTATCTCGAACCAATGAAAGCCATTTTCTATTGAAATCATTTACGAATTCAAATCCTTCCGATTTATCCCATTTTCCCTTGTTTACACTAACAATTTTCCCACTTTGAATTGAGAGTCCATTATTTGATAAAAAGTAAGGGGGATCAGCAAATACCATATCAAACTTATGATCAAATTGAGGTAAAATTTCCATTGTATCGCCATTTAAGAGATAGAAATTTTTGTCATTTGATTTGAAATAAGGTGAAATCATAATTTGCTTTTATATTTATTAACCGAAAAAGATAAATTATTAAACAGATTTAAAAAGCAAGTATTCCTTCTTCATTAATACGTTTAATAAACAAACTTATTGAATTAAGATTATAAAGACTAGGTATAATATTAAATGCCTCCTCAAGTTTGTTTTTAGCTGAATGCCAACCTTGTCCATCAGTAATCCAAACAAATTCAAAATTGCTATATTGATTGATTTTTGGTGCAACATCTGAATAAGATCTGGCAGTTTCATTGAGTTTTGAACCTCCACCATTGTAATAATTAGTTTCAATTAAATATGTTTTCTTTTTGGTTTTAATTACAAAATCAAACCGTTTCATATCTTCACCTAAACTAATAATTTCAGGAAACACTGTATTGTTAACCTCTTTTTTATAGAAGATTTTTGATGCGTCAAATATTAAAGCAACAGCTTTTTCCATATTTGTTCCACCTCTATTTTTTCTAGCGTTAGTATCTAGACCAACTTCAATTCCAAAGACATAATCTACAAGATTGGTTACACTTTTATTTCTAAAAAATTCACCCAAACCAGTTTTCTCTATATATTCTAAAATTGTTTTTGGTGAATTGAAATAAGTGTCTAGTAATACTATTTCGCCACTTTCATTTAATGTTTTTGCTTTTTTATTTTTTCTTACAGCAATTAGGATGTCTAGAACTTCAAAAACTTTCTGATTTTCTTGAAATAATTCTTCAACTGCTTCACTTAAATTTTCCTTACCAATCAAGTAATTCAACTGATTAAGCTTGATAGAAATTTTATTAACGTTAGTTTCTGCTTTTTTAAAATCCGTAAAGGAATCGAGTGTAGCATTGGTTTCAGAAAGCTGTGATAAAAAGTTTTTAAATTGCTCTGTCATATTCTAAAATATTCATTTGGTTTGTAATTAATAACTCTTTAAGACTCCCCCTTTTCTCTGGATTAGCATTTATACTTCTTTTCGCATTCACACGCATTATCATGAAATCACTGTATAAATCGTCAAAAAAATTGTCATTAATATTTTTCCCTTTAACATCAGAATTACTCAAAACCCAGTCATGATTAAGAATGTTTAATTTTGAGCAAAAGTTTCGTAATCTTATTTGTTCTTCGTCATTAAAATCATCTTTAGCATAAGAATTAAAACTAGATGTTTCACTTAATGGCTTGTATGGCGGATCAAAATAGAAAAATGTGTTTTGATTTGCACTTTTCAACGTTTCTTCATAATCACCGCAAAGAATTTCAACTTTTTGTAAAGCTTCGCTAACTGCTAAAATATTTTGGTCATCACAAATTGTAGGCTTTTTGTAGGAGCCCATTGGAACATTAAATAAATTCCGACTATTAACTCTATACAAACCATTGAAACAAGCTCTGTTTAAGAAAATAAACAAAGCAGCTTGTGTACTTTTTTCAGTATTTCTTAAATTGTAAAGTTCCCTTTTTTGGTAATAATATTCTTTCTTTTCTTCTGGATTTATTTCCAATGAATGATACTCATTTTGAATAATTTGAAGAATTGAAATTAACTCTTTTGGTTTGGATGCAATAATTTTGTACGTGTTTATTAAATCTTCATTGATATCATTAATAACTGCTTTTTCCATTTTAGGAAAGTTATTAAGCATCCAAAACAAAATGGCTCCACTACCCACAAATGGTTCAATATAAGTAAAATTTGCATTCTTAATTTTCAAAGGAAGTGATTTCTCAATTTCGTTGATAAGTTGCGTTTTACCACCAGCCCATTTCAAAAAAGGTTTTGCTATTTTTTCAGTCATTTGAGTATTCAAAATTATTGTGTTTCTATAAAGAAAAAAAACATTTCTATTCTTTTTCAAAAATAGTAAATAATTACTAGAGAATGTTAGTTTTTTAAATTTATTTATTGTTTTTTGTGGAATTGGGAAATTTTAGCTCTTTTGGTTGCTTGGGTTAGCCTTTGTTGTCGAGGCAACCAAATGTGCTAAAATGTGCGTTTGCCTTAATTCAGGAAACATTGTTTTGTATTAATCAGCATAGCCTATAACGGAGGCGGCTTTGCGCAGTAGCGGACTAAATTCCACCAAAACTTTCACCGCACACCAAAATTAATTAATTTGTGTGAACTTTCAAAA
>JBAXTE010000009.1:0-120334 GCA_037130365.1 Bacteroidota bacterium
CAGTATCTTTTTTTTGCTGTAGAAAAAAAGTCAGTGCCCGTCCGGCATTAGGACATGTAAACGGAAATTTTATGCTTCATTTTTCTCACGTTTCAAAATATCATTGCTCGCTATTGATAAGAAAAATATATACTTCACCCTTTCTTTTGACATTGACCCTCTTTTTTTCCACTCATCTTTCAAAAAAAAATGATATTTTTGCAAGAAAATAGACAATTTGTGAAGAAACTTCATTTGTATATCTTACGTCAGTATTTTGGACCATTTTTGGCAACCTTTTTTATATCATTGTTTATACTATTAATGCAGTTTTTGTGGAAATACATCGACGATTTAGTAGGTAAAGGTCTTGAGTGGCAAGTTATTATCCAACTATTGTTTTATGCTTCTTCTACTTTTGTCCCATTGGCGGTTCCCTTGGCTGTTTTATTATCTTCGCTAATGTTGTTTGGCAACCTGGGCGAGCGTTATGAGTTAGTGGCTATGAAATCTGCAGGTATTTCGCTTGGAAAAATAATGGCTCCACTTTTTATTTTTGTATTCTTTTTAAGTGTGATTGTCTTTTTCTTTTCTAATAATGTCTTGCCAATTGCTAATTTAAAATTTCAATCGTTATTGTTTGATGTGCGTGAACAAAAGCCTGCATTGAGCATTCAAGAAGGTGTTTTTAATTCAAGTATCGAAAACTATGTCATTCGTGTAGCAAAGAAAGATAGAGACAATCAAACTATTTATGATGTATTAATTTACGATCACTCTAAACGGATGGGAAACACCACTGTAACGCGTGCCGAATGGGGTAAAATGGTGATGACTGAAGATAAAAAGTATTTAATTTTTACCCTTTACAACGGTTTTATAACCGACGAAGATCCTAAGCGTGGTGTGTACAATTTAATAAGACCTGTTACTCGAATTAAATTTGCGGAGAACCAAAAACGAATGGATTTACGTTCCTTTTCAATGAATAAAACGAATGAAGATTTTTTCAAAAAGAACTATCAAATGCTAGATATTGAGCAACTTGATTATGCAATTGATTCATTAAAAGGGGTTGTTTACAAACAAAAATCATTTTTTGCAAATACCTTAGTGACTAATTTTTATTATTTGAATAACTTTTATGATACCATAAATCGTTTTAGTGGAGAACAAATTGCATCGGTAGACCCAAATCCAATGGTTGGACTTGAAGAAGCTGAAAAAAATGTTTCTGTCGATTTTGCTATTCATGCGGCACGGAATCAAAAGGAAAACATTGAGTTTAATAAACAAGATTATATCATGCAACAAAAAACGGTATGGAAATATGAAATTGAATGGCATAGAAAATTTTCATTATCATTAGCATGTTTTGTTTTATTCCTTATTGGTGCCCCTTTAGGATCAATTATTAGAAAAGGTGGATTAGGGTTTCCAATGGTATTTTCAGTATTTGTTTTTATCCTTTTTTGGATTATCAATATTACGGGTGAAAAATTTGCCCGAGAAGGAGTGATGCCTGCTTCTATTGGAATGTGGATGTCTACTGCAATTCTCCTTCCTTTGGGATTATTTTTACTCTGGAAAGCAGCTACCGATTCACAACTTTTAGATTCTGAATCATGGCAAAAATGGATAAATATGCTTCAAAAAGGCCGTAAAATGTTTAAAAAAGCGTAGCTAAATTTGATTTATAATTTGGATTATGAAAATTCTACAACTCTGTAATAAATCACCATTTCCTCCGCTAGAAGGTGGCCCAATTGCCATGAATAGCATTACCACTAGTCTTATCGATTATGGTCATAAAGTAAAAGTGCTTGCAGTAAATTCATATAAATATCAAGTTGATTCCTCAAAATTGCCTGCTGATTATGTTAAATCAACAAATATTGAATTCGTTTTTGTGGATTTGAGAATTAAGAAAATGGCTGCTTTTTTGAACTTATTCACCTTTAAATCATATCATATTGAACGATTTAAATCGAAGGATTTTCAAAATAAATTGATAGAAATTCTTCAAAATGAGACCTTCGATGTAGTCCAAATTGAAACAATTTTCCTTACTCCATACATAGCTACAATTCGGAAGTATTCCAAAGCAAAAATTGTTCTTAGAGCCCATAATATCGAGCATCTGATTTGGAAAAGATTACAATCAAATTGTACTTCACTTTTGAAAAAAATATATCTTATCCATATTGTTCGTACCTTAAAAATGTATGAATTAAAAGTTGTAAATCAACTTGATGGTGTTATCACCATTTCAAAGCCTGATTTAGATTTTTTTGTTGCCCATGGCTGTAAAAGTCCAATTAAAGTAATTCCTTTCGGAATTAGCAAGAAGACAATTGATGCTGTAAATCCAACATTTTTGGCCAATAATTTTGAAAAAATAAACATTGGCTACATTGGTTCCATGAATTGGATGCCTAATATTGAAGGTGTAGAATGGTTTTTAAATCACGTTTGGGAACCGATTTCACGTCAAAATAATAAATTGGTATTTAATCTAGCGGGTCGATTTATTCCTAAGCATTTCTACGATTATCAAATTCCAAATTTTGTGATTCATGGCGAAGTTGAGAGTGCTTCTGAATTTATTAATTCTAACGATATTATGATTGCACCACTTTTTTCTGGTAGTGGAATTCGAATAAAGATAATCGAAAGTATGTTGCAAGGGAAACCCGTAATCACCACCACAGTAGGAGCTGAGGGCATTAATTTTACCGACCGTCATGATGTTTTAATTGCAAATACGGCTGATGAATTTATTGATGCTATCACAATATTATCGCAGAATTCTGATTTAAGAAAAATTGTTGGCACAAATGCGCATGAATTAATTCATCTCAACCATAATATGTCAATTATTACTCCGCTGTTAATCGAGTTTTATAAATCATTACCCAGCCATGAATAAGAGTAATCCTCCGAAAAAATTATTTGTAATGCTTTCTCGCATTCCATTTCCATTTGAAAAAGGGGATAAACTAAGGGCATATCATCAAATAAAACTCTTGGCGGAATATTACGAAATCTATTTATGCGCAATTAGCGATTCAAATTCAATTCATAACGACGCTAAACAAGCACTTTCGCCTTATTGCAAAGAAATTAATTTTATCCACGTTTCTTGGTGGCAAAAAGTTTTGGGGGTTTGTCAAGCATTTTTTTCTGGTAATCCACTTCAAGTTGGACTTTTTTACAACTTTTTAGCAAAAAAAAAGGTTGATAAATGGGTGCGTATCGTAAATCCAGATTTTGTTTTTGTCCAATTACTTCGAGTAGCGCCTTATTTTCAATCAACGGATATTCCGAAAGTCCTCGATTTTCAAGATGCTTTGTCTATGGGGGTTTTTCGTCAGATTAAATCAATAAACTTTTTTTTAAAACCTATTTATTACCTTGAATATCAACTGCTAAATTGTTACGAAAAAAGATTACTAGAAGACTTTTCTCATACTTCAATCATCAGCAGTGTAGATCAAAAGTGGATTGATCCTGAAAACAGACATGAGATTCAACTAGTTTTAAATGGTGTCGATTTTGGATATTATCAACCCATTGATTGTGAGAAGGATATTACTTTGCTTTTTACTGGAAACATGGGCTATTTACCCAACGTAGATGCTGCTGAGTTTCTGATAAATCAAATTATGCCACTCGTTTGGAAACAGTTTCCTATGGCTAAGGTGGCAATAGCAGGGGCAAATCCTCATTCAAGAGTTAAGTCTTTAGCTTCAGAAAAAGTCTTGGTTACTGGATTTGTGCAAGATTTGCGAGATTTTTATAGTCGCTCACAAATTTTTATTGCCCCAATGCGCCTTGGATCAGGATTGCAAAATAAATTACTGGAAGCCATGGCAATGAAAATTCCTTCTATTACCACCACTCTTGCGAATAACGCACTAAATGGCACTCAAAATGTGAATATTATGATTTGTGATTCTCCGAAGGAATTTGCGGATACTATTTCAAAATTACTTTCCGATGAATCATTACGTGAGGCAATATCCACGGCGGCTTTAGCTTTCGTTCAAACTAATTATAATTGGAAAGAACAGGTTTCTAAACTTCATCAGCTGATAGAAAAATCTTATGAATAATCTATACCAAAATATTAAATTGTACTCAAAAAATCATCCATTCGCTTTTGTGATGATTATAGCAATAATTACCCGATTAATTGCTGTCTTTTTTGCCAAAGGTTTTGGAATGCACGACGATCATTTTGTCTATATCGAAACACCGCAATCGTGGGTGGACGGCCTAGATACAGGCAGATGGTTCCCTTGGACTCCCGGAAACGTAGGTGCTCAAGGTCATAGCATGCTTTACCCTGGTTTTAATTTTTTAGTCCTAAAATTCCTTAGTTTTATTGGAATTGTTTCTCCTGATACAAAAATGTATTTTATCCGTTTTGTGCATGCAATTATCTCATTATTAATAGTTTCTACTGGATACAAAATTACAAAAAAGCTTTCTGATTCAACTTCTGCATTTACTGTAGGATTAATGCTGGCTATGTTATGGGTATTTCCTTGGCTTAGCGTTCGTTCGATGGTAGAAATTGTGTCGATTCCATTTCTGATGTTTTCGATTTGGAGTATTGTAAAAAAAGAGGCTATTGATCTTGAAAAATCATGGCTTCCATTCTTTATAAGTGGCTTATGGAGCGGTATTGCATTTTCTGTTCGCTTCCAAGTGGCTTTTTTTATTCTTGGCTTAGGATTGGTGATTTTGTTCCAAAAAGGCTTTTTAAAAGCTGTCTGGTTTACTATGGGTTTCCTAATTACGGTGTCAATCACACAAGGTATTATCGATTTTATGATCTGGAAACGCCCGTTTGTAGAATTTACCGAATATGTAAATTATAATTTGGTTCATAAAGGCGATTACCCTAACGGTCCGTGGTACAATTACTTTTTGGTAATTATGGGGTTGATTATCCCCCCAATAAGCTTTTTAATGCTTGCTGGGATTGTAAAATCATGGAAACGGTTGCTAATCATATTCTTACCTATGTTTTTGTTTTTTGCATTTCACTCATACTTTCCAAACAAACAAGAGCGTTTTATCTTGCCCATTTTACCTTTTGTAATCATACTTGGTGTAATTGGCTGGCGAGAACTTAGAGGGGAAGGAAAATTCAAATGGTTTTCGCCAAAAGCTGAAAGAATTGTGTGGAAAATTACTTTTGGAATAAATCTGATATTATTATTGGTGATTTCAACCATGTATTCAAAAAAATCAAGAGTTGAATCGATGTTGTATTTGTCTAATTATCAAGATGTTCATAGTTTTTTAATTGAAAATACGGTAGATAATATGACGTTGTGGTCGCCAATATTCTTCACTGATCAATATCCAATCGAATACTCTATTACTCAAAATAATCCAATAGATTCCTTATTACCCCCATGGAATAAAGCCGATGAACCTAGATTTGTATTCTTTTTTACACTCGAAAACCTCGATAATCGGGTTAATCACGTAAAATCGGTAATCCCAAATTTGCAATATCAAACTACAATTTATCCTAGTTTTATTGATCAACTATTATCGACAATCAATCCTGTGAATAAAAATTATATCGTAACTATATATAAAAATAACAGCTTTCAATTAATTCATAAATAAAGAGTTATGACAAACGAAGAAGCGTTTTTACGAATTGACTTTTTAACCCAAGAACTAAATAAACATAATTATCAATATTACGTTTTAGATAATCCTTCTATTTCCGATTATGATTTTGATATGCTCCTTAATGAGCTGATATTATTAGAAAAAACTTTCCCTCAATATCGACATGATGATTCTCCTTCTCAGCGAGTTGGGGGCGAAGTGATGAAGAAATTTGAACAGGTTAAACATAAGTTTCCTATGCTGTCGTTAGGAAATACATATTCAGAAATTGAAGTTGCTGATTTTTATAATCGAATATCTTCGGATGCAATTGCGCAATCAAAGGCAATAGAGTACGTTTGTGAGCTTAAATTTGATGGAACTGCAATTAGCTTATGGTACGAAAAAGGATTGCTTGTACGTGCGGTTACTCGTGGCGACGGTGTTCAGGGTGACGATGTTACTCATAATATCAAAACCATTCCTTCAATTCCACTTAAACTTCAGGGTGATTTTCCTTCTTCCTTTGAAATTCGTGGAGAAGTAATCATGCCTCATAAAAGCTTCGAAATGCTTAATATTCAGCGTATAGACGATGGATATCAACCATTTGCAAATCCGCGAAATGCTGCATCAGGTAGCCTTAAAATGCTTGACTCAAAAGAAGTGGCTAAACGAAAATTAGATTGCTTTTTATATGGAATTTATAGTGATAATTTATCGTTTAACACGCATTCCGAAACTCTACAAGCTGCTCAAAGATGGGGTTTTAAGGTGTCGCCACATTTTGAAGTTCATAATTCGTTACAAGGAATCTATGATTTTATACATGAATGGGATTCAAAAAGAAAAAATCTCCCATTCGATACCGATGGTGCGGTAATTAAAGTGGATGATTTTCTAATTCAAAAACAATTGGGATTTACCGCAAAAACCCCACGGTGGGCTGTGGCATACAAATATAAAGCAGAACGTGCACTTACCCAATTGGTGAGTGTCGATTTTCAAGTGGGCCGAACTGGGGCAGTTACTCCTGTTGCCAATTTAGTCCCTGTTGCTCTGGGCGGAACCACGGTTAAGCGCGCTACTCTTCACAATGCTGATGTGATACAAAATCTTGATTTACACCACTATGATTTTGTATATCTTGAAAAAGGAGGCGAAATTATTCCAAAAATTGTAAGTGTAGAACTTTCAAAACGACTTACTGGTGCTCCTGTCGTTGATTTTATCTCAACCTGCCCCGAATGTAATACTCCGTTGATTAGAGTGGATGGTGAAGCTGCCAATTATTGTCCAAACACCGATAATTGTCCTCCCCAAATTAAAGGGAAATTGGAACATTTTATCGGAAGAAAAGCGATGAATATCGATAGCTTGGGGGAAGGAAAAATTGAACTTCTTTTTGATCAAAAAATAATCAAAAATTTTGCAGATTTATACCAACTTACCTACGAAAAGCTCATTGGTCTGGAGAAAATTATAGCCACAGCAGATGCGGCAGACCGAAAAATGAGCTTTAGAGAGAAAACCGTTTCAAATATCCTCGACGCCATCGAAAAATCAAAAAGTGTTCCTTTCGAGCGAGTGCTTTTTGCGCTAGGAATTAGATTTGTAGGCGAAACAGTAGCTAAAAAGATTGCTCGATCGATGAAGAATATTCAGCAAATTAAATCGGCAATTGTCGAAGATTTTATCGCAATTGATGATGTTGGAATACAAATCGCTAATTCAATTGTTGATTATTTAAAGAATCCTATTCATCTAGAAATGATAGATCAATTAATTGCTTCAGGACTTCAGTTTGAAGTAGTTGAACAGGAAATCATGAACGACATATTGTTAGGAAAATCATTTGTAGTTAGTGGCAAATTCACCATCCCAAGAGACGATTTAAAGTCGATGATTGAGAAGAATGGAGGTAAAAATGTGAGCTCCATTTCATCAAAAACAGATTATGTTCTTGCTGGAGAAAGCATGGGCCCCGAGAAGTTTAAAAAAGCGCAATCGCTTAATATTCCGATAATTTCAGAAGAGGATTTCAATATTATGATTAATAAATAAGCTCTTTCAACCTTTTATTTTTCAGACTTTAAACGACATTTCGGCTTTTTTTCATAATTTTGCCGATTATCTTAATACTTTTATTCAATTGAAAAATCACAAAACTAAAATTACTCTTTTTGCTTTTTTATCAATGCTTTGCTGGGGTTTATCATTTGTTTGGTCCAAAGTAGTCTTTAAATATTACGATCCAATAACTACAATAACACTTCGATTAATAATTTCATCGATAATATTATTTGCAATAATTTTTATTTTCTATCGTAAAGAGATTATTCCCCTAGGTAAAGATTTAAAATGGTTTCTTTTACTAGCGTTTTTTGAGCCTTTTTTATACTTTATAGGAGAGAGCTTTGGTTTACAGAAAGTTGATGCCACCATTACTTCTGTTATTATTTCAACAATTCCAGTGTTTACAGCCATCATAGGATATTATTTTCTGAAAGAGAAGCTCACGTTTATTAATTTCTTTGGAATTATCATCTCATGCTCGGGTGTAGTTATTATGATGCTAAATAAAGAGATGAAATTCAATGCTCCATTAGATGGTATATTATTGATTCTTCTAGCTGTTTTTGCTGCAATTAATTATGGTGTTGTGATGAAAAAAATTAGCACAAAGTTCCATCCAATATATATGATTGCTATTCAGAATGTGATTGGAACTTTACTATTTTTGCCATTTTTCTTAATATTTGGGTTTACTAATTTCATCAAAGTAACACCAAATTTCGAACTCATGTACTCTTTGGTCTTCTTATCCATTTTCGCATCGTCTATCGCATTTATCTTATACACATACGTAGTTCGGGATTTAGGTTTAGCAAAAGCAAATATATTTACTAATTTCATCCCAGTGTTTACGGCTATTGGAGCCTTTTTTATTCTAAACGAAGGATTTACAGTAATGAAAGTAATTGGAATTGTAATTACCATTTCAGGAGTTTATTTAAGCCAAAGGACGGTGAAAAACTTTAAAAATCGCAAATTAACTGCTGATAATTAATCTACTAGCATAAAAAGATAGCAATGTGTGATAAAAGTTCTTCAAATGCTTGTGTATTCGAAATAGAATTATTAATTTTGCACTCTTAATTCTAAAATATGGCGGGATAGCTCAGTTGGTTAGAGCGTCGGATTCATAACCCGGAGGTCACGAGTTCAACTCTCGTTCCCGCTACAACAAGGGACTTTTCAGAAATACTCTGATTAAGTCCCTTTTCTTTTCCCTCTAAAACCCTTGTCAAATCACGGATGTAGCTAAAAAATGAGTTAATATTTTCGGTTAGATATACCCTTTTTTTCACATCTAACTTCAAACCATCAGGAAACACGATTTTTTGTATCATTCTTTTTGTTGAAATACTCCCAGACATCCAGTATTTACTAATGTTTTGAACTATCTCAAAAGAAATATTTATGTAATTTGAGAGGTTAGATATGTTGATTTTACTTTTCTCCAATTTGTCTTTAATTCCATTAATATTACCGTCTAATTCATTATTATATTTGTCAAAAAGAACTTTTGATAAGCCATCATAAACGTATTTTCGTTCCAAATCTTCTTTTTTATTTACAAGTTCTGTGAGTTGTGTTTTTAAAAGTATTTCTTCAGTCGCACTCTCACTATTCATTGTATCAAATGTCTGTTTTAATTGCAGTTTAAACGGTTCTAAATAACGTTCTTCTAATTGGTAGGTGGCAAGTAAGTTTTTGAATAAATCATGAGCACCTTCTTTTTTTGCAAATGGAGTTGTGTTAGCGTTAATACTAATCCCTTTGCATTTAAGGCATTTATAATAATGTACATTTTTCTTTTTGATAATATATCCTACCATTTTTGAACCGCATTCTGCGCAATATATATGTCCATTTAGAGGTCTATCAGGATTTAGTTTTTCTTGCTTGTATATTGTTCGTTTTCCATCTAGCTTGTCATTTAAAGCTAAAAAATCCTCTTCTGAAACCATCTTTTGCCATCTGCCTTGTGCAACTTCACCACCGAGCATTTTATTGTTGCAAATCCCGCAATAAAAAGGGTTTCTCCAAAGTTTACTCAGTTTTTTTGCATTGATTTTCAATCCCATTAGTAACAGCCTTTTTGAAATACTAACATCACTTTCGTTTTGCATTTTCCAGCCCCAAGCTTGTTGTAATAAGCACCCTATATCATTTAAAACAATTTTTTGTTCTGGTCTTACTTTTGTGTAGTCTTTCACTCGTGGCCCATAATGGTCATATCCAAGTGGTACATTCCCAAGCCAGTTACCATTTTCTAGGTGCTTTTTCATGCCTGGAATTGAAACCGCTAATTTGTTTAATGTTTCTTCTCTTGCCTTTAATAATTTGCCATACAAAGCCAATTTGCCTTCTTCTGTTAAAGTATTGTCACCAGAAGATACTTCAATAATATTTACGCCTATTTCATGTAGTTCAAAAGCCCATCTTACACCACCACCACCCGAACGAGAAAAGCGGCTCATTACATAAATCAATATCGCAAATGGTTTTTTCTTCATTTTTTTTATTTTCTCGATAAGGCGCATGAATTCTTTTCGTGAAATATCCCCACTTGCACTTTCGTATGTGCCACCAAAATAGTCGGTTATGTTATAGTTGTTTGTTTTTGCATACTTTTCAGCTGCAATTTTTTGGTTTTCAAGGCTATGGTTTGTACTTTGGTCTTTCGATGAAACCCTAGTATACACCATTACACTCAAATTTTCCTCTTTTATTTCAATTGCACCTTTGGCAAATTTTTTAAATGCATCTAAGCTCATTATTTTTTGTGTTAGTGTTTTTGTATATAAATTGAATAAGTTAGAATTGATAATTGATATAGCGTGTCGATTAATTTATTGGCTTCTTCATCGCTTATATTTTCAAATCCTTTACACTTTTTTAGTTGTTCTATTTTTATTTTTCCATTTTCTTTTATTGGATTTTCATAATTTTCTGTAAAAGGCATTTTCTAGTTTCCGAATATGTCTGCTCCAGATTTTTTCTATAAGCATTCGGGTTTTCATTACGCTTGAGGTCTTCAATACGATATCATTCATCTTTAAAATTTTATTTTTGTGGTTCTAGTAAAGGTGACAAGTTTGCCATTTTCAGTTTTATATTTGATTTCTTGATAACCTTGCTTTAAAACATGGTCGCAGTAACGTGAAACTATGTCTACTTTTTTGGGCGTTTCGGTAACTTCAACCAGATTTATTCTTTTGCCTTTGTAATTGATTGTTATTTGCATAATATCATCTTTTCGGATTAGCTCTAAAAGTTCTCTTTCTTCCTTTGTCAGTATTCCAAGGCTGCTAATTATTAATGCTTTTTTTTCACTTAATAAGTAGTTTTTAATAATATCTGTCAATGATATTGTTAAATGTGGCTGTAAACATTTTTCTGCTTTGTTAGCTGTTGTAGCTTTATCATAAAACTCATTTGAATTATATGGAGCATATCTTTTATAAAGTGTATCATTGCCATCTTCTAGAAAATATGCATCACCATCTTTGAATATTACTAATTGCATATTAACTCGCATGATTATGCTTTCTTGTATTACATTGTTGAAATTATTTGTTGTTGCTTGAAAAACTAACATATTACTGATTGACTCAAGTTTGTCAATTGGAATATTTTTATTTTCCTCATATGTCAATAGGTAAGCTGTGTTAAGTGTTTTTAATGCTTGGTTCTTTAGTTCAATAGGGTATATTAATTCATCTTTTACTTTTTTGATTAGTGTCAGACTAAGTCCAAAATCTCTTAACTCTTTTACAATTTGAATCCAGAGAAATTCCGTGAAATTTAATTTTGTCCATTTCAAATCGGCTCTTGAATATTCTAATAAAATCTCATTTTTTTTCCAACTCATTAAATTTTTAGAACTTACCTCTGTGTTGCTAACCTTGTATATCGGGCATAACATTTTTGCTTCGAGTACCATAATGTTTTCGGGACTATCATCACCTATACTTTTGTCATATGACTGTAATAACTTAATAAAATCAATTTCAATTTCTGTTTCAATGCCATCCTTCTCTAGAAATTTGGCCTTTAATTTTTTCATATATAAATATTATTTTTGCGTTTTTACAAATATAAAAAAAATAAATGATAAATGCAACATTATAGTAATGTTTTATTTAATTAAATACAACCTTATGTGTGTGTTTTATAATGAAATCACTGAATCTTTATATCATTATTATTTTATATGTTTCTTCTCTTTCCGCTTTCAGTAAAATATAAATAGTCTCTTTTTTTCTTTTGCAAAGCGTTATTTTTTTATATCTTTGAACCTTCATCATATAATATTTCCAAAGTGGATAATAAAATCTTTTCAGAATCTGACATAAGAGCTAAATTCATCACACCAGCAATTAAAAATGCAGGGTGGGATGAGTCACAAATTCTGCGTGAAGATTACTTTACAGCTGGAAGAATCCTACATAAAGGAAAGCTACATGCAAGAGGGAAAAAGAAAAGATACGATTATTTGCTTTGCTATAAAAGCGATATGCCACTTGCAATTGTGGAAGCTAAAGACAACAGACATACTGTGAGTTCTGGCATTCAACAGGCAATTGACTATGCAAATACACTTGATTTGCCATTTGCTTATTCTTCAAATGGTGAGGGTTTTTATGAATACGACCGTACATTGACGAACGGCTGCTTGGAAAGAGAAATTACACTAGATGAATTTCCATCACCCGAAGAACTTTGGAACAGGTACAAAAAGTATAAAGGAATAGAAACTGCCGAAGTGGAGTCTATTGTTAAACAAGATTATTTTTTCGACCCCAAAGGTCGTGAACCCAGATATTATCAGCGTATTGCCATTAACAGAACTGTTGAAGCAGTTGCAAAAGGGGAGAACAGAATCCTACTTGTGATGGCTACTGGTACGGGGAAAACGTATACTGCATTCCAAATCATTCACCGCTTATGGAAAAGCGGAGCAAAAAGAAGAATCTTGTTTTTAGCTGATAGGACAGCATTAATTGACCAAACCCGAAGAGGTGATTTCAAGCACTTTAGAGATAAAATGACTATCATCAAAAAGAAAATGGTGACAGTCAAGGAAAATGGAATTACAAAGGAAACGTTGGTCTCTAACCACAAGCGTGGGATTGATTCGTCAGATAAAGCGTATGAAATATTTTTGGGATTATATCAAGGTTTGACTTCAATTGATGGTGTTGAAGATGCTTATAAAGATTTCTCACCCGATTTTTTCGACTTGATTATCATTGATGAGTGCCACAGAGGAAGTGCAGATGCCGATAGTGCATGGCGTCAAATACTGACATATTTTTCAGCAGCAACTCATATAGGTTTAACAGCCACACCTAGAGAAACAAAAACCATTTCCAATTCAGAATATTTTGGCGAACCAATTTACACTTATTCGCTAAAACAAGGGATTGAAGATGGTTTTCTAGCACCATACAAAGTAATTCGAGTCTCTCTAGATAAAGACTTGGAAGGTTACCGTCCCGAAAAAGGGAAAACCGATAAGCAAGGTCAGAATCTTGAAGATAGAGTTTATAATATCAAGGATTTTGACAGAAACATAGTGATTGATGAGCGTACAGAAATAGTTGCTAAGAAAATCACTGAGTTCCTAAAAGCGACCAATCGATTTGATAAAACAATTGTGTTTTGCATTGACATCGAACATGCAGACCGAATGCGAAACGCCCTAGTAAAAGAAAATATAGACCTAGCAACGGCAAATTCAAAGTATATCATGAAAATAACTGGAGATGACGAAGAAGGCAAACGAGAATTGGATGCGTTCATCAATCCCCAAGAAAAATATCCAGTAATTGCCACCACCTCCAAGCTGATGACCACAGGAGTCGATGCTCAAACTTGTAAATTGATTGTACTCGATTCCAACATTGCATCAATGACCGAATTCAAGCAAATTATCGGTCGGGGCACACGAATAAATGAAGAGTATGGTAAATTCTCATTTACGATTATGGACTTCCGTAATGTGACAGATTTGTTTTCCGACCCTACATTTGACGGAGACCCAGTTAAAATATACCAACCTAAACAAGACGACCCTGTTATTCCAGAGGATTTCACCGATTTTGATGAAACAGAAAATCTAACCAATCAGGAGAAAAACGAAATAATAGAAATAGATATTCCTGAAATAGGCACTGGCTCTTTAATAGAAAAGAAACCTGAAAAGCAACGAAAGATATATGTTAATGGTGTTCAAATCAGTGTGGTAAATGAGCGAGTTCAGTACTATGGTGCAGATGGAAAGCTGATAACAGAAAGCCTGAAAGATTATACGAGCAAAGCCATTAAAGAAACCTATCGTACACTTGATGATTTTTTGATTAAATGGAATTCAACCGAAAAAAAACAAGCAATTATTGATGAACTTCTTGAACAGGGAGTTTTTATTGAAGAGTTAGAAGAAAAAGTAGGAAAGGACTTAGATTTTTTTGATTTAATATGTCATGTTGCTTTCGGAATGCCACCACTAACACGAAGAGAAAGAGCGGATAATGTCAAGAAAAGAAACTACTTCACTAAATATGGAGAACAAGCACGAAAAGTAATAGATGCATTATTGGAGAAATATGCAGATGAAGGCATCGATAACATTGAAAATCTCGAAATACTGCAAGTTAAACCATTAAGCGATTTTGGTTCAACAATTGAAATAGTAAATGGTATTTTTGGAAGCAGGGATAAATACCTGCAAGCGATAAAGGAATTGGAATACGAATTATATAATATTGCATAACCATGGGGGAATTAATTGAATCATTAAACAATAACGGGTCTGACCAATTTGGATTAGCATTGCTTTCATCAATCGAAGATTTGGGTTTAAGTATTTTATCTAAAACTGATTTCGAAACATTCATGTTTCATCATATCCTATTGCATCTAGATAAAACAAAAATTAAAAACAATTATGACCTAATGAGGTTGTTGAAAATCACTCCAAGCAAACTCAGAAGTTTGGAAATGAATAGGTCTGCAAAATTCCTTAATCTTGATTTGTCAAATATTGATAACTGGAGAATGATTTTTAATGCACTTGATGGCAAAAAGATAGAAACGGAGGATAAAGATAACGGCAAAGTACGAATCTATATTGAAGAATTACATGTACACCGACTAATTGAAAGATTTGTAGTTGAGGGTGGTTCATCAATAGATTACACTTTGAATAAGAATCAGTTAGTAATTAAATACACTGAGTTTTTATCATTATTAAATGCAATTTTAGTAAAAGCTAAAAAAGAACCTTTATTGACTGCTATAAATAAAGACAAAAGTCAATTTAAAGTTAAGAAAGAATTTGAGAGCTTTCAAAACATAATTTCGGATGTTAAGGAAGCAATGAAGGATGCGACATTTGAAAAAGCAGCTGAATTTGCATTAAACAAAATAATAAAAATTGCAAAAGACAAATTAGGATTATGAGCAACATCGGAGGAGTAATAAAATCAATACGGGACATATTCAGAAAAGACCCTGGTTTGAGTGGCGATGCACAACGCATTGAGCAATTGGGATGGATGATTTTTTTAAAACTGTTTGATGATAAAGACAAGGAAAAGGAAATTCTTGATTTGAATTACAAATCCCCGATACCTGCAGAATTACAGTGGAGAAATTGGGCAGAAAACGATGAAGGAATCACAGGAGAAGAGCTTATCAATTTTGTGAATAACAAATTATTTCCCCAACTGAAGGAATTGCATATTACGGCAGACAACAGATTAGGCGTAATCATCCGTCAAATATTCGATGGAACCAACAATTATATGAAAAGTGGCACCACCTTTCGTCAGGCCATCAACAAACTCAACGAAATAGATTTCAATAGCAGCAAAGAACACCACGTGTTCAATGCAATCTATGAAGATATACTTCAAGGACTTGCCACCAAAAAAGACACAGGCGAATTTTATACACCAAGGGCAGTCACTCAATTTATCATCGACATGGTAAATCCAAAATTGAGCGAAAAAATTATTGACCCCGCATGTGGCACCGCTGGTTTTTTGGTTTGTGCCATAGAGCATTTGCGTAAGCAGGTAAACAATGTGGCAGACCGTAAAATATTGCAAGAAACCATAACAGGAACCGAATTGAAGCCGCTTCCGTTTATGTTGAGTATCATCAACTTGATTACGCATGATATTGAAGTGCCAAAAATTGAGAATGACGATGCCTTGAGCCGTGAGTTAAGCTCCATTTCAAGAAAAGAGCAAGTGGATATCATTGTTGCAAACCCTCCATTCGGTGGCGTGGTAGGTGATGGCATGGAAAACAACTTCCCGATGAACTTTCGCACCAAAGAGAGTGCCGACCTTTTTCTGATTTTGTTTATTCAACTGCTCAAAGATGGTGGCCGTGCTGGTATTGTATTACCCGATGGCAGCCTGACAGGTGATGGCGTAAAATCCAGAGTGAGAGAAAAACTATTGACCGATTGCAACCTGCACACCATTGTAAGGCTCCCACAGAGCGTATTTGCTCCCTATGCAACGGTAAACACCAATCTGTTGTTCTTTGCCAAAGGAACTCCCACAAAGGAGATTTGGTATTACGAACACGCATTGCCCGAAGGCTATAAAGCATACAGCAAAACGAAGCCGATTAAAATTGAGGAGTTCAACGACATAAAAAAATGGTGGGACAACAGAACCGAAAGCGAAACCTGTTGGAAAGTCTCCATGGATACCATCAAAGAACGTGGGTTTGATTTAGACATCAAGAATCCAAATAAGGTTGTGGAAGAAGTGGAATTGAATATTATGAAAATTCTCGGAATTCTTAAATCTGAAAACAATAAAGTAAGCACAATTATCCAGGAACTTGAAAACGATTTGGCTAAATGACAATATTAGAACTATTTAAAAAAGTACATCCATCTGTATTAGCTGCCAAAATGATTTTTAAGCATTTGCAGGATAATTACCCTGTTCTTAAAATATCTGACATTGCCGATACTTCAAGCGGGGGAACTCCAAATCGTGGAATGATTGAATTCTACAACGGTGATATTCCTTGGGTAAAATCAGGTGAATTAAAAGATGGCATAATAACAAAATGTGATGAATACATTACAGAAGCAGGATTAAAAAACTCTTCTGCAAAGTTATTTCCTAAAGGCACTTTACTTGTTGCTATGTATGGTGCAAACATTGGGAAAACGGGTGTATTAGATTTTGATGCAACTACAAATCAAGCGGTCTGTGCAATATTTCCGAAAGTCGATATTTCAAAAGACTTCTTGTTTTGGTATTTCAAACAACAACGAATTGAATTTATAGCTATTGGCAAAGGTGGAGCACAGCCAAACATTAGCCAAACTATAATTAATAATGCGTCAATTGTTGTGCCTGATGAAAAAACACAACAGAAAATTGTTGACTTCTTGGAAGCAATTGAACAAGGCAAAGGAATTGATGAAAATTTCTTTATTCCCGAAGTGCTTGAAGATGTAGCACGAATTTACAAGTATAAGAACAACTATATAGATTTGTCTGTTAGCTTTGAAACCCAACTAACCCAAATAGAAAACCTAAACCAAGCAATCTTACAAGAAGCGGTGCAGGGGAAATTGGTAAAGCAAGACCCCACAGACGAACCCGCAAGCCAACTACTCAAGCGCATCAAAGCCGAAAAATTAAAATCTGGCAAAAAGGAAAAACCATTACCAGCCATCAAACCTGAAGAAATTCCGTTTGAAATCCCTGAAAATTGGATGTGGTGCAGGTTAGGCGATATTTGTTCAAAAATTGGCTCAGGGAGTACACCAAAAGGAAGTAATTATTCAAAAAATGGGTTCCCATTTTTTCGTTCACAAAACATCTATGACGAAGGTTTAGTTTATTTTGATATAAAATTTGTTTCAGAAGAAGTTCAAAAGCAAATGAATGGGACAATGGTACTTTCAAATGATATTCTTTTAAATATTACAGGTGGTTCAATGGGACGTTGCGCAATAGTCCCAGATGACTTTAATCAAGGCAATGTAAGTCAGCACGTTTGTATAATCAGACCAATGGAAATAGATAAAAAGTTTTTTCATAAAATTGTTTTATCTCCTTATTTTCAAAAAAAAGTTTTTGCTTCTACTACAGGTGCAGGTAGAGAAGGGTTGCCAAAATACAATCTTGAAAGATTTGTTATTCCAATTCCACCACTATCCGAGCAAAAACGTATCGTATCTGAAATAGAAAAGCAATTAGCCAAAACCAAACAATTAAAGATACACATTACAGCCAACCAACATGCCACCGAGCAACTGCTCAAAGCATTGTTGCATGGGGCTTTTGAGGTGGCGGAGGGCTTATGACAAAATATAATAAAGGATTGTATCTTGTTTCATTAGTACTTTTGTATGTAATCATTAATTCTAATTTAGCGAAATATGAGTGAAATGTTAGCCGAAATAAGGCGAATTGTAAACGAAGATATAAGTAGTCGTGTATCACAATATGATGTAATATTTGAAGCAATTACAAATGCAATTCATGCAAACGCAACAAATATAATTTGTACTTTTCATACAGGAGAATATACTCTTAAAGAACATGATGTTATTGAAATTGCAAATAAGAAAGTTGATGATATAACAATTTTTGATAATGGAGATGGGTTTAACACTTCAAACTATAACTCCTTTTGTAAATACAGAACAGATTTAAAAAAGGATTTAGGTTGTAAAGGGGTCGGTCGGTTTGTGTTTTTAAAAGTGTATGACAATGTGCTTTATAAAAGCCAAATTGCAGATGAACAAATAGAAAAAGTGTTTAAGTTTAATCTTGACTTTAAAACAGAAAATATCAGTACCACTGAAACTAAAATTGAATCAAATACCACTGAATTATTTTTAAAAGGGTTAACTTCACAATACATTGATTATGATAAACATATAAATAGACGAATTGATTTGGATTTGGAAATAATTCGTGAAAAGGTGTTGCTAAATCTAATCCCTACATTGTTTTTTTACAAAAAGAAAGGTGTTTTAATTAAAATAGACTTTGTTGATAGTACAACGTCTAATACTCTATCAATACTGGATTCAGATATTCCAGATTTTTTTGAAACACCATTTAAAATTACGGATAAAAACGGATTTAAATATGGCTTTACTTTAAATCATCGAATAGAGAAAGAGAGCGGTAAATTAAATGCATTTTATTGCGCAAACAATAGAACCGTATGCGAATTTTCAGATAAAGATTTTAAATTATCATTGCCTTATGGCTATTCAGGTTACATGCTTTTAGAGTCGAACTATTTTGATTCTAAAGTAAATCACGAAAGAAATAATTTTGATATATTTCCTTTTAAAACAGATGCATTTTCGCTTGTTTCTTGGGAAATGATAAATGCTAAACTCAAGTCAGTCATATCTGAAATTGTCAAGGAAGGTATTCCTGAAACAAATAAAATCAATCAGGAAAAATTAGAAGAAATTCAAAATGAAAGACCTTATTTGGTTAGCTATATCAATGAAGAAGATATTGACATGGCTGGTTTTTTAGATAAAAAACATCTTATAGAGAAAGCAAAAAAACGTTTTGATGTTGAAAAAGAAAAACTGTTGACATCGGCTGGAAAAGAATCATACACAGATGAAGAATTGAGCGATGCAATAGAGATTACACAAAACGAATTAGTATCATATATAAACGATAGAGCACAAGTTTTGGAACGATTACGAACCTTGCTAAACAAAAAAGAAAGAGTAGAATCCATAATCCATAATTTGTTTATGGAAAGATATTCAGATGATGATTATTTTTCTGTCGGTAAAAATAATTTATGGTTATTAGATGATAGATTCACAACATATAGTTATGCAGCCAGTGAAAAAAGGATTGCAGAAGTATTAAAACAAATAGGAGAAGAGTCCGAAGATGTTGAAATTTCCGATGACCGTCCCGATTTATCTCTTTTCTTTTCACATAATCCAAATTCGCCAGAGCGCTTAAAATCGGTACTTGTTGAGATTAAGCCATTTGATTATCAATCAAAATCAGATAGAAAAAAGTTTGCAGGCATTCAGCAATTAGTAGATTATGTGAAAGCTTTTAAAACAAAAGAAAATTTAGAAGAGATATTTGCATTTCTAATAACCGATATTGATGAAAAGCTTACCACTCGATTAAAAGACAATGATTTCATTCCTTTGTTTTCAACTGAATCTCCAATTTTTCATAAGTTTTTCAATACACTTGGAATTTCTATATATGTTATAAGTGCTCACACTCTAATTAAAGATGCAGAAGCACGCAACAAAGTATTTCTGGACATTATAAGAAAACAAAGCAGGCTAAATAAGATATTACAATCAAATGAAGCAACTTTGATTTTAGAATAAAAAATACTTCTTGTTTCAAACCCCATTTATCAAACAAAAAAACAATAAGCAAATGGAAACAACAGATGAACTATTGAGATATATTAAAACTCATGTGCCAAACTTTTCAAATCCTAAAATTATTAGCAGTGGTGTGGCTTATCACTATACAATGCATTCAGATTTAATTCAAAAAGATGGGCGTATAAAAGGTAGAATAATTGATGAAAATATTGATTGCTCACAGAATGATTTTGTTTCTATTCCAGCGACAGAGAACAATGGTGTTGTTTTCGCATATGAAAGTTTAGTAGAATCTAAATTGGAAGCTTTCGTTTTACCTGAAGATAAACAAAGAATTAAAATTATAAAAAATGATTATAATTCAGCTGTATACGCAAATCATCAGCAGGAAGTTGATTATACTGGTGCCCCACCAACAATTATTATTTTGGCTCATGAGATAACAAATTTTCAAATTATTTATCCTTAATTGTTTTTTATATGACTTATATTGTAGCAGGTAAATTAAGCTCATGCACATGTCTCATGGCAGATTGTATTGTTAATAGAACAGGTGATACTCCTATATTCACTGACAAAATACGTAAACTTACCAGTTCAGATGATACGTTTTTTTCTGTAACGGGTAACTGTTTAATTCCCGAATCTGTTGAAATATTGGATATGTGGTTATTTTCTTTAGGCAGACCAAATGACTTTATTTCAGGTAATAATAGTATAACTGATTTAGTGAAGTTAATATCATGGCGTTTTGATAAATATCATCGTACAGATGGTGCAAAATTAGATAACAATCGAATATTCTTTATTAATCGTGATTCTGTAATTTACTATAATTTATTTTATAATGAAAATAATCTCCTTACATCTAATCTTGCTAAAACAGTATTACAGAATAAAAAACAAATTACCAATATGTCGCCCCATCCTATATCATTTGATTTGATTTCTACAAGTAATCCACTACGCTATTGTAAATCAGTTATTGATGATTTAGCAAAATCGGAAAATAAAGATTTGAAAGACCGTTTTTCATATATTCAACTTAATAGTGATTCTGATGACATTATTATTTCACCTTTTAAGAAAATATCTGACATAGTTGCAGCTTATGAGGGGGCTGATTATAATCTTTTAGATGATATTTCTTTATCATGGGATGAAATAAAATAACTCATCCGAACAAAGCCAAACTAGGTGAATAACATCATAATGTATCATTATCTTTAATCATTAATTGAAATAAAGTTCATACAAATAACAACAAATAATGAATGCTGAAATTAAATATATTGACATCTTAGATAGAAAAGCTGATTATGAATTGATTTATAAAGAAACATTTAGAACAGAATTGGGTCTAAGAGCAATATCAATAATGTATGATGAACATTCCAATGATAAGAAATCACATGACAATATTTTGAGATTTAAAGACAACATTCAATACAGGCTTTTTTCAGCAACTCATCAATATTTAGTTCTATTAAAAGAGTTATGGGGGGCAGAATCTTATTTGCAAAATCTGTATAAAAAAAATCCTCGATATATTAATTCTTTCCCATTTGAAAATCCTTTTTTTGATAAAGTAGAACAAGAATTATCATCTGTTTTTGATAATGTAATTTTTCAAGTAACTTCAATTTTTGATTATTTAAGTCATATCGTGTGTTATATCACTTTTACAAATAAAACAAATACTCTATATTGGACTAAACTTGCAAGAGCATCAAGAGGTCAAAATAATGATTTTTCAAACATTGAATTGAAAAATATAATAGACATTGTGGATAGGCGTTTTGTTGGTAAGCTTTATGATTATCGCTCACGATTAATTCACGATAAAAGAGATAGACACATTTTTAATGCTCAAGCAAAATTGATTGATTTCCAATTTAATTTACAATTGCTACCTTCTGATGTCGCTCTTAAACACTTTAAGCTCATAAAAGAGGAGATACCTGTAGGTGCAGATGTTACGCTAACATATCTAGCATCATGGTTGATTAAAAGAGCATTTTTTGAAATTGAAACTATACTGGATGTGTTGTCAATTGAATTAAAAAAAGGGTCAAACTTCCACAGTAATTTGATAAACCCAAAAAGAGGTGATGATGCATTATTGTTTATAACAATGAATCCTGAAACAAGACAAGTTGAACCATTATCAAATGGTCTATGGAAGGAATATAAAGAAAAAACCAAATCAGTGAAACAGTAGCAAAATCGACTCTATGAAAACAAACTCCAATAATAGCTCCATTAGCTATATGCAATTACTAGAATTTAAATTAGTCTTTCCAGATGAAATACCGTTGTCCGTTGATGAGTATCTTAAAGGTAGTAATAGGGGGGATATACTAAATGCTGCTTCTCATTTTCTAGGTTTTAACCCCAATAATTCAAAAATATTAGATAATAGGGAGTTTTTAAGTAATTTTTTTTGCGCTGAAAACAATGATTTAGCTAACTATGTTTATGGTGTAATTAAAAATATCGAGAAAACAGGCACAAAAGTGGGGGTAATCAATCCATATTCAAGTCTATCATTGTTTGAATGTTGTTATAAAAATGAAGAAAAAGAAGAAACACAATCAAATTCTGATTTTGAAATAAATCTCTTTAAAGCATATCTTGTATTAAACTCTCAATTTACAAGTAAGCAAAAAATTGCATTTACTTCAACCCAAGATTTACATCCATTATTGATAAATCCCATGGAATTGTTTTGTATGCAATATCCGCTTGCTGATAAAGTAAATTACGACATCAATAGGATATGGGTAAATCAGATGTTAAAAGCAACTCATTTATTTGTATTTCTTGAATCCAATGAGAAAACAGCACCTTTACTTAAAGCTTTTCTTGAGTTTTTTAATAAAAAAAACTGGCAAGATTTTTTAAAAAGCCTACTTCCTTTAACCAATCCAATGAAATATGCAGATAATGAAGGATTTATTGATTTTGGTGTAAATAAGAATGATGATTTTCAAGGAAGTTGCTTGTTTATTGAAAAGTTTATTGTTGATGAAAATGATAGTTTTGATGAAAATGATTTTCTTAGTATTCGGGGTAAACCTTTTTATAAAGTTGAGGATGGAGTCTATCGGGTAATTTTTCCTTTATTTGTTGTCGAAAAGATATTTAAAGGATTGTATTTTTATTTAAGTGAAGTTAATAAAACGTTAGATAAGCCATTTGGAAATATCAAAAGCTTTTATGGTGGTGAGTTTTCTGAAAATATCCTGCTTTACAATGTAATGGGAAGCATCTGGAATAATAAATGTTGTAAGTTTTCAGGCAAACAGATTTCTGAAATGAAAATTGACGGGTTTATTGATTATTATGTTAGAAAAGGGAAAAATATTTTATTGTTTGAGTCCAAAGATTTTCTTATTAAAGCAGACAAAAAAGCTTCTTTTGATTTTAATATTTATGAGAAAGAATTTAAAAAGTTACTCTACTATGAAGACATGCCAAATGGCAAAAGGAAACCAAAAGCTGTAATTCAATTAATAAATAGTATTCGCAAAATACTTAGAAGAGAGTTTGCCGCTGATAAAGATTATAAATATCGTGAAGTAAATATTTACCCAATTCTAATAATTCATGATTCCCAATACGATGTGCCAGGTTTTAATTTTCTTATAAATTATTGGTTTCAGCAGGAGATAGCGTCACTAAAAGAAGAAGGGGTGTATACTCATAATATTAAACCACTTGTGGTTATTAATATTGATTCACTTTTATATTATCAAGTCGCTCTTGCAGAAAACACACCACTCCACAATATTATAAATCAGTATGAAATTCAAACGAAAGGTTCAATAAATGACAAATCGGGGTTCGATAATAAGAAATTTGATAAATATATTCCTTTTTCATATTTCATTGATGATTTTTTCAAGAATAAAGGCATTGCAAAATTCCCTCCCTTATTGGATTTTGTAGCCCCATTGTTATTCAGTAATGATAAATAAGCCAATAGTCAATATTATAAAAATAATTATATGCTAAGATTTAACCGTTATCTAAGCGATGATGCTTTTAAATTCCTGAAAAATAAAGGGTCGTGGATAATCCCCGAAATAATAAATGCTAGGCCATTTAATTGCGCTTTTGCTTTTGATATTCAAATTAGGGAAAACGATTATTTGATGGTTTATGTAGGAACCACAAGTGTTCTTAAGATTCAATTAGGTGCAGATTTTGTAAATTTCTCAGCACATAAAACTTATAAGGATAGTTTCCTGAAAAAATACTTATTTACTGATTTGCCTTATGGTGAAATCAGTAATTACCTTGGTCGGATTCTTCCAAAAGTGGATTCAAGATATTTTGAAAATCACAAAGAAGGCTATTATCAAAATTACTTATGTTATCATTTGGGGGAAGTTGCAAGCAAAGATTCTCCATTTATTATTTTTGATAGAGAATGTGTTTTAGGTTTCGATAATAGCAATGAAAAAATAAATCATCTGACACCATTGAAAAATAAATATGAACAAATTAGAACCGATTTACAAGAAAATAATTCAAAAAGATGGGGTATGCCAAAGTTAAAATCACTGGGAGACGAGTTGGATATGTTGGCCATTGATAATAATTGCAATCTCATTTGTATAGAATTAAAACATTCATTAAATGGTTCTGGTATTTATTGGACTCCGCTTCAAGTTTCATTATATCGAGACGCATTTGAAAGTGCTAACAATCAAGTTGTTTTTGATAGCATTAAGAAAATAATCTCTCAAAAAGCAGAATTAGGACTTTTACCTGATTGTGTAAATAGTATCATGGATAAAAACAATTCATTCAATAAAATCATTTCACTTGTTGCAGTAGGAGGAGAGGTGAACAAAAAAATGAGTTGTTGGAGTAAATTTGAAGAAGTATGTGCTAAAAGTCCAAAAGATTTACAAAACCAAATATTTGTTTTCAATGAGAATAATTTAGGTAATTACATGTCAGTAATTAGTGGAGTATTGGGCTAATACGCCATAACTTAAAACAAGCAGAAAATTCATAGGTAGAAAGTAACTAACAATAATGGAAGCACGAGTAAAATTTTAGCATTCCCTCCCACAAACCAAAAGCAGGTAATAAATCGTCCTCTGCCTCCGAAAATCAGCACCAGCCTGCAAAATCCCCGCCCTTCACTTAAAATGAAGCGTTCAGGGCTTGCTTGGTCTTTTCCAGGCTTCCCCACAGCATCCCACAGTTGTTTTTTTCTGTCACACTTCTTGCAAAATTATCCCACATGGCACATTGCTTTCCCGAAAAAAGCAATAAGCCAACCATCCCACAAAAGCAAAAAGGCGCTACATTCCAACCACCACCACCATTCCGCTTGTGCCAGAAATAAAACAACCCAAAGCTAAATAACATAATGTGGCATTATAGTATATTCCCGATGGGCTCCACTACGTTACGGGGTTGCCACCCAATATCCTATAAAAACATTATATTAAATAGCCGCACAGGCATCCCACAGTTCCCACTCCGTTGCCACAAATCCCCACCGCCCATTTATAAGGTGTAGGGTAAGTAAAGCATAAAATTTTATGGCAAAGTGCTTAAAAGCAGGTTCATTCGCTCTCACTACGTTACGTTTCGGACACTCCGTTCATTTCGCTTTGCTACAATCACTACATTATCCTTCACTACACTTTGCATTCGTTCATTTCTCCAGCGCAGCACCGCACAGCAAAAGTGCCTCACTCATTCCACTCCACAATCAAAACCAACAAATCTTTCACTACGCATCTACAGGCATAATTTAAACATTTTTAAATAAACAAAATTCTATAAAGCAAATTATACCTGACAGTTGCTACGTTCAAACCTTAAATCAATTGTTTCGTTACATTCAATCACCACCCTTGCTCATCCATCCCACATATAACAAGGTATGCTTTACTTCCCCCACTAAGTATTTGTCCCCTTTATGCTCATAATACCTCTCATAATTTAGGTACAGTTATTGTTTATTTAAGCTATTGAAATTCAATTTTAAACTATGAAAAAAATCACACCAATCATTATCCTATTACTTTTTTCTTTTAAAAGTTATAGTCAAGATTTAAATAATTCAAACCTTATTAAAGAGTCTCGTAAATTATATATTGACAGTCTTTTAAGTATTTATAAAGGCAATATTAAAGACCCGATAATTCTATATTCTAATGAACTTCCAAATAATTATACTCTTCCTCCTTCAAATATTTTAAATTTAGAGGCAAACTGGTACAGCTATTATAGTACATGTAAACAAAGAACAAAAATCAATACTAATTACAAAGTAGAAGAAATTTCAGACACAACTATTATAATTGGATTCTATTTAGTTAGGGAATATAGAAAACACTTTTTATTTTTATTTCCGACAAAAGGCTCAATAATCAGACCTTTAAATTATTCAAAAAACAACTATAATGATTTTTGTGAAAAAAATTATTATATGCAATTCTATTATAAATACGATTGTATAAATCATAAATGGATATTAGTTCCTGAACATTCATTTCGTAATTATCCAAAAGTTTTTGAAATTTAGAGCCTTATTATAGATAAAAAAACAAAAAGCAAGCAAAGATAGGTTGGCTTTCCCCAAGTATATCAAAACTCTCATTATAAGGCTATCAAGGTCGTGGCACTTCGTGTTTTGCAATATAAATCTCCAGTCAGCCAAAGGCTGATAGTATTTATATCGCAAAAACCTTGACAGCCTACTACGCCACCCTTTTAGATGGCTTTCTTTTTCTTTTTTTTTAGTTTTTTCATTTTTCTTTGTTAAATTTTGATGTGAGCGTAGCGAAGCTAATTTTTTAAAGCTCGCATTATGGAAACGTTACAAATCAAATCGCACAAAATCGGCAGAGAATACACACAGCCACATTTTTTCATCCTTAACAAAGGAAACAATAGCGGAAAACCATTAAATCAACCATGCCCGAATTGCTTTGTCTGCATCACAAACACTTCAAACGACAGAGAACAATTATATTGGCTTTTATATGGCTTATGGCGTTCAAACTCCTTTTATCAATACCTTAGAGGTTCTGTTATTCCTTTTATCGTGGTAAGGGACTTAAAATCGTGTATTATCAGCGCCAATTCAATTGCTGCAATAAATCAGGATGATTTTAATAAATCCGTGTCAACCCTTCGCACTCTTGAGAATCTGGAAGCTACCTACAAAAAGAACCTTCAACTAATCGACCAAGCAAAAAAAGCAGTTTTTAAAATATTTTCGCCTCATTAAGTCCGTATCAAGTCCGTTTTTATTTTTTTATACTATTTAATAATATAACCAATTAAAAAACAAATATTATGGGAAAATTAAAAAATGGAATTTTGGGAATCACAGTAGGAAAAGTGGGTAATGTGGTCGGTTCTAAATGGAAAAACATAAATACTGTACGTATTTATCAACCACAAATCTATAATCCTCGAACAGTTTCACAAACTGCTCAACGTAGCAAATTCAGCACTACAGTAGCTTTTGTAAGACAAGTATTACCACTTATAAACGAGATTTATGCTGGTAGTTTAACAAAAATGTCACCTTTCAACAAGGTAACAAGTCTTATCGTGAAAAATGCTTTTGTTGGTGAACCTCCAGTTCTTGACCAAACATTAGTAAAACTTGGAGATATTGAAGGAAGTGAAGTTTTAAATGTAGTTAACACTGGAGTTCCTGACCAAATTATGAAAATAACTTGGGAACCTAACTCGATTATCCAAGCTGAACTTGATTCAAAATTATCCTTTGTGTTAATCAACTGTGTTACAAACAAAGCGATGATTTTCAGTGAAGTTGCTGCACGTTCTGAAGGTTCAACCCAAATCACAGCTCCCCGCAGTTGGGCTGATTGTGATTCAGCACTTCATGTTATTACTACTGATTATAGCAATCCTGTTAAACCAAAAAAAGTAGTTAAATTCTGCCCTGGAAACGAACTTTCTGGACACATTAAATAGTTTATCTTTTTTATTTTAAGGCTAGTATTTTAATTAATACTAGCCTTTTTTTGTCCTAATATATACTAGTTAGAGTATTACTCTGTATTACTTATCATATTACTAATTAACTCTTATATTAGAATAAATATTTTCTACAATATGGTCTTCTTTTAAAAACTGAGCTAAATCAATGAAAGACAAGTAATCTTCAACAAAACGGTTAGATATTGGGACACTTCCCGCTACAAAGAAAAAGCGACTTTATTGAGTCGCTTTTTTCGTATCGAAGTTTTTTAAATTATTGTATTCTGAGGAGCGTCGGATTCATATCCGTATATGCTAAAATATTAGGCTCATTTAAGATAAAAATTAAAAATTTTCACCTTTTGAATTTAACCTATTTTTCCCTACCTTTGGCTAAACAATTATGATTTAAATCTTCGTAATCAAGATTCATTGTATATTTCAATTTTAAAAAAGTAATTACACCCAAAACATCTGATAGAAAAAATAACATGACAAAAGAAATAGCAATAAAACTTTTTGAACAAACGCAAGTAAGAACGCTTTGGGATGACGAACATGAAAAATGGTATTTTTCAATTGTTGATGTAATAGGCATTTTAACCGAAAGCATCGACTCATCAGCATATTGGCGTAAGCTAAAACAAAGACTAAAAGAAGAAGGAAATGAAACCGTGACGAATTGTCACGGTTTGAAAATGCTTGCCACGGATGGCAAAATGCGATTAACAGATGTTGCAGATACAGAACAACTTTTTCGGTTAATCCAATCAATTCCATCGCCCAAAGCCGAACCATTTAAACTATGGATTGCAAAAGTTGCACGTGAACGAATAGATGAAATTGAAGACCCCGAAATAGGGATTGACAGATTGATGGAGACCTATTTTAGAAAAGGATATAGCAAAGAGTGGATAAATCAACGAATAAAAAGCATTGAAATCAGAAAAGAATTAACCGATGAATGGGAAAACCGTGGTGTAAAAAAAGGGCAGGAGTTCGCAATACTTACCGATGAAATCACTAAAGCATGGAGTGAATTAACTACAAAACAGTATAAATTACACAAGAACCTTAAAAAGGAAAATCTACGAGACCACATGACTAATCTTGAATTGGTTCTCAATATGCTTGCAGAAGCATCTACTACTGAAATATCTAAGGATAAACAACCAAAAACATTTAGCGAAAATAGAGAAGTTGCCCAAAAAGGAGGAAAAGTTGCAAAAGCAGCCCGTTTGCAATTAGAAAGTACTACAGGCAAAAAAGTAGTTTCTAAACTAAATGCAAAAGATTTATCACAAATCGAACGAAAACGAATTAAATAAACGGTTCTTAAATAAACAATCAAATAATTCTTTGATATTTCTAGATTAGAGTTCCATTTTAAGGCTTGTATCCAACCGTTTGAGCTAAAATAATTACTTCATCTGCTGTTAATTCCATTGTTTTAGCTAGTTCATCAACATCCAAATAGCGACGGGTTACTGTGTTCATCCCAACGGAAGCACAATAAAGATAGATGTTTTGTGAAACCGATCCTGCATGAATTCCTGCATAAAGCATTTTATCTTCTTTTGAAGCGGTTTTCAGCTTCGAAAAATTGGAAACAATCACAATATTTAATGCTGCTTTGTCCACAAAATCTTGTTTCCCAGTGTTTTTCATATAATCACCTGATTTTCGGAATTTCAAGATGTTTTCTTTTGACTCATAAAGATATATTCCCGAGCGAGTTACAACAAATAAATCAATATCTTGCCAATTGCGAGCAGTAGCAGCAGTGCGTTTGCCTGATTCTGGTCTATTGATGCCATTTGCAGCCCATAATAAATCTGAAAGCTCCTGCAATGTGAGCTCTTTTGTAGAAAATTCTCGAGCACTAGATCGAGCATTCAATGATTCCATTAACGGCTTTCCTCCAGTTTTTATAGGAGCTGGCAACAATATATCTTTGCTGTTTTGAGCATTTGAAAGTGTTGGCGTGATGATAATCAACATTAAAAAGGTAAACTGTTTCATTTTGTATATTATTAGTATTTAATCTTTGAATTCAGAAATCAAATGTAGCTCTTTTTTTAAATAATTCAGTTATCGTTCAAAAAAATGAAGATTAAACTTAATTTTTTATATTTTTGTAGTCAATAATATTTCATCAGTATATTTATTTAAGTTGTTCATTATGAAGAAGATTGCGCTAATTGTGTTAGGATTAAATTTAATATTTATTCACGTAAATGCTCAAAAATCAACTGATTTAAAGATAGCTGGCATCAAGGGATCAGCAATAAACATTGAAGAAATGATTGAACGTCCAATTACGGCCATAAAATCGAGCGATAAAGTAATATCATTTATTGTAACAGTAGAAATTGATAAGAAGCAAAAGTCATTTTATTCAAAGGGCAATCGATTTTCGGATGAATTTATTCAAGCATCACAAAATTTATCATCTGGAAGTAAAATTTCCTTCGATAGTGTTGTGGTTAAACAAATTGATAAGCAAATAATTATTCCTTCCTTTAATTATATTATTAAAAGAGAATCGCCACAGGCCTACATTGGGAACCATCGGTCTGTTTATGAAATGCCAATCACTGAAATTCTAAATCAACCATTTCTTAATTGTTCTAATCGAAATATCAAAGTATCAACTTTTAATGTTGTTATTTGCAAAAATGAAAGAGTTCAACGGTTTGAAAATAAGTCTGAGAAGTTTTCTACCGAAATAATAGGCGCAATAAGCCAATTAATAGGAGGGGAGACCGTTTGGTTTGAAAATATAAATGGGGTTGTAGAATCTAAAGTTGTTCCTTTACCACCGTTTAAAATTTCTATTTTAGGAAGTAATGAAGATTATCCGTGCACATTAGCTGGGATTTCTTTTGGAGAATGGGATACGAAATTATTGCCCTTGTCACAGGAGATAAAAGTTCCATCTAAAAATGTAATTATTGAATCTTTTATGATGTATGCAATAATTAATGATGAATACAAAAGCTTCAGACAAACATCAGGCTCAAAGTTAACGAGTGAAATGATCGAATTTTTAAAACAGGTAAAACCTGGGACAGTGGTAAAAATAGATTATATTCGTGCTTCTATTGAAGATGTATCACTGAAATTAAACCCAATTTATTTAAAAATTGCTGGTAATGGTAACTCATTGACAAAATCAGTTCTAGGTAATCTCTCTTTTGGTGTTCAGTCGGCAGATTATATTAAAAACAACAAAATTACCTTCAACAACAAACCTGTAAACTATTTTATCGTACGAACACTATCCGAAAACGTCTTAACATCTCTTGATGGCAATCTTACAGAATCTCAAAGTCAACAATTATCTCAATTTCCAAAAGGAACTATTTTGCAGTTCTATAATATAAGTGTAATAGAATCCGGAAAACGAGTTAAATTAGATGATATCTGGATTAAGATAAAATAGCATTTTACCCTTTCACCATGTACCCTTTACCCTTTACCATTTCACGATGTACCCTTTACCCTTTTCCTATGTCCATCTTTCGCTCTCGAATATCTCTTTCGATATTTCTCTAAATTCGTTTAAGATCATCGCTGTTGCTCCCCAAACAATGTGGTTGTCTATTTTGAAAGCAGGAACCTCCATTATTTGGTCCTTGATATTTACATTCAAATTCTGAATAACAGTTTTTTTGATAAATGTTTCAATATCAAATTCTATTATTTCAGCTACTTCGTGATTATCAATAGAATAATCAGGAGCTTTTTTTAAGAAACATATATAAGGATACACCAAGAATTGGCTAATTGGAATCACCAATGGCGTTAATTCTCCGACAATATCGTTAGAATTGATATCTACATTTATTTCTTCTTTAGTCTCTCTTATTGCGGTTTGTTCTAAATTGATGTCAAATGGTTCCACTTTGCCTCCAGGAAAGCTAATTTGGTCGCTGTGTGTTCCAAAATATTTTGAACGTCTAATAAGCAGTGATTTTAATCGATAATCATCCTCAAATAAAACCATCATTACAGCACTTTTTCGATAATTTTGAACTTCTTTATCATTAATTGAAAAAAAAATGCGTTTATTTGGTAAAATATTTTGATGAAAAGATACACCAAAATTATTATGTTTAAGCCTGATTCTTAATATGTTAAAGAATGTTAAAATATTTTCCTTCATTAGATATAAACAATTTGTGCAAAATTAAACGAAAAAATGTTTGCATATATTAAAAAATGTTTGCACTTTTGTAACTGGAATTAAAAAAAAACTATTCACTAAAATTAAAAAAAAATGAAAAAAGTAGTTAGTTTATTATTAGTTGTTGTAGCATTAGTAGCTTTCAACTCATGTAAAAAATCAGAAACTCCAGAAGCAGTTGCTGACAAGTATTTAAAAGCTATTGGACAAATGAAATTTGACGAAGCTAAGACTTTAGTTACCGAAGAATCAAAACCAACTATTGATTTTATGGTTCAAATGTCAACAATGGGCGGAGAAGAAGCTAAAAAAGCTGCAGCTACTGCAAAAATTGAAATCAAAGACATGAAATGCGAAACTAAAGGTGATGCTTCAGATTGCGTTTGTAAAGTTAATGATGGCAAAAAAGAAGAAGAAACTAAATTACATCTTGTTAAAAAAGATGGAAAATGGTTAGTTGAACAAAAGAAAGAAGGTGGCGCTCCAACTGAAACAGCTCCTGCTGATTCAACAAAAACTGAAGTAGCTCCTGTTGCTGAAGAAACTAAAACTGAAGTTAAAAAATAATTAGTACTACATTGTGAAAAAAAGACTCATTAGAGTTCTTATTATCATACTTGTAATATTATTATCAATTGCATTGTTCCTGTTCATCTACGAATATCGTAGTGGACAGGAACAGTCGTTTAATAAATATCGATTAACCGACTCCGAAATTGATTCTTTACAAGATGGTGATATTATACTCCGACATGGTTTTGGTGTTGTAAGCGACATGATTGGCGAAACTATGAATGAAAAATTTAATGTTTCTCATTGTGCAATAGTCTGCCGCCCTAGTGCTGATAGTATTGTCATAATACATTCTGTTTCTAGTTCTTTATCTAATTTTGATGGCGTTCAAACGTGTGAATTGAATAAATTTATGCAAGAAAGTAAGCCAAACAGTATCATAGTTGTTAGATATAAATCAAAAATAAATAAAAGTCTAAGTTGTATAAGCAAACGAGCCAACTATTATCTTCAAAAACAAGTGCCATTCGACGATAGTTTTGATATTATTGATCATTCAAAAATTTATTGTTCAGAATTGCCATTCTTGATTTTTAAAGATGAATTTAATGATGACATCTTCAATTCTTCGGATCCAGAAAAAACAACTCATAAACGATTTGCTGCTTTTTGGGATACTACTAGATTCACAGTCATAATCAATCATCAATTAAGAAAAAAGTGATAATCTGGTTAAAAAAACTTATTTATTCAAGCTCCCTAATAATTGGTAAATAAAATTCGATTAAATTTGCGCTAGAAATTAAAAACTGAAAAAATGAAACTACTCGAAGGAAAAGTAGCACTTATTACAGGAGCTTCTAGAGGTATAGGAAAAGGAATTGCTATAAAATTTGCTAAACATGGTGCTAATATCGCTTTTACCGATTTACAATACGACGAAGCAGCTCAACAACTTGAACAAGAATTACAACTTTTAGGTGTAAAGGCTAAAGGTTATGCTTCTGATGCATCTTCTTTGGAAGATTCAGAAAAGACAATCGAAGCTGTAGCTGCAGATTTTGGTCGTATTGACATTCTTATTAACAACGCTGGTATAACTCGAGATAATTTATTGCTTAGAATGACAGAACTAGATTGGGATTTGGTGATGAAAATTAACCTGAAATCAGTTTTTAATCTGACTAAAGCTGTTCAGAAAATTATGATTAAGCAACGCTGTGGTTCTATCGTAAATATGTCTTCAGTTGTAGGTGTTCATGGCAATGCTGGTCAGGCAAACTACGCTGCTTCTAAAGCTGGAATGATTGGATTTACAAAATCTATAGCTCAAGAACTTGGCTCACGAAATATTAGATGCAACGCTATCGCTCCAGGTTTTATTGAAACCGAGATGACACACCAATTATCTGACGAGGTTAGAACTAGCTGGGTCAATCAAATTCCATTACGTAGAACTGGAACTCCTGATGATGTTTCTAATGTCGCTCTATTCTTTGCTTCCGATTTATCTTCATACGTCTCTGGACAAGTACTGAGTTGCGATGGTGGAATGAGAACATAAGCGCTGGTTTTTAAATTTTGTGCTTGAAAAGTATATTTAAAAGTCAGGAACAAATCCTGACTTTTTTTATTCCCATTAATTCCATTTTTTTCATAAATTTGTATTCTAATTTCAACCTATTTATACTTTGAGCATAATAACTACTTTTTCGATATGGCTAATTTTGGGATGCATTGCATTTAGCGGATTCCTTTCATGGTTGCTCTATTTCTATCGTCCAAACACGGATATTAAAAAAAGCATTCGATTTACTTTGGCTGGATTGCGGTTTGTGTTTTTGTTTCTGCTTACACTTTTGTTGCTTTCACCATTAGTGCTCATGAATTCAAAGCAAATTGAAAAGCCACTCATTGTTTTTGCTCAAGATAATTCTGCTTCAATTTTGTATTCTACCGACTCCTCGTTTTATGCAAACGATTATATCTCTAAGGTTAAAAAAATATCAGAAAAATTTGATTCAAAATTTGATTTCAGATTTATCACATTTGACCAATCGGTGCATAAAAACTCAACTATCGATTACAGTGGAAATGAGACGAATTTATCTTTGCTTTTTGATGAACTTAAAAACACCTTTGCTGGTAGAAATGTAGGTGCAATCATCCTTGCATCCGATGGAATCTTTAACAAAGGTGGAAACCCATACTACATTGCAGAAAAAATGCCTATGCCTATTTATTCTGTGGTGATGGGTGATACCATAAAGCAGACAGATTTAGCCATTAGTGCGGTTGATTACAATAAATCTACGTTTTACAAAAATACATTTCCTGTAGAAATTTTAATCAATGCTCATAATTTGTCGTCGCAAAAAAGTACCATTACGATCTCAAACAATCAATCCACACTATTTTCGAAGGAACTTAATATCTCATCACAACGATATACAGAAACCGTCCGCTTTTTTATTGATGCAAATCAAAAAGGATTACAAAAATATCATATATCCCTTAAACCTGTTGAAGGGGAGTTTACGTTGAAAAATAATGAATTCGACTTTTTTGTCAATGTTCTTGATTCTCGTGATAAAATTCTAATTACATATCAAACACTTCATCCTGATATTGCGGCAATTAAACAAGCTCTCCTTTCGTCGGATATGTATCAAGTGGATGTAAAACAAGTGAATCAAATAGATAAGCCATTAAATGAATATCGGACCATTTTTGCATATCAGCTACCAGATGAGAAAAATAGTTCCGCAAATCTATTTAATAGCGCAAAACAATGGTCTATTCCAATTGTGTATGTGATTGGAAACCAATCTTTACTGCCTGAATTTAATCAGCTCAATACTGGAATTCAGATTCTGCAACAAAATAATATGACCAACGATGCTTTTCCATTGTTGAATCAAAACTTTGTTCTTTTTTCCATTCCTTCGGATGTTAAACAATATATATCCGAACTACCACCAATTACGGTTCCTTTTGGAAAATATAACCTATCTGCATCGGCAATTCCATTTTTAATGCAACGCATTGGCAATTATAATTCGTCGATGCCTCTTGTCGTTTTTAACGATCAAATGAACTCGAAAAATTGCGTAATATTGGGAGAAGGTATATGGAAATGGCGTTTAGCATCTTATCAGATGTACAATCATCATCGCTTTTTTGATGAATTAATCACCAAAATACCTCAATATTTGGTTTCGCAAAGTGATAATTCCAATTTTAGAGTAAAAATTCGTCAAATATTCAATCAAAATGAGCCTATAACTGCACTTGCAGAACTTTACAATCCTTCGTTAGAGCTAGATAATACTCCAGAAGTTTCTTTTTTGATTACCGACCAAAACGGCAAAGAATTTCCGTACTCATTTTCGCGCGTAAATAAAAGTTATAATATTGAGATAGGTGCTATGCCAGTAGGAGAGTACCGATGGTTAGCAAAGACTAAACTTGGAGAAAAAGCATACGAAAAACGGGGCGCTTTTGTTGTTCAAAACGTAAATTTCGAAGCCCTAAACATTACTGCTGACTTTGGCTTACTTCGCTCTTTGGCTAATATTCATGGTGGAAAAACAATTATGGCAAAAAACATTGAATCTATCACCGATGAAATTGAGAAAAACGAGAATATCAAACCTGTTTCATATCTATCTAAGTCATATACCGAGTTATCACAATCGTGGATTTATATAATTTTGTTGTTGCTAATTGGAATTTCAGAATGGTTTATTCGTAAATATAATGGTCTATTCTAATGTCAATATTTTTTATAATTTCTAAGATTTTATCCTTTTTATTTAATCCTCTTTTTTGGATTGGATTATTGCTGATTTTTGCAATTTTCCTAAAGAATAAAGTCACTGCACGAAAATGCTTAATTGCAGTAGTTGTACTTTTCTTTCTATTTACCAACAATTTTCTAATTGATATGATTTTAAGAGGATGGGAATCTAAAATTGTTCCTTATTCAGAATTAAAACCTTCGTATGATGTGGGAGTGGTTCTTGGTGGCGGAATGGTGAATATCGACCGTACAAATGATCGCTTAATCTTCAGAAATAATCCAGATAGATTTTTACAAGCCTTAGATTTATATAACAAAAAACGAATCAAAAAAATTCTAATTTCTAGTGGTGCTGGTTCAATGATTTTTAGAGATGTTATTGAATCTGATTTACTTAAACGCTTTTTATTAGACAATCATGTTCCTGATTCAGCAATAGTTATCGATACAAAATCTAATAACACATACGAAAACGCTAAGTTTACCAAAGATTTAATCGTCCAAAATAACTTCAAATCAGTTTTGTTAATTACTTCGGCAACGCACATGCGAAGATCTAAAGGTTGTTTCGAAAAACAGTCAATTAGTGTGGATGTTTACCCAACAGACAAACTAGTGTCCACTTGGCGTTATGATCCAAATTACTTATTTGTCCCAAGCATAGACGCACTAGAACGTTGGATGATTTTTATTCACGAATTTACGGGATATATTGTCTATAAAACGATGGGTTATCTTTAAATTTTCAATTTCTGTAATAATAATTCTTAATTCCTGATTTTTAATGACTTCATCTATTTTTATATTAATTATTTCCATACTAATACTCAGCTACATATTTGATTCATGGCTTGATTACTTGAATCATGAGCATTATAAAATGCCTTTACCAAGTATTGTTGATGGATTATATACCACAGAAAAACTTACTCAACAACAAAGTTATCACAACATAAACTATAAAGTCGATGAAATTTCATCCTTTATTTCATTTGTACTTACCCTTGCAATTTTGCTGATGGGAGTTTTGCCTTGGTTTGATGTTGTAATCAGAAGCTATACGAATTCTGCTTATTGGCAAGCTTTATTCTTTTTTATAGGAATTGGACTTGTTTTTCAATTGATTTCTCTGCCATTTTCAATCTATAGCACTTTTGTAATTGAACAAAAATTTGGATTCAATAAAATAACTCCAAAATTGTATATTCTGGATATGATAAAATCTATAGTCTTGTCACTCGTTATTGGTGGTGGATTAATGTTTCTCATTATCTGGTTTTGGCAAATTACTCAAGATTTATTTTGGTTGTATGCGTGGGGAACTTTTACTGTGTTTTCATTATTTATGATGTTGTTTTATTCCAATATTATTGTTCCGCTTTTCAATAAACAAACTCCATTACCACAAGGCGAACTTCGTACTGCAATAGAGCTGTTTGCGAATAAAGTGAATTTCGAATTGAATAATATATATATCATTGATGCTTCTAAGCGTTCTACCAAATCAAATGCATATTTTACTGGACTTGGGAAAAAGAAAAGAATTGTGCTTTACGACACATTGTTGGATCACAATACAACCGCTGAAATTGTAGCCATATTAGCACACGAAATTGGCCATTATAAGCACAAGCATACTCTTTGGGGTTCATTAATTTCAATAGTCCAAACGGGAGTATTCCTCTATATATTTGGAATTTTTATCAATATTCCATTCTTCGCACTTTCTCTGGGTGGAGAAATCGTTTCCTTTCACATGAGTATTATCTCTTTTGGTTTGTTATTAGAGCCTATTTCTTTGATTTTAGGCATATTATCCTCAAAACTATCGCGACATTTCGAATATCAAGCAGACGATTTTGTTGTAAATCAAGGATTAGCTGGTGATTTAATTGATGCTCTAAAGAAATTATCTGTAGACAACTTGAGTAATATTAATCCGCATCCATTTTATGTATTTGTTCATTATTCACATCCACCATTACATTTACGCTTAGAAAATCTGATGAAACAAAAATAATTGCAACAAAAAAGCTACAATGAAAATTGTAGCTTTTTTAATCTTCACATAAAATTTATTCTTTTATTGGAGGTTCAATTTTAATGATTAGTGTGTCAGCACCTTCGATATAATCAATTAAAATGGTTGAATTTTCAACAGGTTTTGAAAGAATTATTTGTTCTGCCAATTCATCCTCAATATATTTTTGGATTGCTCTTTTCAACGGACGAGCACCATATTGTGCATCCCAACCTCGTTCTAACAAAAAGTCTTTTGCCGGAATAGTAGTATCAATAGTGAATCCCATTAGATTAATTCGTTGGTATAATGCAGATAGCTCAATATCAATGATTTTGTGAATATCTTCACGTTCTAAAGAGTTGAAAATTACTACATCATCAATACGATTTAAAAATTCTGGAGCAAAAGTTTTTTTCAAAGCATTTTCTAGAACACTCTGATTTTCACTTTGTAAAGAAGCAGATTTGGCTTTTGTTTGAAATCCAACTCCTTGACCAAAATCTTTCAACTGTCGACTTCCAATATTTGAAGTCATAATAATGATTGTATTTTTAAAATCCACTTTACGTCCCAAACTATCGGTAAGTTGACCATCATCTAACACCTGCAAAAGCAAGTGGAAAACATCAGGATGTGCTTTTTCAATTTCATCTAAAAGGACAATAGAGTAGGGCTTCCGTCTAACTTTTTCTGTTAATTGTCCACCTTCTTCATACCCAACATAACCTGGAGGAGCTCCCACTAAACGAGAAACAGCAAATTTCTCCATATACTCGCTCATATCAATTCTAATCAGAGCATCTGTATTGTCGAATAAATATTTTGATAACACTTTTGCTAAATATGTTTTCCCAACTCCAGTAGGCCCTAAAAAGACAAAGGTTCCAATGGGTTTATTTGGATCTTTTAGTCCAGCTCTATTTCTACGAATCGCCTTAACAACTTTTTTAATAGCTTCGTTTTGACCAATTACAGAATTTTGGAGCTCGATATCCATCTTCATTAATCGATCACCTTCATTTTGAGCAATTCTTTGAACAGGAATACCAGTCATCATAGCCACAACTTCTGCAACATTATCTTCAGAGACTATCTGTCTGTTTATCTTAGAGTTATCATCCCATTTTTTATTAGCAAGTTCTAAATTTTCAGATAAAATCCGTTCATTATCTCTATAACTAGCAGCTTGCTCATACTTTTGACTTTTTATAGCATCGAGTTTTAATTGCTTAACTTCGTCAATATCTTTTTCTAACTTTAAGACCTCTTCTGGAACATTAATATTTTTTATATGAACTCTAGCTCCAGCTTCGTCAAGCGCATCAATGGCTTTGTCTGGAAGATGCCTATCGCTAATATATCTTGTTGTTAATGTAACACAAGCCTCTATTGCCTCATTTGAATATGTAACCAAATGATGATCTTCATATTTGCTTTTAATGTTATTTAATATTTCAATAGATTCTGAAATAGAAGTAGGTTCAATAAGCACTTTTTGAAAACGACGTTCTAAGGCACCGTCTTTTTCAATATATTGTCGATACTCGTTAAGTGTTGTAGAGCCAATACATTGGAGTTCGCCGCGGGCTAAGGCGGGTTTAAACATATTTGAAGCATCTAATGAGCCTGAAGCATTACCAGCGCCTACAATCGTGTGAATTTCGTCAATAAATAATATTACATCTGGATTTTTTTCTATTTCATTCAAAACAGCTTTCATCCGTTCTTCAAATTGACCCCTATATTTAGTTCCAGCTACTAAGGAAGCTAAATCTAAAGTTATAACACGTTTGTTAAATAACGAGCGAGGAACTTTACGTTGAGTAATTCGAATTGCTAATCCTTCTGCCATTGCTGATTTACCAACACCAGGCTCTCCAATTAATATTGGATTATTTTTTTTACGTCGACTTAATATTTGTGCAATTCGCTCTAATTCATACTCCCGGCCAACAATTGGATCCAATTTTTGCTCTTCAGCCATACGTGTTAAATCTCGACCAAAATTATCGAGGACTGGAGTTTTAGATTTTGGATCTACATTCCGCTTAGTTTTTGAATCGCCTAATATTGGATCTTCTTCCTCTTCGCCAGAACTTGATGCTTCATTCGTGAAATCAGGTTTTGTGAAATCTGTTCGAATTTCTCCACTTTCAATTTCTTTAATGTAACTTTCAGCTACTTGATAATCAAATGAAAACCGATTTAATATTTGGGCAACCAAATTGTTTTTATCTCGTAATATTGAAAGCAGAATATGCTCAGTACCAATGACTTCTTTATTAAATTGTCGAGAAATTAAATAGGAGAGTTTTAGCACTTTTTCTACTTGTTTATTCATTGGCAAACTAGATGTTTCTTCATTTTCTTTATTGCTTTCAGAATATTTTTTTATAGCAGATTCTATATGCTTTTTTATTAATTTAATATCAATATCAGCAAGATTTATGGCTGTAATTGCAATCCCTGCTTCGCTTCGTATAATCCCAAGCATTAGATGCTCTACTCCAACATAATCACTACCAAGCCGTGTGGCTTCTTCACGACTAAATGATAACACATCATATGCATGTTGAGAAAATTTTGCTTCCATTGTAGTCCTTTTGTTTGTTACTCGTTTTAAAATGCTGATTTATACAAAGATAATTAAAAAAACATAACTCATCAATATTATCATTATCAGATGTATTTATTTCGTCAAAATTACTATTGATTATCATTCAATCTTTTTATTTTTTGCCATATTTTTAAACATAAAATTGTTAGTAATAAAACACAAGAAATATGATATAGTTTGATAAAAAAATTGTAACTTCGTAAATTAATATATCAAAACTTAATACATTGATTTGTAGTTGATTAAAAAATCAATTAGATATCATTCAAACAGAAATATGGAACAAGGAGAAAAAATCGTTCAGGTAAATATCGAAAATCAGATGAAATCTGCATACATTGATTATTCAATGTCAGTAATTGTTTCTCGTGCATTACCTGATGTCCGTGATGGATTAAAACCAGTACATCGTAGAATTTTATATGCGATGTGGGATATGGGAATTACAGCTAATAAACCATTTAAAAAATCAGCTCGTATCGTGGGTGAAGTTTTGGGTAAATATCATCCACATGGCGACACTGCAGTTTATGATTCTATGGTTAGAATGGCTCAAGTATGGTCATTGAGATACACGCTTATCGACGGTCAAGGGAACTTTGGTTCAATTGATGGTGATAGTCCTGCTGCAATGCGATATACGGAAGCTCGATTGAAAAAAATTGCCGAAGAAATGTTGGTTGATATCGAGAAAGATACCGTAAATATGCGGAAAAATTTCGACGATTCACTAGATGAACCGACTGTTCTTCCTTCAAAAATTCCGAATTTATTAGTTAATGGTGCTTCTGGAATTGCTGTAGGGATGGCTACAAATATGCCTCCTCATAATCTTCGTGAAATTATTGATGGGATTGTTGCTTACATAGACGATCGTGAGATTTCTATCGAAGAATTGATGAAATATGTTAAGGCTCCCGACTTTCCAACTGGTGGAATAATTTATGGCTATGAAGGCGTTAAAGAAGCATTTCTCACTGGTCGTGGTCGCGTTATTATGCGTGGCGAAGCAAATTTAGAAAACGAAGAACATTTAAATGGTCGCGAAAAAATTATTATCTCTTCAATTCCTTATCAAGTTAACAAATCTGAACTTGTAAAAAAAATTGCCGATTTAATTAACGATAAGAAAATTGAAGGAATTGCAGATTTAAGAGATGAATCTGACAGAAATGGAATGCGCATCGTTTTTGACTTAAAAAGGGATGCTGTTGCGAATGTCGTGCTTAACAAGTTATATCAATATACCGCATTACAATCTTCGTTTAGTGTAAATAATGTAGCCTTAGTAGATGGCAGACCATACACGTTAAATCTTAAAGACCTTATTGTACATTATGTTAGTCATCGCCACGAAATTGTGGTAAGAAGAGCAAAATTCGAACTTGCTGAAGCAGAAAGAAGAGCACACATTCTTGAAGGATTGCTAATTGCTCTTGATCATATAGATGAAGTAATTGCATTAATTAGATCTTCAAAAACGGTTGATGAAGCTCGTGAAGGTTTAATGGAACGTTTTGGTTTGTCGGAAATCCAGTCTAGAGCAATTGTAGATATGCGTCTACGTCAATTAGTTGGACTAGAACGAGATAAACTCCAAGAAGAATACAGTAATCTACTCAAACTTATTGACTATCTAAGAAACTTATTAGATAATGAACAACTTAGAATGGAAGTCATTAAAACAGAGCTACTTGAGATTAAAGAAAAATATGGTGACGAACGTAAAACAAGAATTGAGTATTCAGCATCAGATTTTAGAATTGAAGATACCATTGCTGATGAAAGTGTTGTTATTACAATTTCTCATTTAGGTTATATTAAAAGGACACCACTCGTTGAGTATAAAGTTCAACATAGAGGTGGCAAAGGTAGTAAAGGAAGTAATTCTCGAAATGCCGATTTTATTGAGCAAATGTATGTTGCTACAAACCATAACTATCTGTTGTTCTTTACAGAAAAAGGAAAATGTTTCTGGTTAAGAGTTTTTGAAATTCCAGAGGGTTCAAAAACAAGTGTAGGGAGAGCAATTCAAAATATGATTAATATTGAGCCTGATGATAAAATCAAAGCAGTAATTAATGTGCTTAATCTATCTGATCCTGAATATATTAATAATAACTTTGTAATACTTTGTACTGAAAAGGGTATTATCAAAAAAACATCATTAAAAGCATATTCTCGACCAAGAGTAAATGGAATTAATGCAATTACTGTCCGCGAAAATGATATTCTATTTGAAGCCAGACTGACAAATGGAAGCAATATCATTATGATGGCTTTGGAGTCTGGAAGAGCAATTCGCTTTAATGAAGCGCTTGTTCGTCCAATGGGACGGAACGCATCTGGCGTAAGAGGCATTAGAATGGCGAATGAAACAGACAAAGTTATTGGTATGATTTGTGTCAACGATCTCGAAAGTAATGTGTTAGTAGTTTCCGAAAAGGGATATGGAAAACGTTCATTGATAGAAGATTATAGAGAAACAAATCGCGGTGGAAAGGGCGTAAAAACAATAAATATTACCGATAAAACGGGTAAGCTCATATCCATTAAAGATGTTACTGATAATGATGATTTAATGATAATCACCACAAATGGCATCACAATTAGATTAAGAGTGATGGATTTACGTGTAATGGGTAGAGCAACCCAAGGTGTTCGCCTTATAAATGTGAAAGATTCTGATGATATAGCTGCTGTAGCAAAAGTAGATACAGACGTGGAACTAGATGAAGAGGTAGAATATGCTCAAGTAATCAACGAACCTTTAGAAATTGATCCAAATTTTGAAGAAGCAGAAGAAGCAGATGAAGTTGAAGATGTTGAAGATGATTTGGAAGCTACTGAAGATGAAAACGATGATGATGAAAACATTGAAGAAAAAAAGTCAAATGATGATACAGAAGTATAATTAAACAAATTTTGATAATAATAAAAAAAGAAAAATTGTTATGAAAAAAATCAAATTATTACTTGCAATCAGCGTAGTTGCAGGTACGCTAAGTGCGCAAAACCCAAAGGTAAATAACGCTTTTAACTATCTTCGTAAAGGAAATCTTTCTAAAGCTAAAGATGCAATAGACGAAGCAAGTGAGCATCAAGATACTAAAGATGCAGCTAAAACATGGTTCTATAAAGGCAATATTTATTTGGCAATATCAGCTTCAGCAGATCCTGAGGTTAATGGCTTAGATACTGCTGCTCTAGAAAAATCGTATGAATATTATCAAAAATCAATCACGATTGATAAAGAGATAAGTAATGATATGCTCAATATTTCTAACCCTTTTGATGGAATTAAAATGGTTGCAAATATTTGGTTTATTAAAGGTAGAAAATATTTTGACGAAAAGAATTTCTATCGTGCATATTATTGCTATAATAAATCGTATGAATACACTAATCCAAAAGATGATAATGCGGCATATATGGCTGCTATTTGTGGAATAAATTACGATAATACGCGTGATATGAAAAAAGACACAATTAGCTTAGCAAAAGAGACAAAATCTTATCTAGTGGGCCTTACTAATAGAGGTTTTAAAGATGAATTTATCTACAGCACATTAGCTAATTTGTATATGACAGATAAGGATACTACAAAAGCAGTAAGCGTTGCTAATAAAGCCGAAAAGCAATTTCCTGATAGCTCTAATACATTATTGTTAAAATTAAGTGTTTACTATTGGGCAGGTAAAACTGCGGATGCTAACGTATTACGTGAAACTATCAAAGGAAAATATACAAAAAACCCACTTGTGTTTTTTAATATGGGAAACATACTGGAAAAGACAAATTTTGAAGAATCAGAAAAAGCTTTTCTTATGGCTATAGATTTAAATCCTACATACTTTGATGCAATATTTAATCTAGGTGCATTATATTTTAATAAATACGTAGATATTAAGAAAAATGCTTCAAATATCAAGGATGACGCTGAGTATACAAAAGCTATCGAAAAATCTAAAGAGTATATAACAAAGGCTCGTCCTTATGTTGAAAAATGTTATGCAATGAATGCTCAAGATTATAATACCCTTTTTATGCTTAAGTTAATTTATGCCAATTCTAATGAATTAGAAAAAGTTAAAGAGATGGATGCATTATTACTGAAAATTAAAAAATAATATTTTTCATATTTCTAAAAACCTCGACTAAATATCGAGGTTTTTTTTTATCTTTGAAACATGAAAAAAATTATCATTTTTTGTCTATTATCCTGTAATATTTGGTTGACTTCAGCAATCAATATAAAGCCTAATTATGCTTTACCAATTGAAAATGATACGATTAAATATTCGAAAATTTTAGATGCATTACACAATTGGAAAATTGCAGATGCTTCTATAGAGCTCAAAAGTATTGCCATTAGCAGCAATCCTAATGACGAAGCTTATTTCTATTTTTTTAAAGGTGTTGTAACCTATTATTCTTGGAGGCAAAGTGATTCAACCAATGGGAATACTTCATTAGTTTTTATTGATAGTGCAATTAAATATTTTGAAAAATCTATTAGTATAAATTCTTCAATAAGCTTTTCAAAATTATACATTAATTCTCCAAAAGATGGATTAGATTCTTGTGCTACAGTTTTATCGAGTAATGCAAAAATGAATTATTTAAAAGGAGATTATTTAAAATCAACCAAATTATATGAAAAAGCTGTGGATATTAATGGAGATTACAATAATTTAGTAGGAGCGGGGCTGAGTTCAATGATGCAAACGAGTTATTTTAAAGCAGAAAAATACTTTAAAATGGCCAAAGAATATTACCCTCAAAACGAAAAAACATGGATTTTTCTTACGGAAGTCTATAAAAGAATGGGAGATACCGTAAATGCAATTAATATTTCCCACGAATCATTATTGAAATTCAACCACAATGTGAATTTATTGTTAAATTATTGTAATGTAGCAAATTGGAGTAATATTCAGAAAGAAATTGACGAATCTATAACTAAGCTAGAGGATCAATCAGTTCCAAGAAATGATCAGTTAAATAAAATACTTGTGAATTATTATTCTAAAAATAATGATTTTAAAAAAGCAGAACCATATATTATTGAAGTTTCAAATAATATTAAATCAACAAATGAACGTACTGAAGCATTATTAGTTTTTTATTATAATTGGTATATCAATTTACTTGATGAAATTTGTATTAATTATTCAAAAGGAAATTCATTGATTCGCAACAATCAATATTTATTAGCCAATTTTGTACTGCTGAAATCTAAACCATATTTAGCTAATGACAATGCTAAGATGAAACAGGTTTGTGATTTTTTAATTCATGAAATGGACAATTAATCACATAAATATAAAGAATTCATCAAACTTAAAAAATGTTCTGATAATATACATTATGTTAAGTAGATAAATTTAAACTAATCCAATTATTGAAAATTGGAATAAATTGTAATCCCACCACTCTTATGTTATAGGCATTCAGATTATTAGAATAAATGTAGAAAAATAATATTAATAATTGTTGGTTATATCAGAATATTTCCTAATTTTGCACTGGGTAAGTCTTATACGACCAGCTCCTATTGAACTCCCCCAGGTCCGGAAGGAAGCAAGGGTAATTTGGTTGAGCGGTGCGATATAAGTAGCTTACCCATTTTTTATTTAAATTTTATGGGTTATGTTACTCAAAATTTATCCCGAAAATCCCAATCCTCGAGAAATTAACAAAGTCGTGGATTGCTTAAAAAGTGGTGGTATTGTTATCTTTCCAACTGATACAATTTATGGAATTGGTTGTGATATTCACAATCATAAGGCTGTAGAACGAATATCTGAAATCATTAAAACAGATATTAATAAAAGTAACTTTTCATTTATTTTTAACGACTTAAGTCATATTTCTGATTATGCTAAGCCGTTTTCAAATCCCGTCTTTAAATTACTAAAGTATACCCTTCCTGGTCCATATACCTTTATTTTAGAGGCAAACAACAATGTCCCCAAAATTTTTCATAATAAAAAAAAGACATTGGGTATTCGTATACCAAACAATCCAATTATTAATTCTATCGTTAATTCGTTAGGAAACCCTATATTATCTAAGTCGGTAAAGGATTTAAGTGATGATATTTTTGAATATTATACTGATCCAGAATTAATCTATGAGCAATTCGGAGATTTAGTAGATATTATTATTGATGGCGGGTATAGTGGGCATACTCCTTCTACAGTTATTAGTTGTTTAAATAATGAATTTGAGGTTATTAGAGAAGGACTTGGGAGTATAAAAGGTCTTTTATAGTTTGAATTATGAAACAAAATATTTTTGATATTTCTAATGTAATACTCAATATTGATGATAATGAGTATTTTGAAGATTTGCATGAACAAGAAAATATTAGGATTGAACGAATTGTTTCTTGCGGGCAAACAACTCCTGTTGATAAATGGCTGGAGGAATCAAACTCAGAATGGGTCGTTGTTGTTCAAGGTGAAGCGTGTTTAGTTTTTGACACGAATGAGACGTTTGTTTTAAAAGCTGGGGATCACCTATTGATTCCTTCGAATCAAAAACATCGAGTTTCTTATACTAGCTCTACTCCTGAATGTATTTGGATTGCTGTTCATCAAAAATAATTCAACATGATATCACAACGAAATTTATTTTTTAACCACATAGCCCAAACATCTCCAGAGCCGTTAGCATTGGAAATTGACTCAGCTTTAGGGGTTTATCTTACAGATATTCATGGAAAAAAGTATATTGATTTAATTTCTGGTATTTCGGTGAGCAATATCGGTCATAGACATCCTAATGTAGTAAATGCTATCCGTTTACAAACAGATAAATACTTACATTTGATGGTTTATGGCGAGTATATTCAATCCCCTCAAGTATTATTAGCTCAAAAAATAACCTCTTTACTTCCCTCCCATTTATCTAATGTTTTTTTTGTAAACTCAGGCAGCGAAGCCAATGATGGTGCTCTAAAGTTATCTAGGAAATTTACAGGAAGATCCGAAATTTTATCTTGTTTAAATGCTTATCACGGAAGTACATTTGGTGCGCTCAGTGCCATGGGAAGTGAAGATTATAAACAATGGTTTGCTCCTCTTATTCCTGGTTTTTCGAATATTACTTTTGGAAATATTGACGATTTGCAAAAAATATCAGTGAAAACTGCAGCTATACTTATTGAACCAATTCAAGGAGAAGCTGGAGTTAGAACGGCTAATGGAGTATATTGGAAAGCCCTTCAACAAAAGTGTAAGGATACTGGTACCTTAATTATTGCTGATGAAGTACAAACTGGTTTTGGGAGAACAGGCAAAATGTTTGGCTTTGAATATGCAGGCTTTACCCCTGATATTGTGACATTTGCAAAAGGAATGGGCGGTGGAATGCCAATTGGAGCTTTTGTTGCCTCAAAAGAAATGATGGAAAGTTTTACACATCATCCCATATTAGGTCATATTACAACATTTGGCGGACATCCAGTCTCTTGTGCAGCCGCTCTTGCATGTATTGAAACCATCGAAAACGAAAATCTAATCAATCGAGTTCCAGAAATATCTAGTTTTATTGTTAATGAATTATCTGATATTAATGGAGTTAGAGAAATTCGTGCTGCCGGACTATTAATTGCTATTGAATTTGATTCATTTGAAATTAATAAGAAAATCATAGATACTTGTATTCAAAATGGGGTAATTGCTGATTGGTTTTTATTTTGTGACAATAGTATGAGAATTGCACCTCCAATAAATATTACAAATCTGGAACTTCAAAAAGCAATTGAGATTATTAAAAAGAGTATTGAAAAAAACATATAACTTTGTAACCTAAACTTTCATCTCAAAGCAATTGAGATTATAACTTGCAAAAACAATGACAGAAACATATCAACCAATATTTGAGGATTCAAATCACCAAATTGATTATGAAATTACTCATGGAAAGCACATTATTGAGCTATTATCAGTAGCAAACGAGTTTATTAATTTTATGGATGATTGTAGCAAATACGACAAACATATAATTATGGGTTATCTTCAGAAATTATTACCCTTGATTTATCTGAAATCCTCTTTATTGCCAGAAATTAAGCTAGATGACAATACTGCAGATGAGCGATTTGTTACCGAAGAAGAATATGAACGGATCCTGAGCATATTACTAGAAAAATTTTCGCAAAAATGTGAAGATGACCATGAATGTTCTTGTACCGACGAAGGCCCAAAGGTTGCCGAAGCATTAGCAGATCTTTATCAAGATTTAAAGGATACCATTATTTTATATGGAACAAACAAAACATCTGCTCAAGAATGGGCTGTGCATAATTGTAGGACTTGGTTTATAGAACGTTGGGGTTTAGCCGTGGCTGATATATTAGGTTATATTCATACTTGTATTTATCATCTACATGACCATGATGAGGAGATTCATACTGACTTATAATTCATAAAAAAAGTCCCGTTTGGGACTTTTTTTATGAACTCAACTTTAGTTCATAAACACATCAAAATTGCCAAGACTTTTTGATTTAATCACTACTAAAGATGTCGCATAACTTAAAATAAACTTGTTTATCGACAATCTTGGCATTGGAGTTTGAGCATTTTTTTGTGGTTTTAAAAGTGTACTTTTTTTGTTCATAGGCTTATTTTTACATCATTTAAACCTAAAAACGAACAAAAAACTGGAATATTGTTTTAAGTGAGAATAATATTTTTCTCATTAACAATTTTTCTAATATTTATCAATGCATATCTCATTCTACCCAATGCAGTATTGATGCTTATATCACATTTATCGGCAATATCTTTAAAACTCATATTTTGATAAAAGCGCATGTGTACCACATCTCTTTGCTCAACAGGTAGATGTTCGATAACACCTCTTACATCGGCATGTATTTGATTTGTAATCATTTGATCCTCTTTAGAAGGCTCTGTCCCCATAATTAAATTAAAAATATCAAATTCATCATTTGGGCTGCATGTTGGCATTCTATTTTCTTTTCGGAAGTAATCGATACTCAAATTATGAGCAATTCTCATAACCCATTGGATGAATTTTCCCTCTTCATTATATTGTCCGGAACGAATAGTGTGAATGACTTTTACAAAAGTATCTTGATAAATATCTTCTGCAACATCGCGGTTATTTACAATCATGTAAATATAACCAAAGATTTTCTTTTGGTAACGATTAATTAAAACCTCTAGAGATTTTGAATCACCTGAAGCGAAGTTAATGATTAAATCATTATCGCTAAGTAAATTTGCTTTCATAATAGCCTCCTTTTTGGATGGTTAGTAAAGCGTAAAATTTACTCTATAGGCGATTTTTGTTTGTGAATAACTATTAATATTTTGCAAATATACGGTTTGAAATATTTAAAGTCAAGTATTTTTGGTATTTTTGCATAAATATTTCACGAATAATTCGGCAACTACCTAATAATGAGAGATAAAGATTTTAACAATCAGTTTATACGAATCAAAGGAGCTAAAGTAAATAACCTAAAGAACATTGATGTCTCCATTCCCCGAAACAAATTAGTCGTAATCACGGGATTATCTGGTTCTGGAAAATCTTCATTAGCTTTTGACACACTATACGCCGAAGGTCAACGAAGATATGTAGAAAGTTTGAGCGCTTATGCCCGTCAGTTTATGGGGAGAATGGCCAAACCGGAGGTAGATCTAATCGAAGGAATTCCTCCTGCAATTGCTATTGAGCAAAAATCTATCACCAAAAATCCTCGGTCAACAGTAGGAACTTCAACAGAGATTTATGAGTATATAAAACTGCTATATTCAAGAGTTGGCAAGACTTACTCTCCTATTAGCGGTGAAGTAGTTAAGCGAAATTCTGTTACCGAAGTCACTGATTTTGCATACCAGTTAACTGAAGATACTCGGATTTTTATATTTGCTCCATTAATTATTAAGTTAGAACGCTCACTCGAAGAACAATTTTCTATCTTATTGCAACAAGGATATAGTCGTATTTTGTACGAAGATTTGATTGAACCCATTAGCGAAGCTATCAAAAATCCAGAAAACTACACGTCATCTAAGTTATATGTCTTAGTAGATAGATTGAAAATTGAGCATAACTTAGAGTTAAGGAATCGGCTATCAGACTCTATTCAGAGTGCTTTTTTTGAAGGAAATGGCTCTTGTTTTATTAAAGTACAAACTAATGATTCGGATGAGAATTTTGAATTTAGCAATAGGTTTGAATTAGATGGTATTCTGTTTGAAGAACCAAGCATCAATATGTTCAGCTTTAACAATCCATTTGGTGCATGTCAACGATGTGAAGGTTATGGTCAAATAATTGGAATTGACGACGATTTGGTAATCCCTAATCGCAGTTTATCTGTTTTTGAAGATGCAATCGCCTGTTGGAAATTTGAAAGCACAAAAGAGTGGAAACAGCTTTTAATTGGAAATGCTCATAAGTTTGATTTTCCGATTCATCGTGCTATAGAAGACTTAACAGAACAAGAAGTCCAATTACTTTGGGATGGAAATAAGTATTTTAAGGGTATAAACGCCTTTTTTTCTTACCTTGAAGAACATAATTATAAGATTCAGAATCGTGTGTTTATTTCCCGTTTTAGAGGTAAAACAATCTGTCCAGAGTGCAAAGGAACTCGTTTACGTAAGGATGCCCAATATGTAAAGATTGCTGGAAAATCAATTACAGACATAGTGTTGATGCCGGTTGAAAATTCGTTGGAATTCTTTAAAAACATAAATTTTGATTCTGAATCAGAAACGACAATATCAGCACGAATAATTATTGAAATTAAGAATAGATTACAATTTTTATCAGATGTTGGATTGGGATATTTAACACTAAATCGTTTAACTAACAGTTTATCTGGCGGAGAATCTCAGCGTATTAATTTAGCTACTTCGCTTGGAAGTAGCTTGGTTGGCTCACTCTATATTCTAGACGAGCCGAGTATAGGTTTGCACTCTCGCGATACCGAACGGTTGATAGGTGTTCTTAAACGACTTCGTGATATTGGAAATACGGTGGTTGTAGTAGAACATGATGAAGACATTATTAAATCTGCTGATTACATTATTGATATTGGCCCCAATTCGGGTAGACTTGGCGGTGAAGTTGTTTTTGCTGGAACTCCTCTTGAATTAAAGGATAGCGATTCGTACACTGCACAATATATGACCGGAAGAATGCATATTCCAGTTCCAAAAATTCGAAGAAATTGGCATAATTCAATAATTGTTGAAGGTGCCAAGGAAAATAACTTGAAGAACATCAACGTAACAATCCCTTTGGAGATTTTTACAGTAATTACTGGAGTTAGTGGCTCCGGTAAGACCACTTTAATCAAAAAGATTCTGTACACAGCCTTAAAACGACAATTGGGTGAAGGAATGACCGATAAACCTGGTAAACACAGTGGAATATCTGGTGATTTAATGCGAATTTCAGCGATAGAACTCATTGATCAAAATCCCATTGGAAGATCCTCAAGATCAAACCCTGCTACTTACACAAAAACTTTTGATGATATTAGACAACTGTTTGCAGATCAACCATTATCGAAAAATAGAGGATATAAAGCTGGTTTCTTTTCCTATAATGTACCAGGGGGAAGATGTGATGAATGCGAAGGCGAAGGAAAAGTGTATATCGAAATGCAGTTTATGGCCGATGTTGAAATTATTTGCGAAGAATGTCATGGCAAACGATATAAAGACGAAGCTTTAGAAGTCAAATTCCAAGACAAAAACATCAGTGACATCTTAAATATGACTGTAAATCAGGCTATTGAATTTTTTGAAGTTCATATTAAACTAGGAACTGTTATAAAAAGAGTGGTAGAAAAATTACGTCCTTTGCAAGATGTTGGATTGGGTTATTTGATGCTTGGACAATCATCGAGCACGCTCTCTGGTGGCGAGGCACAGCGATTAAAGTTGGCTAGTTTCTTAGTAAAAGGAAGCAACACCTCTCCTACACTGTTTATTTTTGATGAACCTACCACAGGTTTGCATGTTCATGATATTCAGAAACTATATACTTCTTTTGACCTTTTGATTGAAAAAGGACATACCGTTTTAGTGATTGAACACAATCCAGAAATTATCAAATGTGCCGACTGGATTATAGATTTAGGACCCGATGGTGGCGATAAAGGTGGATTAGTTGTATTTACAGGTACTCCAGAACAGTTAGGGTCATCATCAACTTCAATTACGGCCAAATATATTCAAAATAAGCTATAAAATGACTACTTTTGCATTTTAATAAACAACAGCATTAATGGGAAAACAAATAATGAGATTACTTGCTAAAACAATGGCAGGTTTAGAAGGTGTACTAGCAGAAGAATTGGAAGAAATTGGTGCTTTAAAAGTTGAAAAACTAATCAGAGCTGTTCGTTTTGAAGGTGATTTAGCCATGATGTATAAGGCAAATTATTGCTGTAGAACTGCGCTGAACATACTCGTAGAGCAATTTTCGTTTAATTTTACCTCGCAAGATGACTTTTACGACAGTATTTATAATTATAATTGGGATCCACTTTTTGAGCATGACACCACTTTTTTGGTTGATGCAACCATTTCGGGCGATGTTTTTACAAATTCGCACTATACTGCCCTTTTATGTAAAGATGCCATTGTAGATTACTTTAGAAGAAAATATAATCAACGCCCTTCTGTTGATCGTTTTGATCCACATTTAAAAATAAATGTTTACATCAGAAATAATGAATGTACTATTTTACTAGACAGTTCAGGGGAATCGTTATTTAAACGAGGATATAGAATTGCCACTGGTGAAGCACCAATTAAGGAAGTATTAGCCGCTGGAATCATCAAATTGGCAGGTTGGAATGGTCAAAGTAATTTTTATGCCCCTATGTGCGGTTCAGGAACTTTTGCTGTGGAAGCAGGAATGATTGCGTCTAAAATTCCAGCAGGATATTACCGTGAACAATTTGGGTTTATGTATTGGCCAAATTACAATGAATTGCTATGGAATAAGATTAAAGATGAAGCCGACATGGAAATCACGGAAACGGAAATTGAAATTCATGCTTCTGATATAGATCCAAAAATGGTTAAATTCACCTATAGAAATGCTCAAAAAGCCAAATTACATAAGGATATCACTATTACGGAATCATCTTTTGAAGATTTTGACTTCCCAAAAGAAGGAGGAATCATTATCTTTAACCCTCCTTATGGCGAACGAATGGAGTTGTCGGATGTTGAAGAAAGCTACAAATTAATTGGCGATACCCTTAAAAAGAATTGCGCCAATTATGAAGTATATATGATTGCTGGTGGGACATTGGTTCATAAATATGTAGGATTGAAACCTTCAAAAAAATTAACTCTTTTTAATGGAGCTATAGAATGTCAAATGTTGAAATATGATATGTATGAAGGCTCTAAAAAAGAGGATTATAACGAAAATATTGTACAAAATTAATCATGGTTATGGCAGAATCACCAATAATTATTGACAAGAAATTAATTGCTAAATGTGGTCTGTATTGTGGCTCTTGTGGAAAATATATTGCTGGAAAATGTCCTGGTTGTAGTGAAAATACAAAAGCTACTTGGTGTAAAATTCGGAGTTGCTGCATCGATTTGAATATTAATTCATGTGCTGATTGCACAACTATTAAGGCCTCAGAATGCAAAAAGCGAAATAATGTGATTTCTAAAATTTTCTCGTTGATTTATAAATCAGATAGAAATGCATGCATTGAACGTATTCAAAAAGTTGGATATCAAGAATATGCACGTGAAATGAGCGAACAACGAATCCCGAGCATTAAACGAAAATAAATAATAAGAATGTCAACCTGTTTATCGATAACCTCAATTTTAGCTAAAGCGTTAAATTTAGAGCCAATTACTGCTGATGAGGGCGTATTGCTATACACTAAAGCTTCTCTTTCTGAATTGATGTTTGTTGCCAATGAGTTGCGAAAGAAATGGCATCCAAACCAAGAAGTAACTTGGATTATCGATCGAAATGTGAACATTACAAATGTGTGCTCATCAGGTTGTTTATTTTGCAATTTTCATTGTTCAAGCAAATCAGAAAAAGCATATATTACAACAATTGAAGAGTATGACCAAAAAATTGCGACTCTTTTTGAACTTGGCGGAGATCAGATATTGTTGCAAGGAGGAATGCATCCAGATTTAGGATTATCCTTTTATGAAGATTTATTTCGAGAACTCAAAAAAAGACATCCCAAATTAAAACTTCATGCACTTGGACCTCCAGAAATTGTCTATTTATCTAAAAAAGCTGGAATTTCGTATCGGGAAACATTAGTAAGATTAATTGCAGCAGGATTAGATTCATTGCCTGGCGCTGGCGCAGAAATACTGGTTGATGATGTTCGAAGTAAAATTTCGAGAAATAAATGTTCTAGTCAAGAATGGTTGGATGCCATGCATGAGGCACATAAACTCAACTTAACAACTTCTGCAACCATGATGTTGGGACATATTGAAACTGAAACCCAGCGAATAGAGCATTTGATTAAAATAAGGGAGTTGCAAGACAAAAAACCAATTGGCACAAAAGGATTTCTCTCGTTTATACCATGGCCATTTCAGGGAGAAAACACGGCATTAGTGAAAAAATATCGCAACCTTGCTCCCATTTCTTCTACCGATTATATTCGATTTATTGCAATCGCTCGGATTGTGCTAAACAATATTCCAAATATTCAAGCATCATGGCTTACAGTGGGGACAGAAACAGCACAAGTTTGTCTTCATTCAGGTGCAAATGATTTGGGCTCAATTATGATAGAAGAGAATGTGGTCTCTGCTGCTGGAGCAAATCACAAACTAGATGCAGGCTTGATGCAGCTTAAGATTCGGCAAGCTGGGTTTGAACCAATTCGAAGAAATCAGCATTTTGATAAACTTCAATAATAATTTCTAGGTAATAAGTTGATAAAGCAAAGAAATTGACTAAAATTTATTTTAGAAAAATGGAAAAAAGTTATATCTTTGCATCTCATTAAAGCCCAGGTGGTGAAATTGGCAGACACGCTACTTTGAGGGGGTAGTATCCGTAAGGATGTGCAAGTTCGACTCTTGTTCTGGGCACTTTTCTGAAATAATTATCAATAAATCTTAGCCCAAGTGGTGGAATTGGTAGACACGCTACATTCAGGGTGTAGTATCCTTAAGGATGTGCAAGTTCGAGTCTTGTTTTGGGTACATTTTATTTTTTATAGATTTTTGAAAATAGTATTCACAACCACCTTTTGCTTAATTCTAAATTTTTCATTTTCTCAACAAATTATCATTCAAGATACAACTTGTAATTATGAGTATTTAGTCTCTAAATCAGCAACTAACAGTCTGTATCTCACACAGTTTTTAAACCAATATTCGAAAGACACGAAGGTTGGTGATCCTTATTTTAGATATAAAATTGGAGTTAATATATCAATAACTAGAAAAGACAATCATCAAATTCAGGTATTTTGTTCTGTGATTAAAGAATCTGTGCAAGGAAATACTGAATATAATGGATTCGATTTTTCTGCGGCGCTTTTCCCAAATAGATTTGCTGCCAAAATTAACCTACAAATTAATGGAAAGCAATATCAATATCCAATTGAAGGTCAAATTCTGAATAAACAAACAATTTTTCCTCCAATATTAATTAATGATTCTACTTCAAATAGTCTTAAATCACAATTGGTAGACGTAAGAACTTCATTTGATGCGAGTTGGCATCAAGAGACGCAAATTCAGATGCAAGCTGTGGATTTGTATCAAAAAGCAGATTCTTTAATTCTAAGTTGGGATAGTGCTATTCAGTATATTAATTTAGAAAAAACTGAACTAATTCCCCTACTCGATTTTGAACTTGATGAGATAATTATGAATATTCATCAATTCAATGATTTGAATTTAGTAAACCGTCTTAACTTGGCTAAAAATGATCCAAAGGAAATTGCTAAAAAAATAACTGAAATAAACATTAAGGCTTCACAAAAGCAAGTGATGTTGAATAATTATTTAATGAATATTGATCAGCAATTTATTTTGGAAGCTCGAAAAAATAAAGATAATGGCAATATTTTGAAATCTATCCATTTATACAACAAGGCTTTATCATATCATGCATTCAATATTACAGCATTAAATGAATTGGCAAAGCTTTATTATGAAATTGGGAATTTGGAATCTTCTGGGGAATTAATTAAAACTATCTTTTCCAAGACATACCCAGATGATTTTCAATATTTAAAATGTAAAGAAACGGGCGATTTACTCTATAAAAAAATTGTAAATCAAGGGAATGATATGTTGGTTGCTCAGAATTATGGTGAAGCGTTGAAAATATTTGAAAAAGCATATATATTTTGTGATAGTATAAATGAACCGATTTGTAATAGCGCTCACGAAAAAGGGGTAATTGCTGCAAAAACAGGAATATACAACTCCTATTTAACTGTGATTAGCAAAGCGTTGCAGAACAATATGATTGATATGGCCGAGAATTATATTCGAGAAGCTAGTAAATATCAAAAGTTGAACAAAAAGGAAATTCCTAATGATTTTGAAATTCAGGATAAAGTCAATATTATTGTTTCAAGGAATGTGGAGAAAAGCAATACATTTCTTGTTTCGAAGCAATATTTAAAAGCATTAACATACTTAGAAAAAGCAGATAGTATTGGTCGATCGTATCGTGAAAATTTTACGTTAGCGTGTTTAACAGATCAACGATTTAAGGCAGCTAAAGGGGGCTTTGAAGAATATATTAGCATCATAAACAAATATACCGAACAGAATGATAGGTATTTAGCTCAGCAATATTTAGAAAAAGCAATTGATTTTCGGAGTAAATATCACGACTATATAATTGACACGACATTGTTAACGAGTGCAGTTAAGAATATTAAAATGCTTGATTATAAGAATGCAATTCAAGTTGGCAATCAATTGTATAACATGAGTTTATTTCAAAATGCATTGGATAAGTATATAGATGCCAAACAATTGCAAGTACAATATCACTTAGAATTGGGCCAGAATATTGATAGTTTAGTTTTTCGATTAAGTCGGCCTTTGATGCTTGATTACTTGTCTTCAACGCGACAAAAGATATGGGGAAATGATTTTTCGGGTGCAAATTCATTATTGTTAAAAGCAGATTCATTAGCTAAAAATGCAAATTTAATTAATGATTCTTTAGTGAAAAATGAAATAAAAACTACTAAAGCATTACTTGAAATACAACAATGTATTTATCTGACTAACAAGAACAATTATTTTTTATCAAAATTTAATTTTGCGAAACTTTCAAAAAATTATTTGAGTGCCACACAATGCATTGATTCAATGAATGTAATAGCAGAAATGGCACCTCAATGTGCGATTTCTAGCCAAATTTCGAAGAAGGAAATTGAGAATATTAGAAATGCTAATAACTACCAATTAATGGTTAATGATTCTCGCTATTTAGCAACTATTAATCAAGTAAATCAAGCACTTGAACTATTTTTTAAGGCGGATTCTGTGTTTGAGAAAAGCAATCTTCAATCATTCTCAATTAATCGGGATTCGCTCCCAAATGTTTTTCTATTTACTTCAAATAATTTATCATTACTTGAGGCTTGTAAATGGCTTTCATCTAATAGAAAATTCAAAGAAGGTGTATCGATATTAAAATTAATGAAGCAAAAAGGAATGTTGTCGAAAGAGACAAAATCCTATCAAATCATATTTGCTAAAGAATTATATAAAATTGATTTTGTAAAATATCCTTCTATTACAAAAAAAGAGCTACTGAAGCAATATCAAGTGGATGGATCTTGGTTCTATTTTTTTAGAAAAAGTTATCTTAAAAACCCGATTACATCATTATTCTAGGAGTTTCAAATGGGTTACTAAAGATGAATTTGTTTTAGTGGATAACAGATTTATATATAATTTTTTTCTCAATATTTAATCCAAATCGAGTTGCTTTTTTGGAGAAATTATAAATTCGCTTTTTATCGATAATAAGGCTAAACATCACTCCTAAAAATGGGAGTGCGATGGACTTATATCTAACAATTGCTCCTAATATTGGAGTCGTAATTCCAGTAAGTAGGAACACTCCTATCACAAACCATAACGATAGATGGAATACCATTTTTTGTGAACGATTTAGTTTCGCAGGAAATGCAAAAGAAAATCCCAAAAGTATGATAAAACAAATATTTTCAATGATGGCAGGAATCATCATCGGGGAATTATCTAATCCAATAATTGGGCGAAAAAATGTGTTTACTATTGCCATAGGTAGCTGTTGAATAAAGCTTAACCAATCGGGAGTTAGTTGATTATTAGAGATTAAACTTCCTGTAGGTTGACTATTTGCTAACGCAATAAAATCATGTTGCTTATTGGCTAAAACTGCCAATATATCAATATTTGCTAAAATCTTTAGAGAAATATAACTCACAAGACTAGTGAAAAACAAAACAGTAAAAAACGCAATTCCAATATTATTTTTCGAATATTGTTTCAGTGATTTAAAAATTATCACCAGCGGAAATATCAAAAGGAAAATATAAATTTTGGTGTACAAAAGCAGTAAAATTGATCCAAAAATAACCAATGAGTTCCAAAAATTAAATCGTTCGAAGAAGTTGTTACTGTAATGCAAGAACAGTCCTAATGCGAAGAAAATCAATCCTTCTTTTAATACTCCCGAACCCCAGAATAGAACCGATGGAATATAAAATAGTGAAACAAAAATTCCAAATTTACATTTTGGGGCATGAGCGATAAAGAATTTCATCAAAGCAGTGAGTCCGATAAATGATAAAAAACAAATAAATACTGTGTGAACATTGTAATATCCAAACGAAAAAAGCATCACAAATGCATTAAATCTAATGATTAAATGGCTGTCGCTGAATATATTAGAATCATAAATTCGAAACCAATTATTCATATGCTCATAATAGTTTGTCGAAAAATATGACGAGTCGTTATGGATTCCTAACAGCATTTGAATATAATCTAAAGGCTTTGTAAAAATGGCATTAGCCATAACTTTGCTATCATCAAAATACTTAAAGATATCTGCAGTTGCCCGATCGGTATAGTAGTAAGTATAAACAAGATAGAGCAATATACCAAAAGCAACTTTAAGTAGAAAAGCAAATCTAAGCGCTTCACTTCGAATTCCTTCAATTCTAAAAAAAGAGTGATTCCTAATAATAATTAGAAACAATATGGTATACATTACGGTAAGAAATATTTCCATATAAAATGTAGTATTATGATGCTAAGTTACATTATTTTGTTCATTTATCAATTTTTCCATTGTTTCTATTCTAAAGTTTCATAATTTTGTAAATGAACGTCAATATCTGAAATCGCTGTGAATCTCTTGATTCCTTATGTTGAAAAATAAGAAGTAATGACGAAGAATAACATATTGAAAGAAATTAAAGCTGCTTATCGAAGACCTTACGGGTATTTTTTTTGGCCAATTTCAGTACTTCTTTTTTTGCTAATTGCTTTTGCAATCCTTAGAGAACCAATATTTAAGCATTTTTTGTCGAATAAAATCACACAGTTTAACGAGAAATATAATGCAGAATTTTCATATCAAGATATCACATTTCACGGATTGTCTTCAGTTTCGTTACATCAAATTACTTTACAAGAAAAATCAGCCCAACCATTACTTGTGGCCGATAAAATTGATATAGAGATTGATTTCTGGAAGTTGTTATGGCGTAGATTATCCATTGAAAGTATTAATATTGATAATTGTACCATCTCGATGTTTAGAAATCAAACACTAGATAATTTCAGCTTTTTATTCAAAGGAAAAAAAGAAGATTCAGAAGTTGATACGCCTAAAAAAACCGTTGCTCAAACGGTAGAACATTTATTCGATATGCTCTTTGATTTGATTCCAAAAAAGTTAGTCGTAAACAATTTTAATTTGGGCTATGCTAATGATATTCATAATATTAATATTGCTATTCCACAATTAGAATTGTTAGATAAATCGTTTAAATGTAAAGTCTCAGTTACTGAATTTGAGCATAAAAGAACCATTGTTGCCGAAGGAATTTTAGATAAATCTAATGAACAAGCCTCCATTAAATTGTATTCTGACGACTCTCTTAACGTGGATATACCATGGTTGAAATACAGAAATAATGCGATGGTAAAATTTGACACTGCATATTTCAAGTTAAAACATAAAGTAAGAGACGATTTAAAACAAGAAGTGTCTGGAATTATGTCTGCCAAAAATATGCAGTTATATCATCGGAGAATTGCTTCTGACACTGTTTTATTGGCTGAAATAAGTAATGACTTTATTTTAAATTTTGGAGATAATGACATTGAGTTTGATAGCAATTCTACAGTTATTCTTAATCAGCTTGCCATTCATCCGTATATATATTACAGTCGAGGACCATCAGAACAACTTATAATGTCGTTAAATAAACCATTATTTGAGGCATCAATTTTATTCAACTCGCTTCCAAATGGTCTTTTTGACAACTTTACAGGCATTAAAGTGAGTGGTCAACTCTCCTATCATGGATATTTTAAAATGGATTTTGCAACGCCAGATTCTTTGATTTTTGAATCGGATTTAAAGCAACGAAACTTCAAAATTATTAAACCAGGAAGTACAGATTTTCGTAAGATCAACGAGACATTTGAGCATCATATTTTTGAAAATGACAAAGAGGTTAAATCTATCGTTTTGGGCACCGAAAACCCCAATTTTCTTCCTTTCGAGCAGATTCCAGTTTCATTAAAAAATGCCATTTTGATGTCGGAAGATGGTTGGTTTTTCGAACATGGAGGATTCTCGTTAGGTGCTTTTAGAGAGTCTATTATTGCGAATGTAAAAACCAAGCGATTTGCCCGTGGTGGCAGCACTATTTCGATGCAATTAGTGAAAAATTTGTATTTAAATCGGAACAAAAATATTGCGCGTAAAGTAGAAGAACTCTTAATTGTATGGATGCTCGAACGACAAAAAATTACGACCAAAGAGCGAATGTTTGAGATTTATGTGAATATAATTGAATGGGGTCCAGGAATATATGGCGCTTCCGAAGCCGCTCGATTTTATTTTAACAAAGAAGTAAGTGCGCTCACACTAGAAGAGTGTATTTATTTAGCGGCAATTATTCCCAGTCCAAAAGGATTCCTATTTTTATTTAACGATGATAGAAGTTTTAAAGAGTATATTCTTAATTATTATAAATTAGTGTTATTGAGAATGGTAGAGCACGAAAAAATTTCTCAGCAAGAAGCAGATGCCGCAATAATTCATGTTTCGATTGTAGGCGCGGCCAAAAATTTACTCGATAATAAACACGATAGTCTTGTAAAACGACATTTAATCAAACCTTAGAAGTCTTGTAAAATCAAAAACCCGTTTGATACCGCTTTTAGATATAATATAGTCCATTACTTAAACATTCAATAAACAATTTAAATCTACGAGCGGCATTAGACCAATCGCTATTAAGGGCAGGAATTTTCAATAATAGATTTTTGTCTTAGGTAATATTTTTTTAAGTTTCTGTTTATTATCAATACTTACATTATTGCGATACAACCCCAATTGCTCTAATTCTAAACCATTTAAAGCATTGTAAATATTGTTATAATCAAGATTTGGACAATCTCCCAATCCTAATGCCTTTAATTTTATTAATTTTGCAAATGAAATTGGAATTGTTTTTATTTCTTGATTTCCACCTAACCATAGCTTTTCTAAATTTTCTAATAAATGAATATTTTCCGGTATTTGTTTTATATTATTACCCATTAAATTAATCTCTTTAATTTGTTTTAAACAAAAAAGCAAATTAAAAATGCTATCATTCAAATTATTATTACCAAAGTCCAGTTTTTCTAATTTATCAAGTAGACAAAAACTACTTGGCAAATTTGAAATATTATTATTTTGAAGATTAAGACTTTTCAAATTTTTCAGGTTAGATATTTCATCTGGAAGTTTCTCAATCTTATTATGCCACATTACAATCTCTTCAATTTTCCTCAATTTTGTCAAACCACTTGGAAATTCAATAAAGTTGTTATAACACAAATTTATTCTTGTCAATTTTGGCAAATCACCTTCTTCAAAATCAAAATTTTGAATTTTATTACTGAATAACCGAAGATATGTAAGATTTTGCATTTTTTTTATCCCTTGTGGAAATTCTTTTAAGGAATTACCATCCAGCCATAGTACACATATTTGTTTCAATTTACTAATTTCAATTGGAATGAAATCCAAACTATTATTTGTTAAATGTAGTTCTCTTAAACTATCTATATCAACTAATTGATTGAATAGAATTGATAATTCAATTTTTGGACAATTTGAAATACTAAGTTCTTTCAAATGAGTCAATTTTTTAATAGTTTCTGGCAATATTTTTATACTATCATTTCCAATCCACAAAGTAGTCAAACTTAATATAGTGCTTATTTCTTTTGGATAACTTTTCACTTGGTTTTGATATAGGCTCAATTTTTTTAAATTATGAAATTTACTTAGTAATTTAAAAGTTTTGCTCCAATTTAAGTTGGAACAATTTTCAATACTTATTGAACTTAAATTTTCGAAAGTTAAAATTTTGCTTGGTAATTTGTCAAAGTTTTGAAAACTTATTTCAGTAATTTTATCAGCATAAATATAAGCGCTATCAAGTAACAAAAATTCTTTTTTGTCAATTGTTTTTGCTTTTATTTTAATTTTAGTTTTAAATGAATCGGACTTGTATTTTTTATTATATATTTTAATTTCTTGTTTAACTTTGATTGGGGTGCCTTGTAATTTTTTATAGTAACAACTTAATATAAAATCACTCATTTCATCTGGATGTTTAAATTTTAAGTTTAACATATAAACCTGTAATCTCGAACCCGCCCATAGTCCCCAATTATTTCTAATCCACATTCCTAAACTAAGGTGAGCTGTCCCAGTAAAGTCATCTTCCGTCATTTTTTTTATTTCTAATTTTAGACTATCACATAATAAAATATTCAATTGACTAAAGCAGTCAGATATGTCTTTTGGAATATAAATTCCGTTTATCGTATCTTTTTGAATAAGATTTTTATATTCTATGATTTCAGTTTTATTAGTGTTTTGAGCATTAATTCCAAAATATTGAAATGTAAAAATCAAAAATAATATTAGATAAATTTTGTTTTTTTTAATCATGGTTATTTTCATTAATGCCCTTAACTAGGGTAAAAAAAACCGTTTGATAAATCTCAAACGGGAAATCTAGTATTTTAAGAAAAGTCAATTTTATTAATAATTTCTTGCGGTTTTAGAAATTTATTTTTTTACTCTTTTTAATTCAAGATACTTTGCATCACACTTACTGAAATTGGTGTATTTATTCATCGAATTTCCTTCGTTTTGAATCAACAAGGTTTCATTTTCATATTTTGCTTCAACATCGCCTTTTGGGCTCTTTCCATTGATAGCAAGAAGATTCAAATAAACTTCATTTTCTTGTTTAATAATTTCAATGTTGCCTTTTGTTTTTCCTGAAGTGTAGGTAAAATTTGTATCCTTTTTTTGAATTTCAATTGTTAGATCACAAACGGATTTATCTGTAATTGAATAGGTTCCACTATAATCAAATGCAACTGTAGCTTTAACAGCTTCTGTCTTTACACTGTCTTTTTGTTCCACTTTTTTATCACTATTGTTGTTTGTGCATGAACCTAAAAGTATCGAGATTGCAATTATTCCTATTGCTAAAAAATTATGTTTTTTCATCTGTTTTTGTGTTTATTGAGATTATTTACTGTTTTTTAGACAATCAAGGTGCCCATTGTCTGTGAGAAATTCCAATTAAATAAGCATTGTTATTTTCGTTTTTAAAAATCAATGTCAACGCTTTCCAATCTAGACCGTCATATTTTTTGCCATCTCCAGCATAGTAATATTCAACAAATTGAGACTTTGGATAAACGTTTTTTATTGTTCGTGTAGGTTCTACAGAATTAGTTACTTTATTTAACTCTTTTTTTGCAAGTTTGATAAAATCAACATCATACACAAATTGATCGAAATAATTATTGATACTTAAATTTATTGGGTCACCAATTCCTTCATCAACACCCCATTTAAATTTCTTTTTAGATTTACTTAGCTCTAAAATCAGATCTTTGGTAAGGACTTTATCATTTTTCACATCTATAATTGATGTTGCTGAAAAACGAACTCCTTCGGTTGGGTGAACAAAATTTGCTAAGGCTTCATAATTTTTTTCTTTGATGGCAATCATAATTTTTTCGGAGACAACCTTTAAATCAATTTCAGCAAGTGTGTCAACTTTTGAAATGGTGTCTGTTTGAGATTTAGTGCTTTTGCCTTCCGAATTACATGATGTAAAACTTACTGATGCCGCAATTAACATGAGTGATAAAAAATTGAATTTCATTTTTGATGTTTTTTAGTGATTACTTCAAATTGACACAAATATTATAAGTTATTAAAGATAAGATACTTAATAAATATTTTACGTAAACAATACCCTCAATTATATCTTATCAACTATGAATAGTTGCATGAACGCAAAGATAATAATAAATAATTCAACTTATCAAAATCAATTATTTTTAAAAATCTTTTAACATACAGTTTTGATTTGCATTCAAAAATGAAAATCTTATTGAATAATTTTAAAATAATGTATCTTTGCAGTCTAAAAAAAAAACCAATAAAACGACTATGTCACTTATAAAATCAATCTCTGGAATTAGAGGAACTATTGGAGGAAAACCAGGCAACAACCTTACTCCCATAGATATTGTAAAATTTACGGCTTCTTTTATTTCTTTCATTAAACAACAAACAGGTAAAAAACATCTCAAAATTACCATTGGTCGTGATGCCCGTATATCTGGAGATATGGTAAACCGGTTAGTTTGTGGCACTGCTATGTCGATGGGTTGCGATGTGTGTGATATTGGACTTAGCACCACTCCTACCGTTGAAATGGAAGTTGTTGGTTCTCAATCAGATTGTGGAATTATTATTACTGCGAGTCATAATCCAACTCAATGGAATGCGTTAAAACTTCTCAACAATAAGGGAGAATTTATCAATGCAGAAGAAGGAGCTCAAGTTCTTGCTTTAGCCGAAAACGAATCATATCTATATAGTGAGGTTATGAAACTTGGTTCATATCTTCAGGTAGAAAATGCTATTGATCGCCATATAGACCAAGTACTTGCACTTGAACTAGTTGATGTAAAAGCAATAAAAACTGCTAACTTTAAAGTAGCCATTGATTGTGTAAATTCAACTGGTGGTATCGCACTTCCAAAACTTTTAAAAGCCTTAGGAGTATCTCAGGTAACAGAATTATATTGTGACCCAAATGGTCATTTTCCACATAATCCAGAACCACTTCCAGAAAACCTTACTGAAATCAGCAACCTAATAAAAAAATCAGATATTAACGTAGGTTTTGTGGTAGATCCAGATGTTGACCGTTTAGCTATTGTTTGCGAAAATGGTGAAATGTTTGGCGAAGAGTACACATTAGTTGCGATAGCCGATTACATTTTAAAACACACTCCAGGAAGCACAGTTTCAAATCTTTCTTCTACTAGAGCATTGCGAGATGTAACCGAAAAGCAAGGACAATCGTATTCTGCTTCTGCAGTTGGTGAAGTCAATGTGGTTGAACTTATGAAATCAACACAAGCAGTTATTGGTGGTGAAGGCAACGGTGGTGTTATCTATCCAGAACTTCATTACGGACGTGATTCTTTAGTTGGAATAGCACTTTTTCTGACTCATTTGGCAAAATCAGGAAAAACTTGTTTATCACTTCGTAGCACTTATCCCGATTATTTTATCTCAAAAAACAAAATAGAACTTGCTCCAGATATGGATGTAGATGCAATTTTGATTAGCATCCAAGATCGATATAAAAAGCAACCTATTAATACAATTGATGGTGTAAAAATTGAGTTTGATAAACAATGGATACACCTACGCAAATCAAACACAGAGCCAATTATTCGAATTTATTGCGAAAGCAATTCTATGACGACTGCGGAACATTTGGCAAACAAAATAATTTCCGATATTAAAGAAATTGTATCTCAATAGCTTATGCAAACCATCTATTTCGACCACGCTGCAACCACTCCTATCAATCAGGAAGTTTTTGATGTTTTGATGGCAAAAACCAAAGAAATTATTGGAAATCCATCTTCAACGCATGCGTTAGGACAAAAAGCGCGGGTAGAAATTGAGCAAGCCAGAAATACGATTGCAAAATTATTAGGGGTTAGCGGATCAGAAATTTATTTTACTTCTGGCGCTACAGAAGCCATCAACATGATTATTAGAGGAGTTGCTGATTCAAAAAAAATCGATAAAATTATTGTATCATCACTCGAACATCACGCTGTTTTACATGCATTGCAACATCTTCCTTTCCCCATTTCTATTGAATTTGTAGATCATAATCAACAGGGTATAATTGATTTATCTCATCTTGATACGCTTTTAACTAATAGTAATCAGGCATTTGTAATTATTATGAATGTGAATAATGAGATAGGAAACATTAATCCAGTGGAACAAATTGCATCGATATGTAAGCGACATCATGCATTATTTTTTTCAGATATGGTGCAGGCAGTTGGAAAAACTGTGTTTTCGTTAGCAAATGTTGACTTTGCTTCGTTCTCTGCTCATAAATTTAACGGTCCCAAAGGAGTTGGATTTGCATTTATTCGTTCCGGAAACAAAATTGAGCCACTACTTTATGGTGGTAGTCAAGAACAAAATATGCGTGCTGGCACCGAAAATCTTCCAGCAATAGTGGCTATGGCTAAGGCTTTAACCTTAGTTTTTGAGCAATTTAATGAGAATTTCAATTATTTAACCTCATTAAAAGTCCAATTGGTAGAAAAACTAAAAACAAACTTTCCTACAATATCTTTTCATGGCACTTCTGAATTTGATGGAGTTCCAAATATTATCAATTTCACGCTTCCTGATTTTAAGGATATGGAAATTCTTCACATTCTATTGGATATCAATGGAGTATGTATTTCGCAAGGAAGCGCATGTTCTTCTGGCTCTAATCAAAAATCAGTTGTAATCAGTGCTTTAAAAAATGGATCAGAGCAAGCCATTCGAATTTCATTCGGGATTAATAATACGATTACCGATATCAATTCTTTTATTGAAATTCTTAAGAAAATTGTTTATAAGTAATCTTTTACTATTTTTGAAAAAAAAACCAAATGGCGATTTTAAAAGTGAAGCAAAAAAAGGGAAAACGGAAAAAAGCAAAGTTTGTTAAAATTGTATTTCGAATCCCCAAGACCAGAAAAAATCAGCTTGAAGTATATTGTAGATCTAATAATACAACCCCACGAATTGCATTAAGAAGAATTATCAACAGTTACCTTGATGAAAAAACCCCAATTAAAAATGGACCTTCAGTTCCAAAAAACCAGCTAACTCTTTTTGATTTAATGGATTATGATAATGGAGGAATTCAAACCGCTATGGATTTCTAACATTAACACCAAGAACTATTTAATACTTCACCATCTATGGCTCACGAAATAATTGAAAACAAATCTTATCAAAATATTGACTTCTCTAAAAACCCAATCAAACGGGCGAACTATGATTGTTGTGAATTTATAGATTGTGATTTTTCGAATGCTGATTTTTCAAATTTCAGCTTTTCGGAATGTGTTTTTAAAAACTCCAATCTTAGCACTATATCCTTAAAAAACACAACATTAAAAGAGGTGAAGTTTGAGAATTGTAAACTAATTGGAATCATTTTTTCTGATTGCAACAAGTTCTTATTAACTCTATGTTTTGATGGTTGTAACTTGAGTTATGCCACTTTTTTTAAGCTTACATTAAAAAAAACAAGATTTTCAAATTGTCTTTTTCAAGAAACTGACTTCTCCGAAGCGGACTTATCTGGCTCGTTATTCGATAAATGCGACTTTAGATATGCACAATTTGATCATACAATCATAGATAAATCAGATTTTAGAACTTCATTTAACTATATTATTGACCCCACACAAAATCTTATAAAAAAGGCAAAGTTCTCCCTTGTTGGAATTCCAGGTTTATTAATGAATTTTGATATTGAAATAGATTAAATGTACTTAATAAATTCATTTACTGGAGAGAAAGCAACTTTTAATATGCCAGTATTATAAAATTTTAGCATTAAAATCAACTATTTACATTATTGTTTTGTTGGGTTAAAAAAATCAAAAAATGTAATCGATATAGACAAAAAGATTATTTTTGCATTCAAAGAGTAAAAAGGCCAATGAGAAAAACGATCATCTTATTAATTTCATTAATATTTCCAGTGATGGTCTTTGCAACTCATGAGCGTGCTGGAGAAATTACTTTCCGACATATTTCTGGGTTAACTTATGAGTTTACGGTAACAACCTACACATATACTCCAAGTCCTGCAGATAGAGATAGTCTGGAAGTTAAATGGGGAGATGGAACACTTCAAAACGTTGCTCGCGTAGAGAAAATAAATTTCCCAAACGATATTTCAAGAAATAAATATATTATCAATCACACCTTCCCTGCATCTGGCTATTATACTGTTTCTATGGAAGATCCGAATAGAAATTATGGCGTAATAAACATTCCAAATTCTGTAAACATTCCATTTTATATTGAAACATCTTTATTGATAAACCCATTTATTGCTGCCAATAATTCACCAATACTCTTGAATCCACCGATTGATAATGGTTGTGTGGGCGTTCCTTTTTACCATAATCCGGGTGCTTATGATCCTGATGGAGATAGTCTTTCGTACGAAATAGTAGAATGTAAGGGACTTTCTGGAGATGTAATTCCAGGTTATTCGATTCCATCGTACACTATATCTTTAAGTATCGACCCATATACTGGTGATTTTTATTGGGATAGTCCAATTATTCAAGGGGAATATAATATTGCAATCTTAATAAATGAATATCGTGAAGGAGTAAAAATTGGAAGTTTGATTCGGGATATGCAAATCAGCATTGGCTCCTGCAACAATCAACCACCTCAAATTGAAACAATTGCCGACACCTGTATTGTAGCTGGTACTAATCTCTCCTTTTTGGTGAAAGCAACCGATCCAAATATGAATTATGTAACCTTAACGGCTACTGGTGGAGCTTTTTCAACCACAAATCCAGCATACTTCTCACAGCCAGTCTCTGGATTAGGCACGGTTCAATCAACTTTTATTTGGAATACTAGCTGCGAAAATGTTCGAAAATACCCATACCAAGCCACGTTTAAAGCTAAAGACAATGGCATACCAATTAGCTTGGTTTCAATGCGTACCGTTAGAATTACCATTGTTGCACCTGCTCCAGAAATGTTATCAGTAAATCCCACTGGAAGTAATATGCGTGTGGAGTGGGGAAAATCACCTTGTGCAAATGCTATCGGATATAAAATATTTAGACATGAAGGAGTTTCTGGTTGGGTTCATGGATATTGCGAAACGGGCGTTCCATCTTACACTGGCTTTCATTTAGTTGGATCTACCACTTCAATTAATGACACTACTTTCATCGACAATAACAATGAGCTTGGAATGCTATATGGCACTCAATATTGCTATGTTGTAATTGCTACTTTCCCTGATTTTGCAGAAAGCTACGCCTCTAACGAAATGTGTGCAGCGCTAAAAAAAGATGTTCCAATTATCACAAATGTCAGTATTACAACTACTGATTTAGTTAGTGGTCAGTTGTATTTAGCTTGGTCAAAACCAACTGCATTTGATACAATTCAATTTCCTGGACCATATGAATATCGATTGATGAGAACTGATGCTAATCAAAATAATTATGTACAAGTTTATTCCACATCAAATCTTAACGATACAATAATCAGCGATTTAAACACAAACACCAAAAGTAAAGCTTGGAGATATAAAATTGATTTTTTTAATAACACTTTAGGTGATACTTCACTAATTGGCACTTCAAATCCAGCAAGTAGCATTTTTGCAATTGCAAATCCATCAGACAATAGAGTAACATTAACCTGGAATGAAAATGTTCCTTGGATAAACGATCGCTATGATATTTTCAGGTTCAATACCCTAACTTCGATCTGGGATTCAATAGGTAATTCGACGCTACAAACATACACAGATTTTGGATTATCAAATGGAGTTGAATACTGCTACTATGTTCGAAGTGTGGGAAGATACACCATCACAGGAATTACGGACCCACTCATTAATTTATCACAACAAGTTTGCGCAACACCAGTTGACAATATTCCTCCATGTAATCCAATATTATCTGGAAATACTGATTGTTCGGTAAACTATTTTACATGGCATTTTCTTAACGATAGCTGTTTCAACGATGTGGTTAAATATAAAGTCTTTTATTCACCATCTCAAACGGATGGTTTTACGTTAATTGATTCAATAACCAATCCGCTTGTAACAAGTATTTCATATACTGGAATCAATTCAATAGCAGGATGTTTTATGGTTCAAGCCATAGATTCCAACAATAATATTTCTCAAAGTAATTATGTTTGTATAGACATTGACAGTTGTTCTTTGTACGATTTACCTAATGTCTTTACTCCTAATGGTGACGGATTTAATGATACTTTTCATCCATTTCCTTATGATTATGTTGAGCATATCAATATAAATATATTCAATCGTTGGGGAAATTTAGTTTTTACAAGTATAAATCCAGATATCAACTGGGATGGAAAAGATAAAAACTCAAAACAAGATTGTGTCGATGGAGTATATTTTTATATTTGTGATGTTTTCGAATATCGCTTAGGTGGAATTAAAGTGAGAACCATTTATGGGTCTGTTTCATTATATAGATAACTAAATTCAATATTTAACTAAAAAGCAAAAATATGTTTACTGGCATTGTAGAAAAAACTGGAAAAATTGTCAACATCCAACGTGATAAATCGAATATTCATTTTACGATTGAAACTCCATTAGCAAAAGAGATGAAAATTGACCAAAGTATGTCGCATGACGGTGTTTGTCTAACTGCAGTTGCGGTGGATTACGACAAGAATCAATATGTGGTTACGGCCATACAAGAGACTTTAGATAAAACCAATCTTTCAACTTGGGATATTGGATACGAAGTTAATTTAGAAAGAAGTATGTCGATGGAAAATCGATTTGATGGGCACATTGTTCAAGGACATGTAGATCAAACAGCAGAATGCATCAAGGTAATCGAAGAAGATGGCAGTTGGCGTTTTTATTATAAATATGATGCAAGCTTAAATAATTTTACTGTTTCAAAAGGCTCAATCAGTGTTAATGGGGTTAGTTTGACTGTTGTTGACTCCGAAAAAGACATGTTTTCTGTTGCGATAATTCCTTACACATACGAACACACAAATTTTCACAACTTTAAACCGGGTTCAATTGTAAATATTGAATTTGACGTTTTGGGAAAATATGTCCAACGATTAATGGAGGAATACTTTAAAAAATAACTTAGGTAAGTGAATATATTAAACCATAAAAAAATCTTTCATTACATACAACAAAAGGTCTTCATTTAAATTGGAGACCTTTTTTTGCATCAATTTACGCCATGTTATCAACAAAATTATTCAAACATAACAAAATCATAAAAATAAATACATAAAAAGTTGAACAAAATGTTGCATACGGTAGATTTTTTATTATTTTTGTAGCTGATTATTGAAAATAGTGTTTAACAAAATTAAAAACAATGAAAAAAGTATTCCTTTTTTTTGCTGCAAGTGCAATGATTGTAAGTGTAGTAGCTCAAAAACCTGCTGTTAATCCGATTCCTGTTAAAATGAAACAGGTAGTTAGACCAGCTGTTGTGGATGTAAATCAATCAAATTTGACATTTACACAAAAACCTCTTGGCGTTAATTCAAAAGCCATTACTCCTGTATTTGTAGGATCATCAAGTAATCCTAATGGAATTTTAGTTCCTCAAGAAAATCAAGTAGCTTATAACGAAGCACTAAATGTATTGAGTTATACCCACAGAAGTGGTCCTTATAATGCAAGTACAACTGGAGGTGATGCTATAGGTGCACTTTCTATTAATGGTGGTGCTGCTTGGGATTCAACAAATGTTGTTTATCACAATGCAAACTTCCCAGGACGTTATCCAACTGGTTCTCTTTACAATGCAACAGGAAATACAGATATTGCAAATCTTTATTCAATTTGTGCTGGTCCTGCTCTTGCTCCTACTGCTTTTGGTGCAACTTATATTGGCTGGAAGAAAAAATCTGGCGTTGCTAAAAATTATGTTATTAATCATGGTAACACAAACCGTTTAGAACGTAATAACTTCCAAATTTGTCAAGATGGTAGATTCTATTTTAATGGTTATGCTCACCTAGATGATGGCACAAACTACACAAAATGGAATTACACACTTGTTTCTGGAAAATTAAATGCAGCTACTGATACAGTTGAAAACATTGCAACAACGATTATCGTTCCTCCTTACGCAAGATTTGGTACTGATACTTTAGGTTCTGGTGGTTATTCAGCTGCAGTTGCTTTTAACAAAGCAGGTACAGTTGGTTATTATGCTTTTTTAGGTGTTCGTAGTGATGTTGCTGTTCCTTCAGCAAATACTGCTTATCGCCCAATCGTTTACAAAACTACAGATGCTGGTACTACTTGGAATATCCAACCTGATTTTAATTTTGCAACTATCCCAGCTTTTAACCAAGTTTTACCTGGAACTGCTGCTGATACTACTGTTATTCTTCCTTTCTTTGGTTCATTCGATGATATCGCTGTAGATGCAAATGATAACTTACACATCATTTCTTATGTTTCTGGTGGATCTTCTACTCATGTTGATTCAATTGGTTACACATGGACTTATAATACTATCCAAGGAATTATGTATGATACATACATGACTACTGGTGGTGCTTGGGATGCTGTAATTATTGATTTAGTTAATACTAAAGATGTAGCTGCTGCTACTCCAGATCTCACATACGAAAACAGACTTCAAGTTGGTATGTCAAATGATGGAAAAAACATTTTCTACTCATGGGCTGATAGTGATCCAGCTAACACCGCAACCAATGTACTTCCTGATATTTATGTTGCTGGAAGAAATATTGATTCAGTAAACGTTATTGGAAAAACTTGTTTAACACTTGGTACTACTTTCGAAAATGCTGCAACCATGCATTGTATGGCTCCTCAAGTTCGTGATTTTGGTGGTGAATTCTATCCTTATATCGTATTAACTCAACTTGGAGCTACTGCTGATAACGATCCTTGTAAATATTATTTCTTAAAAGACGCAAAAATTGTTGTTGGAATTGAAACAAATAATATTGATAAAAACATCGCTAACGTTTCTAACATTTATCCTAACCCAACGAATGGTTTATCAAACATTGATTTATCATTATTAAAAAGCTCAAATGTTACAATCGAAGTTGTTAACATGATGGGACAAGTTGTTTCTAGTGATAACCTAGGAAATAAAGCTGCTGGCATGCACAAACTAACTGTTAATGCTAACGGTTTAACTTCAGGTATTTATTTCGTAACTGTAAAAGCTGGAAATAGTACTAACACAAGTAAATTAATCGTAAGATAATTTACCAAAATTCTTTTCATAAAAAAGAGTCTCCTTATCGAGGCTCTTTTTTTTTATCCTATCTTTGTAAAAAAAAAGTTATGATGACACGAAAATTCTTATTAATAGTTCTTTTTATTGGGTTCACTTTAGATATAATCGCACAGATAAACCAGACAAAATTATCTGGTGAGTTTACAGAAATTATACAATGTAAAAAGAAAAATGTACTCATTCCAAAATCTTATTATTCATCTCAAGTTAATTGTGTGGAATATATTCATGCTGTTGGATTGATAAACAATAAGTTTAATCAAAACAAGACTACGAATAGAGGAATAATTGTAGGAAGCATCATAAATCAAATTGTGACCTTACGAATTCCAATTTCAATGATTAACGATGATTTAAACATATCTGGAGTAACTTATTTGTCTCCGTCGCATAGAATTGTTCCAATGTTAAATAAGGTAGTAAAAGACACTCGTGTAGATAGTGTTCAAAAAGGATATTCACTGCCTCAGCCATTTTCTGGAAAAGATGTGTTTATTGGCATCACCGATTGGGGATTTGATTATACAAACCCAATGTTTTATGATACAACACTTTCTCATACTCGAATCTTTAAAGCATGGGATCAATATCGAAATGCTGGCCCTGCTCCTACAGGATTTACTTATGGCACTGAAATATCTGGGGAATCTGATTTGCTTGCTGCTCAATGTGATACTTTTAATATTTATCAATGGGCAACACATGGGAGTCATGTAGCCGGAATTTGTGGTGGTAGTGGTGCTGGCACCATTTATCGTGGCGTCGCTTATGATGCCAACTATTTGATGGCCACTTTCTTAGTTGATGAAGCTTCTGTAATCGACGCTTTTAATTGGATGAAAAACGTAGCAACCCAAGAACAAAAAAGATTAGTCGTAAATATGAGTTGGGGTTTATACTGGATGGGAAATCTAGACGGAACTTCTTTAATAAGTCAAGCAATTGATGCATTATCATCGCAAGGAGTTGTATTTGTGGCAAGTGCAGGAAATAATGGGGATGAAACTTTTCATATCAAAAAACAATTCATTTCATCTGCCGACACCATGAAAACAGTAATTGGGTTTAATAATTATGGCTACTATCCAACCATGTGGGGACAATCTGTAACTGCATGGGGTGAACCAAATCATGCATTTAATTTTTCGATTAAAATATTAAACACATCAAACCAAGAGATCTCTTCAACTGCTAATTTTCCAACAAGCACGAATGGTTACATAGACACATTAATCGTAATTGGCAGTGATACCATTTTTTACAATATTCTTCGTGAATCATCTAATTTTTTAAACCAACGTCCTCACGCTCGTATCCGTGTGAAGAATAAAAGCAGTCTTTATAAAATTGCCCTCCACTCCACTGCAGATTCAGGAACAGTGCATTATTGGAATTTAATTGAGTTAACCAACGATGTAGGAAATTGGGGTGGCCCTTTTGTAAACCCACTTCCCGATTATACTGCTGGTGATGCTTTTTATAGCATTGGAGAGCCTGCTTGTTCTCAAAGTGTGATAAGTATTGCTGCCCATAATTCAGAAACTGTGTTGCCCAGTGGAAGTGTAACTGGAGGTGCTCGTTCAACTTTTTCTAGTATCGGACCAACTTTAGATGGACGAACAAAACCTGATATTTCTGCGCCTGGATTCAATGTTGCATCCTCGATTTCGTCATTTACAAATTCTAGTATTGATTTAGCTAGCGTTGTGAATACCATCCTTTTTAATGGACGGTCATACCGTTTTGTTCGCTTTTCAGGCACCTCAATGTCAGGACCAGCGGTTACAGGAATTGTCGCATTAATGTTACAGGCAAATCCATTGTTGACACCAGTTCAAATAAAAACAATTATTCACCAAACTGCCCGTTTTGACTCGTATACAGGAATTATTGGAGATACTGGAAGTGTATATTGGGGCTGGGGAAAAGTACATGCATTAAAAGCAGTTAAAAGAGCATTCGAATTAGTAAATATTAATGAAACAGATTTTAATAACCTATGCTCATTGTATCCAATACCTGCAAAGGATAAAATATGGTGTATGTTTGATGAAAGTTTCAAACCCACATTCGTTGAAATATTTGCTTTGGATGGTCGTAAAGTAGCTGAGTACGATTTTGTCAATACCAATCAATTAGAAGTAAGTGGACTAAAAGGGGTCTTTTTCATCAAGTTCAAGAGCAAAACTCAACAAATTACAAAGAAGGTAATAATTCAATAACTATTTGATTAACATCTTTAAATCGTCAGCTAAAATCCGGCTATTAGCCTGAATAGCTGCAAAAAGAGTCGATGCACCTTCCAAATCGTTATCTTTTCCTTTTTGTTCTAGTTTTTGCAATAATTCTTTTAGCTCAATATCGTACATAGCTCCTACTGTTCCTTTATATTTATGTGCTGACTGAGCTAAAAGATTTGCATCTTCAACATCTATGGCCTTTTCAATTAAAGAAAGAGAAATGGGGTAATCTTCGAAAAACATGTTAATAATCTCATTAATAACCTCTTGATCAAAATCAGAATAGCTTTGGGAAAACAGTTCAATATTAATCATAATTAATAACTATTGATGTTTAAAAAAACAAATGTATGTTATTTTTTTTACAAACACTTATTTATTTACTTTTTTTTAGCATTTATTTTTTGAATAGCGCAACCATCACAACTACTTGTACCACATGAGTCACAACTTTCATCGTTTGATTTTATTCGCTTATATCTAGAATAAAAATAGATAATTGTGATTATTAAAGCAATAATAACAATAGCGATAGCTATAATGTCTTGCATAAATTAAGTGATTAAAAGATTAACAACGATTTGATAAACAATAATTCCATTCGTTGCGACAAACACAATTGCCCAAAAAATTGCTGGAAGCATTGTAATGCTGCTTAATATTTTTGCATCACCAGACTCAGATGGTGACTCGAGAGCAATTAAGAGTAACATTAGAGTTGAGAATAACGCTTCTGTTGCTAGAATAAATGCTAATGTCATGACGGAAAAATCGATAATTTTGGGGTTATCAAGATAAAGTACAAATGAAATTAATCCGATAAATAGAATCGACCAAATAACGCCAAAAGTATTTCGAATAAAAAGCAATAATAATATGGATGTGAATATTATAATTCCAATTAATACTGCAGAACTAAATCCATTAATCAGAAAATACAACAAGCCATATGCTGAAGCTGCAGCAAGTGGATAACCTGAAATAGCAATTAAAAATTGACAAAATTTATTTTTAGAAGCAGACAATGTTGACCCAGAAGTATTACTCTGAAGCTCAATTTTAAAAATTTTCCCAGAGGTTAGAATTGCAACTAATGCGTGTGCTCCTTCGTGAACCAACGTATTAAAAACCCTCACAAAAGCTCCAATGTAAGGCAATCTTGCTACAATAAAAACAGCGAGAACATAACTGTAAAAATAAATTGGTAATTCAAAAAACTGTTTCATAATCCTAATAATGTTCCTCCTTGATAAACAATAAATGATATAATCCAAGCTAACGACAAAGTATACCCAACTGAAAATAATCCCCACTTAGCACTCCCCGACTCTCTGCTAATGGCTATTATTGAACCAATACAAGGGAAATAGATAGAGACAAATATCATAAAAACAAAGGCAGTTAATGGCGAAAAAATTGGTTCCCCTTTTCTAGGTCCATCTACTACTTTTTGCGTTTGCAATTTACTGGCAAGAGTATGCCGATGGCTGTGCGAATCGTCGTCTACTTGATAAAGAACGGCTAATGTACTCACAATTATTTCTTTAGCTGTAAGTCCTGAGATTAGACTAATTCCAGATCGCCAATCAAGACCAATGGGTCGTAATGCTGGTTCTATAAATTTTCCGATTTGGCCTAAATACGATTCTTCACGCTGTAACGATTTTTCCATATTGTGATAATACAATACCATATCCGTTTTTTGAACGAGCAAAGAATCATGAATTACTCCATTTGTGTGCAACAATTGTTGATCAAGTATTAACTGTTTAGCGATCAACTCCTTTTTAACTTCTGATACACAAGCACTGTTTTGAGGGAAATAACTAAGTGCCCAAAAAAGTATAGATGCAATTAGAATAACACCCGCAATTTTTTTTAAATACTCGCTTGCACGATCCCACATATAGCTTGCTAGTGAAGAAACAGAAGGCAATCGATATGGTGGCAACTCCATAACAAAAGGCATCTCAACAATTTTAAATATTGTTTTTCGTAATAAAAGTGCGGTAAGAATAGCGAGCACAACGCCAAGTAAATATATTAAAAACAAAATTGTAGCCGAATAATGAGGAAAAAAAGCGGTAGCAAATAGAATATAAACTGGTAAACGCGCATTGCAACTAATAAATGGATTTATCAGCATCGTAATCATACGCTCGTTCCGATTTTCCAACATTCTAGTGGCCATTATTGCAGGAACATTGCATCCAAAACCCATCACCAACGGAATAAATGATTTGCCGTGAAGACCAATTTTGTGCATCGATTTATCCAAAATAAAAACTGCTCTCGACATATATCCAGAACCCTCCATGACTGCAATAAAAAAATATAAAAGCAAAATATTCGGAAGAAAAATCAACACACCTCCCACTCCGCTTATCATTCCATCAACAAGCAAATCTTTTAGCATTCCTTCACTTAATGCTGAAGAAACAAGTTGTGAAATTTTTAAAACACCAAATTCAATCCAACCCATTGGAATTTTTCCTAATTGAAATGTGGTGAAGAACATCAACCATAAAAACGCAATAAAAATTGGCAAACCCCAAAACCTGTGCGTAAAAATTCGATCTGCTATTCGGTTTCGCTCCTCAACACTTAAAATCGGTTGTGTAAGAGTTTCACGTAAAGCACCAGTAATAAAGCCCTGTTTAGCTTTTGTAATTACTAAGTCGGCTTCTAATGCAAATTCTTTTTCAATATATGAAATCTGTTGATTTAAAACTTGATGAATCTGTTGAAAATTATTGCTATTGGACAATAACAATTTCGTTTCGGAGTCCTTTTCTAACAATTTGATGGCTAAAAATCGACTCGAATACAATCGCAAGGTATCATAATTTGAAATTTGCTTAATTGCATTTTGCACTTTTCGAATTGAATTCTCTAGAATATTACCATAATTAATATGAATATGTCTCACCATAGCTTCCTGATCTTCAAATACCGCAATTATTTTATCTAGAAGTAAATTAATCGCAGGTGTATCTTTTTCAAGCAAGGACACAATTGGAAAGCCAAGCAATATTCCAAGATTTTGGGAATCTATTTTTTTGTTCGCGTTATTAAATTCATCCATCATATTTAGCGCAATCACCATTCTCACATCCATATCTATCAAATCGGTAGTTAGATATAAATTTCTTTCAAGGTTGCCAGCATCCAAAATATTTAAAATAATATCTGGTTGTTTTTCTTTTAAAAAATCACGAATTGATTTATCAGAATCTGTAATACTGTTGAGCGAATATAATCCTGGAAGATCAAAAATTGTAATACCATAATTGCGAAATTCGATTTCCTGATAGGCAGATTCAATGGTAACACCAGAATAATTTGCTATACGATCGTTTTTTCCAGTAAGCGCATTAAAAACAGTAGTTTTACCACAATTTGGATTCCCTAAAATGGCTACTGTAAATGATTTCTTAATATTTGGGACTACGGCGGTATTGTTCTCAAAAGTTAGATTTTGATCAGATAATAAATTTGAAGAGAGAAATTTTTCTGCCAATTCAATCTCAATTCCAGCAGCATCAATATTTCGGAGGGCAATTCGTGAACCTAATAACTCATACTCAACAGGATCATTAAAAGGTGCTTTTTTAATCACTGAAATTTTTGTCCCTGAAGAAAAACCCATCTCCATTAACCGTTTACGATAGGTACCTTTACCGATTATTTTGACGATATATGCACTTTCTCCTTGTTTGAGCGCTGTTAAGTTCATTTTATTGATTTGAATTAATCATATTACAAAAGTAGTGTTTCTTATTTAAACTAATTATAAATAGGAACACTTTTAACATAAAATTGTTTGTCCAGATTATTTTATTTTTTTTATGTTCAAGTGTAAGATAGAACACGTATAACGCAGATTGAGCAGATTTTCGCGGATTAATTTGAATAGTCATAATTTGAATACATCGCCGGATAAATTTAAGCATATAAACAAGTCATCAAACGACTTGCAACTAAAAAAAGATAACCGTTTTTTAGTTTCTTGGTTAAAGGTTTATATGTTTATAGGGTGACTCAACAAATTGCAATATAAATCTACATTCTCTTTTTGCTGCATAAAAACGGAGTATTGAACATAAAAAAGCACCTTAACTCTCTCAAATTGTTTGAAAGAGTTATAATGTTTACATAAGAAAAAGTACTTCTATAGATTACGCTGTAGGCAGTTTAAATGGATTACCACCAATGCGTTCTGGTTGTATTGATGAATTTTCATCTCCCGGCGGTGGGTCGCCACCGCCTGTTGCTGATGCCATCACTAACGAAATCTCATAATCAATTTTTATCATTCGAATTTCGGGACTACAATACCTCTTCTTTTCTATTTCTTTGATTTTCAATTTGAATTTATTTTTTCACAATTTTTGAAATATTCGAATAAGTTGCGGAACGAAATTCGATGCCATAAACACCCGTTGCTAAATCAGATAGATTCAAAGTAATCGATTTGTCCGCATGACTGTCAATATTCAGAATCTTAGTGTATACTTTAGTTCCAAAGATGTCGTAAATTGTAACAATAGCGGTTTTTGATGTTGAGTTTTTAACTTCTACTTTTACTTCTGAAGTAAATGGATTTGGAAAATATGATACTGATGTTTGTGTAGAATTATCAGCACAAGTAACGGTTACAGGACTATAGGTAACGGTTTTGCCATCAAAGTCGGTTTGTTTTAAGCGGTAATATGAAGTGCCACCAGTTGTTTCAACATCTTTTGACGAATAATTTATCAAATGATTACTATTGCCAGCACCATGAATTTTTTCTACTAAATCCCAATTTAAAACATCTTTGCTACGTTCAATTGAGAAAAAGTCATTGTTTACTTCTGAAGCAGTTGACCAGTTTAATGCGACTTGGTTGTTCACACATTTTGCATCGAAACTGATTAGGTCAATTGGCAATGGAGTTGTATTTGATTTAAACTGAACTTCAAAACGATCGTTTCCTTTCATAGTGGATGTAGAAAATTGATAATGAGGATTTTCAGATAAGTTTTGAATGGTTCCGGTTTCTTTATCTTTTAAGAAAACATAATAGCCACTATTTGCAAAACTCGAAACCAATTCGGCTGCAAGTGTAAATGTTCCAACAGCAGTTGATTTGAACATTAGTGGAATAACACGATCGCTAGTTAATGCACTTAAGCTATTGATTGCCAAAGTATCAGTGCCAGATATTGTGTATATTTGAGGAAATGCTGCATCTTCAGCAAACATTTTAAACGCATCACAAGAATTATCAAAAACATCGGTAGCATAATCTTTAAAACGAATGTAAGTATCATCGGATAAGCCACTTTTTCCATTCGTAGAAACCGTAAGATGGAGTGTGTTTTCTGGTGTGGTTTTGTATGCTGGTATAGCAACGTGAACTCTAACAGCATCGGTACAAGTAAGTGTAGAATTAGCAGATACTCTAACCCAGAATGCTTGCATTGGAGGAATTATGTTTGATGCTCCACCAGTAGCAGCATCTTTTAAATATGTACATGCTGTACCGTTTTTGCGAAAATAAATTGCACCATCGATGTTTGATTTTGTCCAACCCGAAGCTGCATCCCAATCAATAGCACTTGGATATGGATTACCCACTAAATTCCAACCATGGTTTGTTCCAGGTGCTGTAGCGGTATATGTTAGTCCTATCGATTGTGAACCCGTATTTAAAGAACCAACAAAGTTAACAGCAGTGTTTTCGCCGTCGTTTGTTGCTTGATAACTTCTGGTATATCCTTTAAAGATAGTCAGCGTTTGAGGAGTTGCATTATCAATTCTCACCCATGTATTTGTAGGTTCATTCGCATATCTTAATCCATGAATACTCGAAGTAAATAGTGCAGAAGAAGCAGTTGTTATGGGGGATGAAATATATTCCCAACGTTGGTTTCCGTTATTACTAACCCAGCGCTCAACAATAGCTGTTCCACTTCCAGAAAATCCGTGATCAATAAAACTACCCGATGATGTTGAATTACTTTTGATGATTAAACATTGAGCATTTCCTAGAGTAGTTGTACCTCCTACTGTGAGATTTATTAGAGGATTAACTGTTAGAGCACCTGTAGTTAGAGCTAATGCTCCATTTACAGTTGTGTTTTGTGATAATGTCACACCTAATGAATTAATAATAGAAAGGTTGTTCACAGTTGATGGCATATTCGTTCCACTATTTTGATATGTTCCAGATCCATTTAAAATATAATTTCCACTAGTACTCATGCTTCTAAGACCGCTTACTCTTATTGAACCTTTTGTATTATCTCCGAAGTTTCCAAATCCGTCTGTAGCAAAACCAGAAGCAATTGTTCCACCAGAGGCTAATGAAAATGCCCCAGTTCCAGATATATTAAAAGTACTGAGATTTAAATTTCCATTTACAGTAGTAGTTCCACCAATATTATATGTTTTATTTTCGTTTAGTGTAACTCCACCTATAGAGTTGTTCGTTATTGTCACATTTTTTGCAAAAGTTGCAGGCCACTCAGCTGAACCAATTGTTTGAGCAGTTGTACCATCATAGTTTAAAGTTGCAGTAGTTCCATAAGATAATGCAAAACTTCCTAAAGCCAATGCTCCCTGAGTCATAAATAATGTTCCATTAACAGTTTTTGCTGTGCTTAAAGTAACGCCAGCGCTATTATTTATGGTTAAATTATTAATTAAAGTGCTACTAATTGGCCAAGCTGCATAACCAGAAGCAGGTGTTGTAAAACTACCATTTACTGTCGTTTGAGCTGTAGTTCCAAAATAATTTTCATTAATTGATGTGATATTAGTCGTATTATAATAAAAGCAATTCCTAATTGTTCCACTTGAAAACGGATGAGAAATATTTAAAGTAGTATTTCCTGGTGTTGCTTTATTAAAATAAAAACCAGTTGTTGTTGGAATGTATCCACTGAAAGTAATTCCAGAGCCAATTGTTGTAATTCCCTTTAAAACGAAAAATCCAATTCCAGAGGTAGCAGATGTATTTGCAAAAATAAAAGTACCGCTCGTAAGATTGCAAGCACCATCTATTGTTAAGGTAACAGCATTTGCACTTCCGTTTGCATCAGTAATGATAAAGGTACCACCCTCAATAGTATATGAACCTTTAATATTTGCAGAAGTTGTTCCAGTTGCGGCTCTATCTTTTACAGTTCCACCTGTTTGATAATAATTTCCATCAATCACTAATGATTGAATTTCAACAACTCCACTAATCACCTTAAATTCTGTCTTTACATTTGTTGGTGTAATTATTAGATTTGAAGTTTGACTTGCACAATCTATTTCAAGTTTTCCAAATATTTGAGATAATCCAGTTGGAGTAGATGTAGAATTTACTGTATATTTTAATCTACAAATTGAATTTAAACCCCATGTAGCAGTAGGTATTGTACCGCCAGAAGCACCAATACCATGTTCATAAGCTCCATTTATTGCAATTTGTCCTGAATTTACTATAGAATTTGCAGAAAGTTTCAATGTGCCATTTACTGTTAAATCTACTCCTGTGCCATCAGCAATTGTTAATATTCCACCATTTACAGTTAATTGTCCTCCAGAATTAATAGTTGCTTCATCTATAGACACTGCAGCTGTAACACTAACATTATGACCATTTTGAATTGTAATAGTGCTGCTTGTATATGACGGAGTGTATGCAGCTGGTTTCCAATTTATACCATCGGCACTACATTCCCATGTTGTTGGAGCATTCCAATTCCCAGTTGCAATAGATCGATACATTGCAATCGCTGGTACTATTTGCCCAGTTGACAATATTGCTGCTGTACCATCAAATCCAGTGAATGAAATTTGTGCTAATTGATCAGCCGTTAGTCCACTTGAAGTGCTACCAACGAATATTTTTCCAGCAGTTCCTGTTGTACCAGCAGGACCTGTCCATCCTGTAATAGTTAGTGTTTTACCACTCGTCCAAGTTCCAGCTCCACTCGAAAAACTTAATGCATGAATTCCAGTTCCAAGAGCAATTGTAGAGCTTTCAGTAAGTGATAATGTTCCTACTGCATCACTAAAGCCGATTGTTGCACCAGTTTTAAGTGTACCACCATTCATATTAACAGCACCAGCATCAGCTAAAACTCCACCAGTCACTCCAAGTACTAATGTGCCTCCACTTATTGTGGTACCTCCATTGTATGAATTTGACGCACCAAGAGATATTGAACCAGTTGAAGTACTTGCTATTGTCAAACTCGAACCAACCCCGCTTATGACACCATTTAAAGCATAAGTGCCAGCACCACCAATAGTTATTGTTCGTGCAACACCGCTACCAAGGGAGACTAAGTCTGTAAAAGTGAAACCACCTGTACCTGCTGCTACGTTTACAGCATCACCAAATTGAAAATTATTAGTAATATTAATGCCTCCAGTATATTTGCCCGTTAGATCTCTAGCGGAGCTAGAAGATGCAGTTAATGCGCCACCATTTATAGTTAAAATTCCTCCGGATCCCAATGCATTAACTCCTCCAATTACCATAGTACCAGCATTTATTGTAAACCCACCTGGATAAGCATTGCCATTAGAGCTAATAAGTACTCCACTCCCGTTTTTAATGATTCCTGTTCCTGCAGCAGTAGAAATACTCTGACCTGCAAGATTTAACGTCATACCACTAGCAACTGAAATTGGAATTTTTGTTCCGTTGGTAGTTAATGTTCCAGCTGCAGTAAATGTTACATTTTGGTTTGCGGTTATTCCAGTTACGCCCGTTGAAACAAATGTTACTGTACTGGTAGCAACATCAAACACTGCAATATCGTTACTTACCCACAATGTATTGTATGTTCCACCACTAGTAAGTGCCCATTGATTTGCGGATGTCCACGTTCCTGTACCTTTCCAAAATCGAATTGTTTGCCCAGAACTTAAAAAAGGCGTAAGCAAAATAATGACAATTGCAATGTTGGCATTAAGCGATTTGAATAAAACAAATTTATTTTTCATAAAAATTTAAAGATTTATTTTTAGGTATTTGAACGTGAACTTATTTTATATTTCGATATTAACAATAAAATTATGATAATTATGTAAAAGTAGTATAGTTTAAAAATTTCGCCCCATCCAATATGTTCTGATACGCAAATCAGAACATATTGGATGGGTAAAATAACATTATTTTAATAAATAAAGAGTAAAAAGGGTTTAATCTAAAATATTAAAATATTATTTTCAATTAAATGAGTGAGTAGGAAAATTTGATTTTCATGGATATATTTGAAAATATGTTAATCAGCATTTTATAAATTAAGTACTTTTGTGAAAAAAAATGGATCAATCTGCATACAATAAATACATCAAAAATATATCAACCATTGAAGTTGATTTGAAAAAGGTAACAAAACTGAATAAATATTTTTACTTTATTCGATTGTTTGCTTTTAGTTTGATAATAACGTTCCTTGTTTTGTTTTTAAAGTTCGATTATAATCTTGTCCATTTAGTAATTTCTGGAGTTAGCTTAGTTTTGTTCCTATTTGTTTTAAAAATTAACTTCAAATCAACGTATAAAGAAAGTTTTCTATCAAATCAGTTGATTGTAAATAAAAATGAACTGAATTTTTTGGCTCACAATTATCAATTTAGCAATGCTGGTGATGAGTATAAAAATTTAAACCCTCATTTAGCAGATGATTTTGATTTGTTTGGACAAGGTTCTATGTTTCAATATCTTAATAGATGCTCCACAAAGATTGGAAAAACTAAATTTGCTGAAAGTTTGTGTAAACCAGTGCTAAATGGCGATGTAATTCTCCAAAAACAACAGGCAATCAATGAGTTATCTAAAAACATTGATTTTATTCAGAATTTTCAAACGCATGGAATGTTTATTAACGAAACTGGTATTGAAGTTTCAAGTATTCAAAGTTGGTTAAAGGAATCGGTTGGTAGCACAAAATTTTTGAAAAGTGCTGTCATTGCCTTTCCATTATTAAACATTGCGTGGATTACTTTAATTATTTTAGGTGTTTTTACAGTTAACTCTTTACTGTTTCCGCTGATGATTTCTCTATTAGTAATTTTCTTTAATAAGCACATGCTAGATTTGGCTCATAATCGCTTAAGTAAAACAGCCAAAACTTTTGAAAAATATACTACGTTAATTAAATTAATTGAAGATGAAGAGTTTGCATCACCCTTATTGAAGGATTTGAAACAAAAATTGACTTGCAACGACCTTAAAGCGAGTCATTCTTTGAAATTGTTATTTAATCTTTTGAATAATTTCGATATCAGATATAATGTAATCGTTTCATTTTTGCTGAATTCGCTTGTGATTTTTGATCTTCAGATTTTTCTACGTCTCGAAAAGTGGAAACAAAAAAATAAAGATTCAGTAACTTCTTGGTTTTCTGTATTATCTGAAATCGATGCATTGATGAGCTACAGCGTCTTTGCGTTCAATAATAGAAGTTTAGTGACAGTTCCTACAATTTCAGAAAAGCAATTTATCATCGATGGAACAGATTTAGGTCATCCACTTTTGCATCCATCTATCAGAATAAACAATTCTGTAATAATAGCAGGTTCTCCGTCAGTAATTATTATAACAGGCGCTAATATGGCTGGAAAGAGCACGTTTTTAAGAACATTGTCTGTGAATTTAATCTTAGCCATGAATGGAGCTCCTGTGTGTGCCAAAGATTTTATATTCTCCCCTTGTGATATTATGTCGAGTATAAAAATTCAAGATTCATTATCGAATCAGGAATCGTACTTCTATGCTGAATTACTGCGGATTAAGGAAATTATTAGTCATGTAAAAGTGCAGCCAAAAACACTGGTGATTTTAGATGAAATTCTTCGAGGTACAAATACAAAAGATAAACAATTGGGTTCGTTGGGTTTGTTGGAAAAGTTAATCAATCTTGAGGCAATTGCTATTATTGCTACACACGATTTGGAAATTGGCCAACTTGAAAAGAAGTTTCCCGAAATCGTCGCCAATTACTGCTTTGAAGTGGAACTTCAGAACGATCAGTTGATCTTTGATTACAAGCTAAAAAAGGGAATAAGCAGCAAGTTAAACGCCTCCTTCTTAATGAAGAAGATGGAAATTATTGATTGATTTGAATTCAAAGTTATAATATTACTAGTTTTAATGCAAAAAAGGGATGAATTCTTTTCCAAGATTAAAAAACTAAGTATATTTGTAGAAACTTAATCTACTTATTTTTTATACCATAAAAATTCAAATACCATGAAATCATTTAAGCTATTATTTTTTGTAATTATTGCTCTGGTATCATCACAAACCAATTGTTTCTCGCAGTTTAATGAAGGTGACTCCGCAAAATTTTGGTCTGTAACGTATAACGATTGGCCTCCATTAATCGGATCTCCACAACGAGAGGTGAGTGCTGTATGTAAAAAAGTGGGAAGTCATTGTTATGTTTTTGTCGAAAAGACTGCTCCACAGCCCACTCAATCGAGCATTGATGCATTAGTAAATGATTTCGACAACCATTATTTTGATTCGCTGACTTCTGTTTACGGTCCAGTTCCAAATGTTTTTGATAATGATCCTAAAATATGTATTCTTGTATTTAATGAAACTGATTGGGCGGGATATTTTGATCCAGGTCAGCAAATGCCAGATACTATGGTTTATCGTATTTGGAACCGACACAGCAATCAACGAGAAATTATTTATGTGTCTGCTGGTGCGTTTTCTATAGCTAACGAAATTGTTACGCACGAGTTTGGACACATGTTGCATTGGCAACAAGATCATTCTCCTGAACCCATTTTAAATCCTGTAAAATACTGGGAAGATGCTTGGGTTGATGAGGGATTTTCGACTTTTGCCGCAATTTATTTAACCGAAAATATCTATCAGCATAACGTAATGGATAATGAAGCCTTTTTTGCAACAAATCCTGATAAACCGCTAATTTATTTCTCTGATTATAACCAAGTGAAACTTTTTATGCTGTTTATGTATGAGCATTATGGTCGTTGGAATTATATTTCTTCGTTAATTAGCAACCAATTAAATGGAATAGCAGGAGTTAACAGCACTTTAAATCAGTTGGGCTATACTACTACTTTTGATGATGCATTTGAGCAATGGACAATTGCCAATTACGTGGATGATTCGTTGTATGCTGAAGGAAAATATTCGTATGCTCATTACAATTTTCCAGCAGCAAATATTGAAACAATTCATGCTGTTTTTCCAACTAATATAATGACGAAAACAGTAAATCCTTTTGGTTCTGATTATGTGGTTTTTTCTTCTGCCACTCCAAAATCAATCGTAGTTGATTTTTCGGGACAAACAGATTCGAAGTATAGAGTTGATTTTATTTTGAAGAATACAATTGCTAATCAAATAGATACCATTATTCGGATGCCTCTTGATGCTTTTAATCATGGTACATTTAATATTGATAGCTTGGGCACCACATTCAACAAAGCCATTATGGTGATAATGAATCTCGATTCGTCGATTCAAGAAAATAGTGTTGCTTCCTATACCTATTCTGCAACCTTAAATACCGCAATTGAGAAAAATGAATTGCATACTAAATTATCGATTTTTCCAAATCCTACAGCTACGATCCTTAATGTCTCTACTCGAAACAATCTTTGGTCGCAACTAGAAATCAGAGACGTACAAGGCCGATTACAATGGAGTGAATCGTTTTTTAATTCATCTACTATTGATTTAAGTAGTTTTGCAAAAGGAGTTTATTTTATAAGTGTGATAAATTCAAATGGAGTTAATAAGGAGAAGTTTGTAGTAAATTAGTGCTTCCAGAAAACTCCTTTTTTAAGTTTACTCCGAAAAATAAATTTGCCCCTTATACAAAGAATCTATCGGAATCCTAAATACACTTATTTAAAACACTGATATTCAATGTTTCACCCTTAAGGGACGGGGCGAAAAAACGTTGAATATCAATATTATAGACTTTTCGGAGTGGACTCAGTTTTAAGAATTGAGATTTTTTGTCGAGTATATGGACGGATTTCTTGGGAAGAAAATTCAGCATTCAAATACTTAAAATAACCAGCAATTGCAATCATTGCAGCATTATCTGTTGTAAATTCAAATGGAGGTATAAAAATCTCTGCACCAATATTATGACCCATATCAACTAATGCTTTTCTTATAGCTGAATTAGCCGAGACACCTCCAGCTACAGCAATTGTTTTTATTTGATATTTTTCGGATGCTAACACTACTTTTTTTATCAAACTATTCACGATTGCAAACTGAATTGAAGCACATAAATCGGCTAAATTTTCTTCAATAAACGAAGGATTTTCTTTTAGTCGATCGCGAAGAAAATAAAGAAAAGAGGTTTTTAATCCACTAAAACTATAATCAAGTCCAGAAATATGAGCTTCAGAAAATTTGAAAGCTTTTGGATTTCCGTTTACAGCATATTTGTCAATTAGTGGACCTCCTGGATAAGGAAGCCCTAATATTTTTGCCGATTTATCGAAAGCCTCACCAGCAGCATCATCAATTGTTCTACCCACGATTTCCATTTCAAAATAATTTTTCACGATTGAAATTTGAGTATGACCACCAGAAACGGTGAGGCATAAAAATGGAAAATCAGGCGTTTTCTTAATATTTTCGGGAAATTGAATAAAGTGAGCCAAAATATGCCCTTGCATGTGATCAATTTCAACAAGTGGGACGTTTAGAGCCATAGCAAACGATTTTGCAAAAGAAGAACCAACCAAAAGTGACCCCAACAATCCTGGTCCTCGAGTATAAGCGATTGCACTTATCTGGTTTTTTGTTATATTTGCTTCCTTAATAGCGGTATCGACTACTGGAATAATATTTTGTTGATGTGCACGAGAAGCAAGTTCGGGAACAACTCCACCAAATTTTTGGTGTACTTTTTGCCCAGCAATCACGTTTGATAATAAAACATTATCTTTGATGATTGATGCTGATGTGTCATCACAAGATGATTCGATACCTAAAATATAAATACTCATTGAATTGATTTTGAAACGCAAAATTATAAAAAAAATAGGAACAATTGTCGTTTGGTCGATTGGAAGCATTTTATTGGATTTGATCATATTAATCCTGTTAATGTTAATTCCTTCGGTGCAAACATTTGTAGCTCAGCAACTTGCTCTCTATTTTTCGAACGAATTACATGTGAAAATTAACATTGAGCGCATCTATATTTCTCCATCTCTTGATGTGGTTATGAATAAAGTGTATATCTCTGACCAACATTATAATCCAATGATTGTCAGTGAAAAAATGATAGTAGATATCACGAATTTTAACCCGGTAGAAAAAACACTATCCATTAGAAATATCTTATTAAATGAACCCGAAATATATTTAAAAAAATATGCCACCGATAGCGTCATAAATCTTCAATTTATTGTTGATTATTTTTCATCAAAAGATACAATTCAGCAAAATAAAAAATGGACGATAAAATCAAGTTCATTTTCACTCGAAAATGCGCACTTTTGTTTCGATAATTTCCACAAACTTCCATTAGTTAATCCAAAAAATATTGATTTTAATCGCTTAAACATTAGAAAAATTAATGCAAAATTTTCTTCTATTGCTATTCTTCAAGATACCATAAAAGGGAATATTGATCACTTTTCGATGATTGATAGTAGTGGCTTTTGGATCAAAAAACTGAGTGGAAAAGCATTGTTTTGTAATGGAAAAATTCAACTAGATAGAATGGCCTTAGAGACGCCAAATTCAAAATTGTATGCTAATATGGCTGTGTCTTATAATCAAAGCTCAGATTTTGAGGATTTTACGAATCGTGTGTTTTTTAATATTAAGATATTTAATTCTTCGGTAAACACAAAAGATATTTCTTTTTTCATGAAAGACAGTGGATTATTTGAGAATAAAATTAAGCTAAAAGCACATATCAGTGGTTCACTTAATCAGTTATCTATCAAAGAAATGGTCGTTAGCTTTGGTTCTAAATCATCGTTAAGTGGAAATGTAACTATTCATGAAATTTTGCAACCAGATAAAATTAAAATTGATGGATTTATCTCAAATTTATCGACAAATATAGAAGACATTCAGCAAATAAAATTACCAAAAAATAAATCGATTAAATTACCTACTGAAATAGCTAAGATTGGGAAAATTGTTGCCAAAGGAAAATTTAATGGAACGTTGCAAAATTTTACTTCAAAGGTTGACTTAACAACGAGTGCAGGTTCCGTAGGGTGTGACATTTTATTTAACACTCACAACAAAAAAGTAAGTTATACTGCGACAGTACAATCTACGAACTTTGATTTCTCCATATTTTTTCCAAATTCAGGTGTTAAAAAAACATCCATTCACACTGACATCACTGGCACTGGATTATCAAAGAGTAATATTGATGTAAAAATAAATGGGAACATTGAGTATATTGAATACAGAGATTATGTGTTTAAAAATTCTAAAATTGACGGAAATTATTCAAATAAAATCTTTTTTGGTCATATATTAATTGATGATCCGATGTTGTTTTTAGATTTTAATGGTACGATTGATTACTCAAATAAAATTCCTAGATATCAGTTTATTGCAGATGTAGAGCATGCTAAATTAGTTGAATTACAGCTTATTAACCGACATATAAGTAGTCAGTTATCAACTCATCTAAATGCGACAATTGAAGGTGATAAATTTGATGATTTTGTTGGAGAAGTTAAGTTCTTCGATACAAAATATTTTGAAAAAGATAAAATGTATGAATTAAAAAAACTAGATGTAATTTCATCATTTAGCTTAATTGGGTACCGATCGATAGATATTACTTCAGATTGGATTGATTTAACTGCGAATGGAAAATTTCAATATAGCGACTTAGGAAATGCGTTTAATTATATCTTGAAAAAGTTTCTTCCTTCATACGTACCTGAAAAAATTGGTATTGATAAACTAGTGACAATCACTAATAATTCAAAGAAAACAACAACAAAAAGTAATAACAGTATAAGCGAACGCCGATTTTTAAGTTTTGATATCAATGTTAAAGATTCAGATCCAATAAGTGAGTTGTTTGTGCCAAGTATTAAAGCAAAGGGAAAAACATCAATTAGCGGTTTTTTAAATACAATTACACAACATATTGAATTTCAATTAAATACTGACACCTTGAATATCGGAGAATTAAGTTTCGAACAAATTGAAATCAAAGGAAATTCAATAGATTCATTGCTTAATTTGGATATTAATTGTAAAGAATTTGCCCTATCGAGAAGAGATACGCTCATATTTTCAAATATTCATAGTTTAACTTCTTTGAAAAATGATAGTCTCCAATTCAGTTTATTATGGAATAACAATAATACTGTTTCTAAACAGAGTTTAATCAATGGAATGCTCGTGTTTTCTAAGACTCCAATTATAAAGGGAACGCTCATATCATCAAATATTTATTTAAACGATTCTCTATGGAATGTTAATCCCCGCAATAGCTTTTTTGTTGATAGTAAAAGCTTTGGGTTTAGCAATTTGCAGTTTTATTCCAAAAATAAGCAAGTTATGTTTGATGGAATTGCTTCTCACAACCCTGATGATGTCCTGAAGGTAAAGCTTGTAGATTTTAATATATCAGAAGCAGATGAATGGACAAGTCATCGAAACTTTGATTTAGACGGCATAGTAAATGGAGAGGTTGAACTTTCGCAAATATTTGATAAGTTCTCAATTATCACAAATCTAAAAATACTTTCCTTAGGATTAAATGGTCAAAAGCTTGGAAATGCAAATGTTGTTTCTGCATGGGACGCCCGTAAGAATGGCTTATTTGTAAATATTGATGTGTTGTACCGTGGAAATGTCGGTGAAGCAAAGCCTGTAACCATTCAAGGATATTTCTATCCTAAAAATGGTGCATTGGATTTACAAGCAGATTTGTTGAACTTCAAGCTTAAAGTAATCGAAAAATATCTTCAAAATCTATTCTATCGTGTGGATGGTCTGGCAACTGGAAAAATCAATATTATTGGGACCATAAATCGTCCTCAAATTGAAGGTAAAATTAAATTAATGCGTTCAGTTTGGGGGGTAAATTTCCTAAACATTGAATATACCATAAATCAAGAAATTGAATTGTCGAAAAATCGAATTAAGTTCGATAGCTTAACGGCGTATGATACTAGAAACAATATTGCAGTAGTAAATGGATACGTTTCTCATGAAGATTTTAAAAATTTTAAATTAGATTTAAACATAAAGACTTTCAATTTTATGGGCTTAAACACTACGCGCTCTATGAATGAACTTTTTTATGGTAAAGCCTTTGCTACTGGTGCTATTCATATTTTTGGGACTGCTCCAAACATTCAAATCGATGCGCAACTTGAAACGAATAATAACACAGAAATCTCAGTGCCAATTTCTTCAACTACAGTTGTTGATAAATCATCCTTTATAAACTTTGTCTCCAAACAACTTCATGAAAACCAAAATACTAATAATTCATTGATTGACTTGGGTTTAAAAATGAATTTCTTAGTGAACGTAACACCTTCCGCAAAATTTCATATTTTTCTAGATCCATCTACTGGCGGTTCGCTTCATGGCTCTGGAAATGGTAATATTCGATTAAATATCAACACAAATGGAGATTTTAACATGTACGGAACTTATACCATTTCTAAAGGCCAATATGAAATGAAACTCAAAGATATTGTAACTCGGACTTTTGAAATTGAAAATGGCGGTACGATTCAATGGAATGGAAACCCAACAGATGCTGACATCGACATTAAAGCCGTTTTTCCTACTAGTGCATCACTATCGTCGATCCTTGCTATTGATTCAAGTAGTTCAACCGGATATAATCGGAAAGTTAAAGTGTTGAGTGTCTTAAAACTATCTGGAAAACTTCTTAACCCTGAAGTGAGATTTGGTATTGAACTTCCTAATTCTGACAATACTACTCGAACTTCATTTTATAATTTAATTGATACAACAAACGATCAAAATATGATTCGCCAAACTTTTTCATTACTAGTGCTAGGTAGATTTGAACCGGAAAATAATCAGTCTGGAAACATTGTAGGTGAAGGAGTTGGAATGTCTTCTATGGAGTTGATATCTAATCAATTGAGCAACTTTGTATCCCAAGTTAGCAACGATATTAATGTGGGATTTAACTATAAAATGGCTGATCAAATTACTACAGAAGAACTACAAATTGCCGTTTCAACTCAAATTTTGAACGATCGTGTAACGATAGAAGGAAACGTGAGTGCAGGTGGACAAAATAAGTATGTCCAAAATACAAATAATGTAGTAGGTGATATTATTGTGGAAGTAAAATTAACTTCGGATGGGAAGTGGCGAACAAAAATGTATAATGTTGCAAATACCAACGAATACACATACCAAAATGCGCCTTATGTGCAAGGGCTAGGGTTTATTTATCGAGTTGATTTTAATAAACTATCCGAAATATTTAAAAAGAATAAACAATAAAAGTGAGTGAATTTTGTAAGTAGACAAGTCTCCTAATGACTATTTATATTCGCGTAAATGAGCACAATCCACATTTTCAGTGGTCTAATTTATTGAAATTATTTTAAAAAGTCAATATCAATAATTACAATTTCGGGGCGGTTGCCAATTCGAACTGGCGGTCCCCATGTACCATAACCTGATGATACATAAAAATGGGTCATCCCCTTTTTCAAATATCCCCAACTTTTTTCAAAAATTGAATTAGTGATGTAATTAAATGGCCAGAATTGACCATTATGAGTATGCCCAGAAAGTTGGAGGTCCACTCCTACTCGTTGACTTTCGGAAAGTGCAAACGGCTGATGGTCTAGTAATATTATTGGTTTTGATGTGTCTATATTTTCCATTAGCACATCTAAAGAAGCACGTTTTTTTCCACTAAATCGAGATGCATCTTTGTCATCACGACCAACCAAATAAAAAGAGCTATCTATAAAAACCGAGGTATCAACAAGTAAATTTATATTTAAGGAATTTAAATATTTTGAAGTCTGCGAAAAATTGCCAATATGTTCATGGTTTCCAGGTACTGCCCATATTCCGAGTGGTGCTTTCAGTTCTTTAAGCGGTTTTCCAATATTATACTTCAATATCGGTGTTAGCTCTTCATCTAAAATATCACCTGGAATCATAATTATATCAGGGTAAAAGCTATTCATATTCTCTGTCATCCAACCTAAATATCGAGCATTCACGATAGTTCCTAAGTGAATATCGGAGGCCATAGCTATACGCAAATGTTTATACTTTGCTGTAGTTTTATTTATTTTCAAATTAAGATGGACAATTTGAGCGTGACGTGCATTATAGTTTCCGTAAATAATTAATCCACTCACTACAAAAACAGAAATTGACAAGGTAATATATTTCAGAAGTTGTGCTTGGGGAGAGCCTTGTAATGGAAGAAAGTGGGCAAAATGGTTAACTAATCTTATTAAATCAATTGATAATACAATCAAAAAGAAATATAATGAAGCGACCATCCAAAATACTCCAACCCAAGTTGTAAAAAAATGAAGTGCCATTAATGATTCAGTGCCGGTAAAGCGCGATACAATAAAGCTTGCTGAAAGTGTCCAAAATAAAATGGAATAGGTCAATTTTAGCCAATAAATATTTGGCATTGCTTGATATCCACGAATAAATACATAATAACTAGCCGAAAGAAAGACTAAAGAGAAAATTGAGATAAATATAATTTTATTCATTTTTGTAAAGATTTTTGATAACTAACTCCAATATATCAATTTTGTTTTATCCATCTCAAAAAAAAGCTACCCTGTATATACAAGATAGCTTTTTAAAATTGTTGGATTATTCAAAACTTTTATGCAAATGCATTCTTTATTTAATGATAAACTTATGAACTTTATTATCCAAGTTTGTTTTTAAATAATAGACTCCTTTACTTAAGTCGCTTAAAGAAATATTTACAGTATTAATTCCCGCTGATTTTTCAATGGATTCTGAATAAACTAATTTGCCAATCGTGTTATATATTGTAAATAACGCCAAATCACGATTTTGGGTGTAATACACTAAGTTGAAATTCCCATCATTGGAAGGATTTGGATATAACTCAACATAAGAAGCAGTTTGAATTTCTTCGATTCCAATGGATGTAATTTGAATTTGTTGCGATGTAGTATCACTTCCACAATCATTAAAAGCAATTAATGTGGCTGTAAAAGATCCTGTTTGTGTGTATGTATGCGAAGGGGAAACTTCGTTTGAGGAATTTCCATCTCCAAAACTCCAAAAATAGGAAGTTGGATTATTGGTGGATTGATTTGTAAATGTAACGTATGTTGAGGCAATTGTTGGTACAAATGCTGCAATTGGTTTAGCATTAACAGTAATGTTCATAGTTGAAGGGCTGCCCTGTCCGCAATCATTAACTCCAATTACACTTATTGTTCCTGATTGAGCATTTGTAAAATCAACAGTAATTGATGTTGTGTTACTAGTTCCTGTGGCTCCATTAGGCAAAGTCCATATATATGAATTTACATGATCCAACGCAGTTATCGAATATTGTGAGTTACTATTCTGACAAACAGAAAGACTACCAGTTATACTACATGGCATTGCTGGTAAAGCACCTACGATTACTTGCAAAGACGCATAGTTGCCAGATGCACAACTATTTACACCACGCACTTGAATAGTACCCGAAGTAGCTCCTACCCCATAATTAACAGTAATTGTATTTGAAGTACTGGTTCCAACAGCTCCAGAAGGTAAAATCCATTCGTATGAAGTAGCATTTGCGATAACTGGGACATTATAAACAACACTTTGCTCTCCTTGACAAATTGAAGCATTGCCAGAAATGAGACCTGGATTTGCTGGAGCAGCTAAAACTGTAACAGAAAATGTGCTTGGGCTGCTATTCCCACATGAATTGTGAGCAGCAACAGTAATATTGCCACCAGTAAATGCTGTAGCAAAATCAACAGTTATTGAATTTGTAGTACTAACTCCTGTCGCTCCCGAAGGCAATGTCCAAACATAAGAATCTGCTCCTGCAACTAACGGAACTTGGTAAACAACATCTTGTTGATTACTACATACATTCGCAGTTCCAGTTATTATAGATGGGACTACTGTAGAACCAACCACAACACTAACAGGAACAATTGGGCTAGTACATGGAGCTTCTTGAAAATACATATTATAGAAATAGTAATAATAAGATAATTTACCTGTAGTGCCAGCAGTAGAACTATCCACAGAAATTACCCCCGGCATAACGTATGGATAAGATGCGCCAGTATTATTACGATATAAATTACAAGTTCCTTGAACTAATAGTTTTAATCTATTACCAGCAGGAATATCTAAATTTAATGCAACTCTACTTATTCCTGAAGGGATATTTACTGTTACTTGATTAATTGTATCCCCAGCACTATTTAATAAAAATATTTTTCTATTTCCAGCTGAACTGGCATTAAATACTGCAGATTTTAAAGTAACCGGACGAGTACAAGTTAAATTAATTCCGTGTACGGTATTACTTGTAAACATTGCACCAGAGGCATTTGACTTAGTGTCTCCAACGGTATCAAGTGGATTATCAATTGAAGATTGAACGTAATAAGTTGTTGTGGTTGAAAGTATAGGAGTAGTATATGAAGGTCCAGTAAATATTGAAACTCCACCAGATTGAGCATACCATTTAATAATTCCATTTCCAGTAGCACTTAAAACAACACTACTAGGTGTACAAATTGAAGAACCATTTGCAACTGGTGCTGAAAGTCCCACTTGAATATATGCGGTTCTGATAAGTGAATCAGTTCCACAAGCTCCTGCATTCGCAATCAATTTCACAGAATAACTTCCAGATTGTGTATATTGATGAACTGGGGAAACTTCTGTACTTGTAGTGCCATCACCAAAATTCCATAAATAGGTAAGCGCATTTTGAGTACTATTTAGAAAGTTAACATTAAATGGAATATTACATCCGCTTAAATTATCTCCTGTAAATTGTGCATCAAAAACTAAATTTTGAACTGAATAACTTTTTGAGATGGTATCATTCGCATGATTTCCATCAACTTGACCATTTGGCGACGAAATCCAACATTTAAACACATGACTTCCAACTGTTAGTGGAATTGCTGGAAAAGTATAATCAGCCGTAGCCAAACTTGCAATTGAACCAGACCAATTCTGTGAAACGACTGATCCATTATCAATTTTATAAGAAATAATAGCACTTGTTAATTCATTTAATCCCATATTTCGAAGCGTAACTTTTGGTTGAATAGAAATATTTGAACAATTATATGATGTTTCAGGGTTCAAAACCGTTACTGGTGCTAAATCATAGGGTATAGCTGGATTAAGAATATATAGCAATCCCATAAATGGTTGGCGATTTTGTTTTGTAACCACAATATCAGCAGTGTCAGCTGTATTAATTGCAGAAAAAGTAAGGGCAGCAATTCCATTTGTACCTGCCAATTTTGCATCAAGCAATGTTCCATTTAACGAAATAGCAACGTATGCACCAGCTTCTGTAGTAACATTCAAAGTTGTAACTCCAACATTTTGAGGATTGGAATAAGTCACCGTTAATGCTGTTGGAATGGATAAATAAGTCATTACTGAAGGATCTCCCATCAGATGATATATTTCCCAATAATAAACTTTGTTTGTTGAATTCGACGATTGTACAGAAATATTTCCACCCTGAGTCATTTGTCCGTTGGTAATAAACCAGTTCGCTTCAGTAATACTTTGTGTATGAAACAATTTATCATATGCACCTAGCGCTGTAGCACTAAATGTAGGGGTACCAGTAACAGTGGATCTTACTCCAACTGACCAATAAAAATCTTCGTCCCATAATGAGTTATTTGAAGCGCCAATGTATCCTACTGCCCCTTTATTTGCCGTTTTCAACAGCGACTCGCCAAAGCAATCACCACTTGGATAATCAAATTTATTAGATAGACAGCAGTTTCCAATCATCAAACCATACTTGTTTGCATTCGTCATTTGGGCAATATTGCTTGTTTGATATGAAGGATCGGCCCATCCGGTTTCTGAACAATGTGCGGTATAGTTTGCATATCCAACACCTGCACCAATAACAGCTCTCATTGTTGGGTCAAAAGCGTTATTATCTGTTTCAGGATATAATTTTTTATAAACATAAGAATATCCATTTGTGGTATTAAAATAGGTACTTGCATAATTAATTTGGCCATTTGCATGTGTTGGCGACCAAGAAGCATCTACCCCAGCAACTAAATACGCAGTATCTAAATAACCAGTACTTGGCATCGTGTATTTTTCATACATCAACGTTTTATCAATTTGTGGTTGCAATTGTGAAGTGGCAGATGCAGAAAAGCGACCATAATACATATCTGGAATATTATCTGAAGCACCATCAAACGTACAATAATATAAATCCGATGGATGGGTTCCTGTAGTTCCAGTAAATGCAGGAATTTGAGCCACATCTCCAACAAATAGCACATACGTAGGTGCTGGATTTGCAGTTGTTCCTGCAGTATAAAGTCCTTGTAAATAATTTTTTATCGAAGTTGTTGTGGTACCAACACTTGCATTATTTGTATATGCTTCGATTATTGTAAATCCTTTTTTTCGTTTCCATTGGATAAATGGTTGTAATTGGGTTTGAAACATTGGATCAGAAACAATTACATATTTCATAGGATACTTAGATATGATATCTTTTCTTGCATTTAAAGGATATAATATTACACTTGAAAAGTTGGCATCAAATGCTGGTGAATAATGGTTTTCGTAAGCATTAAGCGTAGCAGCTGCATCGGGATTATTATATTTGACTTCTACTTGCAAATTATTTAATATTCGAAGTGTATTCGTAACGGGGTTGTATTGAATTGGAGAAATAACCAAATTTGCTAATTTTACGCCTCTCATTGTCCCAACTTGCTCGATTGATGCAATCGAATTTGCTAAAAACTCATCTTTTGAATACGTGGTTGCATCCATTTGAAATTGAATTTCATTTGCGGGAATGTTTTTAGAATACGAAGGTTGACAAGGAATTAACTTATTTGAAATTCCATAAGCAGATAGAGGAATAATTTCTTCAGAATAACCTTTTACAATGACTTGATAATCTCCACCGTATGGCAATTCAATTAATTTGTTAAACGTTGGTAATTGAGGTTTGCCAATGTTGTACAACTTAGAAAAACCATCAATAATTACATCATTAAATAATCCCTGTGGGGTGGCTACTGGTGCCAACTTCATATTAGAAATTGATACTTTTACCATTAACGACGATTGATTGTTACTCACTATCGTTAATCCAGTTTTTTCTCCATGAAGCCTCAGGTCTGTTTGAGCTTCAACGGTTAGTGTAGCAATTGACATTATACAAACTACCACAAAAAGAATACTTTTTTTCATGTTTACCTTATTTAATTATTTTTGATTAAATATTATCCCAATATTTCAATGAGCCAAAATAATAAAAAAATATAGAACTTCGTGTAAAATACGAAATATTTAACATTACTAAACAAATAAGCTAAAATTTTTTTCTAAAACTGGAATATTGATGTTTGTAGTTTATATATATAAGCTTGTTAATCAAAAGTTTGTGCATTTGATTTTTGATTAACCTCAAATTTATTTTAAAAGAATTTGGATAACTAGAAAGGTAACTATTTTTTTTAGATCATCATGAACGGCAATATTAAAAATTTTAGGGGGCTTCCTTTATATAAACCTAAATTTCAAAATTTATATACTGATCTTCTATATGTAATAAGTCATTACACTTGTTTTAGATTTTTATCGGACATTATTGTTTTAATTTATAAATTTGCTTAAAAAAAACAATGATTACATTTATCATTTCGGTTGTAGCATTAATTTTAGGCTACGTCATTTATGGAAAATTTATTGAAAAAGTTTTTGGAGCCAATAAAGAGGCTATTACTCCAGCATATTCTAAGGAAGATGGAGTAGATTTTGTCCCCATGGGCTGGGCGAAAATCTTTTTAATTCAGTTTTTAAATATTGCAGGCTTGGGACCAATTTTCGGAGCTGTTGCAGGTGCAATGTGGGGTCCAGTTGCTTTTCTGTGGATTGTACTTGGATGTATTTTTGCTGGCGCCGTTCACGATTATCTTTCTGGAATGTTATCGATAAGACTAGGTGGATGGAGTATTCCTGAAATAATTGGAAAATATCTTGGCACTGGAATAAAACAGTTTATGCGTGTATTTACAATAATTTTAATGATTTTAGTGGGCGCTGTCTTTGTGATGGGACCAGCTAAAATATTGGATTCTATTTCGCAAGGATATTTATCTGTAACTTTTTGGGCGGTGATAGTTTTTGTGTATTATATGTTGGCAACCATGCTTCCTATAGACAAATTAATAGGAAAAATTTATCCATTTTTTGGTTTTTGTCTGTTGTTTATGGCAATAGGAATTACAGGTGCAATGTTTTATTACAACGCTCCTATTCCAGAACTCACGTTACAGAACTTCACCAATATGCACTCACAAGGATCGTCTATGCCAATTTTTCCAATGATGTTTGTTACCATCGCTTGTGGAGCCATTTCTGGATTTCATGCTACTCAATCACCATTGATGGCTCGATGTATTAAAAACGAAAAACTTGGACGAAGAGTTTTTTATGGTGCAATGATTACCGAAGGAATTGTAGCATTAATTTGGGCAGCCGCCGGAATGGCATTCTTTGGAGGTGTAAAGGAATTAAATATTGCAATGAATGAACATCAAGGAAATGCGGCATGGGTTGTTGACACCATTTCGCGATCTTGGCTAGGTTCTATTGGTGGAATATTAGCACTTTTGGGTGTTGTTGCAGCACCAATTACTTCTGGCGACACTGCTTTGCGAAGTGCTCGATTAATTATTGCAGACTTTTTAAACCTGGAACAAAAAAGTATTCGAAAACGTCTTTACATAAGCGTTCCAATTTTTGTAGCTTGTTTTCTCCTAATGCAAGTTGGCTTTGATGTTATTTGGCGCTATATGGCTTGGAGCAATCAAACATTAGCAATGGTTGTATTATGGGCAGTTACAGTTTATATGTTCCAAGAACACAAACCGTATATTATCTCTTTAGTTCCAGCAATATTTATGACCGTAGTTTGCTCTTGTTATATATTGGTAGCACCCGAAGGACTCCAGTTACCTCAAAATATTGCGTATCCAATTGGTGGTGCAATTTCGGCTGCAATCGTTGGATTTTTTGTAGTTTATACTTTTAGATACAAGCGAAAAATTCAAAAACTCACTTCTAATTAGCTAATTATGAACTTTGTAGCCATCGATTTTGAGACTGCCACTGGATTTCAGCATAGTGCTTGTGCTGTGGGAATTGTAAGTGTTGAAAATGGAATTATTGTTGAAGAATTTCATGCACTAATTCAACCACCCGATAACGAATATTGGTGGCGAAACATTAACGTTCATGGCATCCAACCCTCAGACACGATTCAAGCGCCTACTTTTGATGAGATTTATCCAGAACTTCGCAAACGACTTCATGGTAAAAAAGTCGTAGCACATAATGAGGCATTTGATCGAAATGTGATGATTAAGTCCATGGGGTATTATCAACTTGATTATCAAGACTTAGAACTTCCAAACCGTTGGGAATGCACTGTGAAAATATATCGAGCAAAGGGATTTGCCTCTGCTAAACTCGATATCTGTTGTAACGTAATGGGGATTAAATTAAATCACCATGAAGCACTTTCTGATGCTCGGGCTTGTGCTAAACTATATATGTTGGGATAAGTGCAAACTAACTGGAATTTTTCTATTACACACCTTTTTTAACAGATTTAAGCTAAGTTATTCAAGTCTTCAGTTATGATTTCAATTCTAGCAAAGTCATTTATTTCAGGGCTTTCAACTAAATAGATTTTAACATCAGTTCAATCAAATTTGTCTGTCTTAAAATTATGGATAAATATTTTTTTCACTTTACTTGTTTTCAAAATATAGTATTGACTTATCAAAGTATATTCATTTATACCAATACTCATTATTAATTAGGTCAAAAAACTCAGTTAAGTTTTATTGCCATCATCCCCACCATCATAATATTCAAAAAAATATGACTTTAGAGAAAAAATTGATGCAATGCAAAACTTTTTTCTCCAAAGTCATATTTGTACTCAAAACTGATAGTTACGCAACAAAAAACTCTAATTGCATAAAATTTTAAATCTTAATAACATCAGATACTTTTACGATGGTGCCAGTTTGACATTGACTTTTCAAACCCTCAATAACAGAATATTTGAACTTAATTTTTAGTCCATCTACAAAAAAATCCTGAGGCATTTCTCTAGTTTCAAAACGTTTTCCATCACTGGTTTCTATTACCCAAGCACACTGTCCAATCAAATTTGGGAGCTTTTTAACTGTTCCAAAAGTATAACCAGCATCTGATTTAGAAACTTCTGTAGTTTTGTTACTATTTTTATGACAACATTTACATGAAATAATTGAAGTTGAAATTAATCCAATTAATAATAAGGAAAATGTAATTTTTAAGATGCGATTCATAGTTGATAAATTAAAAGATTTTGAGTGAATCAATAAAGTCATCAGATGACTTTTTCAGTTAACTAATAAAGTAAGCTTTTCTTGGAATTGTTTTTCCAGCCTGCATCACTTTTCGATGTTGAAAAGTAAATTACGATATCTGAATCACTTTTGGAGTCTACAAAATAAATGGTTTTGTCTGAATCACTTTTAGAATTGCAGAAATACCATAAACCATTGTTACCAGACACATCGCTTTTCGAGGAACATTTATACACGACTAGATCTGCATCGCTCTTACTACTAGCAACATATACTTTAATTTTTGCATCGCTTTTCGATTGACAACTGTACACTTTTTGTGCAGTTGATGATGCAACAAATAAAAATAAGAATCCAAATGCAACAAATAAAGCTTTCATCTCTTTTTTCATAATTTTTGTTTTTTTAAATGATTGATATTGTTTTAAGGAATGTTTAAATAATTCAAAATCACTTGTTTAATTAGAGTTATATCAACAAATTATCAAATAACTTGCTGATAAAGACTAATAAAGTAAACTTTTTTTGGAACTGTTTTTCCAGCCCGCATCGCTTTTATATTCTGCAAAGTAGATTACTAAATCTGCATCACTTTTGTAATCGCAGAAAAATATTGTTTTATCAGCATCGCTTTTGTAATCACAGAAAAACCACAAACCATCGTTTCCAGAAGCATCGCTTTTATACTGACATTTGTACACGACCAAATCTGCATCGCTCTTATATTGAGCAACATAAACTTTTACTTTCGCATCACTTTTGTATTGACAACTAAATACTTTTTGTGCTGTAGAAGATCCTATAAATAAAAATAAGAATCCTAAAGCTACGAATAAGGTTTTCATCTCTTTTTTCATAATTTTTTCATTTTTTAATTGATTACTCTGCTGAAAATTATAGCCATCAGTAGACTTTTTTGCTTGATTAATTAAAAATACTTCAATAAGTCTTTGATTTGCAGAAACAAATTTAAACATTTATTTTAAAAAAACAAATTTTACACAGCAATTCCAATAATTCAGCGAGAAATTATTTAATGTGATTTTTGTACTATTGTTTCAATATTCGGACTAAAGCCTCAACTTCGGGATTGAGGATTGTCCGCAACGGCTCTCACAGACGAATTTTCTCTTCATGTAACAGAAAAATACAATCTTTTGAGCTTTGACTTTGTAAGACAAATTACCAAAACAATGAATTTTAAAACGAAATAATAAAGTCGTTATATAGAATGAATATTTCGTTTTTATATATAGTGAAGTTTCGCTAATTGTTTAACCAAAGATTATATGTGAATAATGCAACTTTTTCAAGAAATCATGTAACACTTTCCTTAAACGCAATACCCATCTTTGTACTCTAATAAATTATTAATCATTTACCGAACTTAATGCGGTAAAATAAAATATTAGAAATTAACAAAAGAGTATTCATGGGCGGAAGCCAAGATAAAACTAAAGGAGAAAAAATGCCAACATTTGGAACACCATTTTCGGGCTTAGCAAATGACCGAAAACTAACGAATAAGGAGCTTATTAGAGCAATCAGGTTTATGCTAACTTCAGAGTTTGAAGCAACTCAGTTATACATGCAGCTTGCAGAATCAATCGACAACAAACTAGCAATTGACGTTCTTAAGGATATTGCGAATGAAGAGCTTGTTCATGCAGGCGAGTTTTTGCGTTTACTATACGAACTTTCACCAGATGAAGAAAAGCTGTATGCTGAGGGCGCAAAAGAAGTTGAAGCTGAAATCAAGAAGTTGAAGATTGAAATATCAAAGAAATAAAATAATCAGTACTCATTAATTTATTCACACCATGAAACCATTTACCGTAAAAATAAAATCAATTCAGCACATTACGCATGATGTATTGCTGATTGTTACCGAAAAGCCAACAAATTTCACGTTTATTCCTGGGCAAGCCACAGAAATATCAATTAATAAAGAAGGATGGCAAAACAAAAAAAGACCTTTTACCTTTACTAGCCTTCCTGATAATAATTTTCTAGAATTTACGATAAAAACATATCCCCAAAACAAAGAGGTTACCAATGAAATGTTGGCATTAAAAGTAGGTAAAGAACTAATTCTGCACGACATTTTTGGCGCTATCGCTTATAAAGGTGAAGGTGTATTTATTGCTGGTGGCGCAGGTGTTACTCCATTTATTAGTATTTTTAGATACTTACAATCTAAAAAGGAAGTTGGTAATAATCAGCTCATTTTTGCTAACAAAACAAAAAAGGACATAATTCAAGAAGTAGAATTTAAAAAAATATTAGGCAAAAATTTCATTAATATTTTATCTGACGAAAAAGTTGATGGATATGCGAATGGACAAATAACTGAAGATTTTCTAAAAACGTACATCAGCGAATCCACCAAAAATATTTATATCTGCGGCCCACCACCAATGATGGATGCAATAGAAAAACAACTGCTTCATTTGAAAATAGATAAAAAACACATTATTAAAGAAGCATTTTAGAAATCTTCACGGATATTGTTTGCTAACGAATAGAAAAATAAAAAAAAATCCTTTATTCATACTGTTGTATATACCCAAAATCTGACCAATATAGCCATTCAAGGGGATTTATAATATAATAAAGCATACTTAATATGAAAAAGAAAAAATTGACAACAGCAAGTGGAAGACCTTATACTGAGTTCGATAATTCTATGTCAGTTGGCAATCGGGGACCAATTTTGTTACAGGACTATTTTCTTCATGAAGACATGGCACACTTCAATCGTGAACGTATTCCTGAAAGAGTTGTTCACGCAAAAGGAACAGGTGCATTCGGCACATTTACAGTAACCAATGACATTACTCAATACACAAAAGCGAAAATATTTTCAAAAATTGGTAAGCAAACAAAATTATTTGCCCGTTTCTCTATTGTTGGAGGAGAAAAAGGAGGAGCTGATAGTGAAAGAGATCCACGTGGCTTTGCTGTGAAGTTTTATACCGAAGATGGGAACTGGGATTTAGCTGGCAATAACACCCCAGTATTTTTTATAAAAGATCCGAAAAAGTTCTCTCACTTCATCCATACACAAAAGCGCGATCCTAAAACAAATTGTAAAAGTCCAACCATGATGTGGGATTTTTTTAGTCTGAATCCCGAAAGTTTACATCAAGTAATTATTCTGATGAGCGACAGAGGAACTCCTTTCTCTTATAGGCACATGCATGGTTTTGGAAGTCATACTTTTTCCCTTTTTAATAAAAATAATGAAAAGATTTGGGTGAAATTCCATTTCAAAACATTGCAAGGAATTAAAAATTTCGATGAAAAAGAAGCCAACGAAATGAAAGGTATTGATCTTGATCATGCTCAACGAGATTTGGTGGAAGCGATAGAAAAAAAAGACTTTCCTAAGTGGGCTTTGCAAATACAAGTAATGACTGATGCGCAAGCAAAAGAATTTAAATGGAATCCATTTGATATTACAAAAGTTTGGTTTCACAAAGATTTTCCGTTGATTGATGTGGGAATAATGGAATTGAATGAAATTCCAGAAAATTATTTTCGAGATGTAGAACAAGCAGCTTTTGACCCAGCTCATGTTGTTGACGGCATTGGTTATTCGCCTGATAAATTACTGCAAGGACGTTTACTCTCTTATCCCGATGCCCAACGTTATCGTTTAGGAGTAAATTATGAGCAGATTCCTGTAAATCAATGCCCATTTGGACATACAAATTACCAACGTGATGGAATGATGCAAGTTGGTGATAATGGAGGAGCAAACCCGAATTATCGTCCAAATAGTTTTGATGATATTGTTGCAGATGAAAGTTATAAAGAACCACCTATGCAACTTGAATCTAACATAGCCGATTGGTTCGACCGCAACGAAAACGACGATGACCATTTCACTCAGCCAGGCTTATTGTATAGCAGGGTGATGAGCGAAAAGGATAAGATAAACTTGGTAAATAATATTGTAAGTTCAATGAAAGGCATTTCTGGCGAAAAGAAAGATGAAATTATTAATCGGCAATTGTGTCATTTTTTACATGCTGATAACCACTTAGGAATGGCCGTAGCTAAAGGATTGGGTATAACAGTTGAAAAATAAATATTTAATACCATTCAAAAAAACAAACATTGTGAAATGGACATCAAAGGCAATGGCTTAATACAGGATTCGCCCGTTATAAAACTCGCAGGATTAATAATCATTATTGCAGGAGTGATTTATGCAAAATCGATTATCGCTCCCTTTATACTTGCTTTTTTCATAAGTATCATTTGTGCACAACCCATTAACTGGCTTGAGAAAAAGAAAACACCTAGATGGTTAGCGCTAATGATTGTGATATTGGTATTAATTTTACTTTTTTTCGGATTTTCTATCTTTATAGGAGAAACATTAGCATCCTTTTCTAGCAATGTTTCAAAATATGAATCTGCCCTTAAAGCTATTATCATCTCATTTATTCAGTATTTAAATGAGAATGGTGTAAATATTCCACAATCACAGGTATCAAGTCTTGTTCAACCGGAAAAAATTCTCGAATTTACCGCAAGTGCTTTGAATGGACTATTCAAAATGGTAGGCAATACCTTCCTTATCTTCCTTATAATTTTCTTTATTCTAACAGAATTAAAGAGTTTCCCTATTAAAGCAAAAGCAATTATGAATGTATCGGGCAAATCCATTACTTATTTTTCTACCATTATAGAAAATATCCGTCATTACCTCTGGATAAAAACCCTATTTTGTTTATTAATAGGAATTCTAATCTATGTAGCATTATTGATAATTGGAGTTAGCTATCCTCTGCTATGGGCATTGATTGCATTTTTGATGAGTTATATTCCAAATATTGGATCCATCATTGCCGCGGTTCCGGCCGTTCTCTTTTCCTTGGTACAATTAGGATTAGGTAGTGCCCTCTGGACACTGGTATCATTTCTACTTATCAACAATGTTATTGGAAACTTTGTTGAGCCTAGGATTATGGGTAAAGGTTTGGGGCTTTCAACTCTGGTTGTATTCCTGTCTCTTCTTATATGGGGATTTATTTTGGGACCTGTAGGTATGTTTCTGTCAGTTCCCATTACCATGGCCATTAAAATCATTATGGAACATAATGAAAATACACGATGGATCGCAATACTTTTAGGAACATCGGTTGAAGCTAAAACCTATCTTAAACATAAAGATCTGAATCAGAAGAAGCCAATTTAAAAAATAGTGGTTAGAAATGTTTATTCATTTAATTATACTTTATATTTATTTGCTTCATGGAAAGCTCTTTAAATTAACTTTTGTGTTAATGAGATAATGCGAATTACTGTTAAATATAGCTTCAACATTTGTTGAAGTAATATTTAACAACTTCTCCCACCATTCCAACTGTGTGAATAATGTAACCTATTCTAAAAAATATATAACACTTATTTTGTTTGAAGTGGCAATATTTGTACTCTTTTAAAAATTATATTCATAGCATCACGATTATTACGAAATCAAAAAACTAAAATAATGGAAAATTTAATGCAGAACTAATAAAATTTACACAAATATATATGACTATCCGTTTTCTATACTATTGATAATGTTTTATGTCGCCGTAGGTGACAAATATTAGTAACCCCGTGCAACGCACGGGGTGTGAAAATGCATAAAACATTGATTTTGGCGAAAAAATTGTTGCACGGCAAAACCATTTTTATGTCAAAATTACAATTAGAACTCAAAACGGATAGTCTTAAAAGTATAATTTGAATCAGGATCAATACAACATAATAAAAAAATAAATAACATCATGGAAAAGCAATCAAATAAGAAAAGAGTAGCGGTTATAGCTACCGATGGTTTTGAACAATCAGAATTTGAGAAACCAATTGAAGCATTGAAAAAAGCAGGAATTATAGTAGATGTAATTTCATTAAAAACAGGAACAATAAAAGGATGGAAAGAAAAAAACTGGGGAGATGAATTTAAAGTTGACGATACTATTGACAAGGCGCTATCAACTAATTATGACATGTTGGTATTGCCAGGCGGTGTGATGAATACCGACACCTTGCGTACGAATGAATCGGTCGTAAAATTTGTATTTGAATTTTTTGAGCAAGGAAAACTGGTCGCTGCTATTTGCCATGCCGGTTCAATATTGATTGAAACAGGATTATTAAAAGGGAAACAGCTTACATCTTATAAATCTATTAAAGCAGATCTTATAAATGCCGGAGCAGATTGGAAAGATGAGGAAGTAGTCGTGGACAACAAACTCATTACGAGTAGAAGCCCGAAAGATCTTCCGGCTTTTTGTGAAAAAATAATTGAAGAACTAAAAAAATAAGATTTTTACTGTTTTCAAACAAAATAAAAAATACCATGGCAAAATATTCAAAAAAAGCTCAAGATAAAATTGAGGAAGTAATGCATGAATTTAAAGAAGGAACTTTAAAATCAGGTAAAAATGGCAAAAATGGTAAAGTAACAAGCAGAAAACAAGCCATTGCCATTGGAATAAGCGAAGCAAAAGAAGCTGGATTAAAAGTCCCTGTTCAAAAAGCTGCAAAATAATATTATGGTAATGTAACGTAATGTTTGAATGATGTAACTATTTCCTTAAATTGTGTAACACTTATACTACGAAAGATAACCACCTTTACAGCGTAATTATTCCATTACGAAATTACACAAACCCGATATTGTTGAACACAATTAATTAACTAAATAATATAAAAATGAAAAAATTAAATTTAAAGGATGCAAAAGAGATCGGTGATGATCTTGGCATTAATTGGAATGAAGTAGATATTAATGAATTTACAAAAGGAGTAAATATTGAGTTTGAACATGGCACAAAATATCCTGAAACTAATGTTACAAATGATAACAAAAAATTGACAGGAAAAATTGCTTGGGCTCATTTAAAGGAGTTTCCGGATTATTTTACAAGATTAGAAAAATTAGAAAAGGAAGCAAGAGAATATTGGAAAAGTAAAGGAAAGATCTGATCAATTTTATGAGCGAATACTAACGATAATGACCTTATAATATATAGTGCTTGCAAGAAAACACTAGTTTTCTTGCAAGCACTATTTAACTTAAACAAAATCAAAAAGAATAATTAATCAACAAAATTTAGATATTATGAATGATGAGGCACTAAAGACAGCTAAAAATTGTCGTCATTTTGCAATGTGCAAGATTGATTTTCTTGGTAGTGGTGTATGTGCTTCCGGCTTGGAAAAACATTATGCGAGTTTTTATCCCGTAGGCAGAATGGACCTTTATGCAGCGATTGCAGAGAATACAATCCCAGTCACTGAAAAATGTGTAGAGATTGCAGATAGTTGTAACCTATGTGGGAAGTGCGATTATCAGTGTTACTATGTGAACGAGATGCGTCCCTCAAAAGTAATGAAGGCATTAAAAGATCATATTGACGCTTATCTTAAAAACGGCGGTAAAATAGTCCATACGGAAGATGACAGTATCCTTACAGAAATAAAAGAAATTGTCGGCGATTACTGGGCTACTAACGATCCTGCAGTCAGAATAGCTTATCATCATGACCTCTGTCCTCATGTTACTTTCAAAATGCCAGAATATGTTGTCATGCCAAATTCAAAAGAAGAGATTTCTTCCATTATAAAACTCCTGAATAAAAATAAAATTCCATATGTAGTGCGTGGCAATGGTGCCTCCAGTCATGGATTAGTGTTCAGTGAAGGAGCGATTCTGGATCTTGGCCGTATGAAGACTATTGATTTTGATGAAAAGAACTGGTTTGTGAAAGTAGGACCTGGAGTTGCATCCTTTGATCTCCAACAGGAAGCAAAAAAACGGGGCTACAGAGTCCATACAGCAGAACCGGCATCGCGCGTTTGCGCTAACATCATGACCTCTGGTTTGCTTTCCCTCTTTTCAACGACTTATGGAATCTCTGCAGACAACTTTATCGACGCAGAGTTTATAGCAAGAGACGGCTCATTTTTCACGCTGAATGACATCACTGCGCCTAATCTTTTCTCGTTCGATAATTCAATTTCAGACCATGAAGCTTTTGCCATTTGTGTATCAGTAAGTATGAAACTTCATCCCGTTACAGATGATGAAAGTGGGATTCTCGTACCTTTTCAAACTCTTGATGGTGCACTTGATTTTGTTAAGATCTGTTCAACGCGGCATATTGGACTTGCCATAGGAATTCTGGGAAGCGAGTTTATTTCATCTTTTATGGCCCCAACCAAAAAACTTGCCACCGAAGCAAAGAATGTTTTCATCAATAAATTGGGAATGCCCTATCTTGTACTTATCATTGGAGATACGTATGCTTTACGCTCCGTCCGTGAGATGGGGTTTCCTGCCATAGACCAGATACTTTTCAAAACCCTTTTTCAGGGATTGTCTGCGCTTAAATCTGCGGAGTGGTTGAACTTACTGAAGGAACTTTCAGACGATGAACCCTTTTCTTACCTCAAACTCAGCCAATTCGTGGAACTTGCCGAAACAGCACTTGCTCCGTCTCCCGCTCAACTAACTCAGGACATTGACCCAGATTTACGTTCCTTTTTTAAGGAACTTTATTCAAGACCTGAGATGAACGATCTTGTTTGGTTGAATACGTTCAGAATACAAAGTACTCGCTGTTGCCGGGAAAAACCTTCTGTAGCGCTTGTAATGTATCTCCCGATTGACAATTCACTGATTGCAGAAATACAAGACGGGTTTAGAGGTATAGCCGAAAAGTATCACCTAAAAAACGAACTTGGATTTATTACGCCTATTGACAATGGGAAAAGATGCGTCTGGGAATACGATTATTATTTCGATCATAATGATCCGGCTGAAGTATCAAGTGTTCAACAGGCAACACATGAAGCGGGTATCCTGATGGATGAATATTCCGTAAAAACCGGCACAATCAGGCAGGTTCGATATGTTGTTAATCAGGGTTGTAGCAGAAAAGAAAATTTATTGTATTTATAGTCCTAAAAAAGTTGTTTATGTTAGATAAAAATAAACCAATAATAGCCTTGACCGGAGCGACTGGTTTTTTGGGTAGTCACCTGATGGCTTCTTTACTTTCAAGTGGTTATAAAATTATAGTACTTGGCCGCCCGACTAAAGAAGAAACTTTACAGAAAAGAATTTCCAAACTTTTACGATGGTTTAGTATCGAAGAATTAGCTGATCAATTAGAGTTAGTGGAAATTGATTTTTCAGAACGTAATCTGGGCATACCAGAAGCAAAATACAAGAAGCTATGTGAAAACACGGAACAAATTATTCATTGCGCCTCAGATACAAGTTTTGCAGAACATAAGCGAGATATTGTTTTCAAATCCAATGTAAATAACTTAGACGGGATCCTTAAATTTGCTGCAAACGCAAGTGTAAATTTTTTCCATTATATCAGCACTGCATATGTTGCAGGAATAAGTGATGGTATTTGCAAGGAATGTATTTCGGCAACATCATATTTTACAAATGTATATGAAGAAAGTAAAGCTCAGGCGGAAAAAATTATTGCTGAATTTTGCGAAAATAATTCAATACCTATAACAATAATTCGTCCGCCTATAGTTTATGGCGACTCGAATACAGGACGTTCGCTCAAGTTTAATGCATTATATTATCCCTTAAGATCATTACAAAATATCAAAGAAATTTACCTGAATGATATTAAAAATCACGGTGGTATAAAGTCGCAGAAGAATGGAATTTTCATTGATAATGAAGGTTTCCTTTTTTTACCACTGAAAATTTATTTACCCAAAGAAGGAGCACTCAATCTCATTCCCGTGAATTATTTTGTGAACGCAACCATGAATATCATAGAAAATTCTAAGCCAGATGGTATTTATAATTTAACAAATAACGCTCCGACAAAGATGGAAACCGTTATTGTTTATAATGAACAATTAATGAAAATAAAAGGAGTTGAGATCGTATATGGCAAACACGAAAATATTGAAACTCGAAACCCTGCTGAAGAATTATTCGACCGCTTTATAAAGCCCTACATGCCTTACATGGCCGACAACAGAATTTTCGACAGAGTAAATACTGATGAAGTAACCGGTAATTTGCATCCACCGGAATTTACTGATGAAATATTCAAAAACTGCATGGAATATGCCATTCGTGTTAATTGGGGTGAATCGATTTTTGCCGAAGTTAATCAGAAATCATAAATAGATAAAGTAAAAATGTTTTCAACTTTCAACTCTTGTTATGGCTAAGATATTACTTATTAACTCCAATAGATTCAAGCATCCTTGGCCTGTCATACCTTTTGGGCTCATTTGTATAGCGACTGTTCTGGAAACTATTGGAAGACATAATATCTATTTTCTCGATTTATGTTTTTCTTTAAATTGTGAAGAAGATATACAGAAAGCAGTGCGGAATTTTGTTCCCGATGTGATTGGCATTACTATAAGAAACATAGATGACACAGGAGGATATGACACACATTTTTTATTAGAAGATGTCAAAAATGATGTTGTAGATTATTGTAAAAAAGAATTCTCAGGGCCTATCGTTATTGGAGGTCCATCCGTTGGGATCAGCGGCAGGGAGATGCTTGAATATTTTGACCTTGAATATGCGGTACGTGGCGACGGTGAAGCTGTGATGCTTGAATTTGTAAAACGTATTGAAAACCAGCAGCCTTTGGAAGGATTAAAAGGTTTAATTATTCGCAGGGATAAGACAATTATTCAGGACAATGAACCTTTCCGTGTGCAGGATTTAGACTCACTTCCTTTCCCCAAACCACATCGTTATTTGAATCTTGATCGGTATCGTCGCTTAGGGTCTCCTGTCCAGATACAGACCAAGCGGGGCTGTGCATTAAAGTGCTCATATTGCACGTACAATAATATTGAAGGAAAGCAATATCGCTTAATAAATCCAAGGCGTGTAGCCGATGAAATTGAAATTCTTGTTAAAGAAACAGGCATAAATCACGTTGAATTTGCTGACAGTATTTTTAATGTTCCTCTCTCTCATGCGAAAGAGGTTTTAAGGGAAGTCATCAGTAAAAATCTTGACCTCAAACTGCATACAATGGGACTTTCTCCTGCAGCTGTGGACGAAGAACTTCTGGATCTGATGAAAAGTGCCGGTTTTAATGAGGTGGATTTAGGTGCTGAGTCCGCATGTGATGAAGTACTTGAATGTCTTGCCAAAAATTTTAAACGTTCTGATGTTATAAACACTGCAAATCTTCTAAAAAAGAAAAAGATACCTGTAACTTGGTTCATTATGCTTGGCGCTCCTGCAGAAACCAAGGAATCAGTGCTTGAAACCTTAAATACAATAAGAAGCGTTGCCTCAAAATGGGATTTGGTTTTTGTATCTACTGGTGTACGAGTATATAATGGCGCCCCCATAGCAGATCAATTAATGAAATATGATATGCATTGCACGAATGATAATTTTTTGCATCCTGTTAAAATTGAACCAGAGAAAATAAGTTTGGAGGACATTCATACAATCACAAAACGTTTCTCATTCCAATTCCCCAACTTTTATTTATACGAAAAAGAGCACATAGCTCCCGGGTGGCTTCTTATCATTTGCAATTTTTTGTTAAAGATTTCCCATTCCCGTCAACCTATATGGCGAATGCTTATACTGTTAAAAAGGATTGAGTGGGTGCTGGGAATAGGTTTGGTAAAAAGAGTTGTGTTTGAGTCAAAAATGAGCTTATTTGATAAGAAAGATCTAAAAACAAATGGGTTTTCTCTAATCCTGCAAAATAAATTACATTCGAAAAAATAGCGAAATGCAGAAAGTAACTGAAGAAATATACAGTCGTATAGATAACGACATTTATAATGTGGAAGGAGAAAGATGGTGGCAACCTGACTTCTCACTTAATCTGTTAAAAACATTATATAATCCCTACCGTGTAGATTATGCAAACAAAATATTTGAACACCTTAAAATAAATCCAGAAGAAAAATCCGCATTGGAAGTTGGCTGTGGAGGAGGCATACTCTGTGAAGAAATAGCAAAAATGGGATTTAAAACTACCGGAATTGACCCTTCAGAACAATCGTTGAATATTGCAATAAAACATGCAAAAGATAACAACCTGAATATAAAATATGAGATGGGAACAGGCGAGAATCTGCCATTTGAAGATAATTCTTTTGATGTAGTTTTTTGTTGCGATGTACTCGAACATGTTCAAGATTTACCAAAAGTGATTTCTGAGATCTCACGAGTTCTGAAAAAAGGAGGTGTTTTTATTTATGATACTTTCAATAGAACATTTCTTAGCAAAATCGGCGCTATCAAAATATTGCAGGAGTGGAAACGATGGGCTATCATGCCTCCTAACCTCCATGTTTGGAAAATGTTTATCAAGCCTCGTGAAATAAAAACTTTATTAAAACAAAACCAATTGGATTGGAAAGAACACCGTGGAATTAAGCCAAATATCTCCTATCCGAAAATGCTTAGATATCTCCACAAAAGAGCAATTGGGGATTTAACTTATGAAGAATTTGGTAAAAAATTCCGAATGGTCGATAGCAGCAGTACTCAAATAATGTATATGGGATATGCTCTTAAAAAGGGCCATGAAATAAATCATGAGTAATAGTATTCAGATTATTAAACAAAAAAATCATTCAATAAATAGTATCATATAAACTTAAACAGTCCCGCTAAGATATTTAATAAAGATTTGAAAGCATGGAATTAACAAATCCCTCTCAAAACCAATTAGTAAGGAGATACTTCTCCAGAAAAAATGTGTGAATGATGTAACATATTCCAAAAATCATGTAACATTTTCTATTATTCATATAATCACCTTTGTACAATAAAAAATTACTAAATCATTCAGCAAACTAAAGTAGTCTTTGACAAAGTGTTAAATAATGGTTTAACAATGACTATTTAGTTGGTGGAATACTAAAAAGGAGAATAAATATGCCAACATTTGGATCACCCTTTTCAGGGTTAGCAAAAGACCGGAAGCTCACGGATGCAGAGCTTATCAGAGCAATACGTTTTATGGTAGCGGCGGAGTTTGAAGCAACCCAGTTGTACATGCAGCTTGCCGAGTCAACCGACAACAAGCTTGCTGTTGAGGTGCTCAATGACATAGCGGATGAGGAACGGGTTCATGCAGGCGAGTTTTTGCGTTTACTAAACGAACTATCACCAGATGAAGAAAAGCTGTATGCTGAGGGCGCAAAAGAAGTTGAAGCTGAAATCAAGAAGTTGAAGCAAAAGATGCCATAGAAAACAATAAAGTGATAAATAGATGAATGAAAATAAATTAATCTTAAAAATAATTGTATTTGGATTCCTGGTATTTCAATACAGTTTTGCAAAATCTCAGGATACGACAAAATATCTCGCAAAAAATAACATTAAAGATCAAAACAATATGAGTACACTAAACAAATTTGAATTTAAACTCTTACCTTATGGTTATGAAGCACTTGAGCCCTTTTATTGATAAGAAAACAGTAGAAATTATTTATAGCAAACACCATAAGGCTTATTATGAAAACTTCCTGAATGCCAATAAAGGGACAGAAATGGAAAAGATGGATATAAAGGATATTTTTAAAACCATTAGCAAATATCCGACAACAGTCAGAAACAATGGTGGTGGATATTTAAATCATACGTTTTATTGGGAAGGAATGAAACCCAACTGTGGGATTTTGCCAAAAGGCAAATTATCAGAAGTGATAACCAAAACCTTTCGTTCTTTTGAAGAGTTTAAAAAACAATTTGATTGTGTATGAAAAACTTATACAGGCATATAGAGAAAAGTTTTGAAAAACTTACTACTGTTGCCAATGCTATTCTTGGCAATTCCATCTCCTTTATTGTTGCCTTAATCATAGTGATATATTGGCTTACTGATGAGCAGTTTTTTAAGCAGGACATTCATTATTGTATTGGAGATATAATTCTCGGAGTTGCTTTTCTAAGTCTGTTTATTATTCAAAAATCGTTCAATCGGTTCTCAAAGTCGCTGCATTTAAAGGTGAATGAACTTGTCGCATCGCACGAACCTGCAAATAATGCAGTGATTCATGCTGAAGAAAAAACTGAACAGGAGATAAACGTACTTTCAAAAGAATATTCGGAATTGGTTGAGCAGGTTAAAGAGAAAGAAAAATCATAATTCTTAACATTTAAAACGATGAAGAAATTATCCGATGTAAAAAAGGCTGGAATTGTAAGAGCAGAATATATTGAAGTTGAACCTAATGTTCGCCTTCATATTACAGATGTCGGCAATGGCAGACCAGTTGTATTGATCCACGGCTGGCCTTTAAGTGACGAAATGTATGAATATCAATACAACGCTTTGATAAAAAAGAACTTCCGAGCAATTGGTATTTGCCTGAGAGGTTTTGGAAAATCAGACAAGCCTTACGGAGAATATAATTATGATATTCATGCCCAAGATATCATTACCATTTTAAACACCCTTGATATCAAAGATGCTGTTTTAGTTGGCTTTTCAATGGGAGGATCCATTGCAATTCGTTATGTGTCTTTGTATCATAGTGCTCATATCTCAAAGTTGGTATTATGTGGAGCTGCAGCGCCAATTTGGACTCAACGCAATGATTTCAAGTTTAATTTTCCAAAAAGTGCAGTTGATGAATTACTTGAATTGAATGATAAGGATAGACCTATGTTATTATCCAATTTTGGAAAGATCTTTTCTGCAACTGAAACTTCATTGAATGAAGGAATTAGCAATTGGTTAAATGGGATTAATCTGAGTGCATCATCTTATGCAACAGCCCAATGTTTAATTGCTTTGCGCGATACAGACCTCAGACCTGATTTGGCTAAAATAAGAATTCCTACCTTGATTATACATGGAAAAAAAGATAAAATATGTTCCTTCGATTTAGCTGAACAGATGAAAGCTGGTATCAAAAATTCACATATTGTTGCTTTCGAAAAAAGCGGTCATAGCATGTTTTTGGAGGAAACTGTCAAGTTTAATTCAGAATTGATAAAATTTGCTGAAAAATAAATCTCAAAACAAAACATCATGGCAAAATATTCAAAAAAGGCTCAAGATAAAATTGAAGAAGTAATGCATGAATTTAAAGAAGGAACTTTAAAATCGGGCAAAAATGGTAAAAATGGCAAAGTGACAAACAGAAAACAAGCTATTGCCATTGGTATAAGCGAAGCAAAAGAAGCTGGATTAAAAGTTCCAACTCAAAAATCTACAAAGTGAAAGTTTATGATTTTGAAAGTTAATGTCTAGGTAAGCAAGTGTAAATTGCTGATAATTCAATATTACATTGATTTAGATAATGGCGGAACCTTAAACTGACCCGGATTGAAGGGATTAACTGCGTTGATTCCGTTGAGGGGGAATGCAATCAAATTTTATCAGCACCCACAAACAATGATTATTGGTGCTATTTTAATACCATAAATGGGAAATTCAAACAAACTTGATTTGGGTCAAGCAATAAAGTTGGGGATAAACTAATAAGTTTGTAGTTTTGTAAAAAA
>JBAXTE010000090.1:0-2832 GCA_037130365.1 Bacteroidota bacterium
TAATTCAAAGAACGATTTGTATCTTTGTACCCTGTAGCAACGCAGGACACACTACAGCTGGTAACAACGGCTTGGTACAATAGCGGTGTAGCGGGTTTTGAAAGTTCAACAAAAGTAATTAACTTTGGTGTGTGGTGATGGTTTTAGTGGGATTTAGTCCGCTACTGCACAAAGCCGCCTCCGTTAGCAACTATTTGTGTGCTCTGAATGAAACTTGGAAAGAAATGGAATAGTTTCAATGCTGTGAATAAGATGGAAGTAGGTCTTCCGTTAGCGTTGTATAGGCAAAGCTAACAAACCACCTTACGGTGCTGAACAGGTGACTGTTTGGTGTTGAACGGATAAGGAAAAGGCATGGTAATACATGTCAGGTAAGAATAGAGAAGTTGAACGTAAGTGAAGCTCTTATGAAGTGTCGAGAAAACGTACAATCTGTCAAAACTATGGGAGGGTGGTGTCATAGGATTAGCATAGCGGATATAACCTATTTACTGGCTATGTGACAGACGTCATGAAGGAGACAAGAGCTCTATTTAGGCTTATTCAGGGAACAGAGGATGTCACATATAAATGTTAAAGGAAAGACACAAGCAGGGAAATCACTTGTAAGGTCGAATACTGATGTTATATGTGAAGTCGGACTTGGTCATAGTAGTGAAGAAGCTTCTGTAATGGGAGTGGAGCGAAGGACTGAGGTTATACGGTTGAGTGAAAGTTAAACAACTGAAACAAATTAGGATGATTGAACAAACACCAACAAGGGGAATACCAATTACCAAACGTATGGTATATGATGCTTATTTAAAGGTCAAAGGGAATAAAGGGTCAGCAGGAGTTGATAATGTAAGCATATCAGAATTTGAAGAAAACCTTTCTAAGAATTTATATTTGATATGGAACAGGATGAGTTCAGGCACTTATTTTCCACAACCTGTAAAAGAAGTATCTATACCCAAAGGAGATGGAAAGATGCGTAAGTTAGGTATACCAACAGTAAGGGATAGGATAGCTCAAGAAGTAATAAAGAGCTATATTGAACCGAAATTGGAGAGTGAGTTTTTAAACAATTCGTATGGGTATAGACCCTTACGGAACACACACCAAGCAGTAGCAGCAGTGAGAGAAAATGTAAGGAAATATGAATGGGTGATAGACCTTGATATAAAAGGGTTCTTTGATAACATGTCATATGAAAAGCTGATAAAGGCTATAGAACGACATTTTCAGGAAAACTGGGTGTTAATGTACATAAAGCGGTGGTTGAAAGCTCCAATACAACAAACGAATGGAGAATTAGTTGAGCGAGAAAAGGGGACACCACAGGGTGGAGTAATAAGCCCAATTTTAGCAAATTTATTTCTACATTACGCATTTGACAAATGGTTCGTAAATAAATATCCAAGCTTAAGTTTTGTTAGATATGCAGATGATATAATAATTCATTGCAATAGCCAAGCAGAGGCAGAAAATATATTTACGGAAGTGAGAGAGCGGTTATCAGAATGTGAATTAGAACTAAACAAAGAGAAGTCGAAAATAGTGTACTGTAAGAATGGTTTCAGAACTAAGAATTACAAGACAATAAAATTTGATTTTCTTGGATTTAGTTTTCAGCCAAGAACAGCCAAAAACAAAAGTAGAGGTAACTTGTTTTTAGGATTTGACTGTGCTATTAGTCGAAAAAGTGAAACAAAGATAGCAATGGAACTTAGAAAAAGTGCGTTTCACAAATGGACTAGAACGAGCATAGAAGAAATTGCAATAACATTTAATCCCAAGATAAGAGGATGGTACAATTATTTTTGTAAATTTAGACCAGACAAACTAAATAGAATATTTGGATTGTTTAATTGGCGACTGATAAAATGGGCGGTAATGAAGTATAAGCGATTCAAAGGAAGTATGCGTCAGGCAGGAAATTGGATTAGGAGAATTGCAAATGCAAATCCGTTCCTTTTCGTACATTGGCAACATGGATTTGGAGGAGCTTAAAGAACTTATGTATAACAAGAGCCGTATGATAGGAGACTATCAAGTACGGTTCTGTGAGAGGCTTGAGCTGAAATGCTCTTGCCTACTTGACTAAGAAAAGAAAACCTATGAATAATTATTTGATTTATCATCCATCACGGGTGAAAACAGTTATTGGAAACATGACTGTTTATCACGACAAATTTGGCAGTAATGAAGATCCTTATATTTGGAACGACAAATTCATACACACATATTGTCACATTACTCAACTATCAAATGATAAAGGACAAATTAATTTTTGGGTTTCAGGTGATAAGTATCCTAATTTTACTCATCTTTACTGTGATTGTGTCTTTGTAATTGCCGAAAAACTTTATTGGGACGAAAACAATAAAATAGACCGTTCTGACTCTATTGTTGACAACGATCAGACTTTTGAGCATAATTATAAATGGGCAAATACTGGAAATCATCTTTTATTGAGACGTAGACGTTATACTCTTAAAGGTGATAGAAATAAAAGTTTTCAACCACAAGACAAAGACAAAAACTTAATTGACATTTTACCTTTTCTTAATCAAAATGGTTTTAAGACTACTGACCTCATTAAATCCATGACGTCCAAACGTGGTTCAAGACCTTTCAAGTTTGACAGTATTTTCGGACAGAAACTTTACGAGTATTTATTTTCAAAAGCAGCAATAAAACATTACGGGAAGCAATTAAAAAATAAGCATCCAAATAGGAAAACAATAACTTCAACAACGACTTGTGGACATTGTTAAAGTATGACAAAAACAAAAAAAATCGAGTAGGTAAGGGGGATTTTCACCCCCAAACCTCTCACGGAACCGTACT
>JBAXTE010000091.1:0-2289 GCA_037130365.1 Bacteroidota bacterium
CCAAAAATAAGTATTTCCTCGCATATTGCCGCAAACAAGAAATGCGGTAATTTTGCTCTCATGCAACTATTATTACCAATATTCCCAAGCGACACCATATTGATTAACTCGAATGTGGGAGTTTATGAAAGAGACGGGCTTGTTCAATATCTCGTCAATGGTTTACCAGTTTATTCTCATTCGAAGGATAACAATGATGCTTTCCGGTATATAACCAGTAATTTAATTTACCAGGGTTTGTGCCGTAATGTTGATATTGAGCGAGCCTTTGGGGTTAGCGAGGACAGTGTAAGTCGAGCACTAAAGAAATTTGAGACAAAAGGTGAGGCCGGATTTTTTGGCCCTGATGTGCGCCATGGTAAAGCTCATAAGATAGTTGGGGGCCGGCGTGATCGGATACAGGCCAAGCTCGACAAAGGACAAAGCGTTTACAGTATTGCTAAAGAAGAAGGAGTCAGGGAATCCGCCATTCGTTATGGCGTTAAACAGGGCTATTTAAAAAAAAGACTAAATCGGTAGCGCCAGTTTATGAAGGCATTACCCCCAACCAGCGAAACCAGCAAGATCAGGATTCTTTACTTGGCATGGCCACAACGCGATTAGAAGAACGCGTAGCTTGTTCCCTTGGCGAAGGCATATCCACAGGGGTCCAATTTGAAGAGGGTCAAGCGCTAAGTGGTGGAGGCGTATTATTTTTATTACCGGCCTTATTGGTACAGGGCCTATTAAAGACAAAAGAGGTTTACACATGGTCATCAAAATTTTATTACAGTCTGGAATCAATAGTTCTGACCCTGGCATTCATGGCTCTTTTACGCATAAAAAATCCGGAACAACTCAAGCAATGTAAGCCTGGAGAACTCGGTCGTATCATAGGTTTGGATCGGATTCCTGAAGTAAGATGTTTACGAAATAAACTTCAGCTACTCACTGGTCAGCAACAGGCCGTACACCTGAATAACATCCTGGTTGATCATTGGTATAGCGGCGACTCATCCCGGGATGCAGGTTTTTTATACATTGATGGACATGTGCGGATTTATTATGGCGACAAGGCTAACCTTCCTGTAAAATATATTTCCAGGCAAAAACTTTGCCTGAGCGCTACCACCGAATACTGGGTAAACGATGCAAAAGGTATGCCCGTTATGATGGTTATGGGAGAACTAACCGAAAAACTGCAAACCGTTATCGAAGATCAAATCATCCCGCAACTTCAACAGACAAAACTGTTATCCAGGCAGTACAGTTGCGACAATACACCCGTCTGCACATTTGTTTTTGACCGTGAAGCCTACGAGCCGGCATTCTTCCAAAGGTTATGGGAAAAGTACAAAATAGCCATAATAACCTATCGCAAAAATGTAAAGAACGAATGGCCTTCTGAATGTTTTAAAAGCGTTGCTGTTTCTGTGTTGCAGCAAATCGTTAACATGCAACTTTGCGAACAGGTAACCGAACTCGGAGGTTACTGGTTCAGAGAAGTAAGGCGTCAGGGTGAAACAGGGCATCAAACATCAATTGTCACCACACATCCAACCTTAGAACTCAGTTCCATTGCAGGTCGCATGTTTGCCCGTTGGAGCCAGGAAAACTTCTTCCGGTACCTTATCCTGGATTATGATTTTGATAAACTGGTATCATTCGGGACGGAGCCTGTCGACCCGGAAAAAGAAATAGTGAATCCACAATACAGGAAAATAACACATCAACTTAAAAAATTGAGAGAAAAAATCCAACGACTCGAAGCCCGGTTCTTCCCTTTGGTCCAATTGGCCATAGATCAGCCGTTGGATGATTTACCTGCAATAACAATTAAACAAATAGGATATAAAGACAAAATAGAATTTTACAGAAAGCAGGAAGAAGAACTTAAAGCTCAAAGATCACAGATTAAACCACGGCTGAAAATCTCTCAGATGCCCCAGCAACATCGTTATAACAAACTTAAAACTGAAAGCAAACTGTTGATGAACGTGATACGAATGATTTGCTACCGCGCTGAATCATCAGTTGCACAATGGATTACACCTTATTTGGCAAAAGCTGAAAATGAAAAAAGAATGGTCGTTAAACAAATCATTCAGTCGAATGCCGACCTGACACCTGATTACGATAATAAAACTCTGACTGTAACCCTGCACTCATTGTCTGCTAACAGGTTTAATGAAGCAGCTGCAGAATTAACCAAATTACTTAATCAGACAGAAACTATATTCCCTGGAACTGATTTGAAAATGATTTTCCAAATTACCGCTAATTTAGATTGCGCGGGGTAAGGAGTTCTGA
>JBAXTE010000092.1:0-1993 GCA_037130365.1 Bacteroidota bacterium
GTAACCGTTCGGGGAACCCCATCTGGCGGGTTGCGGTTGCGCCGTGCATTCTATTCAGGTGCAAACGCGATCAATCTTCGGAACGAGCGGACGCTCGCGCGGCGAGCGGCGCTTTCGGCGCCTTGCGCTACGGCGTTTGCCGGGCGCGGGCGGCTTTCCAGGCCATGGGCGTGAGTTCCGCCACGCGGTTGACGGGCCAGCCGCCCAGTTTGGGCAGCACGTCTTCCAAATATTCACGCACATCGATCCCGAGCCGCTTGCACGTTTCGACGACCGACAGGATGGCCGCGATCTTCGGCCCGGCCTTCTCGCTGCCGATGTGCAGCCAGTTTTTCCGCCCCAGCACCACGGGGCGCATGGCGTTTTCGGCCCAGTTGTTGTCGATCTCCACCGCTCCCGCGCCGGGCTGCGCGTAGCGCTCCAGCCTCGCCCAAAGATCAAGGGTATACTGGCAGGCTCGACCGAGCGCGCTCTTGGGCAGCGCTCCCGCTTTGGCTTGCTCGATGACCGGGCGCAGTCCGATCAGCACGGGCACGCTCTTTTCGATTCGCAGCGCCTCCCGCGCTTTTTCGTCCAGGCCCGCTTCGCGCGCCTGTTTCTCCACGGCGTAAAGTTCGCCGATCCTGCGCACGATCTCCGCCGCGCGCGCCTCTTTTGGATTGGCTTCGAGCGCTTCGATGAATTTGCGCCGTGCGTGCGCCCAGCACGCGTAGAGCAGCAGCGTATGCGCGCCCACTTTGAAATAAGCCGCGTAGCCGTCGGTTTGCAAACGGCCCCCAAACTCTTTCAAAAACTCCGCCGGCCCCTCCCGCTCCCGGCCCATGCGGAAGTCGAAGACGACCGCGCCGCCCGGCCTGCTGTATTGCCAGAGGTAGGCCCGGTGGTTGCGCCCCTTGGTTTTGGGGCTTTGCACGGGCACCGGCGTTTCGTCAGCCTGGATGTAGTCGCCCGCGAGCAGATCCGCGCGCATCGCGCGGCTGAGCGCCTGGGCAAGCTCGCCCACGCGCAGAACGCTCTCGCAAAGGGTGGTGCGGCTGATGTCGATCTGCGCGTCGCGCTTGAATGCCACCATTTGCCGAAAGAGCGGCTGGTGGTCGCAATATTTCTTGATCGTCACGTCGATGATGACGCGGTCCGAAAGAATCCCCTTGTCCACGATCCGCTCGGGAAGCGGCGCGGTCTTCACCCCCGCCTCCTCGCATTTCGGGCATGCTCGCTTTTCGCGCTTGGTAACTTCCACGTAATATTTAATAGGCTCCATGGCGAGCGTCTCGGACGTGTCGTGGCCGATCACCTTCGTCTCGCCTCCGCACTGGGCGCAGCGGCAGTCGGCCTCCGGGCAGACGATCACGCGCTCGCGGCGGGGAAGACTGGCGGGCAGCACCGCGCGCACGGGCACCCGCGCCTGCCGGGGTGGCTCGGGCTCGGGTTTCGGCGTGGCCGCTTTCTCCGCCTCGGACAGCGCCGCTTCCTTCTCCATTTCCTCCGGGCTCACGCTCGGCTCCAGTTGCAGGAGGGCGAGCTGCGCGTCGTTGACGCGGTCCGCGCTCGCGCCATGCGTGCGGTGGCGCATGAGCCGGATCTGCTCCTTGAGCAGGCTGACTTCTATCTCGAGGCGGTCCGCCTTCTCGGCCTTGGCGAACACCGAACCGACCTCATCGCGGAGGTCGTCGGGGATGCGCTGGAGGAGGTCGTTGTTCAAAGCAGGGTGAAACTACTGAATCCTATTACGTAAGCGCAAGAAAAAACACTAGGGCACGAAGAAAATTTTCAGGCTCCCCGCTCGTTTTTCCGCCACCACGCCTTGCGCCGTCCCTGCGCAAGATCGATCCCGCCCGTCAGCATTGCAAATTCCGCGCTGGTGAGCGCCACCTTCATCTCGCCCTCCGCTCCGGCGGGCCATGTGAAGCGCCCCTTTTCCAGCCGCTTCGCGCAGACCCATGTTCCGCTTCCGTCCCAACACAGCACCTTGATGCGCGTGCGGGTTTTGTTG
>JBAXTE010000093.1:0-1960 GCA_037130365.1 Bacteroidota bacterium
TAAACAGCGCCTTCTAGGAAAAATTTTATTTAAAATTATTTCTGTTTTGTGTGTTACTGAATGGTGATTTGTATTTGAAATCACTATTTTCTATTTTTTTTTCAAGAATTGCCATATCTAAAAATAATCCTATAGAATAGCATATTGAGCTTATTACAGTGCCGATAACTAATGTTATTAAACCATGTTTAACATTGATTTTACAAATACATATTACTGATAGTATTATTGCGTTTAGTGTTAGAGTTATACCTATAGTGCTTGTGTATGGTAGAGGTGCTAAAAATAATATCCAAGATATTATTAGGCATGCGTATGTAGTTCTTTTTATCAAGAATATGTCATTATCATTCATTTTACATATTCTTTAGTATGTAGTTTTTTACTTCTTTAAAGCTTACAAACTTCATTCCTTTATACTCAAATTCTGTAAATGTTCCTCTTTTTACTTTATCGTTTACTGTTTGCCTTGATGTATTAAGCATTTTACTAGCAACTGTTTGAGTAATTAGGCTTTCTTCTTTTTTTATATTGTCTATGTACCAATTTAAGAAAGATGTATTTTTCATTTTGACTCCTGTAGATTAACACTTGTCAATGTTGCATTGTCTTTATACTCTCATTTTAATAAAAATCAAAATTTTTATTTTTTATGCGTTGACAACCGTCATAGTTTCGATTAGTTTTAACACTATTGACAGGTGTCATAGTTATAAATTCAAAAAAAATGGAGTAAAAACAATGGAAAAACCAACATGTACAACCACAATCACTAATTGCGTTATTGAATCAATTAACGGCTCTATCAACAAAGAAACGAAAGTAGCTACCAATTACGCTAAGATTGTTTATTTCGGCGGTCATTTTTCTTGTGCTCTTGATGGCAGTTGTAAACCTTTACTTGGTGTTATGGGAACTGCTCTGATCCGTGACTCTATCCAGACTGTTACTAATTTCGCTAAACCTGCGACTGCATTGATCCCTAAACTTCTTTTGGATTTTAAAAAGGCGTAACGAAAAAGCCTTACCCCCTTCTAACAGCGGGTAAGGGTATAACTATTCTTCATTTTTATGAAATTGTCTTTAGATAAAATAGTGTTCCTTTTAAAATACCAAAAAGGTGTTTTTGATAATGTTTCGGCTCTTCCTAATCTTGAAATCAGAAAGGAAGTTTATTGTATTGGTGACCAAAAATTCTATGATAATAATTTTGTTATAAAAGATAAAGTTTTTATCTCTATGAATTCTAAAGTTCAAGATTCCGATGATTTTCCGTCTGATTGTATCCGTTTTGAGTTTAACCCTAATAAATTCGATATTTCAGAGCTTGGTTGGTATTTGTCGCTTTTTCCTAAAAGAGAATATATAAAGTATAATCGTGTTGACTTTGCCCTTGATATAAAGAAGCATATTCTTCCTCAATTCTTTTTCGACAAGAATAAAAGAAACACTCATTATTATTTTTGTGGTGGTGATTGTGAGACTGCTTATCTCGGTTCTCAGCTTTCAGATATTCAATACCGTATTTATGACAAAAGAAAAGAGATTTTGAAGAATGAAAAAATAACATCTGAAAAGATTGCTATAGATAAAACTCTTTTTGAATACTTCAATGATAATTATGGTTTAGATATTAATTACCCTCTCTATCGTATTGAGGTACAACTTCGTAAAAATATCCTTTATAAGGTTGACAAAAATTTTTGGGCTGGCCTTTGTTATTATGAATGCCCTGATATTTCTCCAGATGCTTTAGACTGTAAGATTTCTAATTATAAGCGTTATTTCTTAGGCTATGCTATGCATTTTGGTTATATGCCTGCCATTAAGACTCTTGAGCCACATAAACGCAAGACTATGCAAAATCTAATGAAAGTATCAGTGTATGATGATTTTTACCAAGAGTCTATTGAACAATTTAAAGCTTATGACAAGAAGATAAAACACTTAATTGGCAATG
>JBAXTE010000094.1:0-1940 GCA_037130365.1 Bacteroidota bacterium
TGTAAAAACTGATGATATTGACCACATGAATCTGATTTATATTGACCACCTAAAGTTAACTCCCAAAAGTTCAAAATTTTTATCTTGATTTAACATTGTTACAAATTTAAATTATTTAATTAATATCTTCCATTTTATTTACATCATTTCTTTTTTTGCGCAGCGATTCTCCTGTAAGTTCAATTCTATGTGCATCATGTACAATTCGGTCAAGAATAGCATCAGCCATAGTTTTTTCACCAATTATTTCATACCAGAGATGCACAGGAACTTGAGAAGTGATAATTACAGAACCTTTACCGTGTCTATCTTCCATAATTTCCATTAAACATGATCTGTTTTGATTATCCAAAGGCTGAAGCCCGAAGTCATCAATGATAAGCAAATCCTGACGTTCTATACGAGCAATTTCCTTAATGTATGAACCATCAGCTTTTGCTATCTTAAGTCTTGCAAACAGCTTTCCAGAGTTGGCATAAGCCACCTTATATCCCTTTGAACAAGCTTGATGGCCAAGAGCCGAAGCAATATAGCTTTTCCCGATACCAGTACTTCCTGTGATTAGAATGTGTTCGTGGTTGTCAATAAAGGAACATTCTGCAAAGCGCAAAATAATATTACGATTAAGCTTACGATCTCCATCATAATTAATATCCTCCACATTTGCCTGATAACGAAAGCGAGCATTCTTAATAAGCCTTTCAATATTACGATTCTGGCGATCATCCCATTCAGAAGATATTAAAAAACTAATTAGCTGGTCTGTTGTCATATCAGCTGTTTCTTTGGATTCAAAGCTGCTTTGGAAGGCTCGAGCCATACCTAAGAGCCTCATCTTTTTCATTTTTTCAAGAATTTCTTTTGTCATTTTGTTTTGTTTTAATAATTTACGATTTATTTATAATATAATTTCCCTCTTATGTTATTGTGCTCTGGAAGTGCTTTTTCGGATAGTTCTGGATCATTAATCGTATCCAGATTTCTTTCTAAAATGTTTTTAACTATTGCATATGAATAAGTTTCATAATCTAATGCACGAGTGCAAGCAGCAATAAGCCTTTGTTTCCCTACCTTCCTTTCAAAACTTAGTATTCCCATGCAACTTTTGTATCCTTGTTCCGGATGGGGTTTGTTTATAAGTACACGCCTGATAAATTCTTCCACCGGAGCACCTACTTCTGCTGCCTGACTGATAAAACGCTCAGGATTCCAATCTGCAATAAACTGATGAGCTGAAGCCATGTGCTCCTTAACAGTTGTATAGCCATATATTCTTTTTACCCGTTCATGTCGTGCTATTAACCCATACTTAAAAAATAGTTCAACATAGTTGCGATTGAAAAGCATCTTAACCTTCTTTCCAATAAATTCATAAGGCACGCTATAGTAGTGTTTATCCTCCCTCAAACACACATGACCGTTTGGAGAAACGGTACACATTTGACGATATTTGTATTCAAAACGAAAACCTGGTAAAGATTGCAAAACACTTTTTTCTACTTCATCAAATAACTGTCGCCTACTGTAAGGCCTTCCTGTAAGCATGGTATTGTTATGCTTTTCAAGTGCCTCCCATATCATTTTGTTCAGTTCACTTAATGAATATGCTTCTTTTCCATTTATCTCTGCATAAACTCTTCGATAGGCTATTTTTACTGCTCCTTCTACAAGTGATTTATCTTTGGGCTTATATGCACGTGCAGGCAATACAGCTGTGCTATAATGATATGCAAAGTGCTCATAAGTTTCATTTAATGTAGGTTCGTATTTGCTGCTCTTAATTACTGCTGATTTAAGATTGTCCGGTACAATAGCTAAAGGGACTCCTCCATAATAATGAAGTGCATTCTCGCAGCATTGTATAAAGTCTTCCTGCTTTTGACTGTGTGTGGCTTCAATATAGGTCAGTTGGCTTGCTCCAAGTATTGAAACGAATACTT
>JBAXTE010000095.1:0-1872 GCA_037130365.1 Bacteroidota bacterium
TTGTTGATAGGTTTAGGGTTGATATGTTGATAGGGAGACCCAATATTTCAAGTCTTTTGTTGATAGGTTTAGGGTTGATATGTTGATAGGGAGACCCATTTTTTAAAACATATAAACCCATCAACCTATAAACTTATCAACACAAAAAAACCTATTGAATGACTATTTTCTTGCTATAATTGTTATTTTTTGTCGTGATTACACATATATAAAAACCTTTGTTCAGTCCTTCAGATGAAAAATCAAGAGTGTGATTCCCTGAGTTATATCTTCGATTAGCCAACAAAGAGACTTGTTTGCCCGATAAATCGAATAAGCGTATCATCACATTTTCATCATTGTTTAGTGTAAATAAAACTGTAGTATTTTCGCTAAAAGGGTTTGGGTAAATATTGAATTTAAAATCATTAGGAGCTTCCGTTATTGGTGATTCTTTCACTCCAGATAAAAATCCATCGAAATTCAGATTATCAACAAAAATGACCGAATTACCAAATGGATTCTTATAATACGGTTGAAATACTATTGAAGCACTATCAGGAATAGTCGTTGGCGAAGAATAATCAATATTAATTACAAAAGGAGTCCAAGAGTTTATTGTATTATTTTTTAATAACATTCCACTTCCAATTTGAATGTTATTTTTATACATTTTTATCGAAACACATAGGGTATCATTATTTTCGGGAAAATATTTATAGTATCCCGTAAATGAGTGATAAATTGAATGAATTGGAATTTTATCAGTACGATTATTTCCACTTATTAATCTTCCATCGGCTACAATATCTGGGAAATGATATCCTTTTAATCGAACAGCAAATTTGTTTAATGGCGCAATTGAAATTCTTGAGACAGAAGTAGTCCCAATCGTATCTGGTGGAAATAATCCAAAACCTTTATAGTTCCAATTTACGAGATCCATTCTTTGTTCTGAATGCCATTCTTCAAAGCTATGATTTGGGATATTTAACGTAGTTCCTGTAAAACGAAAATTATCGATAATTAAAAAACTGCTTGGATTATATCCATTATTCCTCATATCCGAGCATGAAACTGCCATAATTAAGGTATCGGGAATATCTGCAGTTTGGTAACCAATTGGAAACTTAAGATTGGCAAAACTGTTTGAAGAATTACCATAAATTTCATAAATATTAAATGCAATTACATTTCCATTTTTCTTAAAGACTAATCCTATAAGGGCAGTATCGTTGGGCGCAATATTGTAATTAAAACAACCGATTAATGAATCAGGTCTTTCATTAAATGGAATTCCGCCTAATATTTTATCGCCCATAAAGCCAATTGAAAGAAAGCCATTAACTCCATTTGCTGAATTACTAATCTTTACTGCGAAGTCCCCATCACATGCCATTGAATATTTGGATATTTCTCCTTTAGCTTTTGACCAACCATCTGGAAAATCGACAATAGTGGTATCCCAAATATCAAAATTATAATTTGGAATTTCTGGATAACCTGTATAAAACTGAATGTCATTACCAAAGTTTGTAGTTAAATTACTTTCTGCTTTCACTCTAAAATGGTAAAGTGTATTCGGCAATAAATCTGAAAGCATAGAATAAACAGAAATGCTATCGATACTTGAAGTAGTGTATGGCAATGCATTTATTTGATTTCCATAGGACGTTGTTAGACCATATTCAAATTGAACTGAAGTATTCATGCCTCCTCCGCTAACAGAGCCATTAAGTTTTACAGCATTCATTGCAATCTCTGACGCTGGCAAAGTCTGAACTATTGGATATGGATTATGAAAAACATATAGAACACCATTTTTCCCTCCAATAGCACCAAAATTCTTATCTAAAAACTTCACCGCATTAAAAGTCTCATTTCCTACAAGAT
>JBAXTE010000096.1:0-1787 GCA_037130365.1 Bacteroidota bacterium
GCCTTGTCAGAAACTGGTTTATCGCTAAGCTTCCAATTAAGGTGTGCGCAAAATTACGCTATGGTGATAAGAACATAGCGCTGGTAAATATTGATATTATGGTTTGACTTTATTGGGTAGCTGGGATTGATTCTACCACCGTCAAACCATATTTTTTTGCCATCTTTTTTACTTTAGATACTTGCTTTTCATGATGAATCTTTTCGTTTCGTTCATTATAAGAGTTCACGCAAAACGTATCGTACTTCATGAAATAGTAATATTGAATAGCTATTTTACGGGCAATTGCAGTTAAAGCTTTACCTTTTCCTACACGAATGGCTAAAACTTTGTATTTAGAACTCAAATCGCAATCTGTTTGAATAATAGATGCGGCACATTGTCTAAGTATTTTAGCTACCGGGTGACTTCCGGGACGTGTTGATGATGATAGTAATTTACCACCACTAATCTTTTGTACCGGTGCAAGAGTTAAATAAGATGTAAAATGTTTTTCTGTTTCCCATTTCGTAAAATCTCTCCCTAATTCACAAAACAATCCAAGCGCACTTTGGACACCTATGCCAGGTATAATAGTTGGATCTTTACCTATAAGCAAATTGAGATAAGGTATAAAAGCAAAATCTGGCTCATGACGCTTACTTTTTTGTTTTGACGCCTTCGATACTTCTGCTTCGATTGATTTATCAGCAAGCAAAATTAACGAACGCATTACATCCTCGATATCCGTATCAATTTCACTTATCTGTTTTTCACAGAGGTCATATCTTTCCAAAGCATGCTGTAATTCTCTCACATTGTGTGTATTAAAATTACCTTTTAAAGCAGCTTTTAATTCCTCAATACTACATTTACAACCGCTATTGCGAAAACCTGCTAAAACATCAAGGTCGCGTTCACCAGCAACTATTGCGCGAATAATATTCATTCCCGTAACAGAGTTAATATCACTTATTACCTTGTGAACACGGATATTCATCACATCCAGGGCTTTTTGCATACGTCGTATTTCGTCTGAGGAAATCCTGACTAATCGGGAGCGTTGGCGATAGAGGTCTTGAGCTACACGGTCATCAAATTGCGGTCGAAATGAGGCTGACAGCAAACCGAACTTATGCAATTTTTGAATCCAGCACGCATCCGATCTATCATCTTTACGCCGGCCTGGTATATTCTTCACATGAGTTGGATTTACCAGATAAACCTCTATGCCGGCTCTTTCAATGAGTTCACATACTATCTTCCAATAAACACCTGTAGATTCCATTGCAACAGAAGTCACATTATTATCTTTCAGGTAGTCAACAATCATCATAACTTCATCAGTCGTTCCACCAAATTCGCGACATTCTACGACGCCATTGGATTCAACAGCTACAAAATGTGAACTGGCACCTGCTAAATCAATACCAGCAGCGTGATTATTGATGACAGGCATGTTAGTTGTAATCACACTGCGACTGTAAAAATCTTTGGAACTTTTTTTTGATGTACTGTTACGAGATGTTGTTTGCATGGTATAATGACCTCACAATAAAGAAGTCGTATCTCGTGCCAGCGCAATGATAAGAATAGTAGTCTTGTCGACGGGAAAACGTTGAATCATTTCGGTTCCAACGCATCACCAAGTGTCACAACACAAATGCGCTGCACCATGCTGTACACGGGCTCGAAGCACCAAGGCAACGTCGGTGAAGCTGCGCGAGATACGCAACTCAATTTTACCAAATAGCTACTTCAGTTTCATAGAAGGTCACAAAAGCTAACCTTTATCCGTGCTGTACCCG
>JBAXTE010000097.1:0-1745 GCA_037130365.1 Bacteroidota bacterium
CCTCCGTCAGACTGTCTAAAAACCTCCATTTTTCTTATTTTGTTAACACCTTGATTGTTAATAACTTGTCTTATTTTTGTTTGGTTAATTGTCTGATTATCATTATATTTGCTTTATAAATAAAAGCGGTTTTTATGAAGTTTATAAATGGCACAAGCAGACATCAGATTGAGATTTATACTCGTTGTTTGGATGAGACAGTCGAAAAGGATAATGAAGTCCGTATTATTGATCTTTTTGTGGATAGTATAAAGCTAAAAGAGTTTGGTTTCGACATGGAATTTGTTGACAACGGTCGTCCTGCATATCATCCTGCAGATTTATTAAAACTATTCATTTATGGATATTTGAATAAAATACGTTCCTCACGTGATTTAGAAAAGGAATGCAAGCGTAATATTGAGCTAATTTGGCTTTTAAAAGGCTTGCAACCCGATCATAATACCATTTCAAACTTCCGCAGAGACAATCCAAAAGCCATAAAAAGCGTGTTTAGAGTTACCGTTAAAATTGCAAAGCACTTTGATTTGATTGGAGGTCGTTTAATAGCTGGTGACAGTACCAAACTCAGAGCACAAAACAGTAAGAAAAGCAATTACAATCAAGATAAAATCGACCGTCATATAGCCTATATCGACAATAAAATTGAGGAATACAACAATATTCTTGCTACTGCTGATGGAGATAAAAAAACCGAAATTGAGAAAGCAATCAGCAAACAAACTCAACGCAAACAAGAATATAAATCCATTGAGCAACAAATAAACGAAACGGGACAAGCACAGGTTTCCACTTCCGACCCCGAAAGTCGCCAAATGATTACACGAAACAACATTACCGAAGTAGCTTATAATGTACAAACCACCGTTGATGCAAACCAGTGTTTGCCAATAGACTACAAAGTGACCAATAATAACGACAGCAAAGCCATGGGCGATATGCTCCGCAGGGCAAAATCTATTTTACGCACGAATGAATTTACTGCTCTATATGACAAAGGTTATCACACAGGTTCAGAAATGAAAATTGCTCATGAACTAAACATTACAGCACTAGTAGCTGTGCCCGATGTAGCCTCAAATGCTCCTGATCCGCAATATAATATTGCTAATTTTTCGTACGATGAACAAACCAACACTTATACTTGTCCCGAAGGAAATATATTAAGCACCAATGGCTCGTGGTATGCCAAAAACAGAGGGAAATATCGAGCAAATGTAAGAGTTCAACAATACAAAACTACCGCATGTAAGAATTGCTCAAAACTAAGTCTTTGTACCAAGAACGCACGAGGAGGAGGTCGGGTACTTGAACGCAGTGAATTTGCTAAATATTTGGACAACAATAAAATAAACACAGAAAACAACAAAGAGTTATATAAAAAGCGACAGGCAATAGTAGAGCATCCTTATGGCACAATAAAGCGACAATGGGGGTTTAATTATATTCTCACCAAAAAAGGAAAAGCTAGAGCAAGTTCCGACGTCGGGTTTATGTTTATTGCTTACAATTTGCGTCGATTAATGAACATACTTGATCCAGAAATGCTCAAAAAGTATCTAAGGATACTTGTTTTATGTTTTGTTTCATTACTCGACTTAATACGACTTCAAAAGCTCAAGTATGACGAACCCAAATTTTTACTAAAATTGTTCCCACTAAATTTTGAGAACTCCTTAAATCGTCTTAAATTTGAACTAAAATTTGAAAAAACGGTGGTTTTTAGACAAACTGCCGTTACCAAC
>JBAXTE010000098.1:0-1684 GCA_037130365.1 Bacteroidota bacterium
TAGTGTCTGTCCATTCTGTCCCTCAATTTGTTAACAACGGTAATATTTTCGTGGACAAGAGGGAGTTTTGCACCATAAAAACCCAATTTCAACTTTTAGTTTTCAACAATCATGACCAATTGTTAGTAAACCGGTTACTCTACGCTAAATTCACAAAAACCAAACAATATTCCCTTCATCTCATTTATGAGTGATTTCACGAATTCGACTGTTTTTACAGGCTTTTGAACTATCAACAAGCCTGCGGAACGCTTTTAAGTTTGACCAAAATTAATTCAGTCATCACTCTGAAATTATAAGCAAGAATACTCCAAAGCACCTTTGCCTGAAAATGCTCCCAGCCTTTCCAATTGCATGTACGGATATTGAAACCACGTTTAATGTTTGAAATAATCGCTTCCATTACACTACGCCATTTCTTTAACCTGGTTTCCATGTTCAGGCTGCTGACGATATTGCGCATGCTGCCTACAACCTTGTTAAAGACAATATTGACAATACCAATTTTATGAGCATAGTTCAGATTAAGCAAGGTAGCATATCCTCCATCGCTTGCACTATCGCGTGGTACAATGCCATAATTTTCTATCACTCGATCAATTGCAGGTTGGAACAACGATTTGTCTGAAGGATTTCCTCTGAGAATATCGCAATCCAGAACAAGGTTGCTCTTACCGGCAGTAAGATTTATTTTATGCCCGAATAAAACTTCCCGTTGGCCTTTCACGATAATATCGGTGTGTTGTTCATAGATCGAAAACAGTTTATCTTCATTCGGAACTTTTTCTCCTTCAACTTCTTTACGATAGGTTATATCATATACCTGTTCCATGAGATCAAGAAGTTTGGTCAATTCAGACTGAATACCCAGGGCGACAAAGCTCCCGGACTTTTTTTTTATCGCGTTGGATGTTTGATTTAAAACCTTTGTGAACAGAATCAATTGTTTATAAAACAAGGCTACACGCTGTTCTTCCCTTTTAGTGACATTGATTTCAAAGTATGTTTTCTTGGCAGATTTGGTGTAATCAATAAAGTCCAGGTTTACAATCTCTTCTTTCAACTGCGTCAATAACCGGGTACTGGTTTTTATGCAATCCCATACCAGAGAATTATTGGTCGGATAATGAATATTGGTTTTAATAACAGTGGCATCCTGGGAAACACTTTTTACATCTTCCAGGCCTTCATGAATGGCAAGTTTATTGATTTCCACAAGGACTCTTTGTAATGTTTCCGGTTTAATCCGCGAGATGTATTTCTGAAACAGTTGAAAACTAAACGGATCACGACCTTCAAGTTTTATGAATGCCTCACAACTCCTTGAATCCAGCTGGGCATCCATTAGTTCACGATAATCATACCCCTTCAGTTCCTTATAAATGGCTGCTCTTACAATCTGTTCAACACTGGGAGTGTCTTTCCTTCCGAAATTGGAAAAATGTTCACTTCCAATGACATCATCCTTCATCATCAGGATAATATTTGGGTTCGATTCAAGGATGGTATCAATCACACAAAAGATCGGTTGCCGCGACCAGTCAGGGTTTTCGAACTTTAGCATTAAATCATTGAACAATTTCATAGGTTGTGTATCTTTGATCCTAAGATACCATGAACTTTATCGATTTATGTCGCAAAACCCCAGTAGTTATTAACATTCTGAGACTAAAGACAGACACTA
>JBAXTE010000099.1:0-1681 GCA_037130365.1 Bacteroidota bacterium
TCCTGACTTTGACAATGCGCCACCCTAAAAAGTTTTCCAGAAGTTTTCTTCAAATAATTTTTCGATGGACTTATGTTTCGAAGTAAGGATCATTGTTTTTGTCATGGTATTTCCACTTATTGGCATATTGATTTTAAAAGTCGTTATTGTTTTTGCAATGCTTAATACTTTATCAACACTCATTTCGATATTAGAGAGCTTCAATATTCTTTCGAGTTCTTTGTAAACTTTGTACGCCACAAAACATATACAAACGTGGGCTTCTATTCTTCTGGGGGTAAAGTGGAACATAGGTCGCATTTCAAGTGTACCTTTAGTTACGCGATATGCTCTTTCAACCACCCATAAACCTCTGTATTGTTCGTAAACTTCGGCTGCTGGAAGTGTTGTATTGGTAATGTATCCTTTTAAACCATCCCATTTTTCGTCATCGCTTATCTTTTCCTGATTTATTGAGACTTTCACATTATCAGATATTTCCAGAAATTTATTATAACCCCGCTTGTTGATATTTTCCTTGTTGATACTTCCGCTTTTGTATGCTTTTTTCAAGCGTTCTACACCCTTTTCTCTGTTGTATCTGTCTTTCTTTGCTCTACTTTGGGAGTATCCAATAATTAACCTGGCATCGCCTTTGTGTGTTTCGTTAAATTCGCTATCTCTTTTTTCTAATGACAATATCCATTGTTTTATATCTTCTTCCTCATTTTTAATCCTAGCCCCTATGATATATTTATGACCGCCTGATTCGAGCATGGCAATATTTTTTCGGTTCATTAGTCCGGAATCGGCTACAACTATAAAGTCTTCCAAAGCAAATCGTTGAACAAAATCCTCTACTATTGGGAGCATTGTCCTGCCTTCGTATTGTGAACCATTGAAAACTGAATACGAAAGTGGATAGCCATCCTTGCTTACCAACAGTCCCAGAACCACCTGTGGCTGGCTATGTTTACCGTCTTTAGAAAACCCTGATTCCCTTAACTCATCGCCAGAATCAGCTTCAAAATAAAGGGTAGTTACATCATAAAACATCAATCCGATTTTTCCGCCTAAAATCTTTTTGGTGTGTTCTACACTTATTTTTTGTATTAGCTCCTGTTGCGTGTTGTACAATTTATCAAGATAGCGGTAAATCCTGTATAGTTGTACATCTTCATCAAAATGAGACTTCAGATAATCTACTGTTGCCAATTTGCTCATAGGCTGGCTTAAACGAGCGATGACCAATTGCTTTAATATCTCGTCTTCTATCTCATCAAATCCCACAATTTTAAACACTTGATTCAGTATTAACTGAGTTCCATTTATCAAAACGTTCTCTACATTGGACAACAAATATTCAATTATTTGTTTTTCTTCTAATTCTTTTTCGTGAATTTCAAAAATATCACGAGTACCATTACTAGACTCAATCCAACGTAAACCCACCAGGCACAAAGATTCTATCTCCGTTTGGTCATTACCTACACCAATAGTATGTATCTCGCGATAAACACCACTTTGTTTATCAACTACCACTACACTGGTTGTTCCTGAACGATTTTTCTTTTTGCGTATAAACATACGCAAAAATACAACTTTTTTGGGCTTGCGCCACCCAAATGGGTGGCGCAAAAATTACATTTGCCTAATATTCAACACCTTAAAAAATGAAGTTTCAAAAACTGTCAAAGTCAGG